>JAYNYG010000064.1:0-16484 GCA_038102935.1 Alphaproteobacteria bacterium | reverse complement strand
TTCGGTTAAGTCTGAAATGGGTTCGGGGGCGCCAGGACGGCGCCTCCGCAAACCCTCAGGCATCCAAAAGAAGCCCGCGCCGCCCAGGCGTGGGCTTTTTGCGTTCTGGCGGCGGGCGCGGTTTAATACGCCCAAGCAGATCAATAGGAGGTTCGGGGATGGAAGCGACGCAAGAAGCGGTATGGCCGCGCGGGGCGAAAGCCGCTGGCGCAAAGCAGCTCGCCAAACGGCTGGATACGCTGGAGGGCAAAACCGTCGCCTTCCTTTGGGACTATATGTTCCGGGGCGATGAAATCTTTCCGCTAATCGAACGGGAATTGGGCGCGGCTTACCCCGGCGTCAAATTCATCGGCTACGATAACTTCGGCACCACCCATGGCGGCGGCGAGCGCGAAGTCATCCGCAAGCTCCCCCTCGATATTGAGACCCATGGGATTGACGCCATCGTCTCTGGCATGGGCTGCTGAGGCAGCTGCACCCCCGCCGTGTTGCGGGCAAGCGCAGCTGCAGAAGCCGCAGGCGTACCCACCGCCAGCCTCGTATGTGATGGATTCCTAGGCCAAGGCCGCTCCACTGCGAGCGGCATCGGTATGCCGAACATTCCTTTGGCGCAGGTGACAGGCCATGTGGATGTGCAGACGACGGATGAGCTTGTCTCCAACGTCGTCGGCATCACGGTTCCGGCTGTCATCAAAGCGCTGACGGAAGACCCCGCCCCCGTGGCAGCGCCCACGGAGCCGAAGCCCCAGGACGTCGTGTTCCGTGGCGACTTCGAAGAGATCAATCGCTACTTCTATGAAAACGGCTGGTCTGACGGCCTGCCCATTATTCCGCCGACGCGGGAGAAGGTCGAAGCCTTCCTGAAGTTCACGGATTTGGCGCCGGAGACCGTGCTTGGCCAAGCCCAGCCCGATAACCGCATCGCCACCGTGTGGGGTGCTGCCGTCAACGGCGTGATGGCCGGGTGCCGCCCGGAATATATGCCGGTCATGGTCGCGGCATTGCGCGCCATGTGCAACGAGGATTACGGCGTTGAGCATTCTGGCAATACGCCGGGCGCTGAGACGCTGATGATCGTCAACGGCCCGATCACCCAAGATATCGGCATGAACAACGCCCAGGGCGCGTTGCGAGACGGCGTGCAGGCCAACACGGCGCTTGGGCGCTGGTGGCGACTTTGCCTGAAAAACATCGCCGGATTCCGCCATCACCAGACAGACAAGGCCACCTTCGGCGGCACTTGGAAAGTCGCCATGGCGGAGCATGAGGAAACGCTTGAGGAAATCAACTGGCCGCCCTTCGCTGCCGAATTCGGCCATAAATCCGGCGAAAACGCGCTCTCCATCGCGCGCTTCACCGGCGGCGATGTGGTGACGAGCGTATTCGGCGCCAACGCGGAAGAAATCCTGCCCTATTTGGGCGACGCATTGGTGCGCATTTCGGCCTGGCAGCTTGTGTTTACCGTCGGCATGGCGACGGGGACATACCGCCCGCTCTTGATCCTCTCGCCGATCTTGGCAAAAACCATCGCCAAATCCGGCTGGTCCAAGGATCAGGTGAAGCAATGGCTGTTCGATAACGCCCGCCTGCCCGCCAGCCAGTTCGAGCGTTATATGGGCGAATACACCAACCTCGTCCCCGGCCGCCGCACCTTGGCGGATATGGTGAAAAACGGCGAGGCGCCCGCAGTCTTCGCAGAATCAGAAGACCCCGACCGCCCCGTCCCCATCGTCTGCCAACCCTCAGACTTCCTAATCGCCGTCGCCGGAGACCCAGGCCGCACCAACGCCTTCGTCATGAGCCACAACGGCCAGTTGGGCTACACCGTCGGCGAGGCCATTCCAACGCCGCAGAACTGGCCAAGTTTGCTGGAGGATTTGGATTAAAACCAAAAATCGCCAAAGTTCTGCCGCGATCCAAGACGCATGATGCCGGATCAGAAAACTATCGTCATGAGAATTAGTATGCGGAACTTTGGGTTTGGTCTTTTAAGCTTGCTGACTGCAAGTTTGGCCCAACAGGGCGCACTTGCCTGCTCACCGTCGGAGGGCGCCATCTACGATGATCCCAAGCATCAAAGTGTCGTCGCATTCGCAGGCAGTATTCTCACTATGGAGACGATCCCTCATGGCGCGCGAGGCTCCTGTTTGAACATTGGCTACCATGTCGACGAACCGATCCGTGGCAATCTGAGTGAACACATATCGATCTCGGAATGTAGGGATGATGTATCCGTTGAGCGGATGAAACAATATTCTGTAAATATGGAGGAATCCTTCGGCATGAAAATTGGCGCCTATGTCTTCCTAGCCGCAACGCTGGAAGGGAACCAAAGTCGTAATTTTAGGCTGCTCAAACCAAGCTGCTGGGGCGTTTGGCATCGCAGAATAGGGAAGTATAAGGCGCCGACGCGCCGCGAGATGATTAAGCGGCAACGCGACCTGTTTTCTGATCGATGATATCGTCTACCTCTCTCGAAATTCCGGAGCCACCAATGAACCCCGACACCCGCGCCAAACTCCGCGCCGTATCCACTGCAACAGTCACCACCGCTCTCTATAAGCGCGGTCTTCGAAATCAGATGATTCAGGGCGTTATGCCGGTTGGGAACGGTAAGGGCGAATGCATGGTGGGGCCGGCTTATACGTTGCGGTATATTCCGGCGCGGGAGGACCTTAACGGGTTGGAGGTGTTTCGGGACCCGGCGCATCCGCAGCGGAAGGGCGTTGAAGAATGTCCTGAAGGCCATGTGATGGTGATCGATAGCCGGAAGGACCCGAGCGCCGCCTCCGCCGGGGGGATTTTGGTGACGCGGTTGATGGCCAGGGGCGTTGAAGGCGTCGTCACCGATGGCGGGTTCAGGGATAGCCCGGAGATCGGCCAGATGGCGATCCATGCCTATCACGCACGCCCCTCCGCGCCGACGAACCTAACGCGCCACCAGGCGATTGACCTGAATGTCCCCATCGGCTGCGGCGACGCACCGGTATTTCCGGGCGACATCGTGATGGGCGATGGCGAAGGCGTCGTCATCATCCCCGCGCACATGGCGGACGAGGTCGCCGATGAAGCGGTCGAGATGACGGCCTATGAGGATTTCGTGACCGAACGCGTGCAACGCGGCGCCACCATCACCGGCCTCTACCCGCCGACCGACCCTGCCAATCTGGACCTGTTTGCGGAATGGCGGGCCAAGAACGGACGTTAGGGCGCGGGTGTTAGGGCGGCTTAAATCTCCTGAACCGACGCCTTTTGGCGCGCGCGCCATTCTTTCAACAACGGCAAATTCTTGGTGTTGGCTTTGTGGGCGAGATCAAACAGATCCCCCACAAGCGGGATTGCGCCCAGCACCAGATCAACCAGGATATTCCAGCACATCCGCATGATCAGGCCGATAGGCGCGCCCTGGCGCATCGCCGCCAATACGAACGCGCCAGATATAGCGCCCGTCGCCAGATCGCCGACGCCAGGGATCAGGCCGATTAGGGCGTCCAGGCCAAAACGGTAATTCGTCCCGGGCACGCGGAAGGCGCGGTCCAGCCAGAATTCCAGCGTATCGAGACTGGATTTTTGGTTCGGCAAAACCGCACCTCCCACGGATGATCAAATAGCGTTTGAGGACTTGCCGCCTGGCCCCATCAGCAGCCATAGGATGAAGCCAATGACCGGTAGGAACAGGATCAACAAGACCCAAAGCAGCTTCGCGCCCGTCGATGCGCCGCTGCCAAGCACTTTAACAATCGCGTAGATATCCGCGATTAGGATGAGAAGGCCGAGAAGGCCGCTGCCGATTTCCATTACATTTTCCTTTATGAAGAGATGGCGTCTACCCAACGCAGGTCAATGCTTTGGGTTCCCAATCCGCTATTTGCCGCCTTTGCGTTCCGTCGTGGCGATGGCGCTGACGGCCATGAAAATTACGACGCCGCCAATGATCGTCGGCGCATCTGGAACTTCCAAATATAAGAGAAAGCCCAGGATCGCGGCGAAGGGCAATCTGAGATAATCAAACGGCATCACCACGCTCGCCTCGCCTGCCGCGAGCGCCCGCGTAAGGCACATATGGGCGGCGAGGCCGGATATGACCAGTAAAATGATCATCGGAATATCCGCAAGCTCTGGCGTCACCCAATAGTAAACCGCAGGCCCCAAGGACAGGAGCGCGAGGGAGGCGTTCTGGATGAACACCATGCGGTTCGCGGGCTCCGTATCGGACATATATTTCACAAAGATATTCGAGATCGCATAGAACACAGCCGCGCCCAGCAGCATCATCGTCGGCGGACCAATTTCGACGACGCCAGGCCGCACAATGATCAGCATCCCGGCAAACCCGGTCATGGTCGCCGCCCAACGGAACCAACCGGGGCGCTCGCCCAGCACCAGCATGGCGAGAATGATTGTAAACAACGGATATGTGGATTGGATCGCGACGGCATCCGCCAGCGTTGTCAGGCCCGTGGCGTGAAACCACAGCATCATGGCTATGAAAGTTGAGAGGCAGCGCCCGGAATGCGCCAGCATCCGGTTGCTGCGCACACCGCTCCAGCCTGTGCGGAAGGCCCAGGGCAACAGCAGGCTGACGGAAAATGCGGCGCGGAAGAACAGAATTTCCGCCGTCGGCAAGTTGGCTGAAAGCTCGCGCACGCTCACGACAAGTGCAGTGAAAGCAACACTCGCAGCGATCATCCAGAGGATCGCTTTTAGATTGTTCGGCTGTGTTACGGGCGCAGCCTTCTCAGCCGTTACGGCGACGGGCGAAACTGGACCCGCTTGCCCCGATAGTTCGGGCATAGGCTGGGCCAGCGCCGGCCTCTGCGGTGCATAATAGCGTGGCGCGGTCATAACACCCGGCCTAGCCACAAGCCGCAGCTTAAAGAAATCGCGTCTCTGTCAGTCATGTAAAGACGCGATCCCGCATGCGCTAAAGGCCCACCACCAGACGCCCAGTCCCCCAACTGGGCGGGCAAGCGACGGGACTATAGCGGATCGCTGTTAGCTTTTCGCCTTCAGCAAATCGCGGATTTCTTCCAGCAGCACTTCGTCGCGTGGCGGCGCAGCGGGCGCTGCCGGCTTGGCTTCTTCCTTTTTCTTCATCTTGTTCATCTGCTTGATGACAAGGAAGATGGCGAAGGCGACGATCAGGAAGTTGATCACCGTGTTGACGAATACGCCGTAGTTGATCGTTGCGGCGCCCGCCTCTTTCGCAGCCGCCAGGGACGCGAATTCCCCGCCGGAAAGGTTGATGTACATTTCCGTGAAATCAACGCCGCCCAGCAGGATGCCGATCGGCGGCATGATGATGTCATTCACCAGTGACGTCACGATTTTGCCGAAGGCCGCGCCAATGATCACACCGACTGCAAGATCGATGACATTGCCGCGCATCGCGAACTCTTTGAACTCTTTAAGCATAGGGTCATCCACCTCTCTAATGGTTACCGCCCACGCTAACCTTTGTTAGGTCCCCAGAAGCGCTAAGTGTCCTTTTACGGGACTTGTGATCCACGCATAAGGGGCAAAAGGCCTAATCACGTTTCATTCTGCGACGAATCCCGCCGGAAATAAGGGTTTTCGGGCTGGCGCCAGTTTTGCTCATTAACCGTATGTCGGTTGGCCTTGTGTCTATCGGCCGGAGATCCGCCAAACGAACCCCCAAGCGTGCGGCGGGTCTCCACAAACAGAGAAGGCGCCGTCCGCGACCCCAAGCGCAGGCGGCGCCTTCTTTTTTGCTTGCAGCGCAGGTAGGTTCAGAAATCGAAATTCGGGAGGGACAAAACGATGCCAGAATGGCTTTCACCAGATCAGTTGATGGTCATTGTCGAGACATATGGCGTGCCGGCCGTCGGCGCTATCCTGGTGCTCATCGTTGGCTGGACGCTGTCCAGCGTCATCGCCAATGGGGTCTCCCGCCTGCTCGCCCGGACCGGGCGGATCGACGAAACCTTGCGCCTGTTCTTCCGCAGCCTCGTCAAATATCTGGTGCTTGCGTTCACGATTATCGCAGTGCTGGAGCTTTTCGGCGTCAAGACGACTAGCTTGGTCGCTGTGCTCGGCGCAGCCTCGCTGGCCATCGGTTTGGCGCTGCAAGGCACGCTGCAGGATCTGGCCGCAGGCGTCATGCTGATGATCTTCCGGCCTTTCCGCGTCGGCGAGTTCGTGGAAGCGGGCGGCCAGACTGGCACGATCAAAGAGATCGACTTGTTCATCACCGAAATGGCGACGCCGGACAACCTGCAAATCACCGTGCCGAACAGCAAAATGTGGGGCTCAGCCGTCAAGAATTACAGCCGGTATCCAACGCGCCGGGTCGATCTAGTGTTCGGCATTTCCTATGACGACGATATCGGCAAAGCGATGGATGTCATCCGTGAGGTCGTCCAGGCCGATGAACGCGGATTGGCCGAACCGGCTTTATTTATGGCCGTGACGACACTCAACAACAGCTCCGTCGATATCACGACGCGGGTCTGGTGCAACTCGAGCGACTTCTTTGGCCTCAAGACGGATCTCACGCGCAACGTCAAAGAAGCTTTCGATAAAGCTGGCGTCTCGATCCCTTATCCCCATATGCAGGTGGTGATGCCAACCAAAGCGGCGGACAATCCCTAATACTGGCTTTCGCCGCCTGCCCGCTTCGGCTAAAGCATTGTTATTCCGCCCCGGAACGGAGCCTAATCCAAGCCCATGTTCACCCCGCTCGACTTCGAAAAACCGATCCTGGAGCTTGAAGCCAAGGTCGAGGACCTTCGCCAGTTGGCGGAGACTGACGGCCTGGATATCACCGAGGAGACGGAGAAGCTTGAGGCGCGCATGCAGCGCAGCCTGGAGCAGATCTATACCAAGCTGACGCCGTGGCAGCGTGTCCAAGTCGCGCGGCATCCGAACCGGCCCCGCGCTTTGGACGTGATCACGCGCCTGTTCAGTGAGTTCACACCGCTCGCAGGCGACCGGCTCTACGGCGAAGATCAAGCGATCATCGGCGGCATCGGGCGCTTTCGCGGACGAAGCGTTGTTGTTATCGGCCAGGAAAAAGGCGGCGATACGGCCAGCCGCGTCAAACGTAATTTCGGCATGGCGCATCCAGAAGGCTACCGCAAAGCCATGCGGCTGATGGAGCTGGCGGACCGATTCAGCATGCCAGTTATGAGCTTCGTCGACACGCCAGGCGCTTACCCCGGCATTGAAGCCGAAGAGCGCGGCCAGGCCGAAGCCATCGCCCGCTGCTTACAGCGCGGGCTTGAGCTAGAAACGCCGTTTATCGCGGCTGTTCTCGGCGAAGGCGGATCCGGCGGCGCAGTCGCGATTGCGGCGGCGGATAAGGTGCTGATGTTCGAGCATTCCGTCTATTCCGTCATTTCGCCGGAAGGCTGCGCTTCCATCTTGTGGCGCTCCGCTGAGCACGCCTCAGACGCCGCTGAGGCGCTGAAACTCACTGCTGCTGACCTGAAACGCCTGGGCGTTGCGGATGTCGTCGTGCAAGAACCCGTGGGTGGGGCGCATCGGGCGCCAGCGGACGCCATCGAGAGCTTGGGCGACGCCATGGCGGACGCGCTTGCAGATGTCGAGAAAGAAGCATTGAGCGGCAAAGCGCTCCGTCAGCGCCGCCGCGAGCGGTTTCTGAAAATCGGCGGATGAAGGCGGCTTAAGCGCCAGACGCCAATCGCCTGTCCCGCGCCAGGTCTAGCTTATAGGTCGCCTGACACTTGGCGACCAAGCGGCCTGATTGGTCCTTTGCGACGGCATCTACAATGGTCAAAACACCGCCGCGCGAAACCACAACGCCCTCAGCGATCAAGTCTTCGTCGCGGCCTGGGCCGATATAGTTGATCGTTAGCGATACCGTCGTGCCGCGCGTTGTCGGCTGCGCATCTGGCGTCGCCCAGGCTGCGCATGTCGCGGCGGTATCGAGTAGCGCCGCCGTGGCGCCGCCATGGACGATATTCAGCCCGTTCATGATTTCCTGGCTTGCCGCCATCCGCACAACCACGCGATCAACCTCAACATGATCGACGCTGAGACCAACATGCTGGCCGAATGGCCCTTTGGCGATCACATTGTGGATACGGTCAATCGCAGCGGGCGAAAGGTCTTGGGCGTTCATAGATGATCTTCCAATGCTGAGGAGATGTGCAAACGGCCCCGCCAGTTTTGACGGGGCCGCTGCATTTCGCAAGACAGGATGTGCTCTAGCGGTGCTCTGTCGAGAGCTTGTTTTCGAGATGCCGCGCGTAACGGGACATCGCGAAACAGCCGACGAAGTAAACAGCCGCCGCAAACAGATACGGCTCATCCACGAGCCCAATCCAATCCGTCGCTTCAGACATGGCCTGGACCATACCTAGGAGATCGAAGAGGCCGATGATCGCCACCAGCGTCGTGTCTTTGAAGAGACCGATGAAGTTGGAAAGGATGTTCGGAATCATCAATTTCAGCGCTTGCGGCATGATGATGAGGCCGGTCGTCCGCCAATAGCCCAAGCCCATGGCCGCCGCCGCCTCATACTGGCCGCGCGGGATGGATTGCAGGCCGCCACGCACGACTTCCGCCATATAGGCCGCCGCAAACAAGCAGACCGCGATGATCGCGCGCAACAGCTTATCGAAGGTGACGCCTTCGGGCAGGAACAGCGGCACCATCGTCGTCGCCATGAACAGCACGGTAATCAAAGGAACCGAGCGGAACACTTCAATGAAGCAGACACAGACAATGCGGATCAGCGGCAGTTGCGATCGCCGGCCCAGCGCCAGAATGATGCCAGACGGCAAGGCGAAGGTGATGCCGATCCCGGCGACGACGAGGGTGACGAACAGCCCGCCCCAGCGCACCGTGCGGACGACTTCAAACTCAACCCCGGACCAAACGACTGTCGCCGCCGCCCAAAGCGCCAGGAACACGATGGCGCGGGACTTCACGGTCACCATACCGAAACGATCTTCCAGCAGTTTGCCAAGCGGTTTCGATGCAAACACCTCCATCAGCGCATTGATCATCGCCCAGATGAAGCAGGCGATGCCGAGCGCGCTAATAATTGTCCACGCGATGCCTTTTTCGCCGCCATAAAAGAGGTATGAGGCAAAGAGCGGGTAGGTCATCACCAGCCCGATCGCCGTTGGCAACTTGACCGTGATACGGGACAGGAACAGCGGGACCATCCACGCGACCAGCACGAAGAACCCGATATTCACGCGCCAGCGTTCATCGACGTTATAGAGCCCGTAGATAAACTGGTGGAACCAGAGCCTAGGCCCCGCCCAGCAGGCGCCTTCGGGGCTCTTGTTCATGCACTCGCGGCGGTTCGCGGCATCCCATACAGAATCGACGATGCCCCAGGTGATGAGATGGCGAGCCAGCATGAAGATGATGACGGCGCAGATGATCGTGATCACCGTGTCCAGCCAAGTGGCGAACAGGTTCTGCTTCATCCAAGCTAACGGGCCGACGGACAGGCCCGGCGGCGGGCGGGCCGCTTTCGGGTTGAATGGCTCAGCGTCCTGCGTGGCGCCCGCTTTGGCGAGATCAGTTTCGGAGTGCGTATCGCTCATCGCTTAGCGCTCCTGCAGCTGGACGCGTTTGTTGTAGATGTTCAGCAAGGCTGAAATCGACAAACTCACGGTCATATAAAACAGCATCGTCGTCGCCACGATTTCGATGGCGCGACCCGCCTGGTTCAACGAGGTCTGCATCCAAAGCCCAACCAGATCAGGATAGGCGATGGCGACCGCCAGCGACGAGTTTTTGACGATATTCAAGTACTGGCTGATCAGCGGCGGAATGATCGCCCGCATCGCCTGGGGGATCACCACCAGCTTGAGAACGCGGCGCCGCGGCAGGCCGAGCGACAGCGCCGCCTCCGTCTGCCCTTTGCCGACGGATTGAATGCCCGCCCGCACGATCTCCGCGATGAAAGCTGAAGTATAGGCCGTTAGCGCAATCAAGAGTGCGAGGAACGGCGGCGGGACAGCCCATCCGCCTTGGTAATTAAAGCCTTTGAGGGTCGGGATTTCCCAGCTCAGCGGCGCGCCCGTCAGGACAAAGACCGCCAAGGGCGCTGCAACGAGAACCAACAGCGCTTTCCATGCCCATTTGGGCGCTTCGCCGGTGGCTTCCTGCTGCGCTTTAGCGGAGCGGCGGAACATCACTGTCAGCGCCAGCCCGGCGATAATCGCAATGCCCGTAATCCAGAACAGCTCGCCCGTCACCGGCGCGGTCGAATAGAAGCCGCGATTGTTGAGAACGAAAACGCCAAATACCAGTTCGAAGGACTGCTTTGGCGGCGGCAACAATGTGAAAACGCCCAAATACCAAACGAAAATCTGCAGAAGCAGCGGCGTATTTCGAATGACCTCAACGTAGACTGCGGCGATCCTGGCGATCAGCCAGTTATGGGACAGCCTGGCGACCCCCATGATGAAGCCAAAGATCGTCGCGAAAATAATGGCGATGATAGAAACGAATAGCGTGTTGACGACGCCGACGAGGAAAACTCGGCCAAACGTATCTGTCGGTTCATAGTCGATCAGGAAAAACCCGATGCTGAACCCGGCGGTGGTGGAGAGAAAATCGAAGCCTGCGGTCAGCCCGCGCTTCTCCATATTATAGATCGTCTGCGTGACCAGATAATATCCGGCCAGAACAATCAGAATTCCGACAATCGCCTGCGCGACCAGTCCACGGATTTTGGGGTCGCTGGCCATGCGCGATAAACGGCTGCGCTCTGGCCCATGCGCAGTATTGCCTGCGCTTACCGGCGTATTCATTGCCGCAGCCTCCCTGTCAGGAGCTTACGATGTAAAGACGATGGGGCAGGCCGCAGGATTGTCCTATCTTGCCCGCCCCTTCGCGAAGAACGTCAGGTTCCGGCTCTACGTTGCGAGGCGCAGAGCCGAAGACCCAAAGCTTTGCTTACCGGAAAGGCGGGGAGTAGATCAGGCCGCCATTGGTCCAGAGCGCATTCAAGCTGCCTGCGCGCGGGATGTTAACCGGGGTCTTTTCACCGATGTACTTCTCGTAGACTTCGCCGTAGTTGCCCACCATCTTGATGATGTTGTAGGCCCAGTCATTGGAGAGGCCGAGACCGGTGTGAAGGTTGCCTTCAGCGCCCAGGAGACGGCGCACTTCCGGGTTCTTCGAGTTGGCGCGCATGTCGTCAACATTCGAGGAGGAAATGCCCAGCTCTTCCGCCGTAATCATAGCGAACACGCTCCAGCGGACGATATCGCCCCACTGATTGTCGCCTTCACGCACCACAGGGCCGAGCGGCTCTTTGGAGATCGTTTCTGGCAGGATCGTGTATTTGGACGGATCAGGGAATGCAGACCGGCGGGAAGCCAGGCCAGACTTATCGTTGGTGTAAACGTCGCAACCGCCTTTGAGGAAGGTTTCGACGAGCACGTTCACGTCTTCAAACGTCACCGGCTTGAAGTTCATGCCCTGGGAACGGAAGTAATCGGAGAGGTTCAGCTCGGTCGTGGTGCCGGTCAGAACGCAGACCGCAGCGCCATCAAGCTCTTTGGAGCTTTTGATGCCGGAGTCTTTGGAAACCAGGAAGCCCTGGCCGTCATACATGGTGACGGTCGTGAAATCGAGGCCAAGCTGCGTGTCGCGGGTAGCGGTCCACGTCGTGGTGCGGGACAGCATGTCGCTTTCGCCATTCGCGAGCGAGGTGAAGCGCACCTGGCTGGTCACGGACTGGAATTCGATCTTGGACGGATCGCCCAGAACGGCGGCTGCGACAGCGCGGCAGAACGCGACATCGTGGCCAGACCAGTTGCCATTGGAGTCCAGGTTATAGAAGCCAGGGTTCGGCTGGCCGACCTGGCAGTTCATGTAGCCGCGATCCTGGACGACCTGGAGGGTCGATTTATCCTGGGCTTGCGCGGAAGTCGTGGCGCCGACGGCGAGAGCCGCAGCAGCCATGACGGTATATTTTAATTTCATCTGGTAGCCTCCCAATTGCTGCAGGGCTTGAACGCCCTGCATTCGTTAAGCAATCATTATGCCAGACGTTAGAAACGCCTGTTTATCTGTGGCTGAGCGCGTGTCGCCAACCAATCTGCCTAAAAGGACAGCACGGATACTCTCCAATGTGAACCTTTTTATGCAGTGCGGGCGTTGTATAAAGATTTCTTAACCGAGGAAACAGCCAATGTGTGGGCGCTACCATCTTTCAACGCCGCCGGAAGCGCTGGCGACAATCTTCGGCTTCATCGATCTGCCGAACCTGGCCGCCCGTTGGAATATCGCGCCAACGCAATCCGCGCCCATTGTGTCTGACGATGCTGCCGGCGCGCGGCGGATGGAGATGGCGCGTTGGGGCCTCGTCCCGCCCTGGGCCAAACAACCGAACGCCAAAGGCCAGTATGATGGCCCGCCGCTCATCAACGCGCGCGGCGAAACGATTGCTGAGAAACCAGCGTTCCGGGATTCATTCAAGCATTCCAGGGTGTTGGCGCCAGCCGATGGGTTTTACGAATGGGCTGGCAAGGGCAAAGACAAGCGCGCCTACAGCATTCGCCCGAAGGTGCAATCCGCCTTCGCCTTCGCTGGAATCGCCGCCAAAATGCCCGCTGGCTACCATGGCCCCGCCCGGAGTTTCAGCATTGTGACGACGGCGGCTAACACGACGCTGGCGCCGATCCATCACCGGATGCCGGTCGTCATTCCAGCAGAAGCGCAGTCGATATGGCTCAATGGATCGGCGCAGGCGGCGGCGGAACTGATCCAATCCACGCCAGAAACTTTTTTTGAAATCTACGAGGTAGACAAGCGCGTCGGCAATGTTAGAGAAGACGACTCGCAGCTTTTGGACCCGCTGCCAGAGCGGTCAGCCAACGAAGCGCCAGATGAAGCAGCAGAAGCCATGGCGCCAAAACCCGGCCAGATGTCGTTATTTTAGAGGATGATCCATGCGCACATACTTAAAGCAATCCAGCCAACGTGAGGGCTTTGACCGCCCTGCCGTCGAAGCCGCCGTGCGCAAAATGCTCGCCGACATCCAGGAAAATGGCGATGACGCGATCCAACGCTACGCCCGCGACTTGGATAAGTGGGAAAACCCATCCTTCCGCATGTCCAACGACCGGATTATGGCGGTGGAGAAAAGCCTCTCCAAAGTCTTCAAGGAAGATATCGCCTATGCGCTAAAGCAAGTGCAGGATTTCGCCAAGGCCCAGCGCGACACCATGCAGGAGCTTGAAATTGAGCTGCAGCCCGGCGTCATGCTCGGCCACAAGCATATCCCGATGCGGGCGGCGGGGTGCTACACGCCCGGCGGCAAATATCCGCTGGTGGCAGGCTCGATCATGTCTGCCGGCGTGGCGCAAGTCGCTGGCGTCAAAACCATCGTCGGCTGCGCCCCGCCGCGTGACGAGAACGGCGTCTATCCGCAAACGCTCTATGCGTTCCATGCATCTGGCGCGACGGATATTTTCGCGCTTGGCGGGGTGCAGGCGCTTGCCGCGATGGCCTATGGCTTGGTTGATGTCCCTTCTTGCGATCTGTTGATCGGCCCGGGCAATCCCTATGTGGCGGAGGCCAAGCGCCAGCTCTTCGGCGCCGCTGGCATCGACCAACTGGCGGGCCCGACCGAAACCCTGATCATCGCGGATGATAGCTGCAGCGCCTCCCTCGTCGCCACGGACCTGCTTGGCCAGGCCGAGCACGGCCCCGACAGCCCCTGCTGGCTCGTCACCACCTCACGTAAACTGGCGGAAGATGTGCTGGTTGAAGTCGAGGCGCAGCTTGAGACGCTGCCGACGGCGGAGGTCGCCAAGCGCGCCTGGGCTGATTATGGCGAAGTCATTGTTGTGGAAACGGACGAAGAAGCCGTCGAAGTCGCTGATGAATATGCGGCAGAGCATCTGCAGGTCATGACGTCCAAGGATGACTATTTCCTGGAGAACCTCTCGAATTACGGCAGCTTGTTCGTCGGCGAGGCGACGACAGTGGCCTATGGCGACAAGGGTGTCGGCACCAACCACATTCTGCCGACGGGCCGCGCGGCGCGCTACACGGGCGGCCTCTGGGTCGGCAAATTCCTGAAAACTGTCACCTGGCAACGCCTGACGCCGGAAGCAAGCCGGAACGTGGCGCCCGTCATCAGCCGGATTTCCGAGAGCGAAGGCATGCTCGCCCACGCCATAACCGCCGACGTCCGCCACGCCCGCTACGCTCCAAAGAATGAGGCCTAACGATTAGGCGAATATAACGCAGAACGTTCACCTGGATGTCAGGCTTTGGAACTTGACGTTGTACGAGGCCTTGGCCCAAGGTTGCAGTCTCGTTTGACAAGCGTTCACTCTGGACAGCGCATTGCGGAAACTATGGACTCCTTGGCTTGGCCCTGCAGCATCCATGATGATCGCAGCGGCGCTCCTTTGCGCCAATACGCTCCCTGCGGTGGCGCAAGAGGTCCGGATCGTCAACGCCCAATCATCCAGCACCGCCGACGCCATCGCCTGCGAGCGGAAACCCGGCGCCGCGCCTGAACGGCGGAACGGCTATGCGTTTATTGTCGGCAACAGCGCCTATACGCAGCCGGGCGTGCCAGCCGTCGACTACGCCATCAATGATGCGAACGCGATCTGCGATTACGTCGTCAACACGCTCGGATACAGCCCGCACAATATATGTGCTGCACAATGCAGATCGGCTGACGCTGGAAAACTGGTTTGGCCCGGCTGGCGGCGGCCAAAGTTCCGCGCTCATGCAGCTTATCGGCCCCAACGCGGCGGCCTCGGAGGTGCTGGTCTATTATTCCGGCCACGGCATGCCGGAGGATGATTCGGCCTATCTGTTGCCCACAAACGGCTATCCGTTAGATATGAAACGGAAGCATTTCATCGCATCGCCAAAACCTGCATGGCCCGCTGTGGGCGAGCTTCTGGCTGGCTGGCGGCAGCGACCGCATCCGTCCGCGTGTTCGGCTGGACGCAAGCCGCAAGCCCCAACGCGAGACCAACCGCTGCACAGAGTTGGCTTACTTTGACCGCTCTAACTACAGTTCGCGCCATTATATATCACCCCATCATTTACGATCGTCATGTCGATCTTACGGACCGCCTGGCCAGGGTTTTCAATCACGCCGACGGAGATTGAACAATCATCCGCAATCCGGGTTTCCCCCTTACGGATGAAGGCGTTCGAGCCGCCATCCTGGCGGGCCATGCCATCAGCTTTAGCGCGAGCCGCCTGTATTTTTGCACGTGCAGCGGGCGGCAAGTCAATCTCCTCAAAGGCGCTATCCGCCGACGCTGGCCCGGCGACAGACGCCAGAAACATGAGGCCAAACAAGAGGTGTAGTTGATGTCGCATTGTCAGGTCCTTCCTTCCAAGAATTTTGAACTGCCTGGCGGCGCGGGGCGGCGAGTTCCGCCGCCGCCCCTGGCCGCCTGCACGGGTCTACTCGATAACGCCAATTCGGTTTTTAGAGCTGGACGCCATCCCGATCGCCGTCGCGGTCGCCACACCGACTTTGACATTTTGCTTCGCGGAGCCTGAGACTTTCTTGCAACGAATGATGCCGATATCATTCTGCGCACGCGAGGCCATACCAATCGATGTCGCTGCCGCGACCTTCACGGTGACGTTCTGCTCGATAGAGCCCAAAATCGTGCAGCCGTCTCCTGCGGCGAGTGCAGGCGCGCTCATTGCGCCGGCGATGGTGAGGGCTGCGATTGTGAGTGAAATTTTGCGCATTGTGATCTCCTGTGTTGCGCTCAAGGCGGGCTTGCCTTGTAGAAGGCACAATTCAGAGATCAGGTCCGGTTTTCCCGAGGATTATAGCTCAAAAGTCAGATTTGCTGGATTTCCCACGAAGCAACGGCTTCATCAGAGCAACTTTGGCTGATGCTAGCTACCTACGCAGCGTCACCACCACTTATCGAGGCTGAGACGACGGGCCTGATTTCGGCACAAGATCAATTTGACCAAATTCAGTCACCCACAGCTCAAGGCGTGTAGTCATCGCTAATCTGCGCCGACGCGCTCCTGTTCGCTTCGCGCATTGAATAGGACGTTTTCGAAGGTTCTCAGTTCCAACAGGGACGATCAAGCCTTACACGGCCTGCTCAGCCGTATTCGGCGACCTCAATATAGCTTGAATTGATATAGGTTTCGGCCTGAATAGCGCCGCGCTTCGGCAATGCACGGATCAGCGCGCTTACGTCAATCAGCGTTTGCACCGCAGGCACGCTGATGGCCCCACCCGCCGGAAAAATCAGTCCGCCGACATATTCATCCCAAGCGCGATCTGCATATGAATGGGAAATACCGCTTTCCTGCACGGCGATTTCGCTGCTGGCCGCCTTGTTCTGAAACACCCAATGATGCGCCTTGATCCAGCCCCGCATGAAAGCAACAACCGTCGCCTCATTTGCCAATGCCCAGCCTCTATTCACATTGAGCGAAGAGAGCTGAAAGTCCGGGAATGTCCGGCGTCAGGGCACATGGGACAGACTGAGGGTATGATTTAGAGGAGGATT
>JAYNYG010000118.1:0-3392 GCA_038102935.1 Alphaproteobacteria bacterium | reverse complement strand
GCCAGCAATCCCTCAACCTGATGGAACAGGGCTGTCCGGGCTATTGGAGCGGCCTTTATTGCTTCCGCATCCAGCGCCATGCCTTCAGCTATTGAGGCCCGCATGGCCGGGTCTATTTTCTCCAATTGCTCCGGCTTGAACTGGCCCATGCGCGCTGACATTAAGCCGCGCATCATCACTCGGGAGGTCTCGATCCCCCAATTCAGCGCTTGATCTTGGATGGTGATATTTAGTCCGATGCCTTTCAGGCTATGGAGGCTAGCTTGGCATTGTTCCAGGACATCGTCCGAAACCTGCGGATTGCCCATCCGTGGCAGGAAAACCGCCCGCCGACCCTTCAAGGTGCTTGCAGGGTCCGCGTGAAGGCTGACGGGCGAGGCATTCCGGCCAATGGTCCAGGGATCCGCGCTGAACGGGCCGCTCAGCGCGTTTAGCATAAGGGCAAGGTCAGCAGACGTTCGCGTTTGCAGACCAATATGGCTGTAGTTGGCGAAAAGGTCTGGCGCGCGCTCATGTGGAACCAGGCCAAGGGTTGGCTTCAGGCCCAGAATGCCGCAACAACTGGCTGGAATTCGCGCAGACCCGGCGCCATCCGTTGACAGCCCCAAAGGCCCAAAGCCAGCCGCCACAGCCGCCGCAGCGCCACCGCTCGACCCGCCAGACGTGTAGCCTGTATTCCAGGGATTAGCCGTAGCGCCGTAGCGTGGGCTTTGGGTGAGGACGCTGCCAGCGAACTCCGGTGTGGTCGTTTTGCCGATCAGGATTGCCCCTGCCGCTTTCATCCGCCGAACGCATTCCGCATCCTGGTCTGGAACGTTCCCTTCCATCAACCAAGAGCCGAAGCTTGTCTCCAATCCTGCCGTATCCAGTAGATCCTTGGCGTGGAACGGCGCCCCATGCAGCGGCCCAAGCAACTCACCAGCGGCCTGTTTTGCATCTGCTGCCTGCGCCGCCTGCCTGGCGCCGCTAGTATCAAGCAGCGCGAAGGCGTTGATCCGACCATTCAAGCGCTCGATCCGGGCGAGCACGGCTTCAACGGCGTCGGTTGCGCTCAAGTCGCGCTGCGCGATTTGACGGGCGAGCTCAGTCGCGCTCAGAAGGGCTGGGTCACTCATCTCCAGACGCCATCTACACAGTCGAAAGCGCCAATGCGCAGGTCTTCAGCCTCCGCCTTCAGATCAACCTTTTTGACCTTTAAGGATGGTGTTCTCGGCAAATCATCCCGATAGGCGATGTAGCGCGGTACTTTGAAGACAGCCAAATATGTCTTGGCATGTTGCAGAATTCTATCTGGCGGCAAATCCTCCGGCGTATAACCGTCCTGCAGCATGATATAGGCTTTGACCTCCTCGCCCCGGGCCGGATCAGGCACAGCGATGACGGCAGCCTCCTCGATCTCTTCCATTCGCATCAATGCCACCTCGACCTCCCGGGCGGCGATATTCTCACTGGACCGGCGGATCATGTCTTTCTTGCGACCAACGATATAGTGGAACCCGCGCTCGTCCTGCCGGAACAGATCGCCAGTGCGGAACCATTCGTCAAAGAAGGCTTCCTTCGTGGCTTCGGGTTTGTTGTAATAGCCCAGCAGAATTGTCGGGCCACGCACCACGAGTTCGCCGATCTCGCCTTGCCGCACATCTTCGCCTTCATCATCGACCACGCGTGTCTGGCGGAACGCCACGGGGATGCCGCATGTGCCGCTGCCCACCATGTTCGTCGCCTCCAGCGGCGTGAACAGTGTGGAGCCAACCTCTGTCATGCCGAAGGCTTCGCGCGCCTGCACGGCAAAGCGCTGCTGCATATCGGCATGCACTTCTTTCCGCACATTATAAATCGCTACCCGGCGGAGTTCATTATTTGCATCTTCCGGATGCGGTGGCTGGCGGTAAACAACCTCGGGCAGGATGCAGTTTTGGATGCGGTAGCGGCGAACCCAGTCCATAAAACGGCTGGCGCTCGGGCCATTCGCGATAAACACTGTGCCGCGCTGATAGAAAGCCATCAGCATCATCCACTGTGGGTCCATGTAGAAGAAGGGCTGATGCGCTAGAACGGTCTTGGTGATTATTCCATCCCGCTCCGCTGCTACTTTAGCAGTCGCGGTCCAATAGCATTGGCGCAGCATGCATCCCTTGGGGAAGCCCGTTGTGCCGGATGTGTATTGGATATTCAGCAACGCCTGCGCGCTTACAGCATAGCCTGGATCGAAGTCAGGGTCGCCCAGCTGAGCCAAGTCATCGAACAGGCGGCGCTCGCCTTCCGCCACTCCGTCATAGACGATGATATGCCCATCAGTCAGCGCATCTGGGCGGCGTTCTACCTTCGCCAAGGCGTCAAGAAACTGGCCGCCGATGATTAGGAACTCGGAATCACTATCATTCAGCACATAGGTCAGCTCTTCCGCTGTATAGCGAGCATTGACCGGAACCATCACGGCGCCAAGCCGCGATATCGCTAGCCAGGCGGTAGGAAACGCCGGAACATTCGACAACATTACGGCGACATGGCTTCCCTGCCCGACGCCCAATGCATGCAAACCACCTGCGAGCCGGTTCACAGCAGCCAAGGCATCACGATATGTGAGCGCTGCGTCTTGCTCGAAAAAATTCCACGCAATGGTATCTGGAATTTCTGCCGCCGCCTCGGCGAGCACGTGCCAAGTCGTTTCCGGCAGAGGCGCGCTCTCAATCCGACGCAAGCGGGCGTTTGGGCCTAGACGGTGCGCGTCAATTAGGTCCGCCTCGGTCAGCCCTTTGCCAATGACATCGAGTATATCAGCACGCGGTGAATGAAATTCAGACAATAGAGCAGTCCCAGCGACCAGTATGTGACAATCGTTCGGATATTACAGATGCCATGATGGTTTGCAAAAAAATGATGGGCTGCAATGGATGTCAGCAACACACCGTTGACAGCACGGCCAGCTATTCTGCTCTGCCGCCAAATCAGGCATCCATATGCTAAGTGGCCATGTCCGCTGTCCGCCCTGAGTGTCGATGGGACTGTTGCGTTTACGGCTAAGCGACTGGTTTATGCTGTCCTGGCAGGTGGCTCAGGCCTTTGCAGCGAAGAGATTTTCGATGAACTCGATCTCTCCGCAGACTCCTGGCTTAAGATCATAGACCCCACCTTTGACGATCATTCGGATCGCTTCGATGCCTTTCAGTGTCGCCTTAGCGGCGTTCAGTGATCTGAACCCGCGCATTGGGGTGATGACCTTCTTCAGCGCCGCATGGTCCGATTCAATCCGGTTGTTGAGGTATTTGCGGTCGATGTGTCGAATCTGATCCGGTGGATCACAATGGACGTTCTTCTCGGCTATGATCTTCTTGTAGTGACCTTCCCCCGAAAAACTGGACCGCTTGAAGCGTGAATTTTCTCATACTGTC
>JAYNYG010000063.1:0-17175 GCA_038102935.1 Alphaproteobacteria bacterium | reverse complement strand
GTCATAAGGCCGAAAGTGACCGCGGATGGCGGTCCAGCGTTCGGGGCAGGGTCAAACCCGCAAATCCACTAACATTCCAACTGGACCACTCGGTGGGGGCTGATCAGAACGGTTTAGGCCGCATCAGCTTTCAGAGGAACATATTGGATGGCAGGAATGTCATGTCAGCCCGGATTGGCTGCTGATTTACGACGCTGATGACAAAACGGCCTGTCTTCTGCTCACTGGAAGCCGTTCTGAACTATTCAAACAGCCCTCAATTCTGATTGATCGGCAGCTTCATATAAGCCACGCCATTGTCCTCGGCTTTTGGCATATCCCCGGCGCGGATATTGACCTGGATTGACGGCAGAATCAGGCGGGGGAGGGAAAGCTCGGCGTCCCGCTCGCGGCGCATGGTGACGAAAGCCTCTTCGTCTGTGCCGTCTTTGACATGTTTGTTCGCGGCGCGTTGTTCGGCGACGGTGGTTTCCCACTCATGATCACGTTCGCCCGGCGCATAGTCGTGGCCGACGAAGATGCGCGTTTTATCGGGAAGCGCCAGAATGCGCTGGACCGAACGGTAGAGTTCCCGCGCGTCGCCGCCAGGAAAATCGCAGCGGGCAGTGCCGAAGTCCGGCATGAAGATGGTGTCGCCGACGAAAACGGCATTCCCGATCACATAGGAAACACAGGCGGGCGTGTGGCCGGGCGTGTGCAGCACGCGCGCCTGGATGCCGCCGATCTCAAACGTCTCGCCATCGGCCCATAGGTGATCGAACTGCGCGCCGTCCGTCGTGAATTCGGGGCCTAGATTGAACAATTTGCCGAAGGAAGTCTGCACCTGATCAATGGCGCTGCCGATGGCGATCTTGCCGCCTAGCCGTGCTTTGACATGCTTCGCGGCGGATAGATGGTCTGCATGGACATGGCTCTCCAAAACCCAATCGACCGTCAGGCCAAGCGCCTCGGCTCGGTCGCATACCTTGTCTATGGAGCCAGTGGATGTGCGCACGGCCACAATGTCAAAGTCCAGCACCGCGTCTACG
This sequence comes from Alphaproteobacteria bacterium, assembly GCA_038102935.1. Taxonomy (GTDB): domain Bacteria; phylum Pseudomonadota; class Alphaproteobacteria; order Bin95; family Bin95; genus VMCJ01. Next base: position 16,147 of record JAYNYG010000063.1, on the reverse strand, counting down.
ATGGCCGCCCGCATGGTCGCCGGGTCATAGATGATGTAGCAGATCGTGCCGGTTTCCTCGTGCAGGAACCCCTCTACGATTGGTTTCTGATTGCTGTCGGCCATCCGGTCCTCCCGTGGCTTGCGCTATCTGCGCGGGCGCGGTTTGATAGTGAAATTACCTCGATATAGGAGCTTGCGCCATGGCCGATCCGGTCATCACCTACGAATCCAAAGACAAGATCGCCACGATCACCATCAATCGCCCGCAGAAGATGAACGCGCTCTCCAACCAATTGGTGGCGGAACTGCGCGACGCTTTCCAGCGCCTGCAAGATAGTGACGACCGCACCTGTGTATTGACAGCGGCGGGCGACAAAGCCTTCTCCGTCGGCGCCGATCTGAAAGATCCGCCGCGCGATCCGAACCTTTGGGAATGCATGCCGGGTGTCGGTGTTATGCTAGATAAGCCGGTGGTTGCGGCTGTCCATGGCTATTGTGTCGGCGGCGCGTTCTGCTTGGTCGAATTCTCCGATATCGCGGTGGCGGATGAGACGGCGGATTTCTTTTATCCAGAAGCGCAGATTGGCTTTTGCGGCGGGTTGATCGCCGGTCTCGCTGCGCGCATCACGCACAAACATGCCATGGAATTCATGCTGACGGGCGTCCATTACAAAGCCCAGCGCGCCTATGAAGTCGGCATGGTCAACAAGGTGACGCCGAAGGGCGAACATCTGGCTGCGGCTTATGAATATGCCCGCATCTTAGCCGATTCTGCGCCGCTCGTCGTGCGGACACTCAAGCGCTTCACGCGGGACGCCGTGATCGCGCGCGGGCCGACAGAACTTTCAGCCTTGGCGCAACGCGAATTGCTCGCGATCTCCCGGTCTGAGGATCAGCAGGAAGGCGGTCGCGCCTTCCGCGAGAAGCGCACGCCGCAGTTCACCGGGCGCTAAGGAAAGTCTGACTTATGGCAAGCAATGCACCCGTTTGGCGCTCGATGATGTTCGTGCCGACGATCAACGAGAAATTCATCGAGAAAGCGCCGGGCGTCGGCGCCGATGCTGTGATCCTTGACCTTGAGGATTCCATCGCGGCTTCTGCTAAGGAAAAAGCGCGCGGCGCTGTGGCGGATGTCGCCAAGCGGTTGGCGGGCCATGGCCTTGATGTCACCGTCCGCATCAACCGCCCGTGGCGTCTGGCGGCGCGGGATATCGAAGCTGCGGTGACGCCTGACGTAACGGCGCTGCTTTTGCCGATGACGGATACGGCGGCGCATGTGAAAGAAGTCGATGCGGTCGTGACCGAGATCGAGGCCGAGAAAGGCATGGCGCCCGGCCACACCTTCCTGTTTCCTCTGATCGAAACGGCGGAGGGCCTGTTGAACGCCCGTGAAATCGCCAAAGCCAGCCCGCGCATGATGGCGTTGTCCTTGGGGTCTGAAGATTTCGCACTCTCCATGGGTTCGTCCACGGATACAGACATGCTGCTTGGCCCAAAGCAGCACATCGTCGCCTGCGCGCGCGCGGCGGGCGTGGCGCCGATGGGCTTCATCGGCTCGATCGCGGAATTCCGGGATATCGAAAAACTGGAAAGCATGATGGGGCTTTCCAAGCGGGCTGGGTTCAGGGGCGCGTCTTGCATTCACCCGAACCAGGTGAAGGTCGCGAACGCCACATTCGGGCCAAGCGCCGAAGAAGTCTTAGAAGCCCGTGAGATCATTGAGGCCTATAACAAAGCGCTTGCGGCAGGCGAGGGCGCCATTACGGTGCGCGGCAAAATGGTGGATGTGCCGGTCGCAGACCGGATGCGCGCCATTGTTGAATTCGCGGACGCCATCCAGGCCCGCCAAAACAGGACAAATTGATGGTCTTAACGGAAAAGCAAAAGACGGATTTCTGGCGTGATGGCTGCTTGGTTGTCGAGAACGCCGTAACGCCAAATCAGCTCAATGCCATGCGGGCGATGATGGCGGAATGGGCGGAAGAGAGCCGGGCGCACACCAAACCCTATGGCCCGCCCACTATTGATGGCCGCCCGCGCTTCGATATGGGCGCCGAGCATTCAGCCGAGCAGCCTGCACTCCGCCGCATCAATAATCCGTCCGATCTCTATGGCCCGTTCCAGGACGCCATGGAGCACTCGGCGATGACGGAGATGGTCAATGAGCTAATCGGCCCAAATCTCAAGTTCCATCACTGCAAGATCAACCAGAAGCTTCCAGGCGCGGCGACCGAAGTCCACTATCACCAGGATTTCCCGTTCACGCCGCACACCAATGACGACATCATCACTGCCCTCCTGATGCTGGATGATGTAGATGAGGAAAACGGCTGCCTGAAGGTCGTCCCCGGCAGCCACAAAGGCCCCGTGCATTCGCTGTTTGATGGCGACACATTCACGGGCCGCATGGCCGATGACGTCACTGCCAAAATGAAAGCCAGCGACGTTCCGGTGACGGGTAAGGCGGGCTCTGTCTGCCTGATGCATACGCGCTTGGCTCACGGCTCAGACCCAAGTCGATCCGAGACGCCGCGCGGGCTGTATATCTGCGTTTATACAGCCGCCGACGCCGTTCCCATCGCTAAAAACCCGATGCCGAACCAGAACGAAGGCCGCGTTATTCGGGGCGAGAGGCAGCGGACAGCGCGCTTGTCGCCAGCTTTGGTGGAACTGCCGGAACAACCGAAGTCGGCGTCATTTTTCACGGTGCAGGGCCAAGCCTCCGCGACCGGCCAGGACTAAATTTAATGAGCCAACCGCTTCTATTTTCGCCCATGCAAATCCGGGGCATGAGCCTTAAGAACCGCTGCGTCATTGCACCCATGCACCAATACGCCGCCGTCGATGGCTTCGCCCAAGATTGGCATCTGATGAATATTGGCCGCTATGCGGCGGGCGGCGCCGGGCTGGTCTTCGTTGAATCCACCAAGGTAGACCGGCGGGGCTGCGGCACCATCGGCGATCTGGGCCTTTGGAAAGACGAACATATTCCTGGCCATAAGCGCTTGGCGGACACGATCCGTAATTACGGCGCCGTACCTGCCATCCAGCTTGGTCATTCTGGGCGGAAGGCGCGCCGGTTTCGTCCGTGGGAAGGCGGCAAACCGTTGACGCAGGAAGCGGCGGAAGCGGAGGGGCTGAAGGATTGGGACAAATGGAACCTGGTTTCCGCCTCATCCTTGGCAAACCCAGGCGATCCTGAGCCTCATGGGCTAACCAAAGCTGAGGTCCAAGACCTCGTGAAGATGTGGGGCCAGGGCGTTCGCCGATCAGAAGAGGCAGGGTATGAGGCGCTGGAATTGCACGGCGCACACGGATATTTGGTGCATCAATTCCTGTCGCCATCCTCCAACGCGCGGAATGACGAATATGGCGGGTCAGAAGAAAACCGCCGCCGCTTCCTGATGGAGATCGTTGAGGAAACGCGGCTTTATTGGCCGGAAGATAAGCCGCTTTTCTTGCGCCTTTCGGTGCAGGATGACGCCGGATTCGGCCCCGATGAATCGGTGAATGTGGCGAAGGCTGTCGGCCCCATGGGCGTCGATGTGATTGACTGTTCATCCGGCGGCATGCGCGGCTCGCCTGTCATTAGCGCTGGCCCTGTATCGTATGGCTATCAGGTGCCCTATGCGGAACGCCTCAAGCGCGACGGTGGTGTGATGAGCATGGCAGTTGGGCTGATCGTCCATGCGGACCAGGCCGAAGGCATCCTTCAGAACGGCCAGGCGGACCTGATCGCGATCGCGCGGGAAGCCATGTATAACCCAAACTGGCCGATGGACGCCGCCATCAAGCTCGGCGCCGACCCCGCCAGCGCTTCCACCCCGCCCGCCGTCTCCTTCTGGCTCGATAAACGCGCCAGTTCAGTCGACATTACGCCGTCCACCTTTGGATCTGGCATTGATAAGCTTTCAGCGAATTAGGAACCGATTGCTATGAGCGAAGAAAATCTCGTCCGTTTCGAAAAGCACGGCGCCATCGGCGTCATCACCGTAGATAACCCGCCGGTAAACGCCCTGTCGCCTGGCGTGCCTGAAGGCATCATCGCGTCGGTCGATGCAGGCGTTGCGGACCCGGACGTGAAAGCTATGGTGCTGATCGGCGCCGGGCGCAGCTTCATCGCGGGCGCGGACATTCGCCAGTTCGGCAAAGGCCGTCCGCCGTTGAAGCGCAAAACCTATGACGCGTTTGAGGAATCCTCGAAGCCCATTGTCGCTGCGATCCATGGCTATGCGCTTGGCGGCGGGCTGGAGAATGCGCTCGGGTGCCATTACCGCATAGCCGTCGCCAGCGCCAAGGTGGGCCTGCCGGAAGTGCTGATCGGTCTGCTGCCAGGCGGTGGCGGCACCCAGCGCCTGCCGCGCTTGATCGGGCCGAAGACTGCGCTTGATCTGATTGTCTCCGGGCGTCACGTACCGGCAGAAGAAGCTGCCGGCATGGGTATCCTGGACCGGGTGATTCCGGCAGATGGCGATTTGCTCGCCGAGGCCATCAAGCTGGCGGAAGAAGTGGCGGACGTCCGCCCGCTGCCAATGATCCGTAACGACGATTCCAAACTTGGCGAAGCGACGGCGGACGGAGATATTTTCGAAGCCAAAAAGAAGCAGATCGCGCGCAAGGCCCGTAACCAGATCGCGCCCTATAACAACATCAAAGCCGTGCAGGCCGCCTGCGAGTTGCCGTTCGATGAGGGCATCAAGCGCGAGCGGGAACTCTTTGAAGAACTCGTGAGCTCGGACGAATCCAAGGCGCTCCGCTACGCCTTCTTCGCCGAGCGTGAAGCCCAGAAGCTGCCGGATGTGCCAAAGGGTACGCCCGTCCGCGATATCAAAACCGCCGCCGTCATTGGCGCCGGCACTATGGGCGGCGGCATCGCCATGTGCTTCGCGGATGCAGGCATTCCAGTGAAGGTGCTGGAAGCGTCCCAGGAAGCTTTGGACAAAGGCTTTGAGCGTATCCGCAACAACTACGAAGTCAGCGTTAAGCGCGGCTCCTTGGATGCGGATGAAATGGAAGCCCGTTTCGCGCGCCTGGAGAAGGTGACGAATTACGACGATATCGGCCAATGCGATGTCGTCATCGAGGCCGTTTTTGAGGAAATGTCCGTCAAGGAGGTCGTGTTCAAAGAACTTGACCGGGTGATGAAGCCGGGCGCCGTGTTGTTGTCCAACACATCGGCTCTGGATATTGATCAGATTGCGGCGGCGACCTCGCGCCCGGAAGAAGTCGGTGGCGCGCATTTCTTCAGCCCGGCCAATGTGATGAAGCTGCTGGAAGTGGTGAAGGGCTCAAAAACCTCCCCCGAAATTACCGCGACGACCATGGCGCTTGGCAAGATCATCGCTAAAGCGCCAGCAGCTTGCGGCAATTGTGACGGCTTCCTGGCCAACCGCAGCCGCGCGCCATTCAACTCCGAAATGGTCATCATGCTCGAAGAAGGCTGCATGCCGGAGCAGGTGGATAAAGTGATGATCGATTTCGGCTATCCTATGGGGCCGTTCGCTGTGGGCGACCTTGCGGGGCTCGATATTGGCCATGCCGGCCGTGTGCGCCGGGCGGAGGCCGATCCGAATTACCGGATGCTGCCGATCGCCGATAAACTGGTCGAAATGGGCCGCCTTGGCCAGAAAACGGGCGCTGGCTGGTTCAAATACGAAAAGGGCGACCGCACCCCGCATCCAGACCCCGTCGTCGCGGATTTGATCCGCACCATGTCCGCCGAAATGGGCAACACGCCACGCGATTTCACCGAAGACGAAATCCTGAAGCGCTTGTTGTTCTCGTCCGTAAACGAGGCCTGCAAGATCCTGGAAGAAAAGATCGCCTACCGCGCATCAGACGTAGACGTGATGTGGCTCTACGGCTTCGGCTTTCCGCGTTACCACGGCGGCCTGATGTACTGGGCAGACAACATCGGCACCCAAAACGTCTACAACCAAATAGCATCCTGGCACCAACAATACGGCGACCGCTGGGCCCCCTCCGCGCTGTTGCGGAAACTAGCGGACACCGGCACGGCATTCCGCGAAGCGCATACGCTGGTTGGGTAGGAGAGCCCTACTCTGGCGCAGGTGTGCCGTAGCGGCTTGGGGCACGGGGGATGATGATTTTGGCCTCAGCCAGGGCGGCTTTTAGGCGGTCTGCGCCGTCCGGGGATTTTGGCGCAGCCGTGGGTATGGCTTGCCTGGAGGCCATCAGGGCGTCCAGCACACGCCAGAAAGCCGCTTCAGATGAGGCGCCGCTTTCCGCAAACAACTCAGACGTTGCGTGTGGCCCATCCGCTAGCGCCGCTACGATGCGGTGGGCGAGGGCGTTGTCAAACGAAAGCGATCCGGCGGGCGTTTTGCAGACATAATCGACCGAGTTTGCTGGGGCGATAAGCTGCGTCCATCCGGTTAATCGGGTGGGAGACAGCGGAGCGCCCTCTGGCTGGAAGATCGCGCGGGCATGGGCGCGGCCATGGGTGATGTCGCGGAAAGATAGCGCCGCGTCGGCGGTGGGTGATGCTTCAAGCGCCGCCCGCTCCGCTTTGGTCAGGGCAAAGTCATCGCGTAATAGGTCAAGATATGTCGTCGCCCGATAAGCCATTGGCTGCATGTGTTGGGCCAGGTCAGATGTCCAGAAGGCGGACCATCCTCCGGCTAAAAATTCGTGGGCCAGGTAAGCGGGGCCATAGGTGTCGCCGAGTTCATCGACCCGTTCAGCGCCCCCGGCAAGTTCTGGCCGGCGGCCTGTTTCAGCGGCGACCTGCAGGAAACTGCGTGCTGCATCAAGCCGGTCCATAAGCGGCGCACCGCCTCTGGCGGCGTCGTTTAGAAGGCGTTGCGTCGGCGCCATTGCGAGCCAACCGGGCGTCAGGTTCAAACTGACGACTGCTACCCCATTCGGCGCCCGCAAGGCTTTCACCGTTTCGATGAATTGGTCCCGGGTTGGCGCGGCGACCCAGCTGTAGACGCCGTTTGCCGTTACGTAGTCCGCGTTCTCTGCTGCTTTCAGTGCGGGATCGCCAAAACGGGCGGGGATAAAGCGGGCGTTCGGCAGATCTGCCTTGGCGGCGAGGGCCGTTGCGGCTTCAATCATGTTGGCGTTGGCGTCAATGCCGATACATGTCGCTTCCGGGTAAGCAGCGGCTAGCATCAGCGTTGTGAGGCCCGAGCCGCAGCCTAGGTCTACATGACGAAACGCACCTGGGCTCGATTCTACCCGTGGCGGAGCGAAGCCCTTGGCGCGCAGCACATAGTCTATCCAGGCTGGCGAAAAGTCGGGTTGAAGGTCGTTGGTATAGTCCACGCCTTAAACATGGTCTGGAAGGCTACCTTTGCTCTCTGGCATTCGGCTTATTCGCCTCTAGCTTTGACGTCGGGGAACGTGATCTTTGGATAGGTTTTAAGTTCTGCGCTGGGTGTCGGCGCTTTCAGTTTTGCGCTTGTTACAATCACGTCGCCCATTTTGAGGTAGGAACCGCCTGCAGCGTCCTTCAGTTCGGTTTCCGTCAATTCAACGGTTTCTTCGGTGATTTCGGTTTTTTCTCAGTCATCTCTCTCACTCCACGTTGATATTGTTCAGAACTCTTCGGGCTTCCCGGGCGGGGCTGAAGGTCGTGGAATTTATCCACGCCTTCTAATTCTGCCCGGCAATCAGCGCCTTTGTTTAGCGGCCCTTAGACTTCGCGAGCGGGGTTTCGATCTTTGGGTAAGCAAGCGTCGTCTCGACCTTAGGAAAAGCCAGCGCATCCTTGCCAACGGTCGGCGCTTTGATCCCGACGCTTTCGCCTTTGATGTCTCCCAACTTGAGATATCCAGCGCCGCCTGCTGCTTCATGCAAATCAGTTTCGGTTAATTCAACAGCTTCTTCGGCGATTTCAATTTTCTACTCAGTCATAATACCCTCCTTGGTGTTTAAAATGTCAGTTTATTGTCGTCAGTGATCAATACGTATGTGCTCGATGGATTATTACATGTGACGAATGTCGCAAATGCAGATTTTGCGAAGCATTAAATCTTGTGTAGGAGTGTGGGCGTGGGAGTGGAGCAGCCCCCCTGAAGTGGTCATGCCTCTAGAGCAGAGACCGTCCATGCACTAACATTACACCCGGACCACTCAGTGGGGGCTGACCATCTGGGCGCATTATAGAAAATTGTAAAGCAGGCGATGTGGACAACGTTCATTGAAACATGCCGGGCGCAGTCAAGAAAAAAGGGCGGCCGCTTATGCGGACCGCCCTTTCATAAGTCATTTGTGGTCTAGGCGTTTAGCTACACCCTGTCGTGCTGCCGCAGCTGTCGCATTTTAGGCAGACGCCGTTGCGGACCATGGTGAAGTTGGCGCATTCGGGGCAGGGGTCGCCTTCGTAGCCTTTGAGGCGGGCCACTGCGCGGGCCTGGCTTGCTCCGCCGCTATTAGCTGAGACCGCTGCGACGATGGCGGCTTCGCCGGTCGCTACGACAGCCACGCCGCCGCCTGAGGCTGCGCGGGCTTCGACCTGACCGCCGCTCGCCGCGATCGTCGTCTCCTGGCCAACCGCCGCTTGGGCCGTGTTGTTGGTGAAGACCACCAGGTTATCCCGCACATAGCCTTTGGAGGCGACGCGCTTTACGACGTCCAGGGTTTCCTGACGGATTTCGTCCACCCGACGCTCGCGCCATTCTTCCGGGATCGCGCTCTCGCTTTCGCCTTCGCCCATGCTGTCCGGCGCTAGGTCTTCCGGGTCTGCGTGAGAGAGGTCGTGGCGACCGAGATAGGAGATCGCCAACTCGCGGAACATGTAATCCAGGATCGAGGTGGACATCTTGATCGCGTCATTGCCCGTCACCATGCCGGATGGCTCGAACCGGGTGAACGTGAACGCTTCGACATATTCTTCCAGCGGCACGCCATATTGCAGGCCAATGGAAACGGCGATGGCGAAGTTGTTCATGAGGCTGCGGAAGGCGGCGCCTTCTTTGTGCATATCGACGAAGATTTCGCCTAGCTGCCCATCTTCATACTCACCGGTACGGAGATAGACTTTATGCCCGCCGACGCTGGCCTTCTGCGTGTAGCCTTTGCGGCGATGGGGCAGGCGGCGGCGCTGTTGCACCAACCGCTCAACGATGCGTTCGGCGACAATTTCAGCGCGTTGGGTTTGCGGCGCCTCAACGATCTTCTCGGCGAGCGTCTCTTCGGCATTCTCGTCCACTTCATCGTCACCCAAATGGATGGCTGAGAGCGGCTGAGAGAGCTTTGAGCCGTCGCGATACAGCGCATTGGCCTTCAGGCCGAGCCGCCAGGACAGGAGGTACGCATCTTTGCATTCCTCAATCGTGGCGGTGTTCGGCATGTTGATCGTTTTAGAGATCGCGCCAGAGATGAACGGCTGCGCCGCCGCCAGCATCTTGATGTGGCTATCGGCGGAAAGGAACCGTGTGCCCTTACGTCCGCAAGGATTGGCGCAATCGAAGACGGAGAGATGCTCGTCCTTCAGGTTCGGCGCGCCTTCGACCGTCATGGTGCCGCAAACATGTTCGTTGGCGGCGTCCACGGCGTCCTTAGAGAAGCCGAGCGCGGAAAGCATGTCGAATTCCGGCGCATCCAATTGCTCATCCGTGAAGCCGAGCGCGGACTTGCAGAAGTCGTCGCCCAAGGTCCAGCGGTTGAACACGAAGCGGATATCGAAGGCGCTGGCGAGGTTTTCTTCAATCGCCGCCAGCTTGTCTTCCGTGAAGCCAATATTTGTCAGCGTTTCATGGTTGATCTGCGGCGCGGCTTTTAACGAGCCATGGCCAACTGCGTAGAGCACGATCGCTTCAATGTCGGCTTCGTTATAACCAAGGGTGCGGAGCGCTGTCGGGACCATTTGGTTGATGATCTTGAAGTACCCGCCGCCGGCGAGCTTCTTGAATTTCACCAATGCGAAGTCAGGCTCAACACCGGTGGTGTCGCAATCCATGACGAGGCCGATGGTGCCCGTCGGCGCGATGACCGTGGCCTGTGCGTTGCGATAGCCATGGGCTTCGCCAGCGGCCAGCGCTTTGTCCCAGGCCTCTGCGGCGGCGTCTGTCAGGCCAGCGAACGGCACGTCGTCCGCCACAATCTCGACCGGCTCAATCGTCAGGCCCTCGTACCCGCCAACGGCATGGGCCGCGCGGCGGTGGTTGCGGATGACGCGGAGCATTTCATCGCGGTTTTCAGCATAGCGGCGGAATGGCCCTAGCTCCTTCGCCATTTCAGCAGAGGTTTCATAGGACACAGCCGTCATCAGCGCGGTGATGCCGGCTGCTGCAGCGCGGCCCTCGTCCGAATCGTAGGAAAGGCCGGTGGCCATCAGGAGGCCGCCGATATTCGCGTAACCCAGGCCGAGCGTGCGGAAATCATAGGAGCCGAGCGCAATTTCCTCAGACGGGAATTGCGCCATCAGCACGGAAATTTCGAGTACGACGGTCCAGAGACGGCAAGCATGGCGGAAGCCTTCGATATCGAAGGAACCATCTTCCTGGCGGAAGGTCATCAGGTTGATTGAGGCCAAGTTACAGGCCGTATCGTCCAGGAACATATATTCGGAGCAGGGGTTGGATGCGTTGATCCGGCCGGACTCGGGGCAGGTGTGCCATTCATTAATGGTGGTGTCGAACTGCACCCCAGGATCGGCAGACGCCCATGCGGCGTGACTGATGTTGTCGAGCAGGTCCTTAGCCGAAATCGTGTCGTGGACTTTGCCGTCGGTGCGGCGGATCAGGTCCCAGGGCTCGTCGTCCAGGGCTTTCTGCAGGAAGTCATTCGTCAGGCGGACAGAGTTGTTGGAGTTCTGGCCGGAGACGGTGAGATAGGCTTCCGAATCCCAGTCGGTATCGTATTCCTTGAAGTCCATCGCTGTCTCGCCCTGGCGGGCAAGCTGGATGGCGCGCTGGATATAGTTTTCGGAGATGCAGGCGCGGCGCGCCTTCTTAATTGCAATCTTAAGCGCGTGATTGAGCGCTGGATCAAAGGCTTTGTCACCAGCGGCTTCCGCGTCCGTGCAAGCCGTCATAATGCCGTTCAGCGTTTTCTTCGCGAGCTTGGAGCCTGCAACGAGGGCCGCAACTTTCTGCTCCTCAACGACCTTCCAGTTCACATAGCCTTCGATATCGGGATGGTCGACATCGACCGTGACCATTTTGGCCGCGCGGCGCGTGGTGCCGCCGGATTTAATTGCGCCAGCCGCCCGGTCGCCAATCTTCAGGAAGCTCATCAGGCCGGAGGACTTGCCGCCGCCGGACAGGCTTTCCCCCTCGCCGCGCAGGTTGGAGAAGTTGGCGCCGGTGCCAGAGCCGTATTTAAACAGCCGCGCTTCACGCACCCAAAGGTCCATGATGCCGCCAGGGTTTACCAGATCATCCGCAACGGACTGGATGAAGCAGGCATGGGGCTGCGGGCGCTCATAGGAGGAGGAAGACTTTGTCATCTCCTCAGACTCCGGGTCCACATAGAAGTGGCCTTGGGAGGGACCGTCGATGCCATAGGCCCAATGTAGGCCGGTGTTGAACCATTGTGGGCTGTTTGGCGCCGCCATCTGGTTCGCCAGCATGAAGCGCATTTCGTCGAAAAACGCCTGGGCGTCGTCCTCGGAAGCGAAGTATCCGCCTTTCCAGCCCCAATAGGTCCAAGCGCCAGCCAAGCGATCAAACACCTGGCGGGCGTCATCTTCGCCACCGGCGCGGGCTTCCTTGGGCAGCATCTGCATGGCCGCATCGTCAGCGAGGCGGCGTTGCAGGAACTCAGGCACATTCGCTTCGGTATCGGCCTTCAGGCGCTTTGGCACACCGGCTTTGCGGAAATACTTCTGGGCCAGAACATCGACCGCGACCTGGGACCACTTCGCCGGAACATCAATATCGGCCGCCTGAAACACGATCCCGCCATCGGGATTGCGAATCTCGCTCGTGGCGCGGCGGAACGGAATATCGGCATATGGCGAAGCGCCAGCTTTCGTGAATCGACGATCAATACGCATTGCGAATGTAGCCCCCTACATCTTGATGATTTTGGGCGGCTCACACAATTCCGATCAACAAATCGGCCAAAGCGGCAAGCAACCCCCTATATGATGTGTGTACCCGCCCGTGATTCCGCCACGCAAACACATTTTGTTGCGTTTCGTTAACCTTTTGCTAACCCGTTTTGTTAACGCATTGAAAACAATAGAATCCGCTTGTGAGTCTTTGTGAAAATTTTTTTCGTTAACGGGGCGTCAGGCGGGCGTCGTTGAAACTCTGGACGCGGCGCCGCGCTTCGGCCATATTCTCGAGCGATAAGCGACCTCAAGGATTTCCGGCGCGCAGCAGCCGCCAGATAGCGATTCGGAGCAGTCATGACGTCCATCGGCACGCGTTTCTATACTTGGCGCTTTGGCGCAAAAGTCGGCGCGGATGCGTTCGGCAACGAATATTATCGCCATAAAAACCAAGACATTGACGAGCGCTGGGTTTGTTTCGACGGCCCGGTAGAAGCCTCAGCGGTGCCGCCAGAATGGCACGCCTGGCTGCATCGCTCTGTTGATGCGCCGCCGCAAGAAGGCGATGCCCGCCCGGCCTTTGCGATTGAGCATGCGCCAAACGGCACCGGCAGTGCGGCTGCCTATCGTCCGCCCGGTCACGACTATATGGGCGGTGAACGGGCCGCCGCGACAGGCGATTACCAAGCCTGGAAGCCGGAGTAGCTGGCAAATGCGACGCAACGCGCTCGAAACCGCAATTGGCGCCCTTGTTCTGGCGGCAGCTGGCGGCTTTCTGGCATTCTCCTATCAAGCGGCTGATATCGGCGCCGTTGGCAGCGGCTATATGGTCAAGGCGCGGTTTGATCGCGTGGATGGCCTGAAACAGGGCGCGGACGTGCGCATGAGCGGCATTCGTGTTGGCCAGATCAAAGGCATGCAGCTTGAGACCGATACGTATTTAGCTGTTGTCGAGATGGAGATCGACGGCGCGGTTAAAGTGCCGGACGATACTTCCGCTGAGATCGTCAGCGAGAGCTTGCTCGGCGGGCGGTTCATGTCCTTGACGCCGGGCGGATCAGAGAAATATTTGCCAGAAGGCGGCGAACTGCGCTTCACGCAGTCACCGGTCAGCCTGGAACAGCTTATCGGCAAGTTCATCTTCTCGGGCCAGGACAGCGATAAGAAGCAATGATGCTGAGAGTGCTGGCGCTTCGTCTTGCCGCGGTTGCGGTCTGCGCTGGAATGGCGACAGCGCCAGCGTCGGCGGACTATATCGGCATGCCGGGCGCTGTGCTGCAGGGACTGGACAAGATTACAGCCCGCGTATCTGAGCTCCCGATCCAGAATGGGCAGACCGTTCAGTTCGGCAGCCTTGTCATCCGGGTCAGCGCCTGCAATCGCCGGCCGCCGGAAGAACCGCCAGAAGCGACGGCCTTCATTGAAATTGGCGACGGCAAGCAAAACCCGCCGACATTGCTGTTTCGCGGCTGGATGTTTGCGTCCAGCCCAGCTGTCTCAGCCTTTGAGCATCCGGTTTATGATGTGCGGGTGCTGCGCTGCATTGTACGTTAATAATAGAGGCTGCTAGCTAGCGCCGCCATTCGCCCGGCTTTTCTCATAGAGCGCAATCGCCGCCGCTGTCGCCAGGTTAAGGCTCTCGACTGCTGGGGCTATGGGGATATGGACGGCGGCGTCGCAACGCTCCAGCGTGAGGCGGCGAAGGCCTGAGCCCTCTGCGCCGATGACTATGGCGGTGGGGCGGTCAAATGGCGCAGCGCCGATGGGCGTTTCTGCTTCGCCGGCGAGACCAATTGTCCAGAAACCGTTTTCTTTCAGCGAATCCAGCGCGCGGGCGAGGTTTGGCGCGCGGACATAGGCAAGCTGTTCCAAGGCGCCGGCGGCGGCTTTGGCGAGCGCGCCCGATTCGGGCGGGGCGGAGCGGGCTGTGGTGATCACAGCATGGGCGCCAAACGCCGCCGCCGCGCGGATCGCAGCGCCGACATTGCGCGGGTCCGTCGCCTGATCCAACGCCAGAACAACGGATTGATCATTGATCGACCTGATCTCTGCGACATCCGGTTGGTCCAGCGGTTTCGTTTGTACGGCAATGCCCTGGTGAACGGCGCCTTCGCCCAACATCCGTTCCAGAGTGCGGCCATGTGTTAGCTCAATGGACCAATCCTCGGCGTCTTCGCGTGTACGGCGAATGGCGGCCAGATCATCGTCACGGGTATCAGCAAAGGCTTCTGTGACGCGGACGGCGGCGACGGTCCGGCGTGGATTCGCCAATGCCGCGAGGGCTGCGTGACGGCCATAGATCCAGAGCGCATTGCCGCTCGCTTTGCCGCTTGGGCGACCGCTTTGCCGGTTGCCAGACCGCTTGTCTGGACGTCCGTCAGCGCGCTGCTGTTGCGGCTTGCGACCGCCTTTGCCGCTGTCCTTATTCGCATTCTGCGGCGGCGCCTTGTCGCGCCCTGGTTTGGGGCGGCGGCTATTGGGTGTTTTCGCCAAGGCTTGGAGTCCTTACATTACAGGGGCGGCAGGGCTTAGATTGCGCGCGAAAAAAGCTATTTGATTAGGCTGTTCGTTACGATTGCTTATTGACAAGCGGCCTCCATGGCAACTATGTCTCCGCCTTCCCGGCCCGGGCTTTGCCTTGGCCAGTCGTGGAGGGGTGTCCGAGTGGTTAAAGGAGACGGGCTGTAAACCCGTTGGCATAGCCTACGTTGGTTCGAATCCAACCCCCTCCACCAACACGAATTTTTCACTTCTGCTTTCGGGCCGAAGTGCAGTCGGTGAACGCTAATGGAGGCGGAACCGGCGAAGGCAGGAGAAGACAACGCGCGGGCGTAGCTCAATGGTAGAGTTCCAGCCTTCCAAGCTGGCTGTGCGGGTTCGATCCCCGTCGCCCGCTCCAATTCAGGGGTCGTAAAGCACAGGCTTTGTGACCATATGTTAACCAAGATAGGCCCCCGCCCAGCCCGGCTGGACAGGGGCATGATCGTCCATAGAGATCGAGGCGAACATGGCTAAAGAGAAGTTTGAGCGTAATAAGCCGCATTGCAACATCGGCACGATTGGTCACGTTGACCATGGCAAGACGTCGTTGACGGCAGCGATCACGAAGGTTCTGGCGGAAGCCGGGGGCGCTGATTTCCAGGCCTATGACCAGATTGATAAGGCGCCTGAAGAAAAAGCGCGCGGGATCACGATCTCGACGGCGCATGTTGAGTACGAGACGGAAGGCCGCCACTACGCCCATGTCGATTGCCCAGGCCACGCTGACTATGTGAAGAACATGATCACGGGCGCCGCACAGATGGACGGCGCGATCCTGGTTGTGTCCGCTGCAGACGGCCCAATGCCGCAGACCCGTGAGCACATCCTGCTCGCGCGTCAGGTCGGCGTGCCTGCACTGGTCGTGTTCCTGAACAAGGTCGATCAGGTCGACGACGAAGAGCTGCTTGAGTTGGTCGAGATGGAAGTGCGTGAGCTGCTTTCCTCTTATGACTTCCCAGGCGACGATATTCCCATCGTTAAGGGCTCTGCGTTGGCTGCTCTGGAAGACAGCGACAAGGCCACAGGCCATGACGCGGTTCTGGAGCTGATGGCTGCTGTCGATGACTACATTCCGCAGCCTGAGCGCCCGATTGATCGTCCGTTCCTGATGCCGATCGAAGACGTGTTCTCGATCTCTGGCCGTGGCACGGTTGTTACGGGCCGCGTTGAGCAGGGCGTTGTGAAAGTCGGCGAGGAAATCGCGATCATCGGCCTGCGCGACACGCAGAAGACGACGGTGACAGGCGTTGAAATGTTCCGCAAGCTGCTCGATCAGGGCCAGGCAGGCGATAACGTCGGTTGCCTGTTGCGTGGCATTGGCCGTGAAGATGTTGAGCGTGGCCAGGTTCTGGCGCATCCGGGTTCGATTGAGCCGCACACGAAGTTTGAGTGCGAGTGCTACGTGCTGACGAAAGACGAGGGTGGGCGCCACACGCCGTTCTTCTCGAACTATCGTCCGCAGTTCTACTTCCGCACGACGGACGTGACGGGGACGGTTGAGCTGCCGGAAGGCACGGAGATGGTTATGCCAGGAGACAACATCTCCATGGTGGTTAACCTGATCGCGCCGATTGCGATGGATGAAGGCCTCCGCTTCGCGATCCGCGAAGGCGGCCGCACCGTCGGCGCCGGCGTCGTCGCCAAAGTCGTCGCGTAA
>JAYNYG010000018.1:0-67109 GCA_038102935.1 Alphaproteobacteria bacterium | reverse complement strand
GGCTTCGAGTTCGTGGCGGACCACCGCCCCAGCTGGGAAAGCGACGATGTCGCCATGTTCCGTGCAGGCGCCAGGCGATTTCTGCAGACGGAATTCGCGCCGCATGTTGAGCGCTGGACAAAGGCGGGCGTTATCGACAAATCCGCCTGGGCTGCGGCTGGGCAGGCGGGCTTTCTTTGCCCCTCGATCCCGGAAGAGTTCGGCGGCGGTGGCGGCACAGTCGCACACCACATAGCTTGGTTAGAGGAGCTTGAGCGCATCACACTTGGTTCCGCGTTCGGTGACGCCGTGCATAGCGGCATCTGCGCCCATTATCTGCTGGAATACGGCACGGACGAGCAAAAACGCCTATGGCTGCCAAGAATGGCGAGCGGTGAGGTCATCTGTGCGATTGCGATGACAGAACCCGGGACCGGATCAGACCTCCAATCTGTCGCGACCAAGGCGGTCCAGGATGGCGAAGATCTGGTCATCAACGGCCAGAAGACCTTCATCACCAACGGGCAGAATGCGGATTTAGTGATCCTTGTCGCCAAGACGGACCCGTCGGCGCGCGCCAAAGGCGTTTCACTGGTATTGGTAGAGGCATCGCGGGATGGCTTCCGGCGCGGGCGGAACCTTGAGAAAGTCGGCCTGCATGCAGGCGATACGTCCGAGCTGTTCTTCGATGATGTGCGCGTGCCTCAGTCGAATATTCTAGGTCTGGAGCCGGGGCAGGGATTCTATCAGTTGATGCGGCAACTGCCGCAAGAACGCTTGCTGATCGCTGTCGGCGCTGTCGGATCAATGGAAACCGGGATCGCGTTGACGCTGGATTACGTTAAGCAGCGCAAAGCCTTCGGCCAGGCGATCTTTGACTTTCAGAATTCCAAACACAAACTGGCGGAAGCGGTGACAGAAGCCCGTGTCGCAAGGGTGTTCGTTGATGATTGCGTTGAAAAACTGCTCGCGGGAGACCTCAACGCGACCCTTGCCAGCATGGCGAAATATTGGGCCTCAGATAAGCAGAACGAAGTGCTTGATCTTTGTGTTCAACTGCATGGCGGCTATGGCTACATGTCGGAATATCCGATTGCGCGCATGTGGACGGACGCCCGTGTTCAAAAGATTTACGGCGGCACGAACGAGATCATGAAAGAACTGATTGCGCGTAGCCTTTAAGCCGGAGCAAAAGGCGCCATGGCCGCCCAACCGCTGACATTCATTATTCAGTCATCTGCACCTGAGCGTGTGCATTATGCCCTGATGATGGCGGCGTCCAACGCTGCAATCGGGGGCGCCGTGACGCTGTTCTTCGCGATGGGCGCTGCCGCTCTGTTGAAGCCCGGTACTATGTCAGAAAACGAATGGGCGGCGTTCGAAGCTAAATTGGCCAGGGCAAATGTTGCATCCCCCAATGAGCTCTTAGCCGCGCTTTCCGAGTTAGAAGCGCGCATTGGTGTCTGTGATGCAGCGCTTGCTTACGAAAGCCTGGAATTTGACGCGTTACGGTCTGACATCGCTGTCGAGGTGACAGGGCTTACAGATATCTTGGCGCACTTAGACGGCGGACAAATCATTTACGTCTAGCAGCGTCGAGCGATATAATTGGCGTCAATCAACGTTTCAAGCATCCAAATGGGGGCGCAAACTATGGGCGCATTTATTTCGCTGACGGCCGAAGACGGCCATGAGTTCGACTGCTACAAGGCCGATCCTGAGGGCGCGCCGAAAGGCGGCATCGTCGTCATCCAGGAAATTTTCGGCGTGAATGCGCATATCCGTGAAGTCGCAGATGGCTATGCGGCTGAAGGCTACGCCGTATTGGCGCCGGCGCTGTTTGATCGCGCCTCAAAAAACTTCGAAGTCGGTTATACGCCGGACGATATCGCCAAAGGTCGTGACACCCGTGCCGAGGTCGCATGGGATGATGCGGTGAAGGATGTCGCCGCCACCGTCGCTGAATTGCGGAAAAGCCAGAGCAAGATCGGTTCTGTCGGCTATTGCTGGGGCGGCTCAATGTCCTGGTTGGCGGCGACCCGTGTCGGCGTGTCTGCTAGCGTTTGCTACTATGGCGGCCAGATCGCGATGTATAACGACGAAGCGCCAAAGAACCCTGTCATGATGCATTTTGGTGAAAATGATCACGGCATCCCAATGGCGGACGTGGACAAAATCCGGGCCGCACATGGCGATGCGCAAGTGTTCACCTATCCAGCAGGCCACGGCTTCAATTGTGATCATCGTGGGGATTTTGATGCGGAGTCTGCCAAAACAGCGCGCGAACGCACCCTCGCATTTTTCGCCAAACACGTCGGATAAGCGCTTCGGCGGCATGCTCTTTCCAGCTTAAAGGCGGTAAGAGCCGCCGCCACAAAGCTGGAGCATTTTTTATGTACACGCCCACATATTTTTCTGAATCTGATGCGGATGGTTTCACGATCATTCAGGACGCGCCATTCGCGTTGCTGATTTCGAGCAACTCGGATGGCGAGACTGCGACCACACACTTGCCGCTCATGCTGGACCCCGATGCGTCAACCGATGCGCCCGTGTTGTTGGGGCATATAGCCCGCGCCAATCCGCATCGCGGCGCGCTTGTGGATGGAGCGTCCGTGCTGGCGGTCTTCACAGGCGCCAATGCCTATATCTCGCCAAACTGGTATCCCTCAAAGCATGCGGGCGCACAGACCGTGCCGACGTGGAATTATCTGGCAGCCCATGTCTCTGGCCGGATTGAAGCGCTGCCTGATATTGCAGACAAACGTCGCTGCGTCGCATTGCTGTCTGATGGTTTCGAAGGCGATGGCCCCCGCGCTTGGCGTCTTGATGATGAGCCGGAGGATTTCGTGCGGAAAATGCTTGGCGGCATTCATGCGTTCCGAATCCAAGTAGACGCCATTCAAACGAAGGCGAAACTTAGCCAGAACCGCGCGCAATTGGATCGGGCAGGGGTGATAAATGGCCTGCAGGCGACAGAGCGGCCAAGCGACTTCGCGTTAGCAAATGCAATGTTGGCTCGCGGCCTGGATAAGGATGACGGCGCTGACTAGCGCCGAGCGTCGGCGCGCTTCTCCGCTGCAGTGATAGCGCCTTTGTTGAGAACCGCTTTCACCTGATCGCGGGCTGCGGCAGCGCTTGCCGCACCTTGCTCTGCGGCAAGAATAAGCCATGAAAGAGCGTCTGTCAGCGCTGCCTCGCCGCCGACTTCGATCAACGAAAGCGCCAGATTGAATTGCGCAGGGGCATAACCTTGCCGCGCCGCTTGCCTGTATGACCGGCGGGCGTCTGCCGGGCGTCCAGATTGTTCAGCGAGCGCGCCAAGATTGAACTGCGCTTCCGGGATGCCCGCTGCCGCCGCTGCTTCAAGATTTTGCCGGGCTGAGGCGGCGTCCCCTGCAGCGAGCCTGATTTGCCCAAGCCTCAATTGGGCTTCAGGCAATCCGGCGGCGGCCGCTTCTGCGATCCAGCTTTCAGCGGCGCCCCAACGGGATTCTGCAGCAGGGCCAAGTTTTTCTAGCGCTAAGCCGAGCAGGAATTGCGCATCGGCATTCCCGGCTTTTGCTTTGTCGTGATAATAGGCTGGCGCATGGCTGTAGTCATCGAATGGCGCGATCTGCGCCGCTGCGGGAACCATTGCGATCAGGCCAAGCCCGAAGACTAAAGTCCGAACCAGGTGGAGAGTAGACTTTGTTCCTGCGTATCTTGCGCTTTCGCTGTGCCTGAAGGAATCGGCGCCGTTTTCGTATCTGGCTGATTGGCTATTTCCGGCGGCGCGAGCCATGGTGTCAGGCGCATATCCTGCGGCTTCGCTGTCGGTCCGCCTTCGATCAACCGATAATCTTGGGCCGGAAGGCGCTCGGTATAACAGTCTGCTTTGCCGATGGTTTCGTAACACCAAACGCCAGGTGGGTTTGCTGCGCGCTTTTCGCCGATCGGCGCCCAATCTCGGGCTGTCAAATGACTGTCCGTTGGATGCGGCAGGACGCATCCAGCAAGTAGAAAGCTGGATAACGCGAGTGCGGAGATGGCGAAGCGCATGGACGCGTCCCCTGGCGACAATGAGGGTCATACTTTGATACGCTCTCGATTTAGGGCCAATTCGCCGAATTAACCGTTAACGTCAACGACGGTGCGGCCACGCACTTGGCCGCCTAAAATTGCGTTCGCCATGCCCATCGCTTCTTCCAGACCGACGATGCTAGTTGCGGCATCTAACTTTTCCAGCGGCAAATCTGTCGCGAGGCGCGACCAGACTTCGGCGCGCTCAGATTGCGGCGCCATTACGGAATCGATGCCCGCGAGCGTCACGCCACGGATGATGAAGGGGATCACGGTTGTCGGCAGTTTTGGGCCGCCCGCCAGCCCGCAGGCTGCAACGACGCCTTTGTATTTCATCGCCGTCAGCACGCCAGCGAGCAAATCGCCGCCAACTGTATCGACAGCGCCTGCGAACCGCTCGGATTGTAATGGCCGTTTCGCCAGCTCGACCAGTTCTTCTCGGCCAACCATGCCGCTGGCGCCAAGATCAGTGAAATAGTCAGCAAGTTCAGCCCTGCCAGACCCAGCCGTTACGGTGTAGCCAAGCTTCGCCAAAATCGCGACCGCAACGCTCCCGACGCCTCCGCCCGCGCCCGTCACCAGGACTTCGCCGGACTCTGGTTTCACGCCGTGGCTTTCAAGCGCCAGCGCGCATTGCATAGCGGTGAAGCCTGCCGTGCCGATCGCCATGGTCTGCACGTCAGACAAACCGTCAGGCGCTTTTACAAGCCACTCGGATTTCATGCTGGCATGGGTCGCGTATCCGCCCCACCATGCTTCGCCGACCCGGTAGCCGGTGCAAATCACGCGGTCGCCTTTGGCGAAATCGGCGGATTGGCTGTCCTCGACGACGCCAACGAGATCAATACCTGGCACATGCGGGTAGTTGCGGACCAAACCGCCTTGGCCTTTCAGGACAAGGCCGTCTTTGTAATTCAGCGTGGAATAGAGCACGCGGATCTGCACATCGCCGTCCGGCAGGCTGGCGCGGTCAATCTGCTGAACGCTTGCGCTGACGCCATCTTCGCCCTTTTCGAGCATGATGCCCCTCACGTCACTCATATCTCTCGCCTCACTTTGAACCCCAATCCGATCAGCCAGCGAATCCCCCGCAGCGACTGTGCATTCCGGTAAGTCACGCGCTTGTAACAAATACCGCCAAGCCAGGGAAGTTGTGGCGGATTGGCCTGGATTTGCACGGCAGCGCTAGCCCAAACGCGTTCTAGCACGGCGCTTGCAATGGTCCGTATGAGCCAAATGGCGAATTGGCGGAATCCTTGAGGTTTCGTCTCGGCGCTAGGCAAGTTTCGCCGGGAAGGATTGGCCGACCGGCGCCCATGCAGGGAAAGGGACGACCATATGAGCAATACTGACGACATCGATATGCCAGAGGCTACGGGCGATTACTGCATGATGACCGCAGAGATCATCCTCGACGGCGCCAGTGAATCTGGTGAGGCGATCACTTGGCGTGATTATGATCGCACACAGGCTTTCCCCGCCTCCGCGCATTCCTCTCCAGGTGTCGCGAGAGCATGGATTATAATGTCCGCTCCGTTACCGTGACTGAGATTACGGAATCACAGCTTCCGGCATACCGGTTTTCGCCGTCATCCGTGATGCTGCATTAACTGACTTTACCGCCCTGTCGCTTCGGCTGTTTCATCCTATATCCTGTCTCTAGGGCGCATTCGCCCAGGAGGGAAAGTTATGGGTTCGGAAGCAGCGCCAGGGCCATTCTTCGCCCTTCGCCCAGATCGCGCAGTCGTGCGTGTGACGGGCGGGGAGGCGGCGGAATTTCTGCAAGGTTTGATTTCGCAGGACGCGAATAAAATCACGCCCGATCAAACGGGTTATGGGGCGTTGTTGACGCCTCAAGGAAAGTTCCTGCACGACCTTTTCCTCACCCGAACTGTCGATGGGATCCTGCTGGAGTG
The DNA here is from genome assembly GCA_038102935.1 of Alphaproteobacteria bacterium. GTDB lineage: Bacteria > Pseudomonadota > Alphaproteobacteria > Bin95 > Bin95 > VMCJ01. The sequence goes on along the minus strand of JAYNYG010000018.1, from coordinate 61,152 downwards.
CGAGACAAAACGCCGTGATGACCTTGTTACGCGTTTGAAGCGATATCGCCTTCGAGCCAAAATTGACATCGCGCCCGATGATGATCTAGCCGTTGGGGTCGTATGGGGCGCTGACGCCTTGGCGCGCTTGGACCTGGCGGAGGCGCCGGGTTCTGCGCGCTCTGACGCTGATCAAACAATCTATGTCGATCCTAGATTGTCCGCTCTCGGCGCGCGGATACTGGCCAGTAGCGCCAATTTGGCCGCCCCCGATTTTGCCAGCACGTCAGATTGCCAGGCGTTCCGTGCGCACCGTTTGGCGCTCGGCGTGCCGGAGGGATCTGATGACATACTCGTGGATCGTGGGTTTTTGCTGGAAAATGGCTTTGACGAGCTGAACGGCGTCGATTGGCAAAAGGGCTGTTATGTCGGCCAAGAGCTGACGGCGCGCACAAAGTATCGCGGTCTTGTGAAACGCCGATTGATGCCGGTGCAGATTGACGGTGTCCCGCCCGAGCCTGGCGATAAGATTGAAGCTGGCGGCCGTGACGCCGGTGAAATCCGTTCTGTCGCTGGCGATTGGGCGTTGGCGCTCATCCGCTTAGATGCTTGGCGGGATGGCGGCGCAATGACCTCTGGAGATGCCCGCATTACGCCGAAGAAGCCAGAATGGGCGGCGTTCAAGTAGCGGCGATGGCTGATCTCTCATCTAGGATGGCGTTATGCCAGGGCGATATAACGAAGCTCGAGGTTGACGCCGTCGTCAACGCAGCGAATGAGACGTTGCTTGGCGGCGGTGGCGTCGATGGCGCAATTCATCGCGCCGCAGGGCCAGAACTCCTCGCCGAATGCCGCAAGATTGGCGGATGTCCGACCGGTGATGCGCGGATTACGGGCGGCTATAATTTGCCGGCGCGCCACATTATCCACACTGTCGGCCCAATCTATTCAGGCGCCAGGGATGATGATCCAGCGCTGGCGGCGTGCTACCGAAACAGTATTCGCTTAGCAGCGGAAAATGATTGCCGCACAATCGCGTTCCCGGCGATTTCAACGGGCGTCTACCGGTTTCCATTCGACCGCGCCTCCCGGATCGCCATTGCGATGGCGAAGATGGAATTGGATCGAGCGCAGTCAATAGAGCAAGTGACGTTCGTGCTTTTCAGTAACGATGATTTCGAGCGTTTCGGCGAAATCTTCGTCGCTGCTACTTCGTCCTGATTGGCTTTTGCCCCGCGGCGTTCGCCCAATCGTCAAAAAACGGGCTATCGGCAAGGCCGGCATCAGAAAACGGGAAATCTGCCTCGACCCGATAGCTTGGCGCTGGCGAGCGGAGTTCTGACGAGAACACTGAAAATCCAGAAATCCGGATGGATTCTCGTTGAAACCGGGCGTATCGTTCCAAGAACCGGCTGACGCGATTGATGTTTGAGTAGCCGTCAAACCGCGCCAATGTGATGTGCGGCTTGAATGTTCTGGCTTCCGGCGGAAATCCTGCCCGACGGCAGGCGCGTTCGATTTTGGCGTTCAAATCATGCAACGGCTCGTCTGGTCCCATTCCCATCCAGAGCGCACGGACGTCGCCTTTGGACTCGAACACGCCAGCGCCGGTTGGGTTGATGTAGAATGACGGCATATCGATCCGCCCTAGCTCGCCAGCCAAATCATCTGCCTGCCCGCCATCGGTCGGTCCCAGAAAACGCAATGTCAGGTGCAGGTTTTCTCGCCAAACCCATCGCGCACCAGGCACGCCGCCACGGTGCTTCACAAGCTCGCCGCGAAACCATTCCGGCAATTCAAGGGCGATGAAGAGGCGCATAGGAAGCTTAGGCCGCGCTGAGCCGGGCAGCCGCAGCGGTTGCGCGCGCCGCTGTGTCGGCATCGCCTGCCGCGGTCGCCGCTGCTGATAATTGGGTCCAGGCGAACGCGCTATTTGGCTTGAGGGCCGTTCGTTCTGCCAGTAGCGCTTTTGCTTGTGCCGCATCGCCGGATCGAAGCGTAGCGTCGATCAGGATTTGCTGAAATACATCCCGCTGCGCATGGCTGCCCCCTATAGCGTTCCATTTGTAGCGGACGGACGCGAGCTTTGCCGCTGCGCCCGCAAAATCACCCGCCCCATAAGCTGCGACGCCATCCGCCATTGGTCGCGCGATGTGGCGATAAATTGGTCCCCATGTGCCGCCAGTGGCGCCGCCATGGCTTGCGAGCGAGCTGCAGCTGTCAAGCGCCTTTGCGTCCATCCCGGCGCCGGAAAGGGCGAGCATGATGTGAAGATCATTGAACGGCAGGATGTGATCGTTCGCTTTGGTCAGAGCGACATCGGCCAGCTGCGTCCATCGAGCCCCACAATCGACGCCGCGAATTTTGAGACGCATCAGCATCGACGCGGCGTTGGCTAGGTCGAGACCGTCGTCCGAATCATCGGCGCGGATTGCGGTGTCATAAAGATTCAGAACTGCGTCATGCTCCCCAAGTTCCAGGTGATAGAGGGCTTTGTGCCACCAAACATGATTGGCGAAGTTATGGACCTTGCCGGCCCAATTCGCTTGCTCACGCTCAATCCAATGAATGCCTTCGCGGTATCGGCCTTGCATTTCCAGCACATGCGCTACGGCGTGGACGGACCAAGCGTCTGTTGGGTCCAATTCTACGGCGCGGCGACCAATGCGCTCGGCTTCGTCATATTGGCCCGCTTCCTCAAGACCGAATGCCCGCATGCCGAGGACGTTGGCGAATCTGGGTACGTCTTCCTGCCATGCGGGCATAACGCGAGCAACGGAATCCCGATGTTCCGCTATGTTGCCCAGATAGAAGTGCAGGTAATGCACAAGCTTTAGCGCTGCGATGTCCAGCGGCCACCGCACCAATACAGCCTCTAGTAGCCGCGCAGCCTCGCCGATCTCGCCTTCAGTCCATGCGGCGAGGGCAGCTGCGTGGAGTTTCTCGCGGGCGTTGCCATGCGCCTCAGCCAGCACCGTCGCTTTAGCCGATGCAGCGGCGGCGCGTTCAAGCAAGGGGCTGACGACCATCAGGTGGAAGATATAGCCCGCCATGCATTGGTTTAGAGGCGCTTCTGCGTCTGCCTGCATTGCGGCTTTCAAGCGGGCGCCCGTGTCTTGGCGGAACCCAATATAGCTGTCGATCAGCGCGTCATGCGCGTCAGCCGCTTCTTGGCTCGCTATTGTCAGCGGGAGACCGCGCTTATCGTGGAACTCGGGCATCAGAAGCGTCTCCGGCGGCTCAATGTACGTGCGAGAATATCCTAACAGAGGCCTTGCTAATTCGCATGCCGTTTGGCGCCGACAACAGCATAAGCTTCAATTTCGATCAGGAGCCCTGGATCGATCAAGCTTGAAACACCGATGAGCGCCGCCGCTGGTTTGTTCCCGCCCATCGCAGCGCTATGGGCCTCTAGGAACGCCGCCGATTGATCCATGTCTGTCGTGTAAGCTGTGATGCGGACGATATCGTCCATTGTCGCGTCACAGCCGATGAGGGCCGCTTCGATCTTTCGGTACACGGCAGCAGTCTGGGCGCCCACGTCATCGCCTTCGTATCCGCCCTTACCGTCAAGTGATGTTGTACCGGACACATGGACCGTATCGCCTACTCGGACGGCGCGGCTATAGGAGCCGGTTTCTGTGCCATCAGTAATATCAATTCGGGTTGTCATCTAGCAGTCCACTTCCAGGAATTTGCGCAGAGTATGCGTAAGCTGTTGCTCATTCTTGGTCTCGCATTCCCAGATCACCGCGACATCCCAACCTTTCGCCTTTAGGGCTATCAGGTTCGCGTTTTCGCGTGATCGGTTGCGATCAATCTTCGCAATCCAATAAGCCCTGTTGGTTTTTGGCGTGCGTGCGCCGCGCTGACAATCATGGCCATGCCAGAAGCAGCCGTGGACGAAGATCGCCTTCTTTAGCCTCGGAAAAACTAAGTCAGGTTTTCCTGGCAGGAGCTTATCGTGCAGGCGGAAACGACGGCCAAGGCGGTGCGCAGCTTTGCGAACACGCATCTCCGGCGTTGTGTTTTTGCTCTTTACTGCAGCCATGGTTTTGCGGCGTGCAGCATCTGGCGCATGGTCGAGTTTCGGCAGCGGGTTGGACATCTGGCGTTTGGCCCCGTATTCGGGTTCTCAGTATAGACTATTCGCGCCGCAACACAGGAACTCCGTACCCATGCCTAAGACCTTGTCTCCCGAGGAGCGCGCGCTCCGTCAGCAGGTGATTGACGCTTGCCTTGAAATGAACGCCAGCGGCATCAACCAAGGCACATCCGGCAATGTTTCGGCGCGTTGGGAGGAGGGGCTATTGGTGACGCCATCCGGCGTGCCTTATGTGGAGTTAGAGCCGGAAGACATCGTCTATATGGGCCTCGATGGTTCGTTCGAGGCTAAGGGCGGCCTGAAGCCCTCAAGCGAGTGGCGCTTCCATGTGGACATTATGGCGGTGCGGCCAGATTTAACCGGCATCGTCCACACCCACTCGATGTACGCAACGACAATTGCGATCAAGGGCCTGGATATCCCGGCCGTCCACTACATGATTGCGGCGGCTGGCGGATCGACCATCCGCTGTGCGCCCTACGCTACGTTTGGCACGGCGGAACTTTCGGACCATGCCGTCAAGGCGTTGGAAGGCCGGCATGCCTGCATTCTCCGCCATCACGGCGTCATCGCTTGCGGGCCAAACCTGAAACGCGCGCTTTGGCTGGCGGGCGAAGTGGAGACATTGGCGAAGCAGTTCCATCTATCCATGATGCTTGGCGAGCCATCGGTGCTGCCGGATGATGAGATTGAGCGAGTTGTGGCGAAGTTCGGCACCTACGGCCCAAAATCAAAGGACTAACGTCCTGACCCTAGGAGCGCCCGCCATGCGGCTTGAAGGCAAAGTAGCGATTATCTCCGGCGGTGCGCGCGGGATCGGCGCCGCCATGTCCACACGGTTCGCGGCTGAGGGCGCGCATGTTTGCATTGGCGATATAGAAGAAACCGCTGGCAAGGCGCTGGCAGAATCAATCTGCGCCTCTGGCGGTGACGCGCGGTTCCTGCGGCTTGATGTGACAGACGCGGGGGCGTGGCAGGCGGCTGTCGATGGCCTCATGCGAGACTTTGGCGGCGTTGATACTCTCGTGAACAATGCCGGCGTCTATGATCGCCGCCCGCTTGAAGACATCGACGAGGAAGCCTGGGACTTGGTAATGGCGGTCAACGCCAAAGGGCCATTTCTGGGCGCGAAGGCTGTTATTCCGGCGATGCGGATGAAAGGCGGCGGGTCTATCGTGAATATTTCGTCCACGGCAGGCATTCGCGGATCTGTCGCATCGCATTATGGCGCGTCGAAGGGCGCTGTGCGCTTGCTGACAAAGTCTATCGCCGGGACTTATGCGAAGGACGGCATTCGTTGCAATTCAGTCCATCCAGGTCCGGTGGAAACTGAAATGGGCTACGCGGCGGTGCCGGAAGCGGTCCGCGCAGAACGCTTTGGCCGCATCCCGCTCGGCCGCTTCGCAGATCCGGCAGAGATCGCAAATGCTGTGCTATTCCTGGCCTCAGATGAGGCCTCGTTCATGACGGGATCAGAGATGATCGTCGATGGCGGGTCGACAGCGGTCTAAACGAGCGTCGTTCAGACGTGCTGTCCGCCGTTCACATGCACTTCGGCGCCATTCACATATGAGGCGGGGCCGGTGCAAAGGAAATAGATCGTCGCTGCGACTTCCTCCGGTGTGCCTAGGCGGCGCATCGGAATTTCCCGCTCAACGATATCTTCCGTACCGGGCGATAGAATTGCTGTATCGATCTCGCCGGGCGCAATCGCGTTGACGCGCACGCCCCGCCCGCCAAATTCTGCCGCCATTTCCCGGGTGAGAGCCGCCAACGCTGCTTTGGATGTTGAATAGGCGACGCCCGCGAACGGATGAACACGCGTGCCAGCGATGGAAGTCACGTTCAAAATAGCGCCCTTAGCCGCCGTTAGCTCATCAATCAGCCCACGCCCAAGCATCGCGACGGAGAAAAAGTTGACTGCGAATACCCGTTGCCAGGCGTCCATATCCGTATCAAGCACGCCCATGCGATCGCCGCCTGCGAGCTTCGGCGAAATAGCGGCGTTGTTAACCATCGCCTCCAGTCTGCCTTCTGGCAAACGTTCGCGTACTGCATCAATTGCAGAGGGCAATGCATTGATATCGCTGAGGTCAAGTTGGATGTGGTTGTCCTTGCCGCCATCCCAGGGGCAGTCCTCAGAGAATGGATGACGGGAGACGGTGAGCACCCGCCATCCAGCCGCACCGAAGCGCTTTACGGTGGCGTGGCCGATGCCGCGGCTTGCGCCGGTGAGCAATAGAGTTCGCTTAGGCTCATTGTCCTGCGCCATCGCGCGTGATCTCCAGCAGGTGCGAGAATGCTCTAACGCATACTCCTATTCGCGGGCGCGCGCCACAGCGGCTTTATCGAACCCGGCGACCTGTTTGTATTGGTTGGATACGGCTTCCAACTCAGCCTGCGTGATCACATCCTCGAGCCGCTCAAAGCCGTTGGGCGCCCGTTCTTCGACGTTCTGCATCACTTGCTCAGGCCCTTGCTTGCGGTTCGCAGCGACGATGGCGGCGGTTGCGGGCAAGCGCTGGGCTTCATAGGCCTTCAACGCTCCATGAACGTCGCCGCCGCCCCCTTCGAGCGCTTCCGCCAAGGCGCGGGCGTCTAAGATCGCCTGGCTGGCGCCGTTGGAACCTACGGGATACATCGGGTGCGCGGCATCCCCCAGCAACGTGACTGGCCCGAAGCTCCAGGCAGGCACGGGATCGCGGTCGACCATTGGAAACTCAAGCGCTTCTGGGGTTTTGGCGGCGAGTGCTGGGAAATCGAGCCAATCAAAGGCCCAATCTTTGAATGCGGGCATGAAGTCTTCGAACTTGCCTGGCTTATTCCAGCTTTCGCGGGATGGCGGCGGATCGCCTGGGGCGCCAATACGGATTTCGGTAATCCAGTTTGTCAGGCTTCGGCCTGCTTCAAACGCCTTCTGCGATATAGGATAGACGACCAGCTTCTGGTTCTGATGCCCCGCCATGATCATGCTGCGGCCAGAAAGGAAAGGCGCATCTTCAATCGCAGCCCGCCATAGCACTGCCCCAGACCAATGCGGGGCGCCTTCATCCGGATAGAAGCCTTTGCGGACAGCGGAATGGATGCCGTCCGCGCCTATTAGGGCATCCGCAACGACTGGGCCATAGCCGTCGCCGCCTGTAGCCTTCTGGAACCAAGCGCCGACGCGGCCGCTAGGCCATATGGTGTGGCGGGCATAGGTCATGCCTTCGCGCACGCGCTCCGGGCCGAGCCGCGCCTTCACGGTTTCCAACAACAACATCTGAAATTCGCCACGATGCAGCGAGAACTGCGGGACCGGATATCTAGCTTCCAGCCCGCGAGGTTCGCGCCAAATACGTTGGCCAAATTTGTTGAAATACAGCAATTCTTGCGTCTCAACGCCGAGACGCCGCAGATCTTCAAGCAAGCCAAGATCAGCGAGGATTGATACGGCATGCGGCAACAGGTTGATGCCGACGCCGAGCGGCAGAAGCTTAGGCGCCGCCTCATAAACCGTGACTGTGTGGCCCTTGGCATGAAGCGCCAGCGCCGCGGTCAATCCGCCAATGCCGCCGCCCGCAATCAGAATATCCATTTTTCAGCCTTAACTTTTTGCCAAGGTGACGTGTTCCTGGAATGGGTTTAGCTTAGAGCAGAAATCGATGCTAGGAGCGCTAGAGATATGTCCGCTATGAAACCAGCCCTCGCGCTGACCCCAGTTCCGGGCCGCCGCCGCCCGGTCGTTGAAGCCGTGCAGAAGATGGAAGAGAAGGGCTATGCGGGCATGTATTGTCCCTCAACGCTCGGCGGCATGTCGCTCGTGGAGGCGCTCGCATGGCAGACGAACTCTATCCCGTTTGGTGTGACGGTCGCGCCGATCTATTCCCGTGTCGCGGAGGATTTTGCTGAAACCGCGGCCTCCTTGAACGAGGTCTCTGGTGGGCGGTTCCGGCTTGGCGTCGGCGTATCGCACGGGCCAACGCAAGCTAAGTTCCGTGCCGAAGTCGGCAAGCCGCTAGGCGATATGCGGAGCTTCGTTGAGCGCTATAAGTCTGCAACAGGCGCTGGCGAACCGGCGCCGATCACGTTGGCGGGCATGCGACCCCGGATGATCAAACTAGCGGGCGAGGTGGGCGACGGCTTAGTCTTCGCCAATGCCGCGCTGACAAAAGCGAAAGAATCGCTGGCGCTATTGCCGCAGGAGAAGCTGGATGATCCAGATTTCTTCATTGGCTGCATGACGCCGACCTGCATTTCAGACGACATCGAAGCGGCGAAAGCGGTGCATAAGCGCACGCTCTCCCGTTATGTGCAGTTGCCGTATTACCGCTCGTACTGGCGGGAATCTGGGTATGCCGAGGAAATGGCTGAGATTGATGCGCTGATCGAAAGCGGCGACACAGCCAGCATTTCAGATCGCCTGTCCGATAGATGGTTGGATGACATCACGCTATTTGGCTCCGCCTCCCGTGTGCGGGAGCGGGTGGATATGTGGCGTGAAACGGGCGTCAAAACGCCGATCCTGGTGCCGTCCTCCGCCAGTGGAAATCAACTCAAAGCCGTTGAAGAAATCTTTGAGGCGTTCGATTGAGCCGATGAAGCGGTGCATCCCCGCCACGTTTGCCTTGCTTGCAGGTATTCTCGCTGCACTGCCAGCGCTCGGCCAAAAAGCGCCGGAAGAGCGTGGCACGTGGAGCTTCACGCTTGAGAATGACATTATTGCTGGCACGGACCGCGACTACACCAATGGCGGGCTGATTTCGTATGTTGGCCCAGCCAATGACCTGCCGTTCTTCGCCGATTGGGCCCCAGCGCAACTGACTTGGCTGACAGACGCCAAGAAATGGCACATCACCTATGGCGCTGGCCAAAATATGTACACGCCAGAAGACATCACGCTTGATCCGCCCGATGCGAGAGACCGACCCTATGCTGGATTTCTGTATGGCTCCGTCGGCCTTGTGGCGGATGAGCGCCATACCGATGGCGAGCCGCGCCAGCTAGACGTGATAGCCCTGGATGTCGGCATTGTCGGCAGGCATTCATACGCGAAAGAAACGCAGAAGTTCGTCCATCGCCTGATCGGATCACAGGACCCTAAGGGCTGGGATTCGCAACTCGGCACCGAAGTCGGCGTGCGATTGCTGTACGAACGGAGTTGGCGGGCGAGCCAGAAATGGGACTTGCCGATCCTGCCAATTGAAGGCGACATCACGCCTCACGTTGGCTTGGCGCTCGGCAATGTCGAGACCTATGGCTCCGCTGGCGTGTCCTTCCGCATCGGCGAAGATTTGGGCGATGACTACGGGCCGCCGCGCGTGCGGCCTGCGCTCTCGGGCCCAGGGTTCTTCAGGAACGTGGATGGTTTTTCCTGGTATGTGTTTGCGGGCGCTGCGGGCAGGGCGGTCGCACGCGATCTGTTCGTGGAGGGCAGCACGTTTGAGGACAGCGCAGGCGTCGACCTCATCCCATTCCAGCTAGACCTGCAGGCAGGCCTCGCTGTTCAGGTCGGACGGCTAGAACTCGCATTCACCCACGTCATACGCTCACCGCAGCACGTCAATCAGGACCGGTGGAGCCGCTTTGGCTCCATCAACATCCGCACACGATTTTAGGGCGTGTGGACGGCTTCAATCTGCAAGAGGTCTAGAACCGCTGGCGGCCCCTGGGTCTGCACGGTCATCATGATCTCCATTGCAGGCGTCGGTTCGGTTTTGGCCATCGTGACAGTAATTGATCCGCCGTCGCGCATGAATGCAGCAACGGCTTGGCCGAGCGCTGTTGCGCGTGGCGAACCAAATTGCGCTGACATTTGCTCAGCTTGCATGGCGAGGCCAGCGGCGATCTGTTCTGGCTTAGCGCCTTGCTGGCTGGCGAGCATATTGAAAGCGAAGTCCAGCAAACCTTCGTCTTTGACGACGATCGTTACGCCGCCGACGCCTGCTTCCATCAGCGGCACAGACCATTCCTGCTCTGGCAGCGTCCGCATCTTTTCAACGTCAATGCCGCTGATATCGCCCTTGATGCTAAGAGCGCCAAGCTTCTCCAATGCGACAGAGATATCGGTAATGTCGACTGTGCCTGCTTTTGGGCTTGCAGTTAAATCAATGCCATAGCCGAGATTGATCTGTTCAATGCCTTGAGATTTCAGCATGCCCAGCGCCATACCAGCGCGCGGGTCCTTTTGGGCGATTTGTTCCAGTGGCAGCGTCATGCCAGCGAGGCTAGTTGCGAATTGAACGGCGCCGTTTTCGTCCGCCAGCATAGGCGTCATCGTGACATCGCCGATTTTGATGACGGTGGCGTCTGGTAATTCGATGACCTGATTTTTAATTGTCCAACGGCCAAACGAAATGGCTGGGATGGCTGCTGCGATGGTGTTTTCTCGATAGAACGCCTCGGCGTGCGGCGGGCTCTCCGGCGTAACTTTTGCGCCGAAGACTTTGCGCAGATATGCGGGCAGGGCGCTCAGATCAATATCCTCGTTGATCATTTGGTCCACCGAAGTCTTGGAGCCCATCGGTGTTGTTTGCGTCATGCCGATCATCTCAAAACGAGCCAATTTCAGACCGCGATTATCCTTGGCCTCGACGCGCTCAATCGTTTGGCGTTGAAGCATCGGGATATCCGTGACCAAGTTCGTCATCACAAAGCTATCGGCGCCCGTGTTGTGCTTAACGGCATTCTCCAGGCCTGCAACGATCATTTCTATGATCTGCGCGAATTCTTCCGGGCCTGTCTCTTCATTCTCGGCCTGCTCAAACAGTGTGATCAAGGCCGGATAAATATCGAACATGGCCATATGAACATCGCCATTTTCCAGGATGTAGGTTTCGAAACCAATCTCGCCGGTCACATCTTGAGGCTCGCGACCACGTTTGCTAGGGCCAGTGATATTGAAGGTGATTTTCGCATTCCTATTTTCGAAGCGAGCAACCGATAGAAGTTCACTGAAGGCCATCCCAGTGATCGCGAGATCGCCCCAATCCATGGCGATATCACCGCTCACTTCATCCTTCGAAAACGCGCTCCGAAATTTGATATCGGACGCTGTCAGCGCGCCAATGCCAGAAGATGCGCCATTCTCCGCTGAGAGGGTCGCCAGCGATGCTTTCAGCGTCTCGGTGTCTTTCGACCATTCGAAGTTGATCCCGGCTTGCTCCGCCGATGAAAATTCTGCGCCGACAGTCTCGAAAATGTCTTTCAGATCGAGCTTATCGGCTTTGACATTGGCCAAAGAGCCAGCCTTGCCTGTCAGTGCGCCGCCATTTGCTTCATCCGTCAGAGTAAAGCCGGACCAAGAAACACGCTGGGCGATCTGCTCGACTTTGCCGTCAGCGCCTGCAAGGGCGGTATTGGCGGCGTCTAGGTCATAGCCTTCGATGATGAGATCATTGACCGTCAGGAGGCCCTTCAATTCCTTGCCGGCAATCTTGACGGTGACCACGTCGGAGACTGCGCCAATCTCTGCGCGGTCATTCCAATAATCGAGTTGAGCGGCTTTATAGCCTGCACGGTCATCAGTCTTCGTGGCGAAATATCCGTCCAGCGCGCCTTTGAATTCGCCTTCTGCATAGACTGGAATGCCGAACCATGCGCCGCCTGCTGCGATCAGCGCGACGGCCCCTGCGATAATGACTTTCTTCATGAAAGCGCGCTCCTGATGGAATTATGAAACAAGAGAATACTCGAACTTATGCGTCTGCCAAAACCAACTGGTGAGATGCCTTGGTCAACCCGCGCGTCAGTTCGGCGCGGTTTCATATCCGCAATCCGCCCTATACCTTAATCTAGCGTTAATTGAGTTAAGAGGATATCGGCGATGAGCGGTTTGTTGGGGTTCTTAATACCGCTGGCGATTCTAGCGACAGCCGTTGTGCTGATTGTCGGAGTCGTCGGCTTTGCGCGTGGCGGAAAATTTAACGCGAAATACGGCAATAAACTGATGCAGATGCGGGTGCTGCTGCAGCTCATTGCAATTATTCTGATCTGCCTGCTGCTTTATCTCGCCAAAGGCTAAAACGGGTCAGGACCGGCTCGCAGCTGCAGTCGCAACGCCCATAGTGATCAATGCGCCGCCGCCGATCCGTGTTAGCCATTGGATGACGGCTGGCCGCTGCATCTTCTGGCGCAGTTTGTCCGCCAGAAGCGCATAGGCGAGGGCGTTGATCGCGGCGAGCCCTACAAAGGTTGTGATCATCACCGCAAACTGCGGGGTAAGCGGCGCTCTTGCATCCACAAACTGCGGCGCGAAAGCGATGAAGAAGGCGATTGATTTCGGGTTGAGCGCCGTTACAGCCGCCGCATGCATGAACACGCTATTCGCCTGAACAACCGGCGTCGCATCTGTTGCTTCAAACTTTGAGCCGCCAGCGCTCCTCAGCAGTTGAATGCCGAGATAGGCCATATAGGCCGCGCCGCACCATTTAAGCACCGTGAATAGCTCCGCAGACGCCAGCACCAAGGCGCCCAGCCCTGCGAGCGAGGCCGTCATTGCGATTGCGTCGCCGAGCGCTACGCCCGCGACGGTCGCCAACGCAACGCGGCGGCCTTGGGTCAGCGCATAGCTCAGCACCAACAGAACCGTTGGTCCTGGCAGCAGCAAAAGTGCGGTGGATGCAGCGGCGAAGGCCAGCCATGCAGTAAATTCCATCGCCGTAACCGCCTACATGTAGTCTTCAGTAAGCGCCTGAGCGATCTGAACTGAATTCCAGGCCGCACCCTTCCGCAGATTGTCGGACACGATCCACATATTCAGGCCATAAGGCACAGTGTCGTCTTCACGGAGGCGGGAGACGAATACCGCTGTATCGCCAGCGGAGTCCTTTGGCGTCATGTATCCAGCAGCTTCCCGCCGATCCATAACCACAACGCCATCCGCCTCTTGCAAGAGATCAACCGCCTCATCCAATTCTAATGGCGACTCGAACTCAACGTTCACGGATTCGCTGTGGCCAACGAAAACAGGCACACGAACGCAGGTCGCAGAGACCTCAATTTCTGGGTCCAGGATTTTCTTGGTCTCGACGACCATCTTCCATTCTTCGTGGGTGGATCCGTCTTCCATAAAGTCGCCAATATGGGGAATGGCGTTGAAGGCGATGGGAACGGGGAATTCTTTCGGGCTGGCCTCTTCCATTTGGTAGACGCCTTTGGTCTGCCGGTAGAGCTCGTCCATCCCGGCTTGGCCAGCGCCAGATACCGCCTGATACGTGGAAATCACAATCCGCTTGATGCGCGCGGCATCGTGCAAGGGTTTCAGGGCCACGACCATTTGGATCGTCGAGCAATTCGGGTTGGCGATGATGTTCCGCTCGCGGAAGCCTTCCAGCGCATGGCGGTTCACTTCTGGCACGATTAGCGGCACATCAGGGTCCATACGGAAATGACTGGTGTTGTCGATAACAACGCAGCCAGAATTCGCGGCCCTTGGCGCATGCTCGGCGGAGACTTTGCCACCTGGCGAGAATAGGGCGATGTCAAAGCCTTCAAAGTCAAACTTCGCGAGCTCTTTGACTTTCAAAGTCTCGTCGCCAAACGATACCTCTTTCCCGATGGAAGCCGAGGAGGCGAGGGCGACGATTTCATCGACGGGAAAGTCGATTTCGTCCAATGATTCAAGAATGGCGTGGCCGACAGCGCCGGTCGCGCCCGCAACAGCAACCTTGTAGCCCATGACGAAGGGTCCTAATCAAATGCTCGAGTGTTGAAGGAACGCGTGAAATAAGGCGATCCTGCGCGATTAGCAAGCGAGGCCGCGACATGACCGAGCCTGATATGGACGGAAAATACAAAACATACGCTGAATTCTGGCCGTATTATCTATCCGAACACAGAAAGCCGGAAACACGGGCGCTGCATTATTTCGGCACTGGCCTTGGCATAGCGCTTGTGATCTGCGCTGCCGTGCTCGTCGATTGGACACTGCTGCCAGCTGCGATCATCAGCGGATATCTGTTCGCCTGGATCGGGCATTTCTTCGTTGAGCGGAACCGGCCTGCCACCTTCACATATCCGCTCTGGTCTTTCGCCAGCGACTTTCGCATGCTTGGCCTCTGGCTGGTTGGCAAGCTCGACGCCGAATATGCCAAAGCGAATATCGACGCCTCATAAAGATAAGGTCCAAAGACAATGAATACGAATGCGAACGCGATGCGCGTTCTCTACTTCACTCGCCCCATGGAAAATTCCTTCCTGGATGTGCTGGAGGATGATGGCGGCTTCACTGTTGAGCGACGGCATCTCTCCGATCCGGAAGAGCAGATTTTTGAGGCGCTGGGCGAGACCCATGTCTATAGCATTTCCAGTGCCAAGGATGAGTTGCCAAAGCAATTTTGGGGCGTTGATTCATTGTTTGAGCGCTGCCCAAATATTCTGATGCTTTCAACATACGGCGCTGGATACGACGTTTGTGACCTGGAGGCTGCGACACGCGCAGGCGTTGCGGTCGTCAATCAAGCGGGCGGCAACAAGGAGGGTGTCGCCGAACATGCGCTCGCGATGATGCTGACCGTTTCCAAACGCCTGATTGAGGCTGATCGCGCGATCCGGCGTGGCGGCATTACGGACCGAGACGTGTTCAAGGGGACGGAGCTTAAGGACAAAACCGTCGGCATCATCGGCATCGGCCATGTCGGCAGCCGTGTCGCGGAGCTCTGTAAGGGCCTCTTCAACTGCCGCATCGTTGCATACGATCCATTGCTGACGGCGGAAGAGGTATCTGCGAAAGGCGCTGAGAAATACGACAGCCTGCATGAAATGGTCGCCGAGGCAGATTTTGTCTCGCTCAATTGCCCGCTGATCCCAACGACGCGCGGCATGATCGACGCGTCTGTTTTCGACGCGATGAAGGATGGCGCGATTTATGTGGCGACCGCGCGCGGCTATATCCACAACGAGGATGCGCTGGTCGCAGCGCTGAATTCCGGCAAGCTCGCAGGGGCAGGCATTGACGTCTGGGACATCGAGCCGCCGCCGACGGACCATCCCTTGCTGGCAATGGATAATGTCTGCCTGTCGCCCCACACGGCTGGCATCACGTATGAAAGCCGTCGCAACATCGCAAAAATCGCGGCGGAGCAATTGGTTGAAGTGCGCAACGGCAAGAAGCCGCCCCGGCTGCTGAACCCGGAAGTATGGCCAAAATTCCAGGATCGGTTCCAGGCTGTGTTCAACAACCGGCCAGAAGACTAACGCGCCAGGTTTCTCGTATAGATGGACGAAGAAAATTCGCTTAGCCGAATGAACCATATGAGGGCGAAGCGTCGTATAGGGTTCTAAAATTGGGAGGGTTCCATGCAAGGCATTGTATTTTTAGGCGAACGGCAGGTTGAGTTACGGACGTTTGACGACCCGACGCCCGGCCCGCGCGACGTCATCCTTGAAATTCGTGCGTCCGGCATGTGTGGAACGGACCTCAAAGCCTACCGCCCTAAGTTTGAACCAGGCGTTGTGCGCGGTGGCATCAAGCGCGCCTCTACGCCGCAGATCGCCGGGCATGAACCGTGCGGGGTCGTCGTTGAGGTTGGTTCTGCGGTGACGGAGCGTGAGGCGCGGGTCGGCCAGCGCGTCATGGACCATCATTATGACGGCTGCGGCGTATGCCGCCACTGCCAATCGGGCTGGTCGCAGATGTGCGATGATGGCGCCATCGTTTTCGGCTCTGTCGCCCACGGCGCCCATGCGAAATACATGCGGGTTCCAGCGCATACGTTGGTGCCGCTGCCGGATAGCCTGTCATTTGAAGCCGGTGCAGCGATCTCCTGCGGCACAGGCACGGCTTATGGCGCGCTAAAGCGGCTCGGGCTGGAAGGCGATGAGACGCTCGCCGTGTTCGGGCAGGGGCCGGTTGGGCTGTCCGCTACGCAGTTGGGCGTCGCCATGGGCGCACGGGTGATCGCAATTGATATCTCGCCAGAACGTCGCCAGATGGCGCTCGACATGGGCGCCGATGAGGCTTTGGACCCGATGGCTTTCGATCCGGTCGAGGCCATCAAAGACCTGACACATGGCGAAGGCGCTCATAAAACGCTGGATAGCTCATCCTCGCCAGACGCGCGTCGCGCCGCTGTGCGTGTCACGCGCGCATGGGGTAGCGCCTGCTTTGTCGGCGAGGGCGGTGAGGTCATGCTTGAAGTCTCGCCAGACCTGATCCGTCGTCAGGTGACGCTGATGGGCCACTGGACCTTCTCCAAAGTCGGCCAAGCCGACTGCGCCCGCTTCGTCTCCGACCGCAAAATCGACGTCGACGGCCTCTTCAGCCACAAATGGACGCTCGACCAAGCCGATGAGGCTTACAAACTGTTCGACCAACAAAAAACCGGCAAAGGCGTTTTCCTACCGCAGGCGTAGGCGATGAAAATGCGTGCTTTTTGTCTGGCGCTCTGTGCGTTTGTGCTGATTGGCTGCGCGAACAAGTACCGCCTGAGTGAGGTTTCGGGAGTTGGGCGCTTGGACCTTCCCCCTAAAACCTGGACTCAATTGAAGGCGTTCACCGCGACCCCCGGTGCGATCTATATGTCTGTTGATCCAGTATCGGGCGGCGCATACTTCGCCAATTGCCCTGAGCAGAACTGTGTGAGCGGCGACAATCTGAAATATGTAATTGACCGATGCTCGAGCCAATATAATCGGCAATGCAAATTGCTCGCTACGGGTCGTGGTCTCGTTTGGGATGGCCCGATTTATGTGTCAGGGACACAGGTTTGGACACCTGAAATAGGGCGGCAGAATGCCGAGCTAAGGCGGCAGAAAAAGGTGGCGCAACGAAAACGCCGAGGTGTCCTCTTGGATATCCATTACCGAATTTCAGATCGCGCTCAAGTCGGGCAGTGGCGGCCTGGAACCGCGTGGATGCGAAAATCAGAGCACGGTGCAACGCTATATATTGAGCTGCAGGGTGGTGCGGTATGCGATGCAAACCTTACACCGGGGCTTGGCCCAAATAAGAGGCCGACACCGCTAAAAGGTTCAATTTCAAGCGAATGCTTCGATAAACGGGGCAAGCATATATCTAGCCTAGAAGGAGAATATGAGAGCGGACAGCCATATACAGGTACAATGAAGGCATCTGACTTATCGGGCCGGCTGTTTGAAGTTTGGTATGAAAGGCAGGATTCGGCCTCCTAAAATTCAACTGCTCCCTTCTTCCGCATCGTCTTAAGCTTCCAGGCTATGCCAAAGTCCAGGAACGGACGAGGTGGGAGGCGTTTGGCGCCGAGCATTGATTGGGCGGCGGAGAGCAGGTCGCTGTCCTGGCCTTCCATGAGTTCTGCTAGGAGGCGGCCGGATGAGGCGCCGCGTGTCATGGGGGCGACGTCGTTGGTTAGGACTGCGAATAGGTTTGGCTCAATCTCGCCGAATACAGCGCCGTCATTGGCAGTGAACGCCATGACGCCGGCCCAAGTGAATTCGAATTTTACATCTGTGAAATCCGGCCAGCGGGCGAGCATGGATTTGCGGTGGAGGGGGGCAGCGGCGCTCACTGCATCGGCCGAGTAACCGCCTGCGGGCGCAAAATGCGCGTGGTTGCGAATGAAGATGCGCCGGTCACGGGTCAACCGGACAGTGGAGCCGTTGTCAGATGCTGCAAGCAACCCGAAGGCGCCGGATTTGAAGCGCGCCATCTGCGCGTCTGATAAAGGCTCTGTCAGGCTGGCGAACATCGCCATTGGCACATAGCGGTTCGCGGCGACGCCCAGATGGCGCATCATCACGCCCGTTGCAATGACGATGCGGTCCGCTTTGATCACGCCGGCGCCGGACTTGACTAAGAAACCATCTGCCTCGCGGGCGATTTCTGTGACGGGAGATTTTTCAAATAGGTCAATATTTTGTGGGAGCGTCTTCGCAAGGCCACGCAACATCGCCGCCGGGTTTACAAGCACATTGCCCGTCGCATGCAAGCCTTCCGTATAGAAGGATGTGCCAAGCATTGATTCAAGGTCCGAACCGGTTTGGCGCGTGTATGGCATTTCCAACGCATCGAGCGTCTGCATCAGTTCGTCGAGATGCTGGCGGCCATCAGGGCCGCCTGCAGCATGGATGCGCCCGCCTTCATCCCAATCGCACTGGATTTGATGGTCGCGCACGGTCTGGCGGAGATTGTCTAAGCCGTCTGTCCATAGCCGGACATTACGGTTGAGCACCTCCATGCGCTTCGGCGGGCCGTGGGAATGCATTGTCAGCAAGAACCCGGCATTCCTGCCAGATGCGCCGAACCCCGCCTGTTCAGCCTCAAGCACCGCAATCGGTTCATTCGGATTGAGTTCGCCGAGCCGCCGAGCTGCAGACAAGCCGCAAATGCCAGCGCCAATGACGGCGGTTTTGTATCGGCGCTCGCCTGATAGCGTTTGCGGCGGCGGCGGAGCCGGCAACACGCCCCACCAGCCATTGCTGTCATCATGCTTTGGCAGGGCGGCGGCGCGGGGCATGGTTCAATCAGACGATCTGGTTGCGAAGGTCGCCGCCGGCGGCCATGCGCTCTAAATTATCCATCAGAATATCCAGGACATTGTCCTCGTAACTTCTTGTTTCACCGCCGGAATGCGGGGTGAGAAGAATATTTTCCATGCCCCATAACGGCGAGTCCCCATGCAGCGGTTCCGGCTCTGTCACGTCGATGCCTGCCGCGGCGATCTGGCCGGTCGTGGCCGCATGGACAAGCGCATCATGATTGACGCATCCGCCGCGCGCGACATTCACGAGGTAGCCCGTGGATTTCATCGCAGTGAAGGCTTCTGCATCCATTAAGTCGCGCGTTTCGTCGGTAAGCGGGCAGGCGAGAACGACGATATCGGCGCGCGGCAGTAGACTGACAAATTTATCCGTCGCATGCATTTCGTCCACGCCCTCAACGGCCTTGGAGGGATCGCGACGCACGCCGATAACATTCATGCCAAACGCTTTAGAAAGCCTGGCGATCCGCCCGCCAATCTGGCCTGTGCCGTAAATCAGCAGCGTTTTGCCGGGCAACTCTTCCTCACGGCGGGAAATGTCTGAAATCATCGGGCGCCAATGCGCCTTCGCCTGATTGTCGCGCGCATGATGGATAAGCCGGGTGAGACCCAGGATCAGCGCGAACGCATGATCGCTGACAGCGTTCGCGTTGACGCCAGCAGCATTCGCCAGCTTTACGTCATTTGCTTTTAAGGCAGCCTGATCAAACTGGTCATAACCGACGGCGCAGACTTGCACGAATTGTAGCGCCTTCGCCTCATCCAGGAATTCATTCTTCCAAAACCCGCTCGCGACCAGCACATGCCCTTCGCCTATCCGCGCGTGGGTATCTTCAGGCGTAAATGTCTGAAAATGTTTGATGCCAGTATTCCGCGCCGCAAACCAATCCGCCAGTTGATAGGCGCTATGGGCGAAGTGGATATTGAGGGCGTCGTTGCTTGGAAATCCGGTCAATGTGCTGTTCCTGAATGGCTGCGTCGGTTTGTAGAAAAGGCTACATGAAGCGAAGCGCGAGGCCAAGGAACACGGGGAAGATAACGGTCACATCTATAGATTGTAGTTGGCTTGTCAGCGCTCACCTCATAAGATTGTAAAACTAGTACAATGATTTGGGTGGTAGAGCATTGGCGGCGGTGCGGAAATTCTGGATTTCACTGAGTATGACGCTGCTGATCGCAGGCTGCGTTACTAGTCAGTCATATAATGAGATTGTCGGAACTGGGCGAATTGATCTCAATGCTGGGACTTGGGCGCATTTCCAAAAGTACCAAAAGCAAGAAAATGGAGGCGCATTCGCCTATAATCCGCGAACCGGGTATGCGATCTACAACTATTGCCCGGAAACGCAGTGCGAAGTGAGCGATAAGGCGCGCGATGCGATCGCTAGCTGCAAGGAAAAATCTGGGGAAGGGTGCAAGCTCTTCGGGCAAAACGCTGATGTGGTCTGGCGTGGGCCAGTGTATGTCGGCGGTAGATTGATGAATAACGCAGGATCAGGCCTCGCGGCTGCTGCGCCAAGGAGCGCGGCGATTAGCGTTTCCGCTGCGTTCAGAATTGTTTCAAAGTCTGATCCCGCGCCATGGCAAACCGGCAAGATGGACTTCACATCAGACGGGCAGAGTGACCTGTTCACGGCCAAATTCGGGCAAAGTGTTACTTGCAGCGGCGCCATGCTTGGTAAGCGACAATTTTCGACCTCTACGAAATACTTCACCAGATCGGACGTAAAATGCCTGTCTGGCGGCGTCTGGCTGACGCAATTTGAAGGGTTCCTTACCGTCATTGCGAAACACACAGGCCAAATCACCGATACGGATGGTCAGAACCGCAAGATAGAGATTGCGTTCAAGCCCTGAGCCAAGTTCCCACCCTTTGACCAACACTGCGCCACAGCATTAAACTCTCCGCCATTGAATTGCGCTTGGAGAAGTCGGTTGCGGACAGTGCGGGTTTGCCGGGAAGATGAGCTTGAGGACGAGGGCAAGACTGTCGTCGAAGTCGATGGCCATGAGATTGGCGTCTTCCGCCTCGGCGCGGATTTTTTCGCGTATAAAAACAAATGTCCGCATCAGGGTGGACCTGTGTGCCAAGGCCGCATCTACAAGAAGGTGATCGAGAAGCTCGACGCCGACCAAAAAAGCCTTGGCCGGGATTTTGAGAACTCAGGCACCCACATTGTCTGCCCCTGGCATGGGCTGGAGTTCGATGTGCGGACTGGCAAGTTCGCCGGCGCGTCCAAAGTTGAGATTATGAACCTGGAGGGCTATGCGACCCAGGTTCAAGATGGGGATGTGTATGTCATCATCGAATGACAGCGCCCGTCCGAATGACCCAGCCGCCGCCGTTGAAGAAATGTCAGACAAGATCTGGCAGGATGCGAAAGCGCTGCTGGCGGAAGGCGAGGCGGGCCGCGTATCCGATGCTGCTGTCGCGCGCATTATGACAGCCGCCATAAAACTCTACGCCGCAAAAGCGGATGGCGAGCAGCGCAGCCCGAAGGCCGTGCTGGGATATACGGACGAAGTCGTTACGCCGACTGAAGCGCTAACAGCCGTTACCGAAGTGCTGCGCGCGCTGCGCATGGGGCCGATGGAATTCGGCCTCTGGTCCAGGCGGCGGCCAGAAGACTATCATGACCAACCGCCGGAGAGCCTGAAAGAATAGGCTCAGACGAACGCACTGCAAAGCCAAGGGAGGCGACAATGGACGCCAATATCACTCCTTCGAAGGCCATGCCCGTCCAGGAAATGGACGTTTATACCGATACGCGGGACTACCTCGCTCCAGCGCGGCGAGACGCGCGCGAGATGGGCTTCGCCGATTGGTTCATCTGCGATATCGACGCGCATCACCTCGAAACCGTGCACTGGCATGAGGTGATTGAGCATATTGAGGACCCCGTCGTTCGCCATCAGGCCATGATGTACCAAAAGGAACGCTTCGGCGCGCCGCCATACGGCCTTAACGGCGATCTTGGCCTGCGCTATCAAGATGTCGGCGGGCGCATTCCGCACCAATCCGGCCAGCGTGAGAAGGTTGAGGAAACGGATGTCCACCGGGACGTCACCCTCACGCGCCGCGCCATGGAAGCGCTCTGCGTCGACAAGATGGTGGTTTTCCCAACGCCGATGCTCTTCCTCGGCATGCACCCCCAAGCCGATATGGAAGTGCTGCTGACGCGCGCCTACAACAAGTGGCTGACGGAGCGTGTCTTGCCAGGAGACGAAGGCATGGCGAGCCTCGTGCTGCTCCCGTTTAATTCGCCGGAAGACGCCTGCCGCACAGTCGAAGAATTCGCTGACAAGCCGGGCGTGATCGGCTTCACCGTGACGTCTACGCGCTATAAGCCCGTCCATGCCAATGAATATATGCGCCTATATTCCATGATCGAGGAAACGGGCAAGCCGATTGCGTTCCATGCTGGCTATCACTGGCAGGACCCATCCTTGGCGACCTGCAATAGCTTCCTTGGGATGCATGCGCTGGGGTTCGCGTGGTGCAATATCGTGCATATGACGAACTGGGTTCTGAACGGCATTCCCGAACGCTTCCCGAAGCTCAAATCCGTTTGGATCGAGAGTGGGCTCTCCTGGATCCCGTTCGTTATGCAGCGCTTGGACGATCAGTATCTGATGCGCATGTCCGAAGCGCCGCTTCTGACGCAAATGCCGTCGGACTATATGCGCCAGAACTGCTGGTACACGTGCCAACCCATGGAGAAATCCAGCGAAGTCGGCCTTAAGGCCACATTCGAGATGATCAACGCCAAGACGCAGCTGCTCTATGCATCCGATTGGCCGCATTTCGATTTTGATGCGCCACGCGTCATCGCCGAGATTGATTGGATCGACGAAGAGGCGAAGCGCAACATCCTCGGCATGAACGCGGCCAATTGCTTCGGGCTGGAGCCAAAACTCCGCTGGAAATAGGCCATGGGCGCGGCAGCCGGAGAAGGTGTTCCGCACTATAGCTGCGACTTCTATGGCGATGCGTTCATCCAAGACCCGTGGCCGCATTACGCGGCGATGCGGGCGCTTGGGCCGGTTGTTTTCATTCCTGATCTTGGCAACTATGCGCTGACGCAATACGCCGCTGTACGCGCCGCGCTCAGCGTCTTTGCGCAGTTTGAAAGCAAACACGGCGTTGCAGGCGACGCTTTCGGGTGCGAGATGCTGCAGGGCAATACCGTCGCGTCTGAACCGCCGCGGCATACTGATCTGAGGCGTGCGATGGAACCGCCGCTGCAGCGCCGGGCGCTTCAGAATATCCAATCCCGCATCCAATCCGCCGCTGATGCGCTTGTCAACAGCGTGGCGAATGGCCAAGAGTTCGACGCCATCAGTGGCTTCGCGCAAAGCCTGCCCCTCACCGTTGTCCGTGATCTGGTCGGTTTGCCGATCGGCGAACAGAATAAGATGCTGGAATGGGCGGGCGCTGCATTCGATGTGCTAGGCGTTCAAAATGCGCGGGGGCAGGCGGCGCTGGAGCCGATCAAGCAGATGCGCGGCTTTATATCGGCCCGCGCGACGCCGGAAAGTTTGAAGCCTGGCAGCTGGACCCATCGCATCGCTTGCGCCGCGGCCGCAGGAGAGATTGATCCTGAATTGGCGCCCTTCGTCATCCGCGATTACATCAACCCAAGCCTGGATACGACCATTTCCGCTATTGGCCAGATGATTTGGCTGCTTGGCAGATATCCAGACCAATGGGCGACCCTGAAACAAGAGCCGAAGCTTGTGCCGAATGCGGTTCATGAAGCTGTGCGGTTGTCGACGCCAATCCGATCTTTCAGCCGCCGGGCGGCTGCCGATATGGCGATTGGCGGCGTTGTGATACCCGAGGACGCACGAGTCATGATGCTCTACGCATCAGCCAATCGTGATGCGTTGGAGTTTGAAAACCCAGACATGTTCAACGTCCGCCGGAACGCACGGCGCCCTATAGGTTTCGGTGCTGGGCCGCATATGTGCGTCGGCATGCATCTGGCTTTGGCGGAGATGGAGGCGATCTTGCGGGCGTTGCTAGAGAAGGTCGAGCGGATTGAGGTTTCTAGCCCCGAGATCGCGATGAATAATACAGTCTGCGCGTTCTCGAGCTTGCAGGCGCGATTTATTGCACGTTAAAATGTTCTAATAATGTTCTTGAAATTGCGACCATGAATTGCCATATCTGAACCACACCAAGGAAGGTTAGATATGCAAAACATCAATCGGATGTTCTTTTTTGATACCGTTCGCCTGCGCCTATTTGACGGGAAATTGAGGCAATCGCAGGTTCATGGGCTTACTGTCCTGCTGGACTACTGGGAGCATAAGCACAGCAACAAAGATGACCGCTCGTTGGCCTATGCATTGGCGACCGCGCATCACGAGGTTGATCGTAAAATGCAACCCATCAAAGAGTATGGCTCGGACGCCTATTTCAAACGCATGTATGACATCGAAGGCAAGAGGCCTTGGGTCGCTAAGCAACTCGGGTATCTAACGCCCGGCGACGGCGTTAAGTTTCATGGGCGCGGGTTTGTGCAGCTTACGGGGCGGATAAATTATTGCGATTGGGGCAGTCGCTTGGATTTGGATTTGACATCAAACCGCGCGGCGGCGGACGCCGTGCTTGATGTCAAAGTCGCAACGATGATCCTTTTCGAAGGGATGATCCTTGGCACGTTTACGCGCAAGAAATTCAGCGACTATTTCAATTCGGCCAAAGAGGACTGGGAGGGCGCGCGCCGCATCATCAACGGAACGGATAAGAAAGTGCTCATCGCCTCCCACGCCAAGAAGTACTATTCCGCAATTTCCTACACGGTCTAGTAGGTGGCGCGACCGCCGGAGATGTCAAAGACGCCGCCAGTGGTGAAGCGCATCTCTTCGCTGGCCAACCATGCGGCCATGCTCGCGACTTCCTCCACGGTGACAAACCGGCCGCGTGGCACTTTGGAGAGCATGTAATCAATGTGCTGCTGGCTGATCTGGTCGAAGATGCGGGTTTTGGCAGCCGCGGGCGTCATGCAATTGACGGCGATATCATGGGCTGCCAGCTCTTTGCCAAGCGACTTCGTCAATGCAATCACGCCAGCTTTAGCGGCAGAATAGGCCGCTGCGTTCGGGTTGCCTTCTTTACCGGCAATGGAAGCGATGGAGACGATGCGACCGTAGTTGCGCTCGACCATTTCAGGAACGATGGCCTGGGTGCAATAGAACACGGCGTTCAAATCAAGCTCGATCACGCGCCGCCAATCAGCCACAGGATAGTCTGCGACGGGGACTGTCGGCCCGGCGATGCCAGCGTTGTTCACCAGAATGTCGATTGGACCATTCGCGCTGCGGCTGGTCTTCAAGCTGGCTTCAATCGAGTCCAAATCCGTCACGTCGCCCTGAACGGCGGTCGCCATATCCCGGCTTGCGACAGCGCTATCGAGTTCGCCGCCGTCAATATCCCACATGGATACTTTGGCGCCGGACGCGAGCAACCGGTCCGTAATGGCGAGACCGAAGCCTTGAGCCGCACCTGTAACAACCGCGTGGCGGCCAGAGAGATCAATCGTATTCATGTGTTCTATCCTTGAATTAAAGCGTCAAACCGCCGTCCGCGACCAGGATTGTTCCGGTCGTGTAGCGGCTGTCGTCTGAGGCGAGGTACATAGCGGCTGCGGCGATTTCTTCCGCTGTGCCGAGGCGCCCCATGGGCTGGCGCGCGATGAAATCCTTCCGGGCCTGCACCGGATCGTCAAAGGCGTTGATCCGATCATCCAGCGATGGCGATTGCACCGTCCCAGGGGCGATGCAGTTGCAGCGAATGCCTTGGCTGATCACATCCCGCGCGACCTGTTTGGTGAGGCCGATAACGGCGGCTTTGCTCGTGCCGTAGACCAGTCGGTTCGGAACGCCCGCCAAATGGGATGCGACTGACGCCATGTTGACGATTGACCCCTGGCCCTGCTCCAGCATGCCAGGAAGGTAGGTCTTGATCGTGCGGAACATGGATTTGACGTTCAAATTAAACCCGAAATCCCATTCATCTTCCGTCGCTTTCAGAATATCGCCGTCATGCACAAACCCAGCGACATTGCAGAGGATATCCGGCGTGCCGGTTTCGGCGGCCAAGGCGCGCACGGAATCCCAGGATGTTACGTCACAGCCGCGCGCTTCGACGCCGGTGAAGCCATCTAGCTTTCCGGCATCGAGATCGGTCGCATAGACTTTTGCGCCAGCGTCGCGGAATGCGGTGGCGATGGCGCGACCGATACCTTGGCCAGCGGCGGTTACTATGGCGGTTTTCCCCACCAAACGATCAGACATGCTTGGGTCCCCTCAATAATCGCGAGACCATATGGAGCGGCTTGGTTTCTTGCAAGCAAAAGAAAGGCCGGTGCAATCTATGCCGCACCGGCCTTTCAACAGTCATTCAGCCGAGCGCTTAGAGATGCGCCAGGGCTTCCAGCACCTCTTCCGGATGTTCAGCTGGCTTCACCGTATCGAACCGACGGACGATCTTGCCATCCGGGCCGATCAGCACGGAAATCCGTGTCGGGCGGGGCGAGTCGTCATTCGCTGCGCCATAGGCGATGGACATTGCTTTATCCGCGTCCGACAGCAGGTCGAACGGGAAATCAAACTTGTCCTTAAAGGCCTTGTTGTCTTCGGGCGCATCGAAGCTGCAGCCTATCACAACGACTTCATTTGATTGAAAATCTTGGATTCGGTCACGGAACCCTTTGCCTTCAACCGTTCAACCAGGCGTATCCGCCTTGGGGTACCACCAGATCAGCACATACTTGCCAGATTGATCGCTCAATGAAACTTGAGCCCCATCCTGGTTTTGCAGGCTAAATCCGGGGGCGGCGTCTCCGACCCCTGCCATTTGCCATTCTCCTTACTTTGCCATCACAAATGTGATGGGCTGAATGTAGAGGATGCCGCCGCCGCTTTCTAGTTGCCGCCGCGCCTTAATCTCGCCTTGAAACATGCTAGGCTTTGCGGATCGGTCCAGCACATTTGGGGATTTGCCATGATCAAGCGGTTTTTTGTTCTTGGAACAGCGGTTGCTTCAATTCTTGCTGCTGGAATTATGAATGCAGGGCCTGCCGCCGCCGCCAGCCCCAGTTTCGATTGCGCCAAGGCCTCCACAGATGTGGAGCGGCTGATCTGCTCCGATGATGGGCTTACCGCCAAAGACGCCGCCATGGCCGAAGCCTATTTTGAAGGCCGCGCTGTCCTGAAAGGCTCCAGGTTGGACCTCCTGAAGCGGACACAGCGCGAATGGGCGCGCAACCGAGCGAAAACCTGCCCAGCAGTTTCGGACCCAAAGGCCAAGCAAGCCGCAATAGCCTGCCTCGCAGGCAGCTATGACGGGCGCACAAACGATATCTACACAATTTCCGCCCGGACTATGCTCAGCCAGCCTGGGATCAGCATTGAGGCGGACCGCCGCTCTCCACTGGTCTGCGTTTCGTTTGATGCAAAGCTCGATACAAAGCAACCCGCAGCGCTTGAATCCTATGTGAGCAGCCAAAGCGGCGCTAAGCTCGCCGCCCGCATCAATGATAATCAGCTCTGCGTCGAAGGCTTTGCGCATGGCCGGAAAGATAGGCTGACAGTGAATTCCGGCCTTCGTGGCGCTAAGGCGCTGTTGCGCCGTGATGTCGTGCTGGACCTGGATGTGCCGGACAGGCCGCGCCGCGTCGCGTTCCCATCGGCTGGCTCGATTTTGCCGATGACAGGGTCCGCTGGCCTTCCGATTGAGACCGTCAATATCGACAAGGTGCGCGTGCTTGTTCTGCGTGTCGACGATAGTGAAGTCGTCGCCAACCTCCGCCGCGGATTGATCGGCCAGCAAGTTGGTTATGACGAAGTTGGCCGTGCCGCGAGCAAACTTGGGCAGAATGTCTGGACTGGGGAATTGCTGGTAGATGCGAAACGCAATCAGTCTGTCCGCACGGCTTTGCCAATCGGTGAGGTTATGCCTCAGCTACAACCGGGTGTGTATCTCGCCGTCGCCGAAGATCCTTTGGCTGATTTCCACAACGCCTACTGGGCGACGGCGCAATGGTTTGTCGTATCTGACATCGGCCTAACAGCGTTCCAAGGCCTTGATGGCATGACGGTTGCTGTTCGCTCGCTTGAGTCGGCAAAACCGCAAGCTGGCGCGAGGTTGGTGCTGAAATCCGAAGATGGCGATAATCTTGCAACTGTGACCACTGGCGCCGATGGCCTGGGGCGTTTCGAAGCTGGATATCTGCGCGGGCAGGGGGACGCTGCGCCGCATTCTGTATTGGCCTATGGCGATGCGGGCGATTTCGTGTACCTGGACCTCAATCGCTCTTCCCTCGACCTTTCAGATCGTGGAGTTGACGGCAGACGTGCGCCCGGCGCCTTGGATGCCTATCTGCGCACTGAGCGCGGCGTATACCGTCCTGGGGAGCCGGTGCATTTCACAGCGCTTCTGCGCTCGCCAACCTCGGATGCGGTTGAAAATCAGCCACTGACATTGCGTGTTCTGCGTCAGGATGGGTTCGAGGTGTATCGCCGCACGCTCCAGGATAAAGGTGCGGGTGGGTATTCCGCGACCATCTCATTGCCGCCGACCGCCGCGACAGGCAACTGGCGAGCGAGCTTGCATGCTTCCGCCAAGGGCGCCGCGATAGGCGCGACGCGCTTTCTGGTCGAAGACTTTGTGCCGCCCCGGATAGAAGCGTCCGTGAAGGCTCAGCGCGATAGACAATCCATCATCGCGACCGTCCAGGCGGATTTCTTGTATGGCGCGCCTGCGGCGGACATCCCGGTCGAGGTCGTCGCTACAGTCCGTGAATCCAAGGCGCCAGCGCCGGCTTTCAAAGGCTACAAGTTTGGCTTGGCGCAGGAAGCGACAGTGACGAGCGCCAGGCTCGGAATAGCTCAGAGCGAAACAGGTGAATATGGCGCTGCAGACGCTGTCATAGATTTCGGCGAACTGCTTGCTACGACACGACCGCTTGAGGCCGAAATCAAGGCCAGCATCTTTGATATTGGCGGCAGACCGCTGATCACACGAACACTGGTGCAATTGAAGAACCAGCAGCAACTCATTGGCGTCAAACCGTTGTTTGAGGGCGGCAGCATCCAGGAAGGCGGTGTTGCGGGCTTCAATGTTGTCGCGCTGAATGCGGATGGCGAGGCCGTTGATCAGACGCTCGAATACACAATCGTCCGCGAGGAATACGAATACATTTGGTATGATGCGGGTGGGCGCTGGGATTATCGCGTCCAATATCTGGATGCGGGTCTCGTCGATACAGGCGTGCTGCAGGTTTCCGCCAGCCAACCAGCGCTTGTCTCCAGGCGCTTTAGTGATTGGGGCCGCTTCCGGCTCGATGTGACTGATCCAGCGACAGGCGCGGCGACGAGCGTGCGCTTTCATGCAGGTTGGTATGGCGCAGGGGCTGGCGCTAGCCCGGCGCCGGACAAAGCCAAGATTATCGCCGGGCCAGGGCCTTATATGCCTGGAGATATTGTCCAAATTACCGTCGAACCGCCGTTTGATGCTGAAGTTATGGTGACGGTCGCCAGTAGTACTGTGCATTCCATCCAAACTGCATCAATCCCGGCAACAGGCGGCGCGCTGTCTGTGACTTTGCCGAAGGATGGAGCCGCCGGCGTTTATCTCCTGGTCAACGCATTCGGCAAGGCTGATGGAGAGCGCACACAGGCGCCACGCCGTGCGATCGGCGCCCAGTGGATCGCCTTTGATCCGGCGCCTAAAGCCATTGGCGTTGCGCTTGAGGCCCCAGATGCGTCATTGCCTGAGCGCCGTGTCGATGTGACGGTCCAGCTAGGGCCGGAGGCTGCTGGCGATCCCGCATACGTGACGCTGGCTGCGGTGGACGACGGCGTACTCGGTCTGACCGGGTATAAATCACCCAATCCGCAAGCGCATTTCCTTGGCAAACGTCGTTTGGGTTTGGCGCTGAGGGATGTTTATGGCCAGTTCATTGATGCGGCTGGTTCAGCGATTGGTCGTGTCCGATCTGGCGGTGATGCTGATCTAAACCAAGATGCAAACCAGCTCGCCAACTTGCCAAAGAAAACCCAACCTGTGCTCGCGATTTTTAGCGGCGTTGTCTTGGTAGACCCCTCCGGCAGAGCGATCATCCCGCTGAACCTGCCGGACTTCACAGGCCGAGTGCGTATCATGGCGCAGGCTTGGAATCAGGAGCGTGTCGGCCAGGCTGAGACAACGATGCTGGTGCGGCGGCCCGTTGTCGCAACGTTGGCGATGCCACGATTCTTGAGCCCGGATGACACTGCGGATATCAGTGTGTCCATTAGAAATATCTCAGGCGCGCCGGGTGAATATCAGGCAGAACTCACAACGTCTGGCGTCTTGGGCGCGCCAGCAGACGCCGTTCTGAAAGCAGTGCTCAAGCCGGGTGATCCAGATGCGCGCGCGGCATTTGAAGTGCTTGCAGTGGCCCCTGGCGATAGTGAAGTCACGCTGACGGTCACAGGGCCAGATGGCGTCGTATTCGAACGCCGCCGCACCATCAGCACACGCCCCGCCGGCGCCACCCAGACGCGGAAATTTATGACGAAGCTAAAACCAGGCGGCACATTGACCGTCGATCCGTCACTGCTGGATGGTTTGTATCCAGAGACAGCCAGAGCTGTAATCGGCGCCAATCCGTTGCCAGACCTTGATCTGCCTTCAATCCTGGCGGGCCTTAACCGATATCCATATGGCTGTGCAGAGCAGACAACGTCGAAAGCCGTGCCTTTGCTGCACGTGAAGGCGTTACAGAGCGCACTTCGGATCAGTCGCGCTGGACCGCCTGCAGATGCAATCGATAAAGGCGTTGCGCGTTTACTCGGGATGCAGGCGAGCAGCGGCGGCTTTGGGTTCTGGAGCAGCCAAAGCGAGGCGGGCGTATGGATTTCATCCTATGTCACAGACTTCCTCGTCGAAGCGGAACGGGCTGGCTACAACGTTCCACAAGCGGCGCTCGACCGAGCGTTGACGCGGCTGAGCGGTCTCTCAGACATGCGCTATCGCTATGACCGGGCGCCCGGCGGCACGGGCGCGGCCTATGCGCTCTATGTTCGGGCGAAGGCCGGTGTGGCGGACCCGGCGCGCGTGCGCAGGTTCGCAGCGCAATTGCCGACGCTGAAGCCCTCCAGCTTGGGGCGCGCCTTCGTCGCTGCTGCTTTAGCCGCGGTCGGAGACCAAGGCAGAGCGAAGGCGCTGTTCGCAACGATTCCTGCGATCTCAGAAGTCAGCCAAGAAGCTTACTATTACACCTATGGCTCAAGCGTCAGAAATGCTGCTGCGATCCTGTCGCTTATGGCGGAAAGCCAAGTTGTCGATTGGCCGATGCTGGAGGCCCGCGCCGAAGCGCTTTCCACGCTGATCCACGACCGCCGCTGGCTTTCAACGCAGGAGCAAGCCTGGATCGTCAGAGCTGCTGCAGGCATGGCCAGCGGCGACGCCCGCAACGTCGCCATCGGTGTAGACGGCGTGAACGTCACATTGGGCGGCGGGCAGGGGCTCTACCGCACAGTCTCTGGGACAGATATCAGTGCTGCGCCACGGCTCGCGAACAATAGTAATCGTCAGATCACTGGCCTTGTAACGGTGACGGGATCGCCGAATACCGCACTGCCGCCAGTGCAATCCGGCTTTGATATTGAGCGCCAGCTATTCACTGCAGATGGATCGCCGCTCGACCCTGCCAAAATCAAGCAAAACGACATTGTTGTGGTGACCTTGAAGGGCTGGATGATCGCGAAAGGACGGTCGCGCGCTCTGGCCGTAGACTACCTTCCAGCCGGGTTGGAGCTGGAAAACGCCAAACTTGGCGGCGATGACTTGGGCGCCTATGGCTGGCTTGGCACGGTGACGAGGCCTGAGCATGTCGAGCTGCGTGATGATCGCTATGTGGTGCAGGTGAATCTGCGCGAGAAGCAGGAGTTCCGGGTGGCTTATATCGCCAGAGCCGTTACGCCGGGCCGCTTCACTCATGGCGGCGCGCATATCGAGGATATGTATCAGCCGGAGCAGTTTGGCAGAGGGGCGACCAAGACAATCGTGATTAGCAAGCGTTAGGCAGCCCTGATGCGGCGCTGGACTAAACACCTGCTTGGCGGCTTCGTACTGGCTGTATTTAGCTTAGCGGCGCTGGATCAAGCCGCGCCGCCGCCCTTGGAGCGTTTCGAGGATCGATCCCGTGTTGTTGCAGACAGAACGGGCGAGCCGCTGCGTATCTTTCAAAGCCGCGATGACAAATGGCGCCTGCTAACGCGGCCTGCGGATGTTGATCCACTCTATCTCGCCATGCTGAAGGCTTATGAGGATAAGCGGTTCGATGCGCATTGGGGCGTCGATCCCTTGGCGATTGGCCGGGCTGTTGGGCAAGCGGTGACAGCGGGGCAGGTCGTTTCCGGCGCCTCGACGTTGACGATGCAGGCAGCGAAGCTTTTATCGCCGCGTCCAAGGACGCTCTCGGCCAAACTCATTGAAATGGCGCGGGCGCTGCAGCTTGAGGCGCATCACTCAAAGTCCGATATTCTCACAATCTACCTAACGCTAGCGCCCTTCGGCGGACCAGTTGAAGGCGTTCGCGCCGCATCTCTGAAGCTGTTCGGGCATGAACCGGGTCTACTGACGCCAGCGGAGGCGGCGTTGCTAATTGCTTTGCCGCAATCTCCCAATGCCAGACGGCCAGACCGCAAGCCAGTGAACGCCAGGGCCGCCCGTGCGCGGGTGTTGGCGCGCGTGCTTGAAGCGGGCGTGATTTCGCATGCTGCGGCGGCGGAAGCCAACGCAGCGCCTTTGCCTGGACGCTATGCAAGCTTCCCATTCCAAGCGCCTCATTTTGCGGAAGTTGATCTGCCAAAGGCGGATGCCGCCGTGACGACAATCGACGGTCGCCTTCAGCGCTTAAGTGAAGTCCGCCTTCGCTCGGCATTGCAAGATCATGCACGTCCGGCAACGGCTGCCGCGATCATTGTGCATGCGCCAAGTGCGGAAATCCGCGCAATCATCGGAAATCCTGACTATTTTGACGCCAAGCGCGCCGGTATGACGGATCTGACGCTGGCTCTTCGATCACCAGGTTCAACGCTGAAGCCTTTCATCTATGGCCTGGCGTTTGATCGGTTAATCGTCGCGCCTGATACGTTGATTTATGACCGGCCGTGGCGCTCTGGCGGCTATGCGCCGACCAACTTCAATGGCGGCTGGGCGGGCGAAGTCACGATCAAAGATGCGCTCACCCGCTCGCTGAACGTCCCTGCTGTGAAGGTGCTTGGGCGCCTCGGAGCGGCGCAGTTTGATGCTGCGCTTTCCACCGCTGGCATCGACTTGCAGTTCGATAGAGAACGCGGTGATCCGGGGCTCGCAATGGCGCTCGGCGGTGTCGGCATTTCGTTGCGAGATTTGGCGCGGCTATATACCAGTCTCGCGACGGGCGGGACCGCGCCAGATCAGCTAGTGGGCAGACCTGAACAAGCAGTTCAGTGGACAGAATTCATGCGGCCAGAAGCGGCCTCTGCGGTTCTGGCGATCTTAAAAGACGCGCCGCCTCCCGCTGGCCGGGCTGCCGCTAGGATCGCCTCTGCAGCCGCCAATGCGCCCGCAATCGCCTTCAAGACCGGCACCTCTTATGGCTACCGGGATGCATGGGCTGCTGGGGTGGTTGGCATGTATGTGATTGTTGTCTGGGTTGGCCGGGCCGATGCTGCGCCCTGCGCCGGTTGCGTTGGCATTGGCGCTGCAGCGCCGATCCTGTTCGATTTGGCAATGCTCATTCAGGCTCCAGGCCAGATGCATCATGTCCAAGGCTTCAAAAACCGCACGCCGCCACATTTGGCGCATTTCGATGTTGAGCATAGCGATGACAAAACCAGCCCGCCGGTGCGCATCAGCTTTCCGATTGATGGCGCGCGTATGCGCCTTGGCCGCAGCGGACGCACACCGTTGACGGCGCTTGGCGGGACGCCGCCTTATCGTTGGCTGACAAATGGCGCGCCCTCGGGCAGTTCCAGTCCTGGCCGGGCCATTGCCTGGCGCCCGGACGGCGGCGGATTCCATGAGGTGGTGGTGATCGATAGCGCGGGCAGGGAGGCTTCCGCGCGTGTGTTTATCGATGCTGGGTCATAGGTCGAGCGTCATTTGGGAGCCTGGCAATCTGGGCGGGCGAAACTTCGTTGTGTCCAACCATGCATCCTCATCCCGGGGATCGAGCCTGTGGCGGGTGCGGGCTTTGCGAAACCGCTCACGGATAATGTCTGCGTAGGCGCCGCTGCCAGCCATACGGCTGCCGAAATTCGGATCATTCAGCTTCCCGCCGCGCGCTGACCTGATGAGGGAAAGCACTTTGTTTTTTCGGTCCGGGAAGTAGGCCGTTAGCCATTCTTCGAACAGATCTTTCACTTCGAGCGGCAGGCGCAGCAAGATATAGCGCGCGGCCATAGCGCCAGCGTCTGAGGCGTCCGAGAGGATTTGCTCCAATTCGTGATCCGTCAGCCCGGGTATGATCGGCGCTACGTTCACGGCGACGGGGATGCGCGCTGCTGCGAGAGCGCCGATGGCGGTCATGCGACGGTGCGGGGCCGCAGCGCGGGGCTCCATCGTTCGCGCCATCGCTTTATCCAGTGTTGTGACAGATATCGTGACATGCACGAGATTTTCCGCCGCCATCTCTTGAAGGATATCAAGGTCGCGCAAGATCGCATCAGATTTTGTCGTGATCGTCACGGGGTGGCGTGTATCGCGTAGAATACCAAGCACATCGCGCATGATCTTGAGCTTGCGCTCAATTGGTTGATATGGGTCTGTATTTGTTCCAATTGCAATGAGCTTTGGCGCATAGTTTTTCGCCGCAAGTTCGCGGATTAGAATCTCGGCAGCGTCGTTCTTCGCAAAAAGTTGGCTCTCAAAATCAAGGCCAGGGGACAGCCCGAGCCACGCATGGGTGGGGCGTGCAAAACAATATACGCAGCCATGTTCGCAGCCGCGGTAAGGATTTATCGACTGGTCAAACGATATATCCGGAGACTTATTGCGGGTTATGACGGATTTTGACGTGTCGCGATTGATTGTGGTGCGAAGCGGCGGCGTTGCATTTGGATCAACAGGCCATCCGTCATCGGCGGCTTCCACCGCGTATCTTTCATACGGGCCCGCATGGTTTCCTACGGCGCCGCGGCCATGGGTTTGCTTCAACGGCGGGGCTGGTAAGATGCATTCTTGTTCGTCCATATATGAAACATAACATGAAAAACGAACAAAGAAAGAATAATTATGACCAATCTTCCGCCGCTGAAATGATGCCCTCTTCAGAAAGGCTTGCGTCAATATGGGCCCGGAAATGTGCGGCCGCCGATGGACCCAGACGGGCCGCAGACCATGGCCCCTGCATCGCGGATTCTGTACGCCACTTCATGAAGAAGCTGATCGTCCGCAACCAGACCGCTTGGCGGACGAGGGTAATCACCGGTTCAGCCAAAGTCGCCATTTCAGGCGGCACGGCATCCAGCCAGGTTTCGATAAAGGCGGCGCGATCTTTAGCTGAGAACTTCAAGCCAGCGGCGGGGTCCCAGCCTGACGACACACGGATGACAGCATGTGCAAGGTCAATTGTTGGGCACGAATAGACCGGCTTTTCCAAATCTACGAAAATCGCCTGACCATCTGCCTGGATACGGAAATTACCGGGGTGCGCATCACTGATTGTCAGGCAGTTGATCGCTTCAAATTGGTTATGGCGCGCTGTATCGACGAGCCACGTTAAGCGCTTCTTGACAATGGACTTCGCCCTGGCGCTGACGCCAGATGACGGGAGATAGGCTTCAAGCGTCGCCTTAACGCCTGCGGCGAGAGGCGCTAATGGCCGCGGATGGTAAGGAATTGGCGCGCGATCTGCAGGTATCGGCACGGGCAGGCTATGGATGGCTGCGAGCGCGCGCGCCATGGCTAGTAAATCTGCTGTGCTGTTGGGTAATCGGCCTGCAATTTCCTCAACGATCAACCCGCCACGGGGAAGCGCTTCCGAGACTGGCAGAACGGCGCGCAACTTTGGCGTCGCCAGCGACGGCGCTGCACGCTCAAATGCGGTGGATTGGATTGCCAATTGCGCGGCTGCATCCATGCC
Source organism: Alphaproteobacteria bacterium (assembly GCA_038102935.1). GTDB lineage: Bacteria > Pseudomonadota > Alphaproteobacteria > Bin95 > Bin95 > VMCJ01. Next base: position 25,504 of record JAYNYG010000018.1, on the reverse strand, counting down.
AGATTGGCTAAGATGCGGCGCTCGCAGAACCCAGCCCGAGCCGATGATGCGGTAGTGATTATGACTGACGCCGGTTCCTGGCATATGCTCCAGCAGCGCATCCCGAAAGCCGAGCGCGGCGAGATCAGCAGCGAGTGCAGATGTGAGCGTCGAAGCTGTAAATGTCATGATGGAAAATGTCGGGCAGGTAGGGTTGGATCGTTGATGGCGCAGTCTAACGATATTTCGATCATAATTCCTGCCCTAAATAGCATGCCAACGCTTGAGAGGACTTTGGCCGCTGCGATGGCGTTGAGTGCGGACATCATTGTGGTGGATGGCGGATCGACGGATGGCACTGGCGTGAAAGCAGGCGAGCTTGGCGCCAAGGTGATTTCATCAGAACGCGGTCGAGGTCTGCAGCTTGCTTTAGGGGCAGAGTCTGCTCAGGGCGCTTGGCTGCTCTTCCTGCATAGCGACACAATGTTAGATGCCAATTCGGTCATAGCCGCGGCACGGCATTGCAATACCCCTGGGAACGCCCAGCGCGTCGGATACTTTCGTCTCGAATTCGATACCCAGAGTTTGCCAGCACGACTTGTGTCGGGGATCGCAAATATCAGGGCGCGCTGGTTTGGATTGCCTTATGGCGACCAGGGATTACTGATCAGTAAGGCGTTCTACGAAGGAGTCGGCGGCTTTGATCCGCTGCCGCTCATGGAGGATGTGGATATCGTGCGGCGGATTGGACGGAAGCGGCTCGTACCGCTAGACGCTGCGGTGGCGACATCCGCGATGAAATATCGGCGTGATGGCTGGTTGTTGCGCCCGCTTAGAAATCTCGCTTGCCTTTCTTTGTATTTCTTGGGCGTAGCTCCAGCCAGGATCGCGAAGATTTATGGATAGGCGGAACAGGCCAGGCAAACGGCGCGCGCGCGCTCGGCCAATGCAGACAGTGATTTTGTTCGCCCGAACTATTCGGCTTGGGCGAGGCAAACGACGGTTGGCTAAGGATATTGGCGATATTGGCGCCTGGCGGTTTTATCGTTCAGCCGTGCAGACCAGTCTAAGGGTCATATCTTCCAATGCATGTTGGACAGTGATCATTGCTCTAGACCCATCCCGCGATGTTTCGTGCCCAGGGTTGCCTTTCACGAGCAACCGCAACAGTGGACGCCAAGTCATCCCGCAAGGCCGTGGCGATCTTGGGCAACGCATGCTGCGGGCCCTGAATGCGGCGCAGGCGGGGCCAGCCGTGCTTATCGGAACAGATATTCAGGGCTTAACGCCTGCGATTATCGCGCAGGCTCTCAGGGTTGCCGCCGCAAGTGATTTTGTCTTTGGGCAAGCGACCGATGGCGGCTTCTGGTTGGTTGGCGCCAAACGAGGACTATCGCTAAGGCAATTTGACGATGTCGGTTGGTCTGAGGCAACGACGTTAGCCCAGGCGGCAATGGCGCTCCCAGGGGCCAAACGTGTCGGTCTCACATGCGAATTATCGGACGTTGATTCAGCAGCAGATTTACCCGGATGATCTTAAACCCCCATTAACCAACCGCGCTGTCAAATGGTTAACGCTCTCTAGAAACAATGGAGCAGATGCCATGCATAGCTCGATTGGCGACCATGATGAGATTGAAACGCCGCCGCGGCGGTCAAAATTCGCGCTAGCCGCCGCCGCATTGCTGTTGGCTGGCGCAATCGGTGTTGGCGCTCTGGCGTTCCGGGCGATCCCTGAGGAGCAACCAGATTTTCGCGCGCCAACGGCAGCGCTCGCGGCTGCGCGCGCGGCGGCTGCGGCACAAGCGGTTGAGCATAAAGTATCCAGCGTGCGGTTGATGCTGGAAGCTTTGGCGGAGAAGGGGGGCGCTCGTCCTGGCAAGCGCCGCGCGAGCAAGTTCGCCATTCGGGCTTTCAAGAAAATTGACGGCTTGGAGCAACTAGCGGCGCACAGCGTCAATGGCAAGACACGTTGGGTGATGCGCCCGGCGCGGCGCGGTTCGATGATGTTTCCAAATTCGAAGGATTTTCTAAAGGCGCATCTGAATTCGCCTGAAGCTGGCGCCCGAATCGGCGCGCCGTTCCAGCCGCGCGGGTCCAAAGTGTGGTGGACTCCGATCACCTACTTGATCGAAAACAAGAAGGGCAAGCCATACGCGATCCTGACGGCGTTCATGAACCAGAAGACGTTTGCGCCGCTTATGGCTGCGGCGGGAGATTCGTCTGCCTTATTGACCGGTGGAGGCAAACTAGTTACTGGCGCTCCGCTTGAAGCAGCACCTCTGGGCGCGTCTTTCGCTGAATCGCCAGGCTTCGCTGCCATTCGCGGCCAACTGCCAGCGAATGGCGCCTATGAAGGCGGCGGATACCAGGATGCTGAAACGCCGGGTCAGATGATTGGCTATGCGAAACTTGAATGCTGTGACGCTATCATCACCTCGGCCGTTGCTATTCCAGCCGCACCGCCGCCCAAGGGCGAGCCTGCGGTGCAATGGCTGACGCTATCGGCGGCAGGCTTGATGATTTTGCTCGCACTTCTCCTGATCAGTCGGCGAATGCTCACCCGAACGCCGGACCCATGGCTCGACTTCGGCGCCGAAACTCAGTCTGTGACATAGCCGGTAAATGGCGTTTCAATCCGATTGATGTCTTGGATGAGATCAGGCGGCAGGTCTGCTGCCTGGGCAGAGTTAGCGCTGGCATAGATTGTGTCTGAGCTTGCGCTGAAGCGTTGCTTGATTATGCCCGCAATTTCGTCGTGGCGGCCTGCAGCCACAAATAAATCCAACACATCATCCGAGACCTGTTCGGCAAGCTGATCCCATTCACCGGCTTTGGTCATCCGGTTTAGTTTCAGGCCTAGGTCTTTCAGATCATGCGCCTCTAGCACCGGATAGTAGGCTGGCGTGGAGCCATAAAAGCCTACCCGATAGCGCACCCATTCTCTGATTTTATGCACGGCCTCATCGTCTGCGCCTGTAGCAACGAAACCGCCGCCAGTGATTTCGAATGCAGCACGGGTCTGGCCGCTGCGATTCATGCCAGTCTGCAGCTGCGGCATGACAGTTTCTTCAAGGTATTTAGGCGTGCAGAAGGGATGCAACCGCACCCCATCCGCCACTTCGCCGGCTACGCGCAGCATTGCCGGACCGACCGCGGCGAGGGTGACAGGCGGCAAACGCAAGCCCTGGCTCTCTGGCACGAAATATGGCGGCATCAGCGTGAAGCGGTAATGATCGCCTTCATAGTTTAGCTTCTCCCCGGTGCGCCAGCTCTTCCAGATCGCCTTAAGCGCCTGCGTATATTCCCGCATCCGTGGGGCTGGCGGCGTCCAGGGGACGGAGAAGCGACGCTCATTATGCGCTTTGATTTGGGTGCCGAGCCCTAACACAAACCGGCCTCGGCTCGCCTCGTTCAGGTCCCAGGACAAGTTTGCCGCGACCATGGGCGAGCGGGAGAATGAAATCGCAATCGAAGTCGCAAGCTCAACCTTTTCCGTTTCCACAGCAGCGATGGCGAGCGGGAGAAAAGGATCGTGCTTGTTCTCCATTGTGGTGATCATGGTGTAGCCGTCGTTTTCGATGCTCTTGGCGGCGTCTTTGACGAGGCGGAGGTCATTCTGGGGAACGGTTGTCGCTATGCGCATATCGGCTTGGCTCTCGAAATCTTTGAAACTGCCCTATATTAAGGGCAGAGCGAGCCAGAGAGCGAGTGGATCAAATTTAATGGCGGATGATGGTTGGCGGGATGCGCTCCCGAAGACATGGCTCGGGCCGGATGGTGAGACCGTATCCTGCACCGAAAAGCTGAAAGTCCTGGAAGAAAATCTGGTGGAGATCGCTGAGCTCGCACAGGACGCACTTGAGGACGCCATTCTAATGGGGGTGGCGGAAGATCAAGCGCGCAGCACGCTGTCCGGCGTGATCAGCCAACTGAAAAACCCATACAAGAAGTAGTGAAGCGAGCAATCAGGCGGCGAGGACGGCCTGGCTTTTCTTGAAGATTTCCATGATTTCTTGCGCGTCCGTCGAATCGCGTAACTTCTGGCGGATTGCCGGATCGCGCAGCAATCTAGAGGCGCGCGACAGGGCCTTCAGGCAGACCGCGCCGGCTTCCTCGGGCGCCAACAGCAGCAGAATCAGGTCGACTGGCTCGCCATCCGGGCTTTCGTATTCGACAGGCGTTTTCAAGCGTGCGAAGCCGATTGCGAGACGCTCCAGGCCCTCCATACGGCCATGCGGCATCGCAACGCCGTGGCCAACGCCAGTAGCGCCCAGTCGTTCACGTTCCAGCAGATGGTCCATAACTTCACGGGAGTCGATGCCCTCGGCTTCTGCGACAGCATCAGCCAGTGCTTTGAGGGCGCGTCGTTTGCTCGTGACTTCAAGATCAGGAAGTACGGTGGCGTTTTTAAAAATATCGTCCATGGAATGGTAAATCCCTTGGCCGCGATTTCGGACCGGCTTCCCGGCTGATGTTGTCACCAGCCTAATGCGCGGTCCCGGTTTCTGTTCCACGTTCAACCAGCCTCTTTTGCTATCGAAGCTCAGCGTTGGTTCCTGCCAGTAACCAGCAGGACCGGTTTATAGAGTCCTAATTTTCGTCCGACGGGTCAATCCACCCAACATTTCCGTCAGGTCGACGATAGATTGCGTTCAGCCGATCCGACCCGGCATGGCGGAAAAACAGAACTGGGCGGTCCGATAGATCCATCCGCATAACGGCCGCAGACACCGTCAATGTGGGGATGACCATCGTGGTTTCAGCAATTGTAATTGGTTCATCAGCGCCGCCGTGGCCGGCTTCCTCGCTGTCTGGATCATCCTCCAGCGTAACATCACGCATTTCGAGGCCCATCTGCGCCGGCGTTGGGTGATGATGGGTTGAGACGAGTTTCCGCTTGTAGCGGCGGATCTGCTTGGCGATGCGCTGCAACGCGCCATCAAACGCAGCATGCGCGTCGCCAGCAGAGGCAGAGCTTTCAACATAGGTGCCGCGTGCGACATGGACCCGGAGCGCTGTTGTGAACCGCTTATTCTGGCGGGTCAGTGTGGCGTGGCCCTCGAGCGCGCCCTCAAAATACTTCTCAACGGCTTCTGGTAACTCATTGTCGATCCGATCGGCCAGCGCCTCGCCGACGTCCATATTTTTGCTGCTGATCTTTACGTCCATGATTACTACCACGGCGATGCGCCGGTCCCCAAAATGAGCCGGATTTATTCGCTCATATGAGCAATGAGTCAAGTTTGCAGCCTGTGGGTGAGATAGGGCTGAGATAAGGCTCTATGAGGCGAGCGCCATCTTTTGGCGGCGGCGTTGCACGGACGAGGGAATGTGCAATGCCTCTCGGTATTTTGCGACCGTGCGGCGGGCAATCTCAATCTTGTCAATCTTCAAAAGGGCGACGATTTGATCATCAGACAGGATCGCGTTTGCCGGTTCTTCGTCGATAAGGCGTTTGATCTTGAGACGCACAGCTTCGGCTGAACTGGATTCACCGCCGGCAACGCCTGCGATCGCGGCAGTGAAGAAGGACTTGAGTTCGACCACGCCACGCGGTGTCGCTATATATTTGCCATTAACAACGCGGCTGATCGTGCTTTCGTGCATCTCAATGACTTCAGCGACGTCTTTCAAGGTCATCGGCCGAAGTGCGATGACGCCATGCTGGAAGAAGGCATCCTGGCGGCGGACAATCTCTGCGGACGCTTTCAGGATCGTGTGCGCACGCTGCTGCAGCGCCTTCACAAGCCAGTTCGCTGAAGCGAGGTTTTCCGTCAGATATTCCCGATCAGTTTTGTCTCGAACTTTGGCCCGGAGCGTCTCACAGAACCCGGTATCGACCAGCACCCGTGGCATTGTTTCCGGGTTAAGCTCGACAAGCCAATCACCGTCCGGCCCGCGCCGCATTAGAACATCCGGCGCCACGACTTCAACCGGCGGCGCCTCGTAGGACGAACCAGGTTTCGGATCGAGCAGTTTCAGCTCATTGATCATGTCGACCAAGTCTTCGCCATCAACGCCGCAGATAGTCCTGAGCGACGCAAAATCCCGGTCTGCTAAAACCTGCAGGTTCTCGACCAACCCCTGCATTGCCGGGTCATACCGGTTCCGGTCTTTGAGTTGCAGCGCGAAGCATTCCGCCAAATTTCGAGCGCCGATGCCGACCGGCTCTAACGTTTGAATTTGAGCGAGGAGCGCTTCGACCTGGCCCGTGTCTGCGCCGAGTTCGTCCGCCAACTCTTCAAGGTCGGCGCGCATGTAGCCGTCTTGGTCGATCAGGTCGATTAAGCGCAGGCCAATCATCTGCGCCGCCGGATCTTTGCATTCCAGGTTCAGCTGCGCTTCCAGGTGTTGCCGAAGCGTTGGCTGCTCTGCGGTGGATTCTTCCCAGCTTGCGCCATCTTCATCAAACCCGCTGCCGCCTTTACCCCAAGGCGATGTGCCGGAGAGGCCGACGCCATCTACAGACCGGTCGCCATCCCAGACGTTTTCATAATCCGCATCAGAATCTGCGGCGCGTTCGGCGACGGCTTGATCATTGACGAGAGCGTCGGCGCTATCGGGGGAGGCGGATTCAGCGCCCGGGTCGGCGGAATCTACTTCGGCGCCCGGCGCGTCGCGGGTGGAGATGTCATCCGCGCCTTGTGCGCCCGTATCGCCGAGATTGTCCTCTCGTTCGCGATCGAGCAGGGGATTGCGCTCAAGTTCCTGGTCGACATAGGCAGTCAGGTCCATGGACGTCAATTGCAGCAGCTTGATCGCCTGCTGCAATTGCGGCGTCATGACTAGGCTTTGCGCCTGTCTGAATTCGAGCCTTGGGCCGATCGCCATGGGTTTGTTGCCGATTATCCGAAAACGGGGATGAGGGTTAATACCTACAGGCGGAACGTTTCGCCCAGGTAAACACGCCTAACATCCTCATTTTCAATCACTTCCGCCGGAGTTCCTTGCATCATTACGGACCCATCATGCAAGATGTATGCCCGATCAACAAGATCAAGCGTGTCCCGGACGTTGTGATCCGTGATCAAAACACCCACGCCCCATTCCGTTAATCGGCGGACAAGCGTGCGCAATTCAGCGACGGCGACAGGGTCGATGCCGGCCAGGGGTTCATCCAGCAACAGGAAGTTCGGACGGGCGGCCAATGCGCGGGCGATCTCGACGCGCCTTCGTTCACCGCCGGAAAGGGCGGCGGCTGGGGACCGGCGGAGGTTCTCAAGGCCGAAGCCTTCTAACAGCTTCTCCGTCTCTTCCCGTCGCTTTCTGCCATCTCGCTCCACGAGCTCAATAGCGGCGCGGATATTGCCCTCAACGGACATTCCCCGAAATACTGATGGCTCCTGCGGAAGGTAGCCGACGCCGAGCCGGGCGCGGCGGTAGAACGGCATGCGGGTCACATCCACGCCATCCAGAACCACCTGGCCGTAATCTGCTGATGCGAGCCCTGAGAGGATATAAAAGCACGTTGTCTTGCCGGCGCCGTTTGGTCCAAGCAGCCCGACGGCCTCGCCCCGCCGGACACCCAGACTAACATCGCGCAGGACTTGCCGCCGCCGCCAGCGCTTGCCGACATGCAGAGCGAGCAGTCCAGTCATCAACGGATCATCGCTTTGATCCGAAGTTTTGGGCGAGGCGATGTTCATTGCTATGGCTTGGCCTGCGGAAAGATGAGGCCGCGCACACGCCCGCCGTTTTTACCATCACCGCCGCCGCTCGCTTTGGCGCCGCCCGACATCCGGCTGATGCCGGTTTTGAAGTCAATAACCGCCTTGCCGCCCGTCAGGACATTCTGGCCGCGCGCAAGGCGGACATTGCCGGTCGCAACGGCCCTTCGCCGGATGAAATCATACTCTGCACGGTTGGCGCGGACGGTCTCGTCCGGCATAACGATCGTAACGCCGCCGGTCGCAATCGCAGTCCGAAGCGCCTGTCCGCCAGATTGCGTGAACCTCGCTTCAATAACGTTAGCGGCGATACGGCCGCGTGTGTCCTGTACACGTGCATCCCCCCGCGCGACGGCCCGGCGTTGTTTCACATAGTATTCAAGTGAGCGATTGGCTGTGACAGTGGATTGCGCGTTGGCGTATTTCAGCCGGCCGCCTGAAAAGACAACGGTGCTACGATCCAGATCGAAGATTGCCCGACCCCCGGTAGCGACATCGCCGCCGCTTTCAACACGGGCGCGGCCTTCTGCATCAACCCGGAAAATCTCGAGCTTGCCTTCTGGCGATTCCCGGTAAGCGGCGACAAGCCGGTCTGCCTTGATCGTAACATCGCCCTGGCGCGCAACGGCGTCGCCCTCAGCCACAAAAATGCGTTCTTCGCGGCGCCATTCCACGCCATCGGCCGCATCAAGCGCCAGCGGCCCGTCGCCAAGTGCGGAGACATCTTGCGCTGATGCTGGAGGCAAAGCGCCCGTCATGCCCATCAAGGATGCCAGGATGATAGAAAGTATGCCTAAGCGGATACGCGTCATTTGTTAGCGCCCGATAGCCGAACTTTGACGGGGCCGACCAATTGGATGGACTTGAGGCCCGGCCGTGCGTCCATAGCCGCCGATGTCGCGGCGCCCTCGGGGCCGGATATATCGGTTTTGGTCCGCGTTCTGGCCGCGATTTCGCCGTTCACATCCCATATATCCGCCGTCTGGCTCCGTATCTCATACCCGTCTGACCGGTTCGCGATAACATCGCCAGCTAGTACGACCCGGTTCTCTAATCGATTGAATTGGCCCGCGTTGGCGATGATATCAAGCCTACCGCCATCTTCTGTCTGCATCGCTGCTTGGACATTCTGCAGCGTGATGACGGGGGCGTCAGGCGTCTGCATGTCCGCTGAAGTGGCGACGATTTGATATCGGCGCCCATCAGCGAACGCGCCGGTGAGGGACGGGCTGGTCATAGCAAGCGAGCTCGGAAGCGCGCGTCCTGGCGATCCGACAGATGTTCGGATGCGGGACGGTTCCGTCGTCGCCATCCATACAGGCACAGCGCACAAGGCGATCAGCAATATCCAACGGATGCCCGCAGCGACGCAGGGGCTTGTGGGTTTTCGCGCCCATTCAGCGCCATCCCAAAGCGCCCGTTCCTGCCGGAGCGCCCGTCTGAATGCGACGTCCATCTAAGCGGCATCCACCGTCTGGTTAGCGCGCGGCCAATCCGCGTGCAGTACAGGCGGTATGTGTATCAACTGTGGGCGTAAATATCGACAGCCTCATAGCCTGTGAGGTCAAGCAGGGCGCGGGTCGGCAAATAATCGAACGTCGCACGGGCGATTTCCATGCGCCCTTCACGGACAAGCCTGGCCGCCATCACGTCTCGAAGCTTATGCAGATGCAATACATCGCTTGCCGCATAGCCAATTTGTGCGTCCGACAATTTGGGCGCGCCCCAATCCGAAGACTGCTGCTCCTTGGAGATCGAGACGCCAAGCAATTCATTGCAGATATCACGCAGGCCATGCCGATCCGTATATGTCCGAACCAGCTTTGAGGCGATTTTTGTGCAGAATACGGGCGAGACCAGAATGCCGAGGTCACGCTTGATGACAGCGATATCAAAGCGGCCAAAATGGAAAATCTTCTCAACGCCTTCATCCGCCAGCAGCGCTTTTAGGCGCGGCGCTGAATAATCCGCCGGTTCGCCATCCGCTGGGCGCGGAAATTGTACCAGATGCGCGTTGCCATCGCCCGCTGAAAGCTGGATGACGCACAGCCGGTCGCGCGCCGGATGGAGGCCAGCGGTCTCGCTGTCGATCGCAACGGCGTTTCCGAAAGAAAGGCCTTCAGGCAAATCGCCCTGATGCAGATAATTGGTCATTCGCCCAAGTCCTCATTGGTCAACATTAACGCCCCTATACAGGGTACAGATTAAATCAACATTTCAAGGAGTGTGGCGCAGCCATCAGCACTGAACCAGAAGGAAGAACCTTTCCTGCGGAAAAGTCTTTGGTGCCCAGGAGAAGACTCGAACTTCCACGACCATAAGGCCACAGGCACCTGAAGCCTGCGCGTCTACCAATTCCGCCACCTGGGCAATGCATTGCTGGGCGAGCCCGAATGCATCGAAGCGGCGTCAATACCGATCCCGGCGGGCGCTGTCAACGCGCTTTCGCAGCCGCGCTTCGCATGAAGGTGAAAATGAATAGGCTGAGCGCAGGATATATAGCGACCAGGATCGGCATAACGTCTCCTGGCTGATAAGGCAGCAGCAATAGTAGAAGCCCGGCTGTGGCCCCTGCCGCCATCTGAAAAAATCCGATGAGCGCAGATGCTGCGCCCGCTACATGGCGGAACCCGGCCATCGCCCCCGCGATACTGTTTGGCCGTAAAATGCCCATCCCAAACATCACGCAGGCCATTGGCAGAATGATCGCAGCCCAATGTGATATGCCAGCCAGCCAAAGCGCTAGCATCGCGCTGCCGCCCGTTGTTGAGATGACCAAGCCGAGCAGAATTGATTTGTCGATGCCGAGCTTTGGCGAAAAGATGCCCGCCAATGTCGCGCCGCAAACGAATCCCAACATCACACCGGCGAACATAATGCCGAACTCACGGGTTTCGACGCCAAGGTCCTCCTGCAACACGAATGTTCCCGCCGATAAGAACGTGAATAGACCGCCGCCTGCGAACATGGACGGCAATGCGTAATCCAGGAACTTCCGTGCTGTGCCGATTTCGAAATACTGGCGCAGCAAAGCTGCGATGTTCAGCGCCGATTTTTTGTCGGTTGGTCGGGTTTCCTGCAAGAACAGCCAAACGCATACGAGGAGCAATGCCGCTGATGCGGTTAGCGCCCAGAAAATGCCGCGCCAATCCGTGAACTCAAGCACTAAGGCGCCGATTGATGGGGCAAGCACCGGCGCAAAACCCATGCCAGCAGTGACGATAGACATCGCGCGCTGGGCAGCCGGGCCTTCATGAATATCGGCCACAATGGCGCGTGCAGCGACCGGGGCAGCGCATGCGGCGATACCCTGAAACAGCCGGATGGTCAAAAGCGTTTCAAGGTTGGGCGCAACGGCTGCTGCGGCGCTCAACACGAAATATGCGGCGAGGCCGATAAGCAGGATCGGGCGGCGGCCAAACCGGTCTGAAAGCGGCCCGGCCACCAATTGGGCGCAGGCGAAGCCCACAAGAAATACACCGACGAGCAATTGCGCCTGGTCTGCCGGGGCGCTCAATGCTTTGGCCAGCATTGGTAGAGCGGGCAGCGGCATATCAATGGAGAGTGGCGTTACCGCCGTCAGCCCTGTCAGCAGGATGATGACGGCGAGCGATTCGGCGCGTAACGCCAGCGGCGCAGTTCGCAGCATTTACTTCTTAGCCCGCGCTTGCGGGTGGTTCGTCGCCATCTATGTGTAGGCCATCTGCACGAGCGACGGCGGCTTCGAGCTTCTCTTCATGCGTCGCCATATTCTTCTTGGCATCCTGCACATAGGCCGTCCAGCGAATGACGGTCATGAAGGCTTTGTTGATCACCCGGCCCCAAAAGCGCATGGGACGATCAACATCCAACAGCAACACGACCCGGCGATCGGGCGTGTCATTGAAGACTTCGTGATCATAGGTGTCATCGAATACGAGACATTTGCCTTGTTCCCAGTGACAGTTTTCCGTGTCGACTCGGATATAACAGTTGGCGCGGTCTTCTGGCACAACCAGCGCCAGATGCCCACGGATCACGCCTTTAGTGACGCCCCGATGGTGGGGGATTTGATATCCGGGCGATAGGATGGAGAAAAACGCCGTGCGGAGTTTTGGAATGCTCTCCAACACGCGGGTTGTTTCTGGGCAGCGGATGCAATTCTTCTCGGCCTTAAAGCCGAAGCCAAACAGAATGAACGTTTTCCAATTGTCGCCTTTAGAAATCTTGGCCTGATCGGGCGAGATATCATGGAAATTCGGGAGCTCGTCGTGGTCCGCCAGAACGCCGTCGAGCTCGCGGCGAATGACATCCCAATTCTGTTCAAGCTTTACGGCCCAATCGAAATCTTCTGTGCGGAACACGGGCTTGTCGCCGACCGTGCTCTGCTTGCCGAGGAAGGCAGCGAGCGTGCGGATCGCGCGTTTGCCGAATTTCTTGACCCAGCGGCGACGCTTCTGGCGAAAGCTCTCCCGGGGTTGTGCGGTTGTGGCGTCATTTGCGCCTGCGGTCTTGGCCATAACTTTCGCTCCTGGCGACTGCTCTGTACGGGCCTGATACACCGCGCAAGATGGCGGAATCAAAGACTGCAAGCAACGCGTGATCGGGACGCAGGCTTGACGGCGGCTAACAGGACTGTTGGGCTAGTCAGATGAAAGAAATCGAAACGAAGTCACGTCTTGGAATTGACCAGATCGTTCACGCTGATTGGAGCGTCAACCCGAAACGCCGCTGGCAGGTGCGGATAGAACGTTTGGATGAGCAATGGTTAGTCCACGCCCCGGAACTGGTTGGTGATCTCTCGAACTTTTTGGAGCGCATCGAAGCTGGGGCGCCACATGGTCGGTCAATTTTGGGGATAGACCTTCCGATTGGCGTTCCGGCATTTTGGGCGCGGCAGGCAAGAGTAGACGCGTTCCTGCCTATGTTGGCGTCGCTGGGCGCGCCGCCCTGGGAGGATTTTTACAATCCCGCAGAAACGTCAGATCAAATTTCGCCGCACCGGCCTTTTTATCCAAAGCGGCCCGGCGGCACGAAACAGGCGCATCTCCTGGACGCGTTAGGCGCTCGGTCTATGAATGACTTACGGCGTCGCGTTGATTTCAGCGCTGATACAAACCGGGCCGCTTCGCCATTGTTTTGGACCATTGGCGCTGCACAAGTTGGCAAAGCGGCACTGACATTCTGGCGAGAGGTGCTGCAGCCTGGCCTGATCAGCAGTAATCCGCCTGCGCTTTGGCCGTTTCAAGGCGATCTCAAAGGTCTAACGGATCAATCGACGCTTACAGTTTGCGAGACTTATCCGGCGGAGGTTTATGAATGGTTCGAGCTTGGTATTCGTAAATCGGGCAAGGCCAAAACCAATCAGGATCACCGTGCTGAGGACGCCCAAGCCATCCTTGATGCGGGCGCAATGCTTGGCGCCGCTTTCACGCCAGAGGCCGCAGCGAACATTAATGATGGTTTCGAGATGGGGGATGATGCGTTTGACGCAATGGTCGGCGCGCTTGGCATGCTGCAAGTCGTCCGGGGTCAGCGGGCGCCAGGGACGCCGGATGATCTAACCGTCCGGCAGCTTGAGGGCTGGATATTAGGCCGCAGGGCAGGCGCTACATCTCCGCCCTGAGACCTTGTAGACTGCGCGCTTCAACCGGTGTGGAGCAAACCCCATGTGGGCGCGAGTCAAACTGAAGGTCGACTGGTCGGACATCATTTACACAGCTGTGTCAGGATTGCGTGGCGGCGATGTAGACGAGCTGCAGCATAAGCTAGAGACGTTCTGGTCGCCGAAAGGCGATGCAATCACGTGTTTCTCGGTCCGCAGTGGATTCGATTTGCTGCTGCAGACGATGCTGAGCGATGGCAGGCTGGAGGAAGGCGACGCGGTCCTGTTTTCCGCCTTGAACGTGAAACAGATGGTACGCGCCGTAGAGCGCCTCGGCCTCGTCCCGGTTCCCGTCGAACTGGACTTGGCGGATATGCGCCCGCGTATGGATGCTGCAGCCCGCGCCGCTGATGGCCGGGCGAAAGTATTTGTCGTGGCGCATTTGTTCGGCGCCCGGCTCGATATGGCGCCTGTATCGGAATTCGCTAAAGCGCATGGGCTCTTGCTGGTCGAAGACTGCGCACAGGCCTATGATGGCGTATATCGCGGATCGCCCTTGGCCGATGTCGCGATGTTCAGTTTTGGCCCCATCAAAACCAAAACCTGCCTCGGCGGAGGTGTTTTGACGGTTGCTGATACCGAATTGCTCGCGAGCATGCGGCGCATTCAGGCTGAATATCCAGTCCAGGAAAACAAGGCGCATGTGAAGCGGGCGCTCAAGTTCGGCGCCTTAAAGGTTGCGACTTCGCGTATCGTTTTTGGCACAGTGGCGATGGTCTGCCGCTGGCTTGGTCGGGACTATGACGCGACGATGTCCAACGCTGTTCGTGATGTCGCCAAGCAGAAAACACCGAAGCAGTTGCGCATGCGTTGCTCACCCGCATTGCTGAAGCTATTGCGCCGTCGCTTGTCGCAAGAGGTTATGGGCGAACTAACGGAGCGCACACGGCAAGGGCGCTTACTGCGCGGATTGCTAGACGATTATGCCGTCCTGCCTGCTGGCGCCGCCAAATATCATGATTACTGGGTGTTCCCAGCGATTGTTGATAACCCGCAGGAGGTCATTCAGGCGCTCCGAAATGCAGGCTTCGACGCCTGTGATTTGCCGCGGTCTGAAGCCATCGCACCCCCTGAAGGCCGCGAAGATTTGCGCGCGCGTATCGCCGAGAGCATGCTGACCAATCTGGTCGTGCTGCCATGTTATCCCGGCATGTCCGATGCAACTTTGCGGCGCCAGGCTGACGTGTTTCGCAGCATTGCGCGGCCTATGACGTTGCCAGCGCCTGCGGTCGCAGCTGAGTAAGCGCCTAAGCAGCACCCTCTAGCTTCTCCAGCGCTGCGAGCCAGCGGGTTTCGGCTTCGTCAATCGCGTCCTCGACCTCCGCGAACTTCTTCTGCAGCGCTTCGGCACGGCCAACATGCTCGCTTTCATAGAGGCGCGGATCAGCGAGCCGTGTGGCAAGCTTCTCTTTGGCCTCTGTCAGTTTTGCGACGCGTTCTTGATACTGGTTGACCTTCTGTCGCACCACATCTGGATCAGCCGGAGGTGCGGCTGGTTTCGATGGGGCTGCGCGCGGTTTCTCACGCTTTTTCTTGGCCGCACCCTGCAAATGCATGCGCCGGTACGCGTCCAAGTCATCTTCATAGGGGCGGACAGCGCCGTCTTTGACGAGCCATAGCCTGTCAGCCGCCATGGAAAGCAAGTGCATGTCATGGCTGATCAGGATGACGGCGCCGGAATAGGCCGTCAGCGCTTCAACCAGCGCCTCGCGGCTTTCGATGTCTAAGTGGTTGGTCGGCTCATCCAAGATAAGGAGATGGGGCGCAGGCAAGGTCGCAAGTAGGAGTGATAGGCGCGCCTTCTGGCCGCCGGAAAGCCGCCCAACCGGCGTTTCAACCTGATCAGCGCCCAAGCCAAAACCCGCGAGCCGGGCGCGCAACCTGGATGGCGCTTCATCCGGGCGTTCGTGCATCAAGTGCTGAAGCGGCGTTTCATCCACGTTTAGCTCTTCAACCTGATGCTGCGCAAAGAATCCGATCCGAAGCTTGCGCGCGTTGGTGATGCGTCCTCCCATAGGCTTCAGTCGGCCCGAAAGCAGCTTCGCCAGGGTCGTCTTGCCTTCACCATTCTGGCCGAGCAGGGCGATGCGGTCATCTTGGTCTACGCGGAGGTTCAGGCCCTTCAGAACGACGGTATCGCCATAGCCGACAGACACGCTCTCAGTGGAAATGATCGGCGGCGGGAGTTCATCCGGCTCAGGAAAGGTGAAGACGGTGCGGGCGTCATCCTCTGGCGCGCGGATTGTCTCCATTTTCTCCAGCATCTTTACGCGAGACTGGGCTTGCTTGGCCTTGGTCGCCTTCGCCTTAAAGCGGTCAACGAAGCTTTGGAGATGCGCGCGACGCAGTTCTTGCTTTTTCGCCTGTGCGGCCTGAACAGCACGCTGGGCTGCGCGTTGGCGCGCAAACTGGTCGTAGGGGCCTGAATAGAATGTCAGGCCGCGATTCTCCAGGTGCAGAATGCTGCTGACTGCGCGGTTCAGCAGTTGTCTATCATGGCTGATAATGATGACCGTGTGCGGGTATTTGGCGAGATAGTTCTCCAGCCAAAGCGCGCCTTCCAGGTCAAGGTAGTTCGTTGGCTCATCAAGCAGCAGATAATCAGGCTCGGAGAAAAGAACAGCGGCGAGGGCCACGCGCATCCGCCAACCGCCAGAGAACGCCGAGCAAGGCATCAGCTGTTCCGCATGGCTGAACCCCATGCCGTTCAAGATGGTTGCGGCGCGCGCTTCGGCGGACCAAGCGTCGATATCTGTCAGCCGCGTTTGGATTTCGCTGATGCGGCCAGGATCGGTCGCTGTTTCAGATTCAAGCATGAGGGCGGCGCGCTCAACATCTGCCGCCAGAACTGTGTCGATCAGCGAAACTTCGTTCGACGGCACTTCCTGCGCTACGCCGCCGATACGGCCACGGGCGGGGAGGGTGATATCGCCGCCATCCGTCTGCAGTTCGCCCCGGATCAGTTTGAACAGCGTCGTCTTGCCCGCGCCATTACGCCCGATCAGGCCGACTTTGTGCCCGGTCGGAATGAACGCGTTGGCGCCTTCAAACAAAGGCTTGCCTTCGATGGCGAAATTTAGGTTGGTGATGCGTAACATGCGATTGGGTTTGCCGGAGCGATCAATGGGCGTCAACGCCGCAGTACGCCGCGCAGATAGCCAAATCCGCGCGGGTAGGGCAGACTGATGTTTGATAGTAATAAGCAAAAAGGAGAAAACAGATGTTTAAGTCCTTGATTGTCGCTACTGCAGTGCTTGCCTTCGGCACCTTGTCATTGCCAGTTCAGGCTGGCCAATTCAGCACAAAAGGCGAGGCCGTGAAACCCGGTCAAAGCCTGATCCAAGGCGATGGATGCCATGGCGAATATCCTGCGCCACAGTCTGCAAAACCTTCTGCATAGAGACTTGATACCGGCCTACTGACGCTTCCGAGCTGCATTATGATTGTACGGAGGCATTGCTGAGAGGGAATGCGGCTGATGGTCATGTATGTGGTTGCCGCCCTGAATTCGCGCAGGGTATAACTGCGCTCGAAATCTAAAGCGCTTAAAGGAATTGAATCATGGATATGCGCGTCGGCGAGAATGACTTCGGCCCAATTATCGAAGCTGACAAAAAGCATGTCTGGCATCATCTTTCGCAGCATAAGAAATATGAGACCGTAGACCCGCTGATCATTATCGAAGGCAAGGGCATGCGGGTTTGGAATACGGCCGGCCGGGAGCATCTGGATGCTGTCTCCGGCGGTGTTTGGACTGTCAACGTGGGCTATGGCCGTGAGACAATCGCGGATGCTGTGCGGGACCAATTGGTCAAGCTGAACTATTTCGCGAATTCAGCCGGCAGCATTCCCGGCGCCAGATTTGCTGAGCAGCTAATTGAGAAGATGCCCGGAATGACGCGGGTCTATTACTCGAACTCTGGCTCTGAAGCCAATGAGAAAGCTTACAAAATCGTCCGACAGATTGCGCATAATAAGTATGGCGGCAAGAAGCATAAGATCCTGTATCGGGATCGGGATTATCACGGCACCACGATCACCGCACTGTCCTCCGGCGGACAAGCGCAGCGGCGGGAGCAATACGGCCCGTTCACGCCCGGCTTCGTTGAAGTGCCGCATTGCCTCGAATACCGCTCACAATGGGGCGACGTTGATGACTACGGCGTGCGCGCCGCCAATGCCATCGAGGACGTCATTCTGCGCGAAGGCGCGGACACTGTCGGCGGCCTGATCCTGGAGCCGGTGACGGCTGGCGGCGGCGTTATCGAACCGCCCAAGGGGTATTGGGAACGCGTTCAAGAAATCTGCAAGAAATACGATATTCTGCTGATCATTGATGAAGTCGTCTGCGGTATGGGCCGCACGGGCACATGGTTTGGTTATCAGCATTACGGCGTGCAGCCCGATATCGTGACCATGGCGAAGGGTGTTGCATCCGGCTACGCCGCGATTTCCTGCACTGTTACGACAGAGGCAGTCTTCAACGAGTTCAAAGCTGATCCGTCCGATCCTATGAGCTACTTCCGCGATATCTCCACTTTTGGCGGGTGCGCGGCAGGCCCTGCGGCAGCGCTTGAGAACATGCGTATCCTGGAGGATGAAAAGCTCCTCGAGAATTGCACGGCCATGGGCGAATATTTGATTGAGAAGCTGGAAGGCTTGAAGGCCAAGCATGAGATTATCGGCGATGTGCGTGGCAAAGGCCTGTTCTGTGGGGCAGAACTAGTCGCAGACCGAGAAACCAAGGAAGCCGTTGATGAGAGCATCGCCCAGGCCATCGTTGGCGATTGCATGGCGAACTCCGCCGTCATCATTGGGGTAACGAACCGCTCTTTTAATGGCCTCAACAACACATTGTGCCTCAGCCCGGCGCTCATCTGCACCAAATCCGATCTGGACGAGATCACTGACGCCATCGACGGGGCGATCACGCGTACCTTAGCTGCTTAGCATAACACCAAAATTCAGTTGGTTGAGAGCGCCCTAAGCTTTGGTTGGGGCGCTTTTGCTTGCGATTTCGTCTATTGCGCCGCATTATTTCGATTGCGATTATTAATGGGAGTGAAAGCGAAGAAGCGGATTTTGATTAGCGCTATTGCGGGCGTCATGGTGGCGGGCGCAGCCAGCGCCGAAAATGTTAGGATTACGCCGCTCGGCAGCCACGAGGGCGAGTTTTGCAGCCGCGACCGCGCGCTCATCCTGGAAGATCCCGACGGCACGCGGCTTCTTTATGACCCAGGCATGACGGTCACTGGCGCGAATGACCCCAGGCTCGGGCACATCGATGCGGTTCTTGTCAGCCATATGCATGGCGACCATGTCGGTCATGTTCACATGCCGAAACAGGGTGCGGGCACCTGGGCAAAACCTGAATTGTCTGTGCGCGCGTTGCCTGATACCAACACTGTCAAAATCGCCTTGAAAAAGGGCGCATTGATTGTCACCGGCAGTGAAATGCCGCGCTTTTTCGGGAATAAATTGCAGGCGGCTGGCGGTGATCGCAAGAAATCCCGCCTGGTTCGGTTCGGCGCCAATCGCCGGGTCGGCAAGGTGAATATTACGACCGTACCGGCGGCGCATAGCAATGGCATCAGTGGGTCCATGGTCGGCGGCGAGCTTGGCAAGCAACTGCATGCGGCAGGGCTGACAGCCTATGCCGGTCCGCCTACGGGCTTTGTGCTCGAGTTCTCAAACGGCCTTGTCGTCTATCTCTCAGGCGATACGGGTATGACGGCAGAGCAAGAATCTGTAGTCGGGGATCATTACAAGGCTGAATTGGCCGTGATCAACATCGGCGATGTCTACACAACTGGCCCAGAAGAAGCCGCTTATGTTTTGAATGAAATGGTGAAAGCCAAGGCGGTTATCCCGTCACACGCCAACCAAGCGTCAACGAGAAATGGTCGGGTCGTTGCAAAAACGCGGACCGCGCGGTTCTTGGCTGCGGTTAAAGTGCCAGCGCATCTCCCGCTCAGCGGCCGGACCATGGCGTTTGATGGTGACGCAGTCTGCAAATGGGGCTGCTAGTCCTGCAGACAACGATTTAGTCTGATCGGCATTCCGCCGGGCGCAGCTGCAAACTGCGCCCGGCGGTTTTGCATTCAGGATGACCGGAAGATCAAGTTTCTAGCATGATCTTGCCGATATGCTGGCTGGACTCCATTAGCGCGTGGGCCTCGGCGGCTTGGTCTAGCGGGAAAGTCTTGTAAATCACGGGCGAGCATTGCCCGTTTTCAAACAACGGCCATACCTTCGCTTCCAGTGCGCGGCAGATGCTGCCCTTCTGCTCGACCGTGCGGGAGCGGAGGGTGGAGCCTGTCACGGTTAAGTGCTTGCGATGCACAAGGCCGAAATCCGCTTCAACCTTCGTGCCTTCCATCAACGCCACGAAACAAAGCCGACCTTCGCGCGCGAGGACTTCCAATTGGCGCTGGATGTAACTGCCGCCAACCATATCCAGGATAACATCAACGCCGCGACCTTCCGTGAAATCCATGCCGACTTTCACGAAGTCTTCGGTTTTATAATTGATGCCGCGGTCGGCGCCGAATTCTTCACAAGCCCGCGCTTTTTCGTCCGATCCGGCAGTCGCGAGAACGGGGGAGCCAAAGGCTTTGGCGAGTTGGATGCCGGTGTAGCCAATGCCGCTTGTGCCGCCTTGCGCCAGATAAACTTCGCCGGGTTTCAGGCCTGCGCGCTCGAAGACATTCGTCCACACGGTGCAGAAGGTTTCAGGCACGCCGCCGCCAGCATGCAGGTCCACCTTGGGCGGCAACGCCATACATTGTGGTTCTGGGATATTCACATATTCCGCATATCCGCCGCCGGAAAGCAGGGCGCAGACTTCATCGCCAATCTTAAACCGGCTGGCGCCGTGGCCAAGCGCCACCACTTCGCCGCTGGCCTCCAAGCCTGGAATATCGGTCGCGCCGGGCGGCATTGGGTAGAGGCCCATGCGCTGCAGCGTATCCGCCCGGTTGACGCCTGCAGTCTTCACTTTGATCAACACCTCGCCAGACGCAGGCTCCGGCACCAGTCGCCGCCCAAGCTTGAGCGCTTCAGGCCCGCCTGGCTCCGGAATTTCAATCGCATTCATTTCAGATGGAATAGTCGGCGCCATTTTCAGGTCCTTCAGTGTGTAGGGGCATCAGCCAACGAAATCTGAAAGCGACAATGGGTCGAATTCCAATGGTCTGCAACCGAGCGTCATTCTAGGAATGGAGGCGCTGCTGTAGCAATCATTCCAGTCCTACCGCCCTGAAATTCGAACCCGACCTAAGTCGCCATTCATAGAGACGGCTGGCCTATTCGATCCGCGACTGATGCTGCGAAATCATCTGCCAGCCGCCATCGCGGAATGCATAGACTGTCGTGGACCGCGTCATGCCCTCCACAGTCATTTCCCCGTCCTGCATCTTTGCGTCGGCCTTGTAGATCAGAATGCCGATATCACCGTATATCCGGGTTGAGATATCGCTCGTATCCATACGCAGAATTTGCATTGTTCCGGCGTTGATCCCAGCGGCGACATCTGCGCGCGTGCTGGTTCCGCCGAAGGAGGATACAAACACCATGTCCTCCGCTACGACCGTCTTCAACATCTCCAAGTCACCAGCGAGCAGCGCTTTCAGGCGTGTCTCGTGGGCGGCGATCAGTGACGTGTCGCGATCAATTTCAGTCATTTCGCGATTCCATTTGAGCGACGGCAAACGTTAACTGGTCAGCGCTGCGGCCCGCGCCCGAGCGCCGCGCAGCACCAGAGCGAGGTCATTGCCCGCGAGCACGAGGTTCAAGCCTAGCCCTAGATACTTTGCCGCCAACGCGTCGTCACTAACGCCGCCGAACCCAGCGGCCTTGCCGTGCTTGCGTGCGGCGGCTGCTACGACTTCCAGGCTCTCGAGCATCCGTGGGTGATCGTATTGGGCTGGAATGCCGAGCTCAAATGTCAGATCGCTGCATCCGACAAACAGGCAATCTACGCCGTCAACGGCGGCAATGGCTTCAGCATTGGCGATGGCCAGCTCGGATTCGATCATGACGACCACCAATGTTTCCCGATTGAGGATGGCGGCCGCTTCGTCGAACGTGCGCGGTTCGTAACCGAGCGCCGGAAATGCTCCTGGCACTGATCTTTCCCCAATCGGAGCAAATCGGCTCGCTCGCGCAATCGCGGCGGCTTGCTCCGGCGTGTCTACATGGGGGGCGATCACGCCCATGGCGCCATTGGAAAGAGCGCGGTTGATCGGGGCGGGATCGTGCCGTGCTCAAGGTCTAGGAACAACCAATTGTACCGGGCGTCGCGAGCAATGGCCGGCATATCGGTGGTGCGGGCCAACCTGAGGCTCATGCCTAAACAGGGAGCGCCGGTGGCAAGGGCCTGACGAAAGGTAAATTCGGGCGCCATTCTTTGTTCGCTTTCTAGGTGCCAAGGGATTTTTGTACGGCCTCGTATGGCATTGACATGCGAGCCATGGCTGGGGCGTTCGGAGGCTAAGTTTGTACGATGCAGCTAGGCTCTTTCAAGAGCCATCACTTTCCGCCCTCGATCATCGTGCATGCAGCCATTATCGGGGCAATTCAGCCCAGAATCGCGGCCAAAATCTTAGCCGTAATAATAGCCCGACTTCTCTGAGGAGTAAGCCGAACGGGTGTCGAGTTATTCTAAATAATTGGTTTTTTTATAAAATGGCGCGGCTTGAATTCGCGAGCGAACTCGTCTCCGCAATTGATCGCTGTTTTGCAGGGAATTTACAGGGAATTTCTACGACTTCAGCCATTCGGCCCCCTAAAAGACGCCTGTAACTACCTGCTTTGACGCGGCAATTCAGCAATTTCCCTACTCGCACGAACAGGGAATTTCACCTTGCCGAGCAGGGATTGCTATTTCCCGATCAGGCAACGCTATATTTCTAATAGAGCTCTTTTGATCTGACCAGCAGTGCCACGCGCATGTTCGGCCGCCGCGGTCCATACTGAGCTTGATACTTTCGAAGGGTATGTTTGGGCTATGGCTATTGACGGGACAGAAGAGAGTGCGGTCGCAATCCCTGTCGCTTATGACGCCGACGTGGTCGTCGTTTGTGCAGGCCCGAGCGGGGTTGCGGCGGCGCTTCATGCAGCGCGCATGGGGGCCAAGGTCGTCTTGGTCGAGAGGATGGACATGCCGGGCGGGGTGCATACCTCCGGTCTCCAGGGCGCCGCGAACGAGGGCGTGGGCGGCATTCACACTGAGCTGATGGAGCGGTTCGAAGCGGCCGGCTATATCTACCGCGCGGATCAAGAGACCCATCCGGATTGGGCCGGCAATCCGCTCTCCCACTATGAACGCATGAAGCCGGCGGGCGCCGATTTCACCCGGCTGACTTTCAACCCTGAAGGCGCCGGCTGCGTCATGGCCGATCTACTGCACGAAGCCGGCGTGACTGCGCTTTAT
Source organism: Alphaproteobacteria bacterium (assembly GCA_038102935.1). Taxonomy (GTDB): domain Bacteria; phylum Pseudomonadota; class Alphaproteobacteria; order Bin95; family Bin95; genus VMCJ01. The sequence continues at coordinate 2,778 of JAYNYG010000018.1, read as the reverse complement.
GGAACCTTATTCGTCGATTGCATCATGGAGCGGCGCGCCGGCGACGATCGGATCACGGCGATTGTCGTGGAGAACGCGAGCGGCCGACAGGCAATTACTGGCCGTATATTCGTCGAAGGCTCGGGCACGGGCCAGGTCGTTGCCGCCGCTGGCGCGCCGTTCACTCCAGGCGGCGGCGGCCAGCCGGAGGCGGCGGGTTGGGACGGCGTCGCGCGGCCAATACCGGGCGGGCTGCTCTGGACGATGTCGGGCGTGAATTTCGACCGGCTGTCGCGGCATCAGCGTGACGCGCAAGACCCCATGCTGGAGAAGACCATCGCCGAGGCCCGTGCGGCCGGCGACATACCTGCCGGCCTCTACCGACCGCGCATGGCCGGCGGCGCCGCCGTCTATGGCTCCGCCTATATTGGCCATCCAACCATCGACATGAGCCCAATCTCGACCGACGGAACGTATGTATTCTGGCAGAACGCGCCCTATGAAATGGCGCTCAGAATGGACCAGAGCGGAGAAGACCAGGCGACAGCGATCCGGCTGTTACGTAGCTATGCCAATGCCGAAGCGCAATTTCTGAAGAAGTACGTTCCCGGATTTGAGGGCGCCGCGATCGCCAGCGTCGGCCGCTATGTCGGCGTGCGCGATGGCCGGCACCCGGTCGGCGAGCACGTGTTCACGCTGGAGGACGCACGCGCCGGCCGCAGTTTCCGCGACGCCGTCACCAAACCGATGACCAAGACCTTCCACTGGGACAGCTTTCAGGCCTACGCGTTCGAAGTTCCGTTTCGTTGTTTCCTGCCCAAGGGCGTCGACAATCTGATCCTGACCGGCGCCTCATTGTCTTTCGATTACAAGACCATCTTCATGGTCATGCGCAATTTCCCATGGTGTACACAGACTGGTGAGATCGCCGGCTACGCCGCCGCCCGCTGCACCGACAAGCGGATCGGCCCGAAGGAGTTCGAGTGGTCCACGCCGTATTTCTAGGCGTGGAAGGTGACCCAGCAGTCTGCGCCTCGCACGCCCTTCGACAAACGCCAAGCGCGCAGTTAGCGTAGATTTTTCGATATTGCGGCATCCGCCTTCTGGAGTTCCCTGCCATGCACTTCGGCGCATCCATGTTCTGTACCGACTATTCCATGACCCCGGCTGAGCTCGGGCCAGCTCTGGAAGATCGTGGGTTCGAGTCCTTCTGGGCGCCGGAGCACTCCCACATACCGACGTCGCGCCTCTCGCCCTGGGGCGGCGGTCCGGAATTGCCGAAGCGCTACTATGACGTGATTGATCCGTTTGTCGGCTTGGCGACGGCGGCAATGACCACGAAAACGCTCAAGCTCGCAACAGGTGTTTGCTTGATTATCCAGCGCGATCCGATTCAGTTGGCGAAGGAAGTGGCGACGCTGGATTACCTGTCGGGCGGTCGGTTCATATTCGGGATCGGGGCCGGCTGGAACCGCGAGGAAATGGCTGATCACGGCACCGACCCTAAAACCCGCATCAGTTTGATGGCGGAGCGGGTGGCCATGCTCAAGACCATCTGGACCGAAACCAAGCCAGAATTCAAAGGCGCGTTTCAGAGCTTCGAACCAATGATGACCTGGCCAAAGCCCACGCAAAAACCACACCCGCCGATATTGGTCGGCGGCGCGATGCCCTATGCCGCGCGCCGCGCCATCGCCTATGGCGACGGATGGATGCCCTTGGGTGGTCGCGGCGCCGATGTGCTGAACCAGTTGCCGCGCTTCCGGCAGATGGCGGCGGAAGCGGGCCGTGACCCAGACAGTCTACCGGTCTCAATCTCCGCGGCGGCGTTGGACGAAGACGTGCTGAAGCAGTACCGCGACGCAGGTATCGAACGCGTGATGTTCTCGCTGGAGTCGGAAAAGGCTGAGAAGGTGCTCCCGGTGCTCGATAAGATCGCTAGCCTGATCCAGTCTATCGGATAAGCATCGGACATGAAGCATTAGCCGTTCAACGGCGCAATGACCGTCTCGGCGAATTCCGCCAGCATGCTTTCAAGGTCCGCTTCGAATGCGGCGAGGGGCAGCACGACCCGATCAACGCCTGCGTCGGCCCTTGCCGCCACCGCCTTCAGCGGGTCCTTGTCATACCCTGGCAAGGCATCCGGGCAGCCCGTCATAACTTCAATAGCGCGCGGATCGCGGCCTGCTTCTCGCACGGCGACATGCAAAGCCTGGATGGCGTCGCGGACATCGAATGCGGAGTCCCCAGTTGCGGGGAAATATCCATCGCCGTATTTTCCAGCGCGGCGCAGCGCCGCCTTCGAGTTGCCGCCGACGATGATGGGTACACGCCCGTTGATCGGCTTCGGATTGCAGCTCATGCCTTGGAAAGACACGAACTCGCCCTCGAAACTGGCGTCGTCGCCATCCCATAGCGCACGCATCGCTTCAATATATTCATTGCTTCGGGCGCCGCGACGCTCGAACGGAACGCCGAGCGCGTCAAACTCCTCCCGCAACCAGCCGACCCCGATTCCCAGTTCAAGGCGACCGCCGGTTAAATAGTCGATCGTCGCGACATGTTTCGCCAATACCAAAGGATTGCGCTGCGGCAAGACTAAGACCCCAGTTATCAGTCTGAGACGCATGGTCAGCGCGCCGATAAAGGTCAACCAGGCGAGCGGGTTCGGCCTCGGCGAGGCAATTTCGCTCGACATGCGCCCGGACGCTGAATAGGGATACTTGGAGTCGTAGTGCGTCGGGATTGTCCGGCGTCAGGGCACATGGGACAGACTGAGGGTATGATTTAGAGGAGGAT
>JAYNYG010000062.1:0-17338 GCA_038102935.1 Alphaproteobacteria bacterium | reverse complement strand
ATCCTCCTCTAAATCATACCCTCAGTCTGTCCCATGTGCCCTGACGCCGGACAGGGAACAATATTCCTCAAAGAGATGAGGTCTATCAAGGAAGTCGAGCAGAAAAAGTCTTGTCTTAGGATAATTATTTCCGAAATTAGTGGCATTATATCTCTATAAATAGAGAGCTGTTGGTGGAGTTTTGCGCGCAAAATGATAAATAGCAGCCCGAATGCACCTCATTTGAGATGTCTGCGGGCGGTCTTGCAACCTTTCAACAGATTCGTCCTATTGGAACGCAAGCAAGTCCCACAGGCAGGCGAGCCCCCGGCGAGCGCCAGCTTCAGGAAGGGCTGTTCTTGGTCGTAGGCTGTGCCGGAGACGACCAACAGCTCAGGGCAGCCTGCGGTCCTCCGCTACATCTGACACGAAACGCAGATGAAAGCCGTTCGTGAGGGGTACGCAGTTCTGCGCCTGCAAAACCCGTTAGCCATAACACGGTAACGACGGTCTTGGAGCCGACCTTCAGGCGCCTGGCAACAAAGACTTCTTGGCTGTGTATCTATTTTCTGATTGTTCCTAAACGGGCACATTATACAAAATGAAATCTGTCTTCGGGCCATAGGTGTCATACAGCCGCCGCGCCGGGTAGTTGAATTCTTGGGTTAGCCAGCGGACGTTTGGGATGCCTTTGGTTTTTGCGAAGGCGCGGACGTGGTCGATGAGGGCGCGGCCTGTGCCGGCGCCTCGGAGATCGGGCAGGGTGTAGAGGTCGCTGAGGTAGCAGGTCATGCCGCCGCCGAGGGAGCGGTGCATCAGCTGGTATTGGGTGAAGCCGATGACCTGGCCGTCAGCGTCCTCGGCGACGGCGCACCAGAAATCGTTCTGGTCGTCGAAGATCCAGCCCCAAACTGTGTCGAAACCGCCTTCGGGCACGCTGGTTTTGTAGAATTCTGCGTAAGCTTGAAACATCTGCTCCCAAATGGCGCGATCTTGCTCTGCCAGTGGGCGTATCTGGGTGGCCATATTTATGTCTCCTTGGATGGGCGGATGAGGGTTACGGCGACGGAGGCGACGATCATGGCGAGGGCCGTATACTTTTGCCAGGAGGGCGGGTCGCCCAGCAACATCATGGATGATGATACGGCGACGACGGGGGCGATCAGCGTTGAAATAGCGGCCACCGTCGCGGGCAGTTTGGCGAGCAGGACCGTCCAAAGCACATAGCAGGTGATCATGGGGCCTAGCACGTGGAACGCCATGGTCGCGATCACAGGCGCGCTTGGCATGGCCTCCTGCCAGGGCGGCTCGAACAGCAGCACAATCGGCCAGGCGACCACGCCAGACGCCACGAAAAACCATACGGCCTGGGAGAGCGGCGGCAGGGTCCAAGCCCTGGCTTTCAGCAATACGTTGCCGATGGACCAGGAGAGTGCGGCCAGCAGCATAATCACCGGCCCAAGCGGCTCGGCGATGATGGCGCCCACATTCTCAGAAGCCAGGACGGCCAGTGCCGCCATGCCAACGGCAAGGGCGCACACAACGCGCTTATCGAACCGCTCGCCAAGGAAGCCCGCCGCGAGGCCTGCCGTCACGGCCGGCATGGTGTAGGCGATGATCGCCGCCTTCGATGTCTCCACCAGGATTTGGCCAAGGGACGTCATGGCGTTGAAGCCGAAGACTAGGAAGAGCCCAGCGATGAAGGTCGGCCATATCTCATCACGCGGGGGCCGGAACGGCAGCCGCTTGGCGTAAATGATGGCGGCGAGGCCAAGCCCTGCGAAAGTGAACGCGACCGCGCGTATGGTCAGCGGCGCAATCTCCGTCAGCATGAATTTGACGGCGGGCCAATTCAGCCCCCACAGCACGCCGATCAACAACACGGCGAGGATGGAAGCTCCGCTAACGGATGAGCGCACGGGTGGGGCTTTCTGCGGCGGGCAGGGCGGTGGTGTCGCCCGTTGCAGCAGTATAGCTCCGAAGGCAAATGCGCCAAGATGCGCCTATGAGGTGGCTGGACCGCTTGGCTCGGCTTCGACAGGTGCGGACTTGGGCGCTGGCGCTGGCGCTTTCAATGTGTGCCGCCTGAAGATCGCGCTTAGCCGCGCCCGGCTGTTTTGGCCGCGCAATGTCAACTTGCGCTCGCCTTCGCCGTCGAAAATCATAAGCGTCACATGCGCTACGCCATGCTTCGCCGCGAACGCCCGGCCGCTGGATTGGCGGATATTGGCGACGACATATTTGATTTCGCCCTCGCTAAAATCGCTCATCGCCGCACGTGCTTCTCTCTGCAAAGCTAGGCATTGGCTGCATTGCGGATCATGGATCTGCACCACTGTCGGGATGCCATCGCCGATACGGGAGAGATCCTCCTCCGCCATCGCATCCTGCACTTTGGCGACAGCAATGTATCCGCCGCCGCCCAACGCTGCCGCCGCGAGGCCGTAGTTTCGCAGCTTTAGCAAAAGGTTTCGGCGGCTAAGCCCCTCTGCCTCAATAGGCGCAGCTTGTCTTACGCGTGGAACTTTGCCCGATTGCCGGACGCGCGGTTTCCGCCTTTTCATGACACTACCCCCCTCTTGCACTCTCTTTGTGTCTCAGTCGGAGGTAGCCTATGCCGCATGTGGGACAGGCGTTAGTTAACAGCCTGTAATGTCCTTCACGAACGCGTTAGGCATCCAAGTCATCGTGTTGAATCTTATACGTCGGCGGATTTCGTATTGATTTCGCCTGGTTTTAATAAAGCTGAAAGAGCCGTGCAATCGCATCACCCAACAGGACAAGGCCGCCCGCCATAATGGCGTATCGGATCAGCTGTTTGCGGCGCAGTGACTTGGCTAGAAAAGCAGGCGCAGCGTCGGCGTCAACACCGCAATAGCTGAAATCCAATGGCGCCTTGGCCAGATAATTGGCTCGGAACTGATTAACCTGATCTAGAAAGGCGATGGCCGCCTCAGGTTCACGAATTACAGAGTAGCCAGCCAGGGGAATGACGATGTCGGCTTCGGTAAAATCTGGTTCCGCCCGGCCAGTTAAATTTTCAAATTCCTTTGCGTCGCCTGGAAACATTGCGACCAGGTGAGCGCCGTTCGCCGTTAGTGAGACAGGGGGGCTAAGCCGGAAACGTCCCGTTCTTCGCCACTCCCAATATTTCCGGCCAATAAAGGAATCTAACTCCACGCGATCCTCCTGAATGTGCAGAATTGGATAGCCGCGGACCGCCGCGTAAACGCTTAGGCATGTCCAGCCTACAAGTAGAAGTCCGACTAGTGGGCTGCCCGCTAGATATTCACTCCCGTTGAAACGGTCGAGTATGCCGTGCAGAAGCCCGTACGCGATGAACGGCAAAAACGCGACCGATAGCATTGCAAGGCCCGGCCGGGTGCGGAGCTTGATTTCCTTGAGGTCCCTATTGGTCACCTGCGTCGGTCCAGCTTCCTAACGGCGCTCACTCCTGCGGATAGCGCCATGGTTCGGCGGGCTGCTCTGCATCCTCGTCGATCACCCAATGGGGGAGGCTGAAGCCATCGGTTACGGGCTTGAAGACCATGCGCACACGGGTGCCGATGCCGACGGATTTTATCGTGTCCGGCGGTGCGAATTCGCCGTCTGCGGTTAAGAGGTTGCCGGCGACGCGGAGCGCTTCGTGTTCGGACGGCGCGCCTTTTTGCGTGTCCAAATCAACCAGCAGCATCATATAGGGCGTGTGGCCCTTAAAGGCTGGCTGGATGGCGTGGTGGACTTCTGCGTAGGAATGCACTGTGCCTTTGCCTTCAACGGGAACCCAGTCGTATTCGCGGTCTGTCGTCCAGGGGCAAGCGGTTGTAGGCGGGTAGCGGAGCAGGCCGCTCTCTTTGCCCTTTTGCAGGCGGAATTCGCCTTTGTCGCAGAAGCCGAAGAACTCGCGGTTTTCTTTATCGACATCATCGATGGTGAGGGCCATGCCCATGTATTCGCCGACGATTGGCATTGTTCTATCTCCCGTTTATCTCGGCGCCAGCCCGCTCCCCCTCCCGACCACCCATTGAGCATACTTCCGTGGGTGGTCGGGAGAGGGAGCGGGCTGGCGCAGATGTGCTTTAAGCGCCCAAGTTCAACGTGCGTCTTTGGCCATGACCATGGCTGAGCCTGTGCCCGGCATGGCCCAACCAAGATTGGCGGTGAGCTCAACATCTTTGACCTGCCGGCATCCGCCTTCGCTGTGGTCATGGGTGTGCTGGCGCTTGCCGTCGGGGCCGATAGGGCAGCTGTCATCGACCTCGCCGCGAAGCTGCCGCGTGTTCTCGATCACCATATTCATGCCGTGGGTATAGCCCTCACAGAGATGCCCGCCGGAGGTGTTGTTCGGTCTCGCCCCGCCAAGCTCAATAATGCCGGAGGAGACATAATCTCCGCCCTCGCCCTTCTTGCAGAAGCCATAGTCTTCCAGCTGCAGCATGGTGGTGAAGGTGAAGGCGTCATAGGAGCCAGTGACGTCAATGTCTTCTGGTCCAACGCCTGCATTCGGCCACAGGATATTCTTGGCGTAATGGCCGGCGACGGTAGAGATCGGCCCGTGCTGGTAGTGCATGTCGGACCTTGGCTTGCAGCAGCGGCCAACGACGGATTGAATGACGGCGGGCGGCTGCTTCATATCCCGCGCACGGTCCAGCCGGGTCACGATGATGCAGGTGGCGTTATCCGTCTCCACGCAGCAATCCAGCAGGTGTAGCGGTTTGCAGATAATGCGGGAATTGACCACGTCATCCACCGTCACGCGCTGCTTGTAATAAGCCTTTGGGTTGTTGGAGGCGTGCTTGGAATGGGCCGCCTTCACATGGGCCACCTGTTCCGGCGTCGTGCCATAGTCATACATATGGCGGAGGAATGTGGGCGCGAACATTTGGCCCGCAGACTGCCAGCCATAGGCCCGGTGATGGATCTGGTCGCCGTTGATCGGCACGGCGGACCGGGCGCCGGTGCCGCCAATCCGCACCTGGCTGTAACCGTTCATGGCGCGGTATATGGCGACCGTCTTGCACATGCCCGCCTCGATCACGCCAATGGCGATACCTATCAGCGCTTCGATAGAGGACCCGCCGCCATGCACATCCATATAGAAGTTCAGCCGAATGCCAAGGTCTCCCGCGACCCAGGGTGCATGGACAGAATCATTGCCGGAATATGAGAGCATGCCGTCAATCTCATCAGCGCCGATGCCCGCATCATCCATGGCGTTCTTGATCGCCCAGGTCGCCAGATTGCGCGTCGATTCCTCAGACCCACGCCGATAGGTCGTCTCCCCCACCCCACAGATCGCATACTTGCCGCGCAGAAACTTAGGCGTGTCCGTATCGAACTCGCTAACGCTGGATAATGTCATAGCCCTCTCCCCTCATTTTCCTCTGCTAGAATTTAGCCATGAGAATGACGGAGAAGGGAAGGGGCGGCTCGCTTGGTCACACAGACCAGTCGATGGGGCCATGGTTCTTCAGCACGCCGAGCGCGTTAGGGAGCAGGGCTTCGTTAAACAGCATGACATCCAACGCCGCGCTTCTGGCGCTTGGCGCAATCAAGCCATCAAATCCCAGGAAACAGGCTGCTTCGCCAATATCTTGCGTTCGCGGATATTCGCGAGCCTGTTGATCATAGGAGAGTACGCCATAGCGAGACGTATCCACGCCGAGCGCCGTGAGCGCGTCTAAATCCGCCAGTCTGAGCGTTTTCGCCAGGGAGCAGCCCAGTTCATACAGTTGGAATTGAATGTTCGATGGCATAACCGGCTGGCCGCGCATAAGGTGATGCCGCATTTCTGAGACAGCGCCGTCCGCCGCCGCCGAGGCGTAGAGAATGTCGAAGCTTTGGTCGTCCCATCTGCCGCCCGGTCTTCCAGGCATCAAAACGTCTCGGCCCTGCCGCACTGCCCGCCAGACAGCGCCGGTGAATTGAATCGGAGCACTAATCTCCAAGGCGTCAAGCAACGCTGGATCACGGGCTTTCGCCATCGCTTAGAGGAAAGCCCCGCTATCCATTCGGTCCAGAATGCTGAGGATGGCCGCCGCGCCGCCGTCCTGGATCACATCGATCGCGCGGCGGCCTTCCAATTGCGGATGCGGCGCGAACAACCAGATCCGGATCTCGGGCGGCGTTTAGTATTCCTCAAGCCGCATCACGACATAACGCATGTCCGCCAGCAGCATCTGCGTTTGCGGATGCGGCGCTGCCGCGCCGTTCGCCCACCGCGAAACCGTGGCCTTGGACACCGCTGCAATATTCGCAATATCCGTTGATTTAAGCGCTGCGGACGCCTTCAAATCATCGATGGTTTTGAGAACGGCTACATTCATTTGCATTCCCTGCGGCGACGAGCGGCTCGTTAGCGTTTCAAGAAAAGTATATCTGAAACATAAACGTTCCACCACCGCATTGAGTAAAGCGCATTGGGTATAAGCGTCGTGCGCCGCCAAAATCTATTGCCATCCATTAAAAAGTTCTGCTAATGTTCGCTTCTGGTGGGCGTTAGTCTAATTCCGGCGACGATTTCGTCGCTAGGCGCTAGACGTTCAACTTCACGCCATATATGGTGTTTTGGTTTGGGGCAGCCCTATATATAGCGGATTTCTGGGGGTGGGATTTGTCCCCAGGGTGTGGATGGAGCGGGTGATATGGACGGTTTGGCTCGGATTTCGGCGGATGATGGGGCTTCGGCGGCTCTGGATAAGGCTCTGGATATTGAGGAGACGACTCCATTCGCCCATGCGCTCGGCGGCGATGTCGGTCGGGATGTGTATCAGAATGGTCGGGGCGTCACTGTCCATATGGACCGGGCGCGCGACGCCAAGCTGACGGCGTTCGGCAAAGCGACCATGGCGGATCGCTACCTGCTTGAGGGCGAGTCGTTCCAGGACCTGTTCGCCCGCGTTGCTGGCCATTTTGCCGATGATACGGCCCATGCTCAGCGCCTTTACGAATATATCTCGAACCTATGGTTCATGCCGGCCACGCCCGTGCTCTCCAACGGTGGGTCGACGCGGGGGCTGCCGATTTCCTGCTTTCTGAATGAGGCCGGGGACAGTCTGGACGGCATCGTCAACCTCTGGAACGAGAATGTGTGGCTGGCGGCCCGTGGCGGCGGGATCGGCAGCTATTGGGGCAACCTGCGCTCTATCGGTGAGAAGGTTGGCATCAACGGCAAGACGTCTGGCGTGGTGCCGTTCATCCGCGTGATGGATAGCCTGACGCTCGCGATCAGCCAGGGCAGCCTGCGACGCGGTTCGGCGGCGGTCTATCTGCCGATCCACCATCCGGAGATTGAAGAATTTATCGAACTTCGTCGGCCAACGGGCGGCGACCCAAACCGCAAAGCGCTCAACCTGCATCATGGCGTCGTGATTTCAGACGCATTCATGCGCGCCGTGGAGAATGACGAGGAATGGGGCCTGTTGAGCCCGAAAGACGGCGCTGTGCTTCGCCGCGTCTCCGCCCGCTCCATATGGATCAGGCTGCTGACGGCGCGGATTGAGACCGGCGAGCCGTATATGATTTTCTCCGACACGGTGAACCGCCAGGCGCCGGAACATCACCGCTTGGCTGGCCTTTCGGTGAAAATGTCAAACCTCTGTAGCGAAATCACGCTGCCGACGGGTAAGGACCACCATGACGGCGACCGCACGGCCGTCTGCTGCCTCTCCTCCATCAATATGGAGACCTATGAGGAGTGGAAGGATCAGCCGGGCTTCGTGGAAGACATCATGCGCTTCCTGGATAATGTGTTGCAGGATTTCATTGATACCGCACCCGATGAAATGGCGAAGGCCCGCTATGCGGCGGAGCGGGAGCGCAGCGTCGGCCTTGGCGTGATGGGTTTCCATTCCTTCCTGCAGTCCAAGAACATTCCATTCGAAAGCGCGATGGCCAAATCCTGGAACATGCGGATTTTCAAGCAGATCAAGGAAGGCGCAGACGCCGCCTCCGTCAAGCTGGCGGAAGAAAAAGGCGCCTGCCCGGACGCCGCTGAATACGGCGTTATGGAGCGTTTCTCCCATAAGATGGCGATCGCGCCGACGGCGTCCATCTCCATCATTTGCGGCGGTGCGTCGCCTGGGATTGAGCCAAGTGCGGCCAATAGCTTTACCCACAAAACGCTCTCAGGCTCCTTCGGCGTCCGCAATCGCTATCTGGAGCGGCTGTTGGAAGAACGCGGACGGAATGATGATGAGACATGGTCTTCCATCACCACCAATGAAGGCTCTGTCCAGCACCTGGACTTCCTGACGGACGATGAGAAAGACGTGTTCAAAACCGCGTTCGAACTCGACCAGCGCTGGGTGATTGAGCTTGCGGCGGACCGCACGCCCTATATCTGCCAATCTCAATCCGTGAACCTGTTTATCCCGGCGGATGTGCATAAGCGTGACCTGCACCAGCTGCATTATCAGGCCTGGAAGAAGGGCATGAAGTCCCTCTACTACCTCCGCTCCAAGTCGATCCAGCGGGCGGGCGTCGCCAGCCACGGCGCCAATGCGCCTGTAGCGGAATCGGTGGAAGGCGGGAACCTGGACTACGAGGAATGTCTCGCTTGCCAATAGGGGCCGATTCAGCATCACGAACTCGTTAATCGGCGAAAGCGCGAGCCGACCCCATATCCCTCATAGATTGGATTTCAACATGAGGAGAAATTGGATGCGGCATGCGTTTCTGGCGGCGATGGCGTCGCTGGCTTTTGCAGCGGCCCCCGCACTGGCGGGCGAGCAATATGTGGACCAGGGACACGCGGTGTCGGGCCATGATGTGGTGGCCTATCACGACTTAGACCAGTCAGACCTGGGCACGCCGCAGCCCCAAGCCGTCAAAGGTTCGCCTGAATTTCAGGTAGAATATAACGGCGCCAAATGGTTTTTCGCCTCTGCCGCCAACCGGGACGCATTCTTGGCTGACCCAGAAAAATACGCGCCCGCTTACGATGGCCATTGCGCTTTCGGCGTCGCACGCGGCGGTAAAGTGCCCGGCAACCCTAACCTCTGGCGGATTGTGGATGGCAAGCTTTACCTAAACATCACCCGCCCCGTTGTCGGTTTCTGGGAACAGGACATCAATGGCAATATCTCTACGGCGGAGACTAACTGGAGCAACTTGGAAGCGGCCCCCGCATCTTCGCGAACAGTGCCAGCGTCCTAGTGCAAATCAGAAAGGGTTCTCCCCAGACTTATCACGGGCGAACCCTTTCGAGGCCGGGGCTGCTGACTTAGGGTCTCCATCCGCCTAAGACCGCTTGAGAAGGACTGCGATTCGATGCCTCTGTTAGACGCCAAAGCGACCTATAAGCCCTTTGATTATCCCTGGGCGTTTGAAGCATGGCAGACGCAGCAGCGCCTGCATTGGCTCCCCGAAGAGGTGCCGCTGGCGGATGATGTGCGTGATTGGGGGCAGAAGCTGACTGAGTCTGAGCGCAATCTCTTGACTCAGATCTTCCGCTTTTTCACCCAGGCCGATGTCGAGGTGAATAACTGCTACATGAAGCATTATTCCCAGGTGTTCGAGCCGACAGAAGTGCAGATGATGCTGGCCGCGTTCTCAAATACAGAAACCATCCACATCGCCGCTTACAGCCATCTGCTCGACACCATCGGCATGCCCGAGGTCGAGTATTCCGCCTTCCTCCACTACAAGGAGATGAAGGATAAATATGATTATATGCAGCAGTTTGGCGTTAAAACGCCGCGCGATATCGCGCTGACGCTGGCCGTATTCGGAGGCTTTACGGAAGGCCTGCAGCTCTTCGCCAGCTTCGCCATGCTGCTGAACTTCCCGCGCTTCAACAAAATGAAGGGCATGGGGCAGATCGTGGCGTGGTCGGCCAGGGATGAAACTCTGCATGCCGCCAGCGTCATCCGCCTATTCCGCACGTTTATCCGCGAATACCCAGAAGCCAATGTTGGGCTGGAGGGTGAGTTGCGTCACGCGCTTCGCACCATCGTCGAGCATGAAGATGCGTTTATCGACCTTTCCTTTAGCCTAGGCGCAATTCAGGGTCTGGAGGCGGAAGAAGTGAAGCAATATATCCGCTATATCGGCGATTGGCGGCTTGGCCAGCTTGGCTATGACCCGGAATACGGCGCCGCGCGCAACCCGCTGCCTTGGATGGACGAGATGCTGAACGGGCTGGAACACGCCAATTTCTTCGAAAACCGCGCGACCGAATACTCCAAGGCCGCAACGCAGGGCAACTGGGATGAGGCGTTTGCCTGATCCCAGTCGCTAGAGCATCGTCCGTAAAATATGAGGCGTCTCGTGAGGCATAGCCAGCCTGTGGCTAGGAGCGGTGCGCGGGGCGATGCGGGGCATCGTTCAAGCAGCGGGACGCTGTCCACAGGCTGGCTATGCCTCACCCTTCGGGCCGTCCTGAGCGCGTCCTCGGACAGCGTTGCGGCCCTTGAACGATACACCGCATCGCCCTGCGCACCGCGCCTTGCCGAAGACGCGCTCAGGGCGGCGAGACGCCTCATATTTTACGGACGATGCTCTAACGCCGGTTACGCTGATGGATGCGTTTGCTTGAACGCATCCGTCGCTTCAAGCCGGGCGGCGAGCTTTGCCAGATTTGGCGCTTTCTCGGCCACGCCAAGCTTTGGACGGGCCAATGTGGCGAAGGTGAATGCGACGGTTGCGGAGATATCCGCCTGGCTGATCGCGTCGCCGTAGAGCCAGCCATCGGCCCCAGCTTTTTCCGCATGGGCGTCGAGCGCCTGCAGGGCGGAGACGGTTTGTTTGTCGCAACGCTCAACCCAATCCTCCGAAACTTTCTCGGCTGGGTGGAAGCGAAGCTCATAGGCGGAATTGACGGATTTCTCCATCGCGCCGACAGCGATCGCGACCAGTTTAAGCACATCCCGGCGCTCTTTACCGCTCCCCGGCACAAGCGCATTGGCGCCGGCTTGCTCATCCAGGCTGTCCAGGATCGTTGTGCTGTCGATCAGAACGTCGCCGTCGTCCAATTCGAGTGCAGGAATGCGAACCACCGGATTAACATTCAGCGCCTTTTCCCATTCATCGAATGGCGCCACTTGCACTTGTTCAAATGGCTGGCCCATCACGTTCATAGTGGTAGCGACGCGGCGCACGAAGGGTGAGAGGTAGCGGCCATAGAGTTTCATATGTCGTCTCCGAAATCAGGAATTAACGCCGTCGCGGATGCGCCAGCGGATTGCGTCATCGCCTTGGTCAAGGCGGTGGGCGAGCATGAAGATGGCGAAGCGGTCATGGCTCGCGATGAGGCCTTCGATCAGGCCGTGCCAGGCTTCAAATACGGCTGGATGTGGTTGATCCATGCCGCGCCCGAGCCGCCATGAGGGCCGTTCAACCAACCAAGCGCCATCTGAGGTTTGAGAGATTTCGGCGTTATCGCCTTCGGCCCGCGCCATGGCTTGCAATATCTTGGCAAAGCCGCCCGCTCCGCCCTCTGTCGGCTTGAACCCAAGACCTTCGGCCATTGCCGGATAACCTTGGGCGCCAATCAGGCGGCCCGTGTGGCGGCCCAAAAATCCGCCGTCGCTTGGCCCGAACAGTTCCGTCAAGAGCGGCAGGCCGGTGCGGGGATATTCCATGGCGTAGTTACGATTGGCTTTGGCGAGCCGTTCCGCCGGCCAGCCGCTTGCTGGTAGGACGGGCGCTTTCGCCGGATCATAGCGTGGCGGCTGCTCGCCTGGCCGGAAGCGCAGGCGCTCTTCAGGGGCAAGGTCGTGGTCATATTCCTGGAAGTAGCCCGCAAGGCCGTGCTGGCCATCCATTGTCTGTGATGTGCAGACGAAGCCGAGGCGAGGATTGTTCAAGCTTGGCCCGTTTTCTTGATACCAGCCTTCCAGCATGGCGCGGGAAACTTCACTTGGAATGCCGCAGATGCTGGCGCCCGGATAAATCCAGCGTGGCGGTGGGAAGCGGACCCAGGCCTTAGTCTCAGACTCCGCCACATATTCCACATCAACGCCGCCAACCCGGTTGGAAAGGTAGTGATATGCGGCGGCGGCCTGGGCGTCCGGCATGCCCGTCAGGCCAAGTTTGTCAAAACTGGAGCGAAACTTCGCGTGATGCTGGCGACGGAAGAGCGCGCGCGTCCATTTGGCAGCGTCATCCTTGCCGCGCTTCAACGCGATCGTCAGCATCAGGCCGGTCTGGTAGGCGTGATATAGCTCGGCGACGGCGGCGAGAGGGTTCGTTGTCATTCGCCCGGAATCGCCCGCCATGCAGCGCCCTCCAAAGCTTCGAGGCCGGGGAAGCGGCGTTTGTAATCCATGGTGGCGCTGCCCGCGATCCAGTAGCCTAGATAAACATGGGAAAGGCCGAGCTTTTCGGCCCGCCGCACCAAATCCAGAACCATATAAACGCCAAGGCTCCGACGCGCCTGGTCTGGATCAAAGAAGCTGTAGACGGCGGAGATGGAATCATCCGCCAAGTCTATCAGCATCGCCGCTTCAAGCATGCCGTTGGCGCCGCGATGCTCAATAATCGCGCTGTCGATGGGGGTATCCTCGACCATCGCCCGGTAGTCACGCCACCCCATTTCGGCCATGTCGCTATCGCCGTGGCGGCGCGTTAGGTAGCGCTTAAACAGGATGAACTGCTCTTCCGTCGCCTTCGGCGGGCGTTCATGGGCGGACAGGTCGTTATTGCGGTTTTGGATACGGCGGAGTGAGCGCGTACCTTCAAAGCCTTCGACCGGAATGCGTACGGGCACGCAGCTATTGCAGCCCTTGCAGGTCGGTTTGTAGGCGAGCCCATGGCTTCGCCGGAATCCAGCGCGGGACAGCTCGCCGAAGAACGCGCCTGCATCCTCAGTCTTTAATTCCAGAACCAGTTTTTGCTCAGCGAGGCCAGCCACATAGGGACATGGGGTCGGCGATGTCGCGAAAAACTGGCGGATACGGGGCGGGCGGGAAAAGTCCATCGGTGAATTTGGGCTCTTTCGGTCCGAAGATTGCGTGACAGGACTATAGCGCTATTCCGGCTTCCGGCAATCCGGGAAGGCGAGATTGCTGGCTACTCGCGAAGCGGCGAGGGTGATGATAGGCTTTGGCGCATACAGCTCGTTAAACCATGCCTGGGATTGAGAAACTATGATCGACGCGCGCACATTCCGCGACACCATGGGCCGCGTGCCGACCGGCGTATCCGTCGTCACGACAAAACACGCAGATGGCGCGCTTGATGGCGTGACAGTTGGCTCGTTCTCGTCACTGTCGCTGGATCCGCCGTTGGTGATCTGGAGCCTCGACAAGAAAGCGAACTGTCATGCGGGTTTCGTGGCGGCGACGCATTTCGCCGTGAACGTGCTGGCTGAAGACCAGGCCGAGCTTTCCCGCGTGTTCGCGACCAAAGAAGACCGCCCATGGGACAAGCTAGAACACACGCCAGCTGAAAAAACCGGCGCGCCGTTGTTCCGAGGCTGTTGCGCCTATCTTGAGTGCAAAATGGAAACGATCCATCCAGGCGGCGACCACGATATTTTCGTGGGCCGTGTTCTTAATCTGCAACCGGCCCCAGCGGGCCGCCCGCTCATACATTTTGGCGGCGGATACAGGCGTTTGGACGAAGACAGGGTTGAGTGAGCGCCGCTGACGTCCAGCGCTGAAACGGAATAGGAGGAGGCTCCAATGCGTATCGCCCGCATCAACGCCACATGGCTCCGCGCGCCGATCCCGGCGGACCGCCAGCATGTTTCTGATTTCGGCCGTATGACCTCCTTCGACACGACGCTTGTTCGGGTTGAAACGGAGTCCGGCCTTGTTGGATATGGCGAGGCGAAGGCCGCTGTCGGGTCCCAAGGCAATTGCGCGAGCCTCGTAGCGCTGATTGAGCGGGAACTGGCGCCGCTCCTGATTGGTGAGGACGCTGGCGCAATCTCCCGCATCTGGGACATTTGCTACAACGGCAGCCGCGCTCATTTCGCCATCGATCGAGGCCATAGCTTTCCGGTGATGGGTAGGCGCGGGCTGACGATTGCAGCCTTGGGCGGCATCGATATCGCGCTTTGGGACATTCTGGGCAAATCCGTCGATAAGCCAGTGCATCAGCTGCTTGGCGGCAAGCGGAAAGACCGGATGCCGGCCTATGCATCCGGGGGATGGAAGCCAGCGAGCGAAGTCGGCGCGGAGCTGCAAAGCTTCATCGACCGGGGGAATTTCAAGGCGGTTAAAATGCGTGTCGGCTCGCAAGACGGCACGGTCGCCCATTCGATTGAGCGTGTGAAAGCCGCGAGAGACGCGCTGGGTGCTGAAATCGACATCATGGTGGACGCGCATGGCACCTGGGGCGTGGCCGAAGCCAAACGCTTCGCACGCGGCGTTCGCGATTGTGACGTCGCCTGGTTCGAGGAGCCGGTGACCGGCGATGATAAGCGCGGCATGGCGGAAGTCCGCGCGTTTACTGATATCCCAATCGCGGCAGGGGAGAGCGAGTTCACGCGCTTCGATTTCCGCGATCTGGTTGAACTCCGCGCGGCCGATATTCTGCAGCCGGACCTTGCCATCGCAGGCGGCATTACAGAAGCCATGCGGATCGAAGCCATTGCGGCTGCATGGCAATTGAAATACGCGCCGCATCTTTGGACCGGCGCGCTCGGCTTCGCGGCTGGATTGCACACGACGGCGGCGGCGACATCTGGATTCATTCTGGAATATAGCCTCGGCCATAATCCACTGCTGCATGATCTTGTGAAAGAAGACTTTCCCGTTGAGAACGGCGAGGTCGAAATCCCAGATCGCCCCGGCCTCGGCGTGACGATTGACGAGGATTTTGTGAAAGAAACGGCAGAGCCCGCTTGAGGCCGTGCTATAGCCTCCCCATCTTACGTCTTTCAGCAATTTGCCCGTAAAATATCGGGCTAAGGACAGATCATGCTCGCCTGGTTCAAGCGCAAAGCCATCGCTGCCACAGAATATGCCGAAGACGTGGAGGCGGAGATTGACGCATCAACCGCCCGCTCTTGGGGTTGGTTGAAGCTCCTGCTGATTGCGCTCGTGATCTTCATTCCCTGCTGGTACTTGATCGGCGGGCTGGTCTATCAGCGCATCAATGACGACGTGAATTTCCGCCAGGATGCGGCGTTGGTCGAACCGGGCCAAAGCCGGGCTGTGGCGACGGCAGCCGCATTGATCAAGCAGGAGACGGAGCGTTGGGCGCCAAACGCGCAGTTCTGGAGTCCGGCGATCACGCTGGACAACATGCCAAATTACCAGCTTGGCGTCGTCGAGGCCGTATCTCGTTTCGCCATTGAGATGGTGGACCAGCTCGGCCGCCAACGCGGCTCCAGCGCATCTGATAAGGATTTGGAGGCCGCCGCCGGGTATCTCCGCTATGACGGCACGATCTGGATCTTCCAGGATTGGAAACCGACTGCGTCTGCTGAAGCGCAATATTCCCGCGCGGTTGCATCTTTTGAGAAATATAATAATCGCTTGGCCGCAGGCGATGCGATCTATGACAAGCGCGCGGATAACCTGATCGCGTTGTTAAACCGCATCGCTGCAGACATGGGCTCAGCCTCCGCAGCGCTCGATCAGCGCACCTTGCAGAGCAATGCCGGTTACTTTGATTTCGGCGCAGATGAAATCCTCTACAATGTCAAAGGCAAGCTCTATGCCTATTACCTGATCTTGCGGGATGTCGGCTTGGACTATTCTGATGTCATCGCGGGTAAGCAGCTCACCCAAATTTGGGATCGGATGCTGTCAAACTTCCGTCGTGCAGCCAGTATGAACCCGCTGATAGTGTCCAATGGCGCGCAGGACGGCGCTGTTATGCCGTCACATTTGTCGGCGCTTGGCTTCTACCTGTTGCGCGCCCGCGTGCAATTGCGTGAGGTAACGGACACGCTCGCCAAGTAACAGCGCTGCGGTTGGGACGGCAGGGCGCATGTATTACGGCTGGATCATCGTCCTCGCTTGTAACTTGATCGCCTGCGTCACCTGGGGCGTTGCGATCTTTAACCAGGGCATTTTCGTGGCCCACTACGTGTCGGCGTTTGGCTGGTCATTGCCAGCGCTATCGATAGCGCCTGTGCTGTTTCATCTGACTGCAGGGTTTGCCGGCGTCTATGTCGGCCGCGCTGTCGATACACATGGCGCCAAACCTGCGCTCATCTGCGGCGCGGCGTTCCTGGCGGTGGCGCTCATTGGTCTCGCCTATGTGTCTGAGCTTTGGCATGTGTATCTGGCTTTTCCACTACTCGGCATCGGGTTCGCCTGCATTCACACAGTCACTATTGGCAAGATCGTCTCGCGTTGGTTCCTGGCGAAGCGGACCCGCGCGATGGCTTCCGCCATGTTTGGCGCTGGCGTTGGCGGCGCCGTGCTTGTGCCTCTGAATGTACTGATGATTGAGAGCTATGGCCTGCTGGCGGGCAGTCTAACGTTGACCGCCGTCGCCATCGGCGTCCTCATTCCGTTAGCGCTTTTTGTGATTAAGGATGGCCCAGAAGTCCTCGGCCAGCATGTGGATGGCGCGCCCGCGCCGGCTGCAACTCAGACGGAGGCAGATGCTTCCGCTGATCGCGATGCGCTTGAGTGGACCGTCGTGGAAGCGCTTAGGACTATAGCGTTCTACGCACTGGTCCGCTGTTTCGGCTTCGGAATGCTGGCGCAGAGCGCGTTCCTGTTTCACCAAGCGCCGTTCCTGGAAGCGACTGTTGGCCTGATGGGGGCTGCGTCAATCATCTCGATCACGACGCTATCGGGGTTGGTCGGCCGTGTCGCCTTCATCGTCATTGGCGACCAGATGACGCCGCGCGCATGGTGCACAATCGTCTTCGCGTGTCAGGCCGCAGCCTTCGTCATTCTAGCGCTGGCGGAGACGCCGCTCTGGCTAACGCTCGGTTCAGCGCTATTCGGCTTGACGATGGGGCTTGTGGTGACGCTACAGCCGCTTGGCGTCGCGTATATGTTTGGGCGCGCCTCATTTGGGCGCATTTATGGCCCGATCTATATGTCGATCCGCATCGGCTCCGCTCTTGGTCCAGCGATTGTCGGCGGTGTTCTGGCGGCGGCAGGCGGATATGACGTGGCGTGGATTGCGGTCGCCGTTAGCCTCGGCCTCGCCATCGGCGCGCTGCCTTGGGCCTTGAACGCCAACGGCCCGCAGGTCAAAACGCGTTGATCGCGGGGCTGGCAGACATCGCGCCGCTGCACTAGGTTGCAGTAACACTTTAGAAGTTGGAGCGTGCGGGATGCAAGGCAGGAATCCTCGGCGTGCGGCGGTCACGGTTGCAGCTTTGAGCGCATTGCTCGTTGCAGCATGTGAGGAAGAGGCCGAAATCTCCGCGCCGCCGCCCGTCCGCTTGGAGCAGCCCCCCTGAAGTGGTCCACCCCTAGGGATAGTATTTATCCCGTCA
>JAYNYG010000117.1:0-3567 GCA_038102935.1 Alphaproteobacteria bacterium | reverse complement strand
AAGAACGTCCTGCAGCATCGCCTTGTCCAGAGACAGATCCGCCACCATCGTCTTCAGTCGACGGTTTTCCTCTTCCAACTGCTTCAAGCGTTTAACCTCGGATGGCATCAGCCCGCCATACTTCTTCCGCCATCGATAGTATGTCTGCTGCGAAACGCCGACCTTGCGGCAAACCTCATCCACCCCCAAACCGTCATCGACCTGCTTCAAAATCAGAGCGATCTGTTGCTCCGTAAACCGGGACTTCTTCATCGTCTTCTCTCCTATGCCCAACCAGGGACAGTATGAGAAAATTCACGCTTCAAGCGGTCCAGTTTTTCGGGGGAAGGTCACACGATCTGCTCGCCGCTGATATCCAACGATGGAGGGCTAAGCATGACCGAACCAACAATTGAAGCGGTTGAGATTGAGGAAGACGCGCTGAATGACGTGGCGGGCGGCGGCTTTCTAGAGCCAGCGATTACCCGCAAGCCCATAACGATTTCAAAAACCAGGATGCCGAACTTCGAAGCCAACCGCTCGAAATTCGCAGCCGCGGACCGATAACGCCATTCGCGCGATACGCCTTTCAATCAATAGCCAATTGAGGAGAGATTTATGTCTGAAGAGCAGAACGAAGCGATTGAGCTTGATCAGGAAGCGCTGGATGACGTTGCAGGCGGGGGCTTTCTCGAACCCATGATCACCCGCAAGCCCATCACAATTTCCAAAACAGCGATGCCCGGTATAGCCAGCAGCCCCGGCAAATTCGGCGTCGGCGCGCCCAGGCGATAATCGCTCTAGCCGCTCAATCCGCCCGCACTCATAAACGGGCGCATATCCAGACCCGGCGCACAAGTTCGACATACGAACGCGTCGGGTTTTCGATTTCGCGCTAGAACCTGAGCATTCGGAAGGCGCCATTAATGTGTAGGGAAAACGCGTGGTCGGAGTGGCAAGATTTGAACTTGCGGCCCCTGCCTCCCGAAGACAGTGCTCTACCAGGCTGAGCTACACTCCGCGTTGCGGCGCATCGTATAGCTGGTATCGGCGGGCGCCGCAAGCGGGGAAGCTGGGGTTGGATCGCCCGCCGGCGGCGCCCGTCCTGATGCGCGCTTAATGCGCCATCAGCGTGGGGCGGGCGAGCACTTCCAGCATGTGCTGGGTGACGCCGCCAAGGACCAGTTCCCGCAAACGGCTGTGGGTAAAAGCGCCCATCACGACCAGATCTGCGTCCATCTCCGCCGCTGCGTCGATCAATTGATCCTGCGCTGCGCCCTTCGGCTGGATCGCATGGCCGCTCGCGCTGATCCCGGCGCGCTTTAAGCCAACGACGATGCGGTCGAGCGCGGCTTCGGGGTCAATACCCTCGCCAACGGTGTAGATGTTCACTTCACTGGCCGTTTTCAGCAGGGGAGCAGCCGCCCACACAGCGCGGGCCGCTTCTGCGCTGTTGTTCCAAAAAACGGCGATCCGCTCTCCGAGCGATGGAACGGCTTGTAACGGCGCAATCAATACTGGCCTGCCGGTTTCAAAAAGGGCTGCATCGACAACGCCATCAAAGCTGCCGCCTTCTGGCCCATTAGGGCAGGGGAGGACCGTCATGCCGTAGGTGCGGCCCGTCTCGGCGACAATAGCGCGGCGAGAGCCTGTTTCATCCAGAATGGCGGCGCCTGATTTCTCGGGCCATGCCTCTATGATTTCCATGCATCGTGCGGCGTCGGCTGCGCCATCCGCAGCTGCGGCGTTCATAATCTGATCCATCAATGCGCCGGACATGCCTTCACCGACCATTGGAATGGCGTCTGCCGGATCGCGGCGAACAATGAGCGCGTCAATCGGCGCATTCAGCTTTGCCGCAGCAAGACTTGCTGTCGCCAATGTTGCAGCGCCATGCTTGCGGTCAACGAGTGCGAGAAGAGTAGATAGGGACATGATGGCCTCCGCTGTTTGCCTTGTGTCCCATGAAGATGGGCGTCGCGCGCGGCAGGCGGTTTGACCTATGTCAAAGTGCTACATGATTTCTCAAAAAAGTTTTCTAGTTGTGGGTTCCGCCCCAGGCGATGAAGTAGGGGTTCCGGAAATCTCTCTTACCGTAAGCCAGTTCAGGCCCGTCGTTGATTTCTTTGACGGCGCCTCCAGCAGCGCGCAGTACGGCATGGGCCGCCGCTGTATCCCATTCCATGGAGCCGCCGTAGCGGGGGTACACGTCCGCCTGGCCCTTGGCGATCAGGCAGAATTTCAGGCTGGAGCCGGCATCCTTCTGCTCTGTCACGTCATAGCGTTCGAGGAAGCGGCGGACATCTGTGGATTGGCCATAGGTCCGGCTCAAGGTGACGATGATGCCCTCGTCCGGGAATTGGCGGACATGCAGGGGCTCACGCTCGCCATTATTCTCGCGCATCCAGGTTGGGCCATCGACGGCGCCGGCATATGTGTCCCCGGATACTGGGACGTAGACGACGCCCATGGTCGGCTGGCCGTCCTCAATCAAGCCGATATTAACGGTGAATTCTGGGATTTTCTTCAGGAATTCCTTGGTGCCGTCCAACGCGTCCACCAGCCAGAAGCGCCCGCCGGACACGTCCGGAATGCGGCCTGCCGCGACTTCTTCTTCCGCGACGATGGGGATATCGGGCGTCAGGCGGGCCAAGCCTTTCAGGATCACGGCTTCTGCCGCCACGTCCGCGTCTGAGACCTGGCTGCGGCGGGCGTCATCCTTCTGGCGGGTCGCGACTTCATCGGCGTGGAAATACGGCATGATCGCAGCACCCGCATCGGCAGCCAATTCAGCCAGATCATCGAGGAGTTTGGCGCGGTTCATGACGGCATGACTTTCAATAGGTTTCGCCAGCGGTGATAGCGCCCGCACGGCGGCCAATCCACCCCCGCATTTTTGCAGGCTTTGCTTGTGGCGGGGCCGGTCGCAGGATTACTGTTTAAATTGAGCCGGAGCGTTTCACCGCGCGCCGGGCCGAAAAGCAGAAGAAACAATCTCTCACAGGGAGTGTAGACAATGGAACGTCGCGACTTTATTAAAGTCGCCGCTATCGCTGGCGCCGCAACGGCTGCGAGCACGCTCGCTGCCCCCGCCATTGCTTCGGGCAAGCGGGAACTGAAAATGGTCATGACCTGGCCGAAGAATTCGCCAGGCCTCGGCACTTCCGCCTAGCGCATTGCAGACCGGATCACGATGCTGTCCGGCGGTCGCTTGACCGTGAAGCTCTATGGCGCTGGCGAGCTGGTCCCAGCCTTCCAGTCCTTCGACGCTGTCGCCGCCGGCGATGCTGACCTTTATCACGCCGCTGAATATTACTGGCAGGGCAAGTCCAAGGGCTACAATTTCATCACCGCTGTGCCTTACGGCATGACCGGCCCTGAGACCCATGCCTGGATCCGTTATGGCGGTGGTCAGGCGCTTTGGGATGAGCTGGCGGCGGTCTTTGGCCTCAAAGGCTTCCCGGTCGCGTCTACGGGCGTGCAGATGGGCGGCTGGTTCCGCAAGGACATGAATACGGTCGATGATTTCAAGGGCCTGAAAATGCGTATGCCAGGCCTTGGCGGCGAAGTGCTGCGCGCGCTTGGCGC
>JAYNYG010000061.1:0-17852 GCA_038102935.1 Alphaproteobacteria bacterium | reverse complement strand
ATCCTCCTCTAAATCATACCCTCAGTCTGTCCCATGTGCCCTGACGCCGGACAGCTGTGGTGTGGGCTGGATTGAATTCCGCAAAGAGATCCTTGGGGTCGATTGGCGGACGGGCCGGCCGAACCTAGCGAAATGGTTCGATCAGTTCAGCCAGCGCCCTTCAATGCAGAACTCAATGCCAGTCGCGCACGCATAATGAAGCGCCGGCGCCTTATGCCGGGAATGTGCGGTTGTACCATTCCAGGATGATGTCAAAGCCTGGCTTCCAGTCTACGTCGATCATCAGGCAATGCGCGGCTTCTGGTAGGTTGACGTTCTCAGCACTGTAGAATTCGCCAACGGCTGCGTCTTGCCCTGGCGGATGCGTTAGCGGCCAGTCCCGGCCCGCAGCAATGCACAACGCGGGGCAGGTGATCTTCGACACATCGACCGGAACGCGCAGTTTGTACCGGTCATTCGTCGCGACAGAACTTTCCGGGCACTGCCGCTCCAGCATGGCGCTGATGTCTTGGCCAGTATGGTTCGGCAGAAACTTCTCGCGGACGGTTTTCTCATCGGCAGGCGGCACGGGCCGCGTTTCGTCGACTGGCTTGACCTCTTGGGCGCCAGGCAGATTGGCCGGCGGCGACGGCGTCAACAATACCAAGCCGGAGACGGGCGCGCGGGTCGCCCCAACGCCGACCATCAGCCCGCCCATGCTGTGGCCGAGCAGAACCGGCGGCGTCTCGAATGTGCGCGCGACGGCGGCGACATCGTCGCCATATTCGTTGAAGCCGGCGGTGTGCAAATCCTCATTCGGCAGGCCGCCGTGGCCACGCACATCCACCGCGACAGCAGCGATCCCAGCCTCATGCGCCGCCTTCAGCCAATGGGAATAGCACCAGGCGCCCTGCATTGAGCCATGCACAAAAACCAATGCCGGCCTGGATTTTGTGGCGGGAACGGGCGAAAGCGTCATCCGCGCCAGGCCCACGCGTTCCGTCGGCAAAGCGTCGTGATAGCTGAAATCAAAGGAATTCATGTGGCGTCCTGGATCAAGGTGCGGCAAGCCCCTGAAAATGCAGGCGGCGGTGCTGATGGTCAAGCGGATGCGCTGGACTCATGTAGCGTTGCGGTCTTACGCTTCCTTACAATGTAAGGGAGATTTGCGGATGGGCAGGCGGACAATGCGCGGCCAGGTGGCTGTCGCGGGGATTGGCGAGACCCAATATTACAAGCACGGCCAGGCGCCCGATCCAGAATTCAAGTTGGCCTTGAAGGCTATTCTGGCTGCTGCTGAAGACGCAGGCATTGACCCAACTGATATCGACGGGTTCGCGTCCTACAGTAATGACCGCAATGACCCATCCAGGCTGGCGGCGGCGTTGGGAACGAAGCAGCTTCGGTTTTCGAATATGCAATGGGGCGGCGGCGGCGGCGGTGGCGCGGCTGCTGTCGGCAACGCTGCGGCGGCGGTCGCGACCGGCATGGCGGATTGCGTCGTCGTGTTCCGCGCGCTGGCGCAAGGGCAGTTCGCGCGTTTTGGGCAGGGGCCGCAGGTGCCGACGATTTCCGGCGATCTGGCGATGCAGGCGCCGTATGGGCTGATGTCGCCCGGCCAGCGCTACGCCATGAAGGTCATCCGCTTCATGCATGAGCATGGCGTGGAGCAGGAAGCGCTCCGGGCGATTGCGCTCGCTTCATATCATCATGCGCAATCCAATCCGCGCGCCGTTATGAACGGCCGCCCACTGGATGCGGAGACTTATGACGCATCCCGCTGGATTGTCGAGCCGTTCCATTTATTCGATTGCTGCATGGAGAATGACGGCGCTGCGGCGCTGATTGTTGTTCCAGCCGAGCGGGCGAAGGATATGCCCCACAAGCCAAGCTATTTGTTGAGCGCAGCAGGCGGGTCCGACCACCGATGTGGCGCGCCAAGCCATAATCATCCGAACTATGCCAGCTCCAACTTCGCGACGGTGGCGCCCAATCTCTATGAGATGGCGGGCATGAAACCGTCGGACGTTGATGTGGTGCAATCCTATGAGAATTTCACCGGCGGCGTTCTGATGAGCCTGGTCGAGCACGGCTTCTTTCCGCCGGATGCTGCAAATGATTTCCTGAAGCCAGAAAACCTCCTGTCGCCGACCGGCGGCCTGCCGCTCAACACTAGCGGCGGCAATTTGGCGGAGTGCTACATGCACGGGCTTGAATTGCAGTTGGAAGCCGTCCGGCAGTTGCGCGGAACCTCGACGGCGCAGGCGCCAGATGTGAACGTATCCATGGTGACGGCAGGGCCGATGGTGACCCCCGTCTCCAGTCTGATCTTCGGTTCGGAGGCGACGCTATGAGCCAGTATCATCTGCCCGAAGGCATGCCGATCCCCGTCCCGGAGAATGACGATCTCTCCAAGCCTTATTGGGAGGGGCTCCGCGCATCCAAGCTCATGGTGCAGAAGTGCCAGGACTGTGGAACCTATGTTTGGGGTCCGGAATGGATTTGCCACAGCTGCCGCTCTTTCGATCTCGGTTGGGAAGAGGTCGCTGGCAAGGGCCGCATCTATAGCTGGGAACGGGTTTGGCACCCGGTGCATCCAGCATTGAAGGGTCATGGGCCATATATCGTCGTGCTGGTGGAGCTGCCGGATGCTCAGAATATCCGCATGATCGGCAATCTGCTTGGCGACCCGGAGCAGCCCATTCCCATCGGCGCAGATGTTGAAGTCGCGTTTGAGCACCACAATGACGCCGAGCCCGCTTATTCCCTGGCGCACTGGCGCTTGGTTTGAACAGATACGGAAGGAGATATTCCGATGGATGAAGCCAAGAACGTTCCGATCAACGAAGAGAACCTCTGGCGCCTGGAAACGCCTGGCGCAGATGATTGGGAGCGCACGGCGCGCGCCGAGGACCCGAAGAAATACTTCATGGTCTCAACCGATTGCCATGCCAATGAGCCGCCTGATCTCTGGGCGACGCGGCTGCCGGAGAAGTATCGCGAACGCGCGCCCCGCATCATTACGGACGATAAAGGCGTGCAGTGGCGTTACTGCGAAGGCTACCGCCCGGACCGTGTGCGCGTGATGAGCTTTGAGGGTGAGGATTGGGTGCGCTCGAAAGCTGGCGCAGACCCGCTTGAACGCCTGGCGGACAATAAGAAAGACGGCATCGACGTCGAAATCATCTTTCCGAACAAAGGCCTCGCCATGTGGGCGACGCCAGACCCTGTCTTCGCGAACGCCCAATGCGCGGTGTGGAATGATTGGGCCTGGGAACAGTTCGGCCCGCATAAAGACGCCATGGTCCCGGTCGCCTCCATCGCGACGGGCGATCTCGAAGGCTCCATGAAGGAGATTGAGCGGGTGGCAGAGATGGGCTACCGCTGCCTCAGCTTCCCCTGCAAGCCAATGTGGGGCGGCCATGACATTGACCACGTGAACTATAATCTCCCGCATTTTGACCCGATGTGGGCGCTTATTTCAGAGGTTGATCTGCCGTTCACATTCCATGTCTCAACCGGTCGTGATCCGCGCGCGGCCAGGGGCAACGGCGGCGCCGTCATCAACTATGTCAGCCATTCCCTATCGCCGACGATTGAACCGGTGGCGAACCTATGTGCGTCAGGCGTGCTGGAGCGTTTCCCAAAACTCCGCTTTGCGACAGTTGAGGCAGGCATCGGCTGGGTGCCTTGGCTGCTGGATGCCATGGACGAGGCTTACCGCAAGCACCACATGTGGGTCCGCCCAAAGCTGCAAGGCCTGCCGAGCGACTACTATCGCGCCCACGGCTGGTCCACGTTCCAGGAGGATCCGGCAGGCCTCGCGCTAGCTGAGCAGTATAACCTGGTCGATAACTTTATGTGGGCGAATGATTATCCGCACCATGAAGGCACCTGGCCGCATTCTGCAGAAGCCATTGAACGGACCATGCCGGAATTGACGGATACGCAACGCGCAAAAATTCTCGGCCTAAACGCCGCCAAGTTCCTGGGCATCGACGCGCCGGGGGCGTAGCCGCTCAGGCGGCGACGGCGGTTGGGTCCAGCGCCTCATCCGCCGGGTCGCCGATGGTTGTGCGTTGCATGAGGCGGCGCTCAGAGCCGGCGTCATAGGGTGTCGCGCGGTGGACGCAGGCGCGGTTGTCCCAGATCATCACGTCGCCATCGCGCCACTTGTGCCGGTAGACGAATTCCGGGTCCGTGCAGTGGTCGCGAAGACCGTTGAGCAGCGCTAGGCCCTGTTCCTGATCCCATCCAGCGATGTTCATGGCATGGGCGCCGATCAACATGGATTTCGCGCCGTGGACGGGATTGGCGCGGACTAGCTTATGCTTAACGCGGTGCATGCTGCTGCGTTCTTCATCGGTGAATTCATAGCCGATCAACCCGCGCGACCACACGAGCGAATATTCGGCGTATAGATCCTCGATTTCGGCTTTTTGCGTTTCTGGCAAAGCGGCGTAGCCAAGACGGGTCGATGCGACTTCCGTGTCGCCGCCAGAGCCAGGAATTTCTCGCGCCGATAGAATAGAGCATAGCGATGCGCGCGGCTTGAAGGCTGAATCAGCATGCCATTGCATATTGGCTTTCTGGTAGAACATACGCCGGTCGTCGGCTGGAATTTTCTCGCCGGTTTGCATGTCTATGTTGGATTGGCGGGCGAATACACTGCCGGCGGCTGGATTGCCCTTCAACGTTTTCTCGCAATTGCCAAAGAGTTCTGAAAACGCGATTTGCGTTTCATCCGTTAATGGTTCGCTGCGGATGATAACGACCGAATGCGCCTCAAACGCCGCGCGAACGGGCTTGAACTGCTCGGGCGTGACGCCCGCATTGATATTAAGGCCAGTGATCTCACAGCCGAAGGGCGCGTCGAGGGGGGTGATTTCCATCAGGCTCAGGCTCCCGCCAGCGCTTGTTCAAGGTCAGCGATCAAGTCTTTCGCAGTCTCGAGGCCGATTGAGATACGCAGCACGTCTGGCCCGGCGCCGGCGGATATCTGCTGTTCTTCCGTCAACTGCCGGTGCGTTGTGGAGGCCGGATGCAGGATGAGGCTCCGCGTGTCGCCAAGGTTCGCTAGATGGCTGAAAAGCTCGCAACCTTCAACCAATTTCAGCCCTGCCTCATATCCGCCTTTAACGCCGAATGTGAAGACGGAGCCTGCTTTGCCGCCGAGATATTTATCCGCCAAGGGCTTGTACCTATTGCCCTCAAGCCCGGCATAGGAGACCCAGGCGACTTTCGGGTGGCTGTTCAGAAACGTCGCAATCTCCGCCGCGTTCTGGCAATGCCGTTCCATGCGGAGCGGCAAAGTTTCGGAGCCGGTGATGGCGAGGAACGCGTTCATCGGCGCCATCGTCGGCCCAAGGTCGCGCAAGCCCACTGCGTGGCCATGAACGGTCAGCGCCAAGTCGCCGAACGTCTCATAGAAGTTCAGGCCGTGATAGGCTGGCTCTGGCTTCGTCAGGCTCGGGAATTTGTCATTCTGCGCCCAATCGAACTTGCCGCTGTCCACCACCATCCCGCCCATGGCGTTGCCGTGGCCGGAGATGAACTTGGTGGTGGAATGGATGACGATATCAGCCCCCCATTCGAACGGTCGGCAAAGTGCCGGGCTCGCCATGGTGTTGTCGACAATGAGCGGCACGCCTGCTGCATGGGCCAGTTCCGCCAACGGCTCCAGGTCAGAGATAACGCCGCCGGGGTTGGCGAGGCTTTCACAGAACAACGCCTTGACAGTCGGCTTCTTCAAGGCTGCTTCAACGGCGTTGAAGTCGTCTACATCCACCATCTCGCAATCCCAGCCGAACTTCTGGAATGTGCGCATGAATTGCGTGACGGACCCGCCATAGAGCTTATTGGCCGCGACAAAGCTGGCGCCTGGCTCCATCAGCGTGAACATCGCTAGCATTTGGGCCGAATGGCCGGACGCCGTCGCTGTGGCGCCGCGCCCGCCTTCCAGCGCCGCCACGCGTTCTTCCAGCACTGAAACTGTCGGGTTGCCGAGGCGCGAGTAGATGTAGCCGTAGTCTTGCAGGTTGAAGAGCGAGGCAGCGTGGTCCGCATCATCAAACACATAGGCCGTCGTTTGATAGATGGGCGTTGCGCGGGCGCCGGTGGCGGGGTCGGGCGCGGCGCCTGCGTGGATCGCTAGCGTTTCGAAACCATAGGGGCTTTCCTGGGTCATGATCTGTCCTTCTGCGCTCAGGCCCGCGCGCGGCGGCGCTTGGATGAAATCACGCCGGAATTGACGCCAGACCAGCCGATTTCGCCATTCAACCGTGCGAACTCGATCTTCGGGCAGCGATCCATCACGACCTGGAGGCCAGCCGCCTTCGCTCGCTCCGCCGCCGCGTCATTACGCACGGTGAGCTGCATCCACACAGATTTTGCGCCAATCTCCACCGCTTCATCGGCGATCGGGCCAGCGGCTTCGGAATTGCGGAAGATGTCGACCATGTCCACTGCGTCTGGAATGCTTTGAAGATCGCCGTAGACGGTTTCGCCGAGGATGTCCTGGCCGGCAGCGCCTGGGTTCACGGGGATTACCCGGTAGCCCTTCGCCTGCAGGTATTTCATGACGAAATAGCTCGGCCGGTTCCATTTTGGGCTGGCGCCGACCATGGCGATGGTCTTCGTGCTCTCCAGCACCTCGCGGATATAGGCGTTCGAATAGGCGTCATGGTCCATCGGATGCGGCATCCCTTGCGGCGGAGTGATGTTTCGGCCAACCCTACCGCAGCAGTTTTTCAGGCGCTACAGGAGCAGTGTGATGGCGAAACGGGATTTGGCGGGCAAAGTCGCGTGGATTACAGGCGGCGGTAGCGGTATTGGCCAGGGTGCGGCGGAAGCGCTGGCAGGGGCGGGCGCCCATGTCATCATCTCCGGTCGTCGACCTGAACCACTGGCAAAGGCGGTCGCAGCGTTGGAACAAGCAGGCGGATCAGCCGAAGCTTTGCCGCTCGACGTGGCGGATGCAGACGCGATTGACGCCGCCGCCGCCGTTATCCAGGCCAAGCATGGTCGACTGGATATCCTCATGAATAGTGCAGGCATCAACACCGCCCAGCGCCGCTTCGCCAATTTCTCCAAACAAGATTGGAAAGCGGTTGTCGATGTGAATTTAAGCGGCGTGTTCCATTGCATCCAGGCCGCGCTGCCGATGTTGCGCACGGCGGGGGACGGGCTGGTGATCAACGTCTCATCCTGGGCCGGGAACCACATCAACTACCTGACGGGCCCTGGATATACCGCCACCAAATACGGCGTTGGCGCCATGACGGAAGTGTTGAATATGGAGGAGTTTCAGCATGGCGTGCGGGCCACATCCGTCTATCCAGCAGAGGTCGCGACGCCGATCCTGGATAGCCGCCCTGTTCCGGTGACAGATGCAGACAAAGCCCGGATGGCGCAGCCAGAGGATTTGGGCGATGTGGTGCTGTTCCTGGCGGAACTGCCGGGCCGGGTCTGTATCAATGAGATTACGGTCAGTCCGACCTATAACCGGCTTTATATGGGGCAGGGCGGCAGTATGGCACCGGATGCGGAGTAGCACGGATGGCCAATGATCGGGACGCCTTCGCCGCCAAAGTCGCTGCAAAACTGTATGCTCGGGACACGACTGCCCAACGCCTTGGCATGACGCTGGACGCCGTCACGATGGGCGCCGCGACCCTCTCGATGACTGTGACGGAGGACATGCTGAACGGCCACGGCGTCGCCCATGGCGGCTACATCTTCACGCTTGCGGACACAGCCTTCGCCTATGCCTGCAACGGCGAAAACGTCGCAACGCTCGCCCAACATTGCCAGATCACCTTCATCGCCCCCGGCCAGCCCGGCGAACGCCTGACAGCGACTGCCACCGAAATCTCGAAAACCGGCCGCAGCGGCCTCTACGACGTAGATGTCCACGGCGGTGATGGACGGTTGATAGCCGCCTTCCGCGGCGCTTCGCGTACGGTTGGCGGGTTGACGGATACGGTATTGGGAGAGGCGCCTTGAACCGCAAGAAACCGCTCTACCGAAAGGTAAATACGCGCACCCATGGCGTTCGGCACGGCAATCGCGGAGAAGCCAGATGGGACCGGCATACAAAGGCAGGCAAGGCCGACAAAGCCCGCAATAGCTCGATGCATTCAAAGCACCGCCATGGACTGGATTATACGCCGTTATTCCGGTTTCTACTATCGCGCGTCGGGCGGGTATGGGACGAAGTCTACCAGGAAGCCGTCAGCCGGCTTGATAGGCCAGAGCCGATCTTCTGGATGGTCGCCGCGAATGATATGGACCAGGAGGCCGTGGTCCGTTTGGGAGAGAACTCGTATTTCAGCGGTCTGTTCGTGAATGCTGAAGGCGAACTGGCGATCGTAGCACCCGAATTAACCGTTGATGAGATGGAACCCAGCTGCGCCTGCTGCACTCATACATTCAACGGCGAACAGTTCGGTCGCCCGTTTTCCGGCGTGGCGGAAGACTGAACCAAGCAGGCTTCAGTGCGGATGAGAATGGTTTGCTGTGCTCAAACCACAGCCATTCCCGCTCTCGGCTTGGACGCTAGCAGTTTCGCCATGATGTTCAGGCCTTTGGCGAGGGCGTCGCGGGTGTGGGCGCCGAGGCCGAAGCGGATGGCGTGGGGGGCGCGGCCGCGGCCGACGGCGAAGGCGCCGGCGGCGCTGATCGCCAGCTTACGGATAAGCGCTTCCGCTACAAATTCATCGGCGCGCCATGGCTCCGGCAGGGGCAGCCACACATGCATGGCCGATTGCGGCAGCGGGCAATCCTTGAGCCAGGGCGCCAGCGCTTGTCGCACCATGCCAAGGCGCATACGGGCTTCGGCGCGCTGCGCTTCAGCTAGTTCCTCAGCCTCGCCTGAAACCATCGCAGTCGCGACCATATGGGCGGCGAGCGGCGAGGCCATCCAGGAAAGGCCGCGAATGGCGGGCTCGACCTCAGCTGTGCGCCCTGGCGGTGGCGCGATCCAGCCGATGCGGAGCGCTGGCGCCATGAACTTCGATACGCCGCCGACAAGCGCCGTCCGCTCCGGCGCAAGCGTGGCGAAATGAGTTGGATGGTCCGTCTCCAGGAAGCCGTATACGTCATCCTCAATAATCAAAAGGTCAGCCGCTTCGGCGACAATGGCGAGATCCTGGCGGCGGGTCAGCGGGATTGTCTGCATGGTGGGATTGTGCAGTGTCGGCATCAGGTATACCGCGCGCGCGCCCGCTCTGGCGGCGACGCCCAGCCCCTCCGGTGTCATGCCGTGCTCGTCAGACTGGACGGCGAGCAGGCGGAGGCCGAACAGGTTCGCCGCGGCTTTGAAGCCCGGATATGTAAGATCATCGACAGCGACGGCATCGCCTGGCTTCAGCAATCCAGCGCAGGCAAGCGCCAGGCCGTTCTGCGCGCCGTTGCAGATGACGACCTGCTCTGGCGCAATCGGCGCGCCAGATGCCTGCAGCCATGACGACACAGCCGCCCGATGGCTCTGCCCGCCCTCAGCCGGGCCGTAGGAGACAAGGCTGGATAAGTCTGCACCGCTTAAATCTTCAAGGCCGCGTCCCAGGCTTTCGGTAAGAAGCTTGGACGCCGGGCGGGTGATCGTCAGGTTCAGGATATCATCGACAACGACCTCGCGGCGGGCGAAGCGGGTATCGAGCAATTCAGTCGGGGCGGGGTCCAGCACATAGGTGCCGCGCCCAACCTCGCCGCGCACCAACTTCCGCCGCGCCGCCTCGCCATAGCCGCGCGTGATGGTGCCGACGGTTAAGCCAAGCGCATGGGCGAGGGTGCGGTGCGGCGGCAAGCGTGCGCCTGCAGGGAGAGCGCCAGTTGAACGGTCAGCGGCGATAGCGTCCGCAAGGGCCTGATAGGCCGGGCGATCTTGGGGGAGTTCTGGCGTCCAAATTGTCATGGATACAATAAACCGATTGACCCCAAATTGTGTCAAGTGATTGTATAGGTATATCGACGATTTAATGCAGTCCTGCCTGAATTGTATCGATACAATCTAAACAAGGAGTGCTCACAATGTCTGCCGTTTTCGCCTGCGCCATCCTGCCTTATTCCGGCATGAACGCGGTATTTGCAGCCCGTAAACCGGGTATGCCAGCGAAACGACGCGCAGTTCATGTATGGACCCAACCGGTCTGGGTCCGAGCACTCTGGCGGCATGTCACGATGTTTACGACGTCTCATGCCGCGACGGCTTCTGCCGCCGAAAATTGTATCGCATTCAATTCCAGGAGATGACTGTTATGAAGCTTGATCTGTATCAGGTGGACGCCTTCGCGTCCCGGCCCTTTGAGGGCAATCCCGCCGCTGTATGTCCGCTGCCTGCGGATATTCCATGGCCTGAAGACGCAACGCTTTTGGCGATTGCAGCTGAGAATAACTTGGCTGAAACCGCATTCTTCCAGCCAGAGGGGGAAGGCTATCGCCTCCGCTGGTTCACGCCTGCGGTTGAGGTTGATCTCTGCGGCCACGCAACGCTGGCGACAGCGTGGACGCTGTTCAACCAGCTTGGCTATGCAAAGGACGCGATCCACTTCGAAACGCGGTCTGGTCGCCTGACAGTGCGTCAGGACGGCGGCAATCTGACCATGGATTTTCCTGCCAACCTGTCGGACCCCATGGCCCGTACGCCTCAGGGCCTGGCGGACGCGCTTGGCGTCAACCCGAATGCGACATTTGAGACGAAACGCGGCCATGGTTTCTATATGGCCGTTTTGGATTGCGCAGAGGCCGTGCAGCGCCTCACACCGGATTTCTCCAAGTTTGCGGCGCTTGGCAGCGGCGCGGTGATCGCGACGGCGCCAGGTGGGAGCATGGGCTACGATTTCGTCTCCCGCATGTTCGCGCCCGCTGTTGGGATTAACGAGGATCCGGTAACGGGTGCGGCGCATTGCGTGCTGGCGCCCTATTGGTCTGGCAGGCTCGGCAAGCGGTCGTTGAAGGCCCGGCAGATCTCGGCGCGTGGCGGTGATGTTGGGTGCATCGTCGATGGCGACCGGGTCATTTTGTCGGGCGCTGCAGCGCTCTATATGCAAGGCCAGATCAACATCTAACGTAGGAGCAAGCGGATGACGAAAGCGAGTGCAGAAGCGATTTCCGAAGCCCGCGACATCGTCTACCAAACGATGCCGCCAACGCCGACACACTCCTATCCGCTGTTGAATGCGCGGGCGGGCTTGGAGGTTTTCATCAAACATGAAAACCACACGCCCGTTGGCGCCTTCAAAGTCCGTGGCGGCCTGAATTTCATGGCTGGATACAAAGCGGACGGGAATACCCGGGGCGTTATTACAGCGACGCGCGGCAACCACGGCCAGTCCATTGCGTTTGCCGCGTCACGCGCTGGCGTTGAGGCGACGATTGTTGTGCCGGAAGGCAACAGCGTCGAGAAGAATGCGGCGATGGAGTCCCTTGGCGGCAAGCTGGTCGTGTATGGTCATGATTTCCAAGCGGCGGCGGAATATGCGGCGGAGCTGGCGAAGGCCGAAGGCCTCTACATGCTGCCGTCCTTTGATGAACGCTTGGTCGCGGGCGTCGCCACATATGCAATGGAGTTGTTTGAAGCCGCGCCAGACCTGGACGCCGTATACGCGCCCATTGGCTTGGGCTCAGGCATTTGCGGCATCATCTCAGCGCGGGATGCGCTTGGGCTGAAAACAGAAATTGTCGGCGTCGTGTCAGAAGGCGCGCCTTGCTATGCGCTCTCGTTTGAAACGGGTGCTCCGGTATCGACCAACTCAGCCGATACAATGGCCGACGGCATGGCCTGCCGCACGCCGGTCGCGGCGGCGGTCGAGACGATTAACGCCTGCGTCGCACGCATTGTCCGGGTCAGCGATACAGAAATTGGTGCAGCCATGGCCGCATATTATTCCGACACGCACAATATCGCGGAGGGCGCCGGCGCAGCGCCCTTGGCGGCGCTGATGCAGGAGAAAGACCGGATGGCGGGCAAGCGTGCGGGCGTCGTTCTAACCGGCGGCAACATCGACCGCAGCCTCTATTTGGAAACGCTTGCGGGGCAGGCTTAACCTTTATCCCGCACCAGCAGGATGCCGATGCGGCGGTTCCGGGGGTCATCGGGCGCGCCGGGGATGGCATGCTCGGAATCGCATTTGCCGATGACGCCTGCGATGCGGGCTTCGGGCACGCCCGCGCTGATCAGCGCCTGGCGGGTCGCGTGGGCGCGCTCTGAGGATAGGTTCCAGTTGTCATAGTTTTTGCGGCCGCGATAGGGGCGGCTATCAGTGTGGCCTGTAATCAGCACGCGGTTCTCTGTACCTGCGACGAGTCTGGCGACTTCGCGGACCAGCGGCTCCACGTCCCGCGCCAGGTTGGATGAGCCTAAGCTGAACATCGGCTGATTAAAGTCGTCGATCAGCTGAATGCGGACGCCATCATTGGCGCGCTCGATCTTGATGTTGTCCGCGGCGTTCGCAAGTTCGGGGCTAAGCTTGGTGAGCTTCTCAAGCCGCTCGCGCACTTCCTCGACAAACTTGTCCTCTTTCTTTTCGATCTTCTCTTTGCGGAGCTGTTCGCGCCATTCATCGTTGAGCATGGCGGCGCCCTGTCCGGCTTCGCCGCCGGTGGCGCCAGGATCGCCGATCTGCGCATGCATGGCGTCGCCGCTATAGTCCGTGTTCTCCAGGAAGTCGGCGGCGGAGGCGACCAGGTCTACCGCTTCCTCACCGGGACTTTGGGTTTCCGGCGGCATTGGCTGGATGTCTTCCTTCGCATCATCCGTCACGTCTTCTGGCGGGCGCCGGTCGGGCCGCGGCATGAATACGACGATGTTCTGGTGCGGCGGGAGCTGAACGTTTTTCACCTTTGGCCGCCCGTCAATTTCGACAAGCGCCTTGGCTTCCCAATCCTTGGACACGCCGAATGCATCGCGCACGGACCCGGCGACCACCTGCATCTTCTGCTCATCCTGGATCGAGAATGAAATGATCAGCACGAAAAAGCAGACGAGCAGAGACATAAGGTCAGCGAAGGTGACCATCCATGCCGGTGCGCCGGCGGGAGCTGGTGCGTCTTTCGCCATGTCGGCGCTTTCCTTCGGTCCCGCTTAGGCCGCTTCGGCTTCGAGATCGATGCGCTTATTCGCTGGCAGATAGGCGTTCAGGAACTCGGTCATGAGATCAGGGTGAACTTTGCTCTGAATATGCTGAATGCCTTCAACAATAAGCGTGAGGTTGGTTTCCTCGCCCGCCAGCTTGCCTTGCAGCTTGTCCGCAATCGGCAGTGCAAAGAGCGAAGCGACGAGCGCCCCATAGAGCGTGGTCAGCAGGGCGATCGCCATGGCGGGGCCAATTGCGGCAGGATCATCCATGTTCGACAACATTTGCACCAGACCAACCAGGGTTCCGATCATCCCGAAGGAGGGCGCGGCGTCGCCGATGGCGCGCATGATCGCCTGGCCTTGATCCAAGCGTTCAATGTAAAGCTCACGCTCGCGGGTAAGGGCGGTGCCGACCATTTCAGGCTGTAAACCATCGACCAGGAACTGCACGCCTTTGCGCAAGAATTCGTCCTTGATCTCGACCGACTGCAGGCCGAGCGGGCCTTCTTCCCGGGCGATCTGGGAGAGCTCACGCAGGCGCTCGACAACTTCAGTCGGGGAGCGCGTTTTGTTGCCGAAACTAACTTTCAGCGCCGTGATGAATGCGACCAGCACATCACCCAAGGTGAAGCGCAGGATGGTGGCGGCGATGGCACCGCCGATCACGATCATAATGGAGCCGATATCGACGAAGGACATAAAGTCCCCGCCGACAAAGATCGCGGCGCCGACGACGCCAATGCCAGCCACGAGGCCGATAATTGTTGCGAACTCCATATCAGTCACCCAGCGTTGCCCTGCCGTTCAGGCAGGAAGGCTTAACTCTTTGGGGTAACTATAAGGACTGGCGCCTAACGTACTCCTAATACGGGCCGAGAGTGGGCAGCGCGTCAGATTGGAATGACGTCTTCAAAGTCTACATCCAACGCCATCGCCAGCATCTGGCAAATCTCCACGGATGGCGTGATCTCGCCGGATTCGAAGGCCTGAATGTCGTCTTCCTGAAAACCAATGAACCCGGCGAGCGCTTCCTGGGTCAGCTCCCGGTATTCGCGCCAAACGACAATCGGGTTCTCGCCGCCGTCGATGCGCGCACGAACTGCATCCGGCATGGGTTCACGCTCGGGCTGTGGCGGCATTGGCGGCATCTCGAACTCTGCGCCGATACCAGCAGGCGGCGGTGGCGGTTCGGCCCAGTTTGGAAGCGCCGACGGCGGCTCATGCGCTTGCTGTGGGGCACCGACGCCTTCAAGCAGCGCGTAATAATCGTTGATATCGAGCACTGCGAAAGCCGGGCGGCCATCAGGGCCTGCGATAAACTGAATGTGGGGTCTGCTGGCCATATCTTTTAAGCGTCCTGATTTTCTGGATATTTGGGGCTTACCCATTTGATGAAGAGAGACCGCTCTTCGGCTTCCCACCCGATGCCATCATAGAACCCAAGCACTTTGGTATTCGTTGGCCGCACCATCAGCATCGCCTTGCGGACGCCGCTCGCCTTTAGCCATTCGGCGGCGGCATCCATGATGTTGCTGCCGATTCCTTCGCGGGCGCAGGTTGGGTCTACTGAGACGTAATATACCCAGCCGCGATGGCCATCATCGCAAACCATGCAACTGGCCACGAGCGCACCGTCAATCTCACCAAGCAGCACAGCGGACTGGGGAACAGCGACGGCCCTATCGAAATCAGCGTCTGGCGGATTGTAATCGACCACAAGCCCTGCGGCATGCCAAAGAGCGACGGTCTTTTCCCGATCTGCGGGCGTCGCTTCGCGGATATCCATCAGGGGCAGCCTAGCTTGTCGGCAAGGTCGATGAAGCTCGTCGCCGCGATGTCCATACCGGGCGCGGCTTCTAAATCAATCATTTGGTTCGGGCCTTTTTCGCCCGGGCGAGCGACAAACGCTGTTTTGAAGCCAGAAGCCGCCGCCGCTTTTAGATCGTCATTATGGGCTGCTGTCATCATGCATTCTTCGGGGCGGAGACCAAGCAGATCAGCCGCGCGGCGATAGGCTTCCGGCATCGGCTTATAAGCCTGGCAAACTTCGGCGCCCAGAATGACATCCCAAGGCAGCCCAGCATTTTTCGCCATATTCACCATCAGTGCGACGTTGCCGTTGGATTGCGTCGCCAGCACATATTGGGATTTAAGGCGCGTTAGCCCTTCAACGGCATCCGGCCAAGGCGTCAGCCGGTGCCAAGCGCGGTTTAGGTGATCAAGCTCCATCTCGTTGAGACCTGCCACGTTGAAGCTTTCAAGCACATCTTCAAGATTTTCGCGGTGCAGGATATCCAGCTTCGTGAATGGGCGTGCGCCTGTGCGCACTTGCTCCATAGCGGGCTGATATCGGGCGCGCCATGCATCGGCGAAAGCGGCCCAATCCAACGCGTGGCCTTTGGGCGCTAGCATCGCCTCCGCCTCCCGCGCAATGGAGGACCGCCAGTCGACGACGGTGCCGAATACGTCAAATGTCAGGGCTTTAACGCCATCGAGGCTCATTGTCGTCATCCAGTTGCTTTAGGGTCGCTAACGCGTGGCGCCAGCCATCAATACCCAAAAATGCTCAAGTTCAGGTTTCAGCTTATCCCGACTTTTGCGGCGGACATAGCCGACGCCGATATGCCGATGTTCCGGATCAAAAATGATCTTCGCGTGGCCTGGGCTGTCGCGCCAGGATTCAGCTGCTTCTTTTGCTGTTTTCTGCCCGGCTGCGAGGGTTTCACCGAGACGGCGCCAGTCATACCCAACCGCATCCGCCCGGTCTGTCGGACCGTCGCCATCGGGTGATTTGTGGTCAAAGAACTTTCGGCTGCTCAGTTGCTTGGCGAAGGCCCGTGAAGCCTTTGAAAGATCGAGCCGCAATGACAGCGGTTTGAGGCCATGCTCCTTCCGCATTGTATTCACGGCGCGGACGAGGGCAAACTCTGTACCGTTTAAGGTATGCGGACGTTCAACGGATTCCTTGGGCGACGTTGGCGTCGATGCGCGTGTTGTATTTGGCGGTTGGGCTTCCGGCTGGCAGGCTGCCGCCGCCAGAGCGATTGCAATACAGGTCGCTCGCAGGATTGTTTTAGTTTTCAACGCCATGGACGATTAGGTACAAGGCGCGCCGACTGACTGCAAGCCGCAATGCCAGGAAACGGTCTGATTTCGAGGTAGTTTCTCCTACTGCGCATTTCCAGCAGCCTGAGCATCGGCTATAGATTCAGCGATCAAAGTTTCACATCCAAAAGAGAATTCTCATGGCTAAGCAGCGTATCGCCCTCGTTCCTGGAGACGGCATTGGCAAGGAAGTCGTGCCAGAAGGGGTTAAGGTGCTAGAAGCTGCAGGTCGCCGCTTCAACATTGATTTCAGCTTCGATGAGTATGACTGGAGCTGCGAGACCTACGAGAAAACTGGCAGGATCATGCCGGATGACGGCATTGAGCAACTCAGCCGGGCTGATGCGATCTTCCTTGGCGCCGTTGGCTGGCCGACGGTGCCAGACCATGTTTCGCTCTGGAAATTGTTGATCCCAATCCGCCGTGAATTCGAGCAATACGCCAATCTACGCCCCTGCCGCATGTTCCCTGGCACAACGTCGCCTCTCGCTAATCGCGGGCCAGAAGAAATTGACTTTTTCGTTGTCCGGGAAAATGTTGAAGGAGAGTATTCAGAGATTGGTGGAAGATTGTACAAAGGCACAGAGCATGAAATGGCCGTGCAGGAGAGCATCTTCACGCGTCGCGGCTGTGACCGGATTATCCGTTTCGCGTTCGAGTTAGCGCGCCGTGAGGGCCGGAAGAAAGTCACGTCCGCCACCAAGTCCAACGGCATCATTCATACTATGCCGTATTGGGACGAACGCTTCGCTGCCGTCGCCGCTGAGTATCCGGATATCAAGACTGACAAATACCACATCGACATCCTGACGGCCCATTTCGTGCAGCATCCGGATTGGTTTGACGTCGTTGTCGGCTCTAACCTGTTTGGCGATATCCTATCCGATCTAGGGCCTGCAATTGCGGGCTCTATCGGCATTGCGCCGTCCAGCAACATCAATCCTGAAGGCGATCATCCTTCGATGTTTGAGCCGGTGCATGGCTCGGCGCCGGATATCGCCGGGCAGGGGGTGGCCAACCCTATCGGTCAAATCTGGTCCGGCGCGCTGATGCTCGACCACCTTGGCCACAAGGACGCCGCCCGCGCCATTGAGAAAGCTATTGAGGTCGTGCTGACGGAAGGCGGTCCCCGCACCAAAGATATGGGCGGGAACGCCGGCACCGTCACCGTCGGCGATGCTATCGCCGAGGCGTTGGCCGATGCCTCTTAGGCGGCGCTAAGGCCCCTGTAGAGGCCATTGGCGACGGTGATCATGGCGGAGTTCGGATGCTCCGATTGCGCCATCTCCTCAAGGGTGCGGTGCAACCGGTCGAGTTGGTTGTTCCGGGCCGCCATCCATTCTGGCAGGCCGCCTGCAGCGAGCGCGCTACGGGCGATATCAGCCTGGTGGCTATAGAGATCATCCAGGCTAGCGTCCGCAGCCATCCGCTCCCAGGCGTTGTTGGCTTCGAGCGCGAGAGCAGCCGTGCGGCACCATGCGAGTTTCAGCGCGTCGCCGGTAGCGTAATAGGTGCGCGCCGCTTCCAGCACATCCATGCCGCCGGACCCTTCAGTGATCTGTGTGATGTCCAGCGCACAGGCCAATGGATCAAGCTGCGCGACCGTGCGGGTCAAATCCGCATCTGCGCCAGCCCCCGTCTGGAGCAGCCCCCCTGAAGTGGTCCACCCCTAGGGATAGTATTTATCCCGTCA
>JAYNYG010000116.1:416-3596 GCA_038102935.1 Alphaproteobacteria bacterium | reverse complement strand
ATCCTCCGTTAAAACGATCCCAATCTGATCCCAAATGATTTGATGATGGACAGTCTTCTCTCCTATGCCCAACCAGGGACAGTATGAGAAAATTCACGCTTCAAGCGGTCCAGTTTTTCGGGGGAAGGTCAATCGAAAGGCTAGAGCTGACAGGCGATGCAAACCTCACGGGCACAGGCAATAGCTTCAACAATAGCCTGACCGGGAATTCTGGCGATAACCGCCTGCTTGGAGGCGGCGGAGTTGACACGCTCATCGGTGGCGATCGCGACGATACACTGGCCGGGCAATCTGGCAATGACGTCATGGAAGGTGGCGATGGCAATGACCTACTCGCCGGTTCTATAGGCAACGATACATACACAGGCGGCGCTGGCATCGACCGATTATTCGAACTGGCAGGCCAGGGATCGGACACGTTCATCTTTGCCCCAGGAATGGATCGAGACATCCTTTACGGTTTTGAATCAGGCGTTGATCAAATCGATGCGACGGCCTTTGGCAGCGCGAGCTTAAAGACCGTTAACGGCAGCACAATCGTCACCTTCTCCAACACAGACACCCTGGTGCTGGTTGGCATAGACCAGACCGATGTGAGCGACTTCAAAGACTTCATCTTCTAGCCTGAGAGACCTGATTGGATGGGCCGCTAGTTTGCGCTGACGGTCGGACACGCATGCAGTCGGCCGTCGACAATCTGCTAATGCGGCTGATCTGCCTCCATCAGCAAACAGACTGGCCTGCCGCTTGTTTGCGAATTAGGTATATTCCAACGCTGATTTTCCACGCGGAAGCATATTGGCAAGAATGGAAATTTTTATGCGAGCATGCATCGCCATTGGCGCAAACCTGGGTGATCGATTAGGGACGCTGCGGACGGCGGTTGATGCGCTTGCAAACGCCGATGATCTGTTGGTGCTTGCTATCTCGCCCCTGTACGAAACAGCGCCTGTCGGAGGGCCGGAAGATCAGCCCAGCTTCTTGAATGCCGCCATTCAGCTTGAGACGGCGTTGTCCGCACACGACCTCCTGGACTTTCTGTTGTCCATTGAGCGGGAGAACAATCGCACGCGCGATGTCCGATGGGGGCCACGAACCCTTGATCTGGATATTCTGTTTTATGGGGAGCTGGTAATTGCGGATAGTAGATTAGAGGTCCCGCATCCGCGCCTGCACAAAAGGCGGTTTGTGTTGCAGCCACTGGCAGATGTTGCGTCAGATTTGACGCATCCTGTTCTAGGTAAGACCGTTTCAGAACTGTTGGTTGACCTGCCGGATGATGACATTGATGATATTGTGAAGTTCATGGATGATTGGAGTGCGGCCCCTTGTCTTTAATATCGCCCGATTTTTTGCTGCCAATTTGGGAAGAGCATCGCGACGCGATCACAGCGCCTGTACGCACTTTCGATTTCCCGGCTTTTGGGCAAAGTTTTACCGACCAAGCCTATCAGATGGGCGTCATCAATCTCTCGAAGGATAGTTCTTACCGGGAGAGTCTTTCGCTCTCTGTGGAGCAAGCGGTTCGGCGCGGCAAGCGCATGGCGCTGGATGGGTGCAGCATCATTGATATTGGCGCTGAATCAACCGGCGTCGGTACAGCCAGGGTGAATGCTGACGGGCAGAATTCAATTCTGCTGCCAGTTATTCGAGAACTCGCCGCAGAGAAGATTTTGGTATCCGTCGATACCTATTTGCCAGACGTAGTAGAGGCGAGCTTGGAGGCAGGGGCGGGCGTCGTAAACCTGACCGGGCGGAATGATGATCCTGTATTTTATCGCATGGTCGCGAAGCACGATGCGGGCGTGATCCTTTGTTACACACCGGGCGAGCATGGCCGGTCAGAGGTTGATCCGCCAACGCGGGATGAGTTGATCGAAGTACAAATGGACTATCTGCGTCGCGCTGCTGAAATTGCCGCTGCCGCCGGGGTGGAGCGCATTTGGGTCGATCCGGGCATGGGTATTGGCTACTATCACGCACTGCCGGATGGCCCTCGCCGTATCCGCCATCAGGTGGAGAACACGTTGCAGGCCTTTCGTTTTCGCAAACTTGGCTGGCCCGTATGCATCACCATGGCGTCCCCTGTCGCAATGTTCGGCGAGGAAGTGCGGTCTGCTGAGACGTGCTTTGCTACTCTCGCTATGTTGAGCAAGGTAAACCTCATCCGGTCCCATGAGGCCGGGCGTGTGCAGCCTGTGCTGGATACCCAGGATATCCGCCTGGACCTTGCATGACGAAAACTGCGCTGGTAACTGGCGGTGGTCTCCGCATAGGTAAAGGAGTAGCCAGGACCTTGGCAGAGGCGGGTTACGCTGTCGCCATTCACTATAATACTTCTGAAGATAGCGCCGCTGCATTGGCTGGTGAAATTACAGCCGCTGGCGGCAGGGCGGCAATCTTAGGCCAAGATCTAGCGGATATCAGCGGGGCTCAAACGCTTGTCAGCCGTGCGGCGCAGTTGATGAGGGCGCCGATTTCTCTACTGGTCAACTCAGCCTCGCTTTATCTGGCCGAATGCCTGGATGACCTAACGCCTGAGCAATGGCGGCTTATGACGGATGTGAA
This sequence comes from Alphaproteobacteria bacterium, assembly GCA_038102935.1. Lineage (GTDB taxonomy): Bacteria > Pseudomonadota > Alphaproteobacteria > Bin95 > Bin95 > VMCJ01. Next base: position 1,028 of record JAYNYG010000116.1, on the reverse strand, counting down.
CGCCGCTGCACCTATTTTCCTGATGCAGGCTTTCGCACGGCAGGCGCCGTCGGGATCCGCTGTAATTAACATGCTGGATACACAGCTCGCAGCGCCATCATCCCGTACATTCAGCTATTTCTGCGCGAAAGCGGCATTGGAGACGGCGACAAAGTTGGCGGCCCTGGAATTCGCCCCAAGCATTCGCGTGAATGGCATAGCGCCTGGCCTCGTTCTGCCAAGCGGAGACCAAACGGAGCAAACCTTCGCCGAACGACAATCATTGAACCCGCTCGGCGAAGGCTTAGGCGCAGATGATATCGCAGCCGCCGTGCTCTACCTCGCCAGCGCGCACCACGTGACCGGCGAAATCATCAAGGTCGATAGTGGCCAGCATTTAGTAGGGTTCAGCAACGCCGACCTGCCGTGGCGGTCATCTTAGGAGCTGTCGCTTGTGCTGGCGTGGTCAGCAATGGCTTTGTGCTTGGTTCGATTGGCCTGACCCACGCGTCATCTATGGCGACGAAGGTCTTGTCAGATTCTGGCCTCACGTATCTGCCAACACCGCCTTCCCGGCTTCTAAGGTCTAAGGCGCTATTGGAGCAGCCCCCCTGAAGTGGTCCACCCCTAGGG
>JAYNYG010000116.1:0-406 GCA_038102935.1 Alphaproteobacteria bacterium | reverse complement strand
CGTATGTGTACTGGCCAGGGAGGACCCGTGAGAGCGCCAGGGAGTGACCTAGAGAGCTGGTATGGTCGGAGTTCGTAGTCCAAAGCGAGGTGACCACCTGGGTTGCGTGCGCGTGGTTCCAATTGTTCGAGTCAGATCCGCCCAGGCGCATATAGCTGCCAGCCATATGCTGCCTTTCATCTATTTTCAGAACTTCTGATTTTGATGTGTCGGTCATGTCGTATCCTTATCGTCGTCTGGATTGACTGCGAACGGCGGCTACCATGGCCGTGCTATGCCGCAATGCTTCAACGCAGCCTGTGCTCCCTGTCTTCGCCCCCTTGGAGCAGCCCCCCTGAAGTGGTCCACCCATAGGGATAGTATTTATCCCGTCAGAGGAGGATCAGAAGATGGCAGGCAAGCGAGA
>JAYNYG010000060.1:0-18167 GCA_038102935.1 Alphaproteobacteria bacterium | reverse complement strand
GGGGGAGGGCTTTAACGCCTATTTTATGCTCAGCAAACTAAATCGCATTGGTCTGGGTGAGGTTGATCATTCCAGCCTTACTGGCGCCATAAGCAGCGCGGCCGCGCCCCCCATAAATCCCTGAGTTGGAAGCGACAGTAACGATTCTACCACCATGCCCTTGGGCGACCATCTGCTTGGCAGCCGCCTGGGCGCAGTAGAAGGCGCCCTTAAGGTTGATGCCAATTACGCGTTCAAAGAATTCTGGCGTCATTTCAAGGAAAGGCGCGCGGTCGGTGACACCTGCATTGCAGACAATAACGTCGATTTTCCCCCACCTGCTAACGACTTCGCTCACGGCGCCCGCCGCCGTTTCTGGGCGTGAGACATCGCCCTCTAACCCAACTGCGCGTCCGCCTGCTTGCACGATGGCGCCCGCGAACTCCGCCGCAGCGTCGCCCTCACGGTCAAGCAGGCCGATTGCTGCGCCCTCAGCCGCAAGGCGGTCTGCAATCGCACGGCCAATGCCGTTCGCTGCGCCGCTGACGATAGCGACCTTGCCGTCAAACCTGTTCATCAAACTTCTCCTGCCGCTTTCAAGCGACGCCAAGGCGGGTTGCTTCCTCGCCGAATGCGATGGCCACACGACCAATCGACTTCCGGCCCAGCACCATGTCCATTGCTTCGCGGAATTGGTCAAGCGAATAAGCGGCAGCGAGCTGTGGTTTGATTTTGCCTTCGGAGTACCACTGCCCAAGTTGCTCCATCATCGGGCGGATGCGCGGCTCGCTTTCATAGCGGGCGTCATGGGGCGACCAACCGCCGTAATAACCCATGTTTAGGCCCGTCACAGTGATGTTCTTCACCAGTAGAATATTGGCCGGAATATCAGGAATCGTACCGCTGGCGAACCCGACCGGCATGATCCGACCTTCTACGGCCATACTCCGGAGCGATTCTTTAAAGACATCACCGCCAACGGGATCATAGCAGGCATTAACGCCCTTACCGCCTGTCAGCTCCATGACGACGGGGCGGAAATCCTGCTCCCGGTAATTGATGACGTAATCAGCGCCATGACGCCGGACGATCTCCATCTTCTCGCCTGAGCCAACAGTTGCGATCACCGTTGCCCCCAGGATTTTGCCGATCTCGACGGCGGCGATCCCGACGCCGCCCGCAGCGCCGTGCACCAGAAGCGTATCGCCTGCTTGCACGTTCAGGAGGTGCTGCCACGTCAATGCAGCCGCGGAGGTGCCGTAAGAATTTGTGAGGGAGATGGCATGCGCGTATTCCATGCCATCGGGCATCGGATAGGTGTTGACCTCTAGCGCTGCCGCTTTTTCTGCGATCCCGCCCCAGTCGATCATTGCGAAGACGCGGTCGCCGACTTTAAACCGGCTTGCGCCAGGCCCAGTCGCTTCAACGATTCCGGCGACTTCAGAGCCTGGGGTGAAGGGAAGGGGCGGCTTTCGCTGATACTTGCCTTGCACCACCAGGCTCTGTGCAAAGCTGACGCCGGATGCGAGAACATTGATGCGGAGGCCTTTCTCTGGCGGAGCAGGGTCGGCCAAGTCCGCTATTTCCAACTCGTTGAAGGGCTTCCAGTCCCGGCAATAAACGGCGCGCATGATTTTCTCTTCCGAAATCGATTCTCAGCCGCTAAGCATAGGCCTATGCGAGGATATTACGGTATAGGCGTCGAGGGGCTGAGCAAGGCCCAAAACCTCGGCGCATTGATGCGGACTGCGCACGCCTTCGGCGCGCAGTTCCTGTTCACCATTGGCGCGACCTACAAAACCAGGCACGGTCGCAAAGTCGATACGTCGAGCGCTACGGATAATCTGCCGTTGTATGAATTCGACACGCTTGGAGAGCTAATGTTGCCGAAGGGCTGTAACCTCGTCGGTATTGAATTAACGGATGATGCTATTGAATTGCCGAGCTTTCGCCATCCAGCCCGGGCTGCATATGTTCTAGGGCCGGAACGGTCCAGTCTATCGCCGGCGTTAACGGCGCAGTGCGAGTATGTCGTCCAAATTCCGACCAAGTTTTGCGTGAACGTTGGCTTGGCAGGCGCGCTTGTCATGTACGACCGCATGATCTCCATGGGTCGCTACGCCGAACGCCCTGTCCGTGTCGGCGCGCCGACGGAGCCGAAGAAAGCTCATGTGCATGGCAGGCCGAAGCTCCGCCATTTAGAGCAGTCTAATCGGCGCCTGCCGGGATAGGCGTTTTGGGCTGAGGCGCCGCCACGGGTACCGGATCATCCAGCCCACGGTTCGGCAGGATAAACGCCGCCAGAACAGCGATGAGAGCCGCCAACGCCATCACGATGAAGGCGTAGTAGAAGTCCCCAGTGCGATCAAACACCTCGCCAAGCAAAGGGACGGCGAGTGCTGCAGTGCCCAGTGATAAGGCGAACCGGAAGCCGAATGCCGTATTTACCCAGCGTTTCGGCACGTAGCGCGAGAACAAGAAATCTGAGACGGGTTGATTGCCAACGGTGATCATCATGATCAGCCAGAGCGCCAGGATCATCAACTCATTGGTTGCGAACGCCGCCAGGAAAAGGGCAGGGGTCATCAATGCATAGATACAGATGAACAGCCATTTCAGTGGGAATTTGTCCGCCAGAAAGCCGCCAGCCAGTTGGGCCAGTGCGCCAATGAAAAAGATGCAGGAGGCAATGAAGCCTGCGCTCTCGGCATCGCCAATCCAGTCAACGCGGGCTTGTAGAATTTTTGGGAGGCCAATGGTCATACATTGGAATACAAGCCCGGCGCCCAAAGTCATCAGCGATAGAGCGCCCATGATCTGTAGGAATTTTCCAAGGCCAAGCGCTCGGACCATATCGCCCAGGCCCTCTTTCTTCTGATTGGTCGAGGCGAGCAATCGGCGCGCCGCGTTGGTCTCTGCCGCCAACCTGCCAAAGCGCATGGCAAACCAGATGCCAAGAAGAACGCTCGCCCCGCCCGGGATGATGTAGGCCAATCGCCAGCCAGCGATATAAATCATCAGAGCGGCGAAACCGCTGGCGAGAGCCATGCCATAACTGCCGAAGACGCCATTAATGCCAAGCATCCGGCCACTTTTAGACCCTGCCACGCGCATTACCATCGGAATGCCGACCGGGTGATAGATCGAGGCGAACAGGCCAATGCAGGAAAGAGCCACGAACATCTGCGCAGGCGTCTGCGCTAAGCCTGCGCCCATCGTGGATAGCCCGATGCCGATCAAAAAGACTGCGAACATGCCAATGTCGGACCATTTGTCTGCCAGCCACCCGGCAAATGGTGCGCCCAGGCCAAATAGGACGAGGCCCAACCAAGCAAGGCGAACGCCCTCGCCGAAGGTCAGCCCGAACTCACGCTCCACCTCGAGCACGACGACCGTGAAAATCAGCGTGAACATATGGTCGAAGGAATGACCAACGCACAAGAATGGCATCGGGCCACGAAAGAAAGCGCGCATCTGCTGCAATCCTAATGGAATTGGCTGGGTAGGAGTTGTTTATACGCCCGAATAGCTGCATTGGTCGAGCGTTGGGCGCTTCATGGCATACATTCGGATTTGCATGGCGCAATAGAAAAAGGGGCCGCCCTTTCAGGCAGCCCCTTCGTCGTCTCAGAACTAAGTTAGCTCAGCTTATTTCAGGTTCGCCGCGCGATGGGCGTCCCAGAATGCAGGCCACTTGTCTTCTTTGATGCGGTTGCCTTTAGCTTTTTCGGCGACGCGCATTGTGTCGAACTCGGCACGTGCATTGTCCCAAGCCTCGATGACCGCAGCCAAGCGAGCGCTACGTGCGTTCTGCCAAGCTTCGCTTTCCGGCGTCCAATAGCCCTTTTCCTTCATGTAGCGCACTGCGCCATCATGGGCAGGAGCGTCATATGGCGGGTTGGCGGACTTGGTGACTTCCCAGTTGAAGGAAGACGCGGTCGTGTTCTTGTAGTCGTCATACGCCATGTCGAGGGCTTTGAGCATGTTGTATGCTTCGTCCTCAGATGTGCGGGCGTATGTCGTGATCATCGGGTAACGATACCCGACGAGCCACACAGGCTTATCAGCCGATACGCCAGCGCCACGGGTTTCCTGAGCAGGAGCGGCGAAGGAGACAACGTCTGTGACTGCTTTCCAACCAGCTTTATTGTCTGGGTTGAAGTTCGGCCACATCAGACCGCGCGGGCTTGCTTCGATCTCGCGCATATTGGCGGAGGTCGTAACCGAGCCGAATGCATCGAGCTGGCCAGCAATCAGCGCTGTCTTCATTGCGCCGTAGGAGCCGAACCAAACCTGCTGCACGTCTTCTGGCGCTAGGCCGCCGAATGCGAGATAGGCGGCATTCTTAACGTTGACAGACGGGTTGCCCTTAACGAAACCAACGCGCTTGCCACGGAGGTCAGCAATTTCTTTGACGCCGGCGTCAGCCGCGACAGCAAAACCGACGGTAGCGATACGGCCGGCAATGATACGTAGATCCTGCGGGCCCCATTCCGGCGCCGCAAAGTCATACGTGCCTTCAGCCGCGAAGAATGCTTCGTTCGCAAGGTAGCCGTATTTGGCCTTACCCGTTACGAGCGGCAGCAAACGGCCGATGGACGTGCCTGACGGAATAATCCGAACACGGGCTTTGAACTTCTTCTGGAATGCATTGGCGATGCCTGCTGCTTCGGCGTAACCGGAAGAGCCAAGGTCATAGGCAGTCCAAACATTGGAGCGGGGCAGCTTTGGCGCATGGCCTTCAGCTACAGCGGCGCCGGCAAATGCGGCGACCGATACGCCAGCGACGAGTGCGGCGAGTGTACGGGTCATTCGTTCCCTCCAGGGCTGTTGATAAGTTCGGGCCATGGCGATCATTTGCCAAAACAAGCCCAAAGTCAGCGCCTCACGATTGGACGCTGGGTTATAAGCATGGCGCCTCAGATGGGCTTAGTCACGGAGAATATTTTTGCGTCTAAAGTGATCCAAGCACTGTCACGATATGCTTGAGCGAAATGACGGTGAGGAGCGCCAATACGAGCTTTCTAAAAAGTTCAGGCGAAACCCTTTTTCGGATTTTTCCGCCCGCCCACATGCCGATAATTGCCGGTATGCATGCAGCTGCTGAAGTATAGAACACCCACGCCGGGAATGCCCCAAGCAGCGCGTAAAATAGCCCAAGGCTTGAAGCTGCGAGCAGCAGCAATATCCCGAGCGCCCACATAAATGTCTCGCGGGGAAGGCGGAGCGATAGCAAAAAGATTGCGAGGATCGGGCCAAACCCGCCCGTCATTGATCCAACAAACCCGGTGAACCCGCCTGCGCCTAAACCAAAAAAGGCGCGCCCGCGCTTGGGCGCTTCCGGGTCAATCTTAAACAAGCTCAGGATGACGAATCCTAAAATCAGGAACCCCAATACGCCGAGCATAAATGCTGGGTCGGTAGATACAGCTAGGCGGACGCCAAAATAGGTTCCGACCAGCAAGCCTAGTAAAATCGGCGCCAATTGGGAGAAGGGCAGGCTTGCGCGGCGGGATTCCGTAATCTGATAAATATTCGCTACAAGCGCCGGAAACATAATCATCGGCGTCGCGTCGCGCACATCCAATGCGAGGGACATGATCGCAATTGCGACCAAAGGCATGCCCATACCTGTAACGCCTTTAATCACACAGCCTGCGAAGAACGCAAAGGCGATCAAGATGGCTATTGATGGATCAAGCACGCAGAAGCCCCTTAGCCCGGTGGAAGACCGAGTTTAGGCGCACTACTAGCAGGTTTTATCCAAAATGGAGACTGGCGGTTGGGCAGGCTTAGATGGCGATTTCGGCCATCTCCGGACCGTCAACCATTGCAATTGAGGCGGCGGCGGCATCATCCATTCGGCGTTGCGGGCCGTCATATTGAGTGCGCCGGTTCCGGCGACGGCACGGCCCAGCATATTCTTCGGCCCGAACGAAGGGTCGGTCGCTTTCGATGATCGTGCGGATACGCTGGTAGAGTGTGTGAACGGTAACTGGCTTGACGAGGAACTTATTCACGCCGGCATCACGAGACATCATTACCCGTTCAATCTCGGAATAGGCTGAAGTCATGATGACGGCGACGTCTTGATCCGGGCTTTCAGGGCTGGTGCGCAGCCACTTTGTGGAGTCGATGCCCGTGGTCGGCGACATCTTGTAGTCAGTGATTATGATGTCTGGCTTGAATGACTTCGCCAGTTGCTTACCCGTTTCACCGTTTGAGGCAACGGCGATGTGTTTGACAGCGAGTCCTGTGAGCAGGCTGCGAAACAGGGTCGCGAGCGCTGGATTGTCCTCGATAATCAGAAATCGGACCTGGCTAATATCATAGGCCATACGCTGCCGCTCCTCGCATCCGCATTACAACAAGAATGCTTTAAGGTATCTGGCGGCGGTTAAGCGTGCGCTAAAAACAAAAGATTAGTGCGTGAAATTGCACAGGCGGCCTATTTTCCCATGTGTTCCCCGCCATCTACGCAAAGCACCTGGCCTGTCGTGCTTGCCGCCCGGACCAGAAACATGACGGCATCGACGACGTCACCCACTTGGGCGCCGCTTCCGAGCGGCCTCTCAGCTTGAAGCTGGGCAAACCGGGCCGCCGTCATGCTCGGCGGCGGCAATGTAAGGCCAAGGGCCACGCCATTCACCCGGGTATGTGGAGCGTAGGCGCGCGCCAGCACTTCTGTTAGCCCGAACAATGCGTATTTGCTAATTGTGTAGCTGAAGAACGCGGGATCAGGGTTAAACGTTTTCTGATCCAGCATATTGATGATGACGCTGCGGGCGCCATCTGGCAGCGCATTTTGCATCGCTTGCGCCAATAGGGCGGCGGCGCGGGTATGGACCGCCATGTTCATGTCAAAATCGGACGCTGTGAAGTCGGCAGGCCTGTCGTTTTCAAAAATGGATGCATTGTTCACAAGGCAGGTGATTGGCGCACCGATCCCGCTAGACGCCTCTGCGCACAGATTGGAGGCCGCATCTGCATCGGATAGATCCGCCTGGACTGTCTCGGCCAGCCCGCCAGCCGCAATGATATCAGCTGCGACAGCCTCAGCCGCTGCGCGAGAGCCGTTGTAGTGAATAACAACGGGCGCGCCCTCAGCGGCGAGCCGCTTGGCGATGGCCTTGCCGATCCGATGCGCGGCTCCTGTTACTAAGGCCGCGCCGCCGCTCGGCAATATCGGCTCCAAGTCAAATTTGGCGGACATTTTATCGGATTGTGGCGTGTCTTGTATCATCTAGCATTCCATTAAAAGACCAGTGCGAAACCTAAATGCAGCCTTCAATAGGGCTGGAGATACTCATCCTCGATACTACAGAAATCCGCAGCAGTTGCGGCGAGGGAGAATTGAAATGTATCAGACTAATCTTGGCGTGGAAGACGGCGTCGCGAACTCAATGTCCAATTTGAGCTTTAGCGGCGTCACACTCATCTCTGTTATAGCGATAGCGGGCGCGCTTTGGATCGCTGTGCCGCTGGCGCTTTTCTCGGTGCGGCGGCGTATGGATAGCCTGGAACGTGCGGTCGATGAAAACTCGCATGTGGTCGCCAACGATCTTCGCCGCATTACCGATATGCTGCTGCTTGACCGCATGCAGCGCGCCCATGGCGGTTCGGATAGCGGGGATGAAGCCGGCAAGGCGGCAAAGATATTGCCGGTGCACACATCCATCATGAGCCCTGCAGCGGCATCGCCAGCGAATTCGGACGGCAAACCGGCGGCGGCATTCATTCAGCCGCGCAGCGCCGAGCCAAACGCGATGCCCCGGCGTATCAACGCCGCTTGATCACTGCAGATGACGGGACATGGGACGAGTTGATCGTCCCGTGTCCCGGGGCAGAGACGATTTTCTTTTCTGGGAGGGAAAGACTATGCAGCTTATTTATCGGAACCATTCAGCCACTAACGCCAAACTGATTATTGATGGAGCGTGGACCGAATACGCCGTGTCAGACCTGAACGAAAGCCATGGCGCGTTCGTGAGTACTGTATCGGTTAGCGCAGGCGCATCAGTCGTTGCGTGTATATTGGGCATTGGCGCGTTGCCGGGGCGAATTGTGGAAACCAATCATGGTTCGGTGACGATTGAGTTTGGAGCGATTGCAGCGGCTGCCGCCGTCCGCCTTTCAGAATGCGCAGCGCGGACATATTGATCCGTGCGAGAGCAGGCTAGGCCGTCGCCGTGGCGCGCCTGCGGACGATGCGGCCAGCGAAGGCGAGACCAAACGCTGTCAAGCCACATATGCCGCCGAGACCGGATGCGATACCGCCGGTGACTTCAGGCGGCGCATTGACGATTGCGGCCCAGAACCCGACGGCGACGCCTGCTAGCATCGCTGCGATAAACCCATATCCTGCCGCATGAAACATTGTCTTATACCCAATTCGCTCGTTAACGCATTCCTAACTTTGGCGCGTTGAACGGAAAAACGCTTGTGAGATTTAGGCGTAGTATTTTGTCGTGTTTCCAAAGGGATGACCAGGATTATCGTAAATGTTTGGTTAATGCCGCAGCCCGAAATTCGAGATAAATAAGGATTATAAGCGGGTTAGCCGCCAAACACGGGTTGGCGTGATTGGATGCTGCTCTAAGGCTATTGGGGTTGGAATGTCGTAATCCGCGAAAGGCGTTAAGCCCACGTCTGGGAAGTACCGCCGCCCAGGATCGCCAATCAATACGTCGGTTCCGGCATCAACGGCCTTCCGCAGCCATGCAGTCGCGGGGTCTGCTTGCCGCCGGTCGTAGCAAACATCTGCTGCGAGGATTACATCGAACGCTTTAGGATCGAGCGTAGTCGCATCCCCAGCAAATACGCTCGGCGCGACGTCATTGGCTTCACCATTGACGCACGCCGCGGCGGCGGCAAAGGGGTCAAGATCTGCGGCGAGGGCGCTGGTCGCTCCGGCCATGAGCCCCGCAATCGCCGCCATGCCGCACCCAGCGCCAAAATCCATGATGCGTTTGCCAGTGACGATGTCTGGATTATCCAATACATAGCGCGCTAACGCCTGACCACCTGCCCAGGCAAAGGCCCAAAACGGCGGTGGAAGCCCTTTCTCAGCCAAGAACTCTTCTGTCGCTTCCCAGAGGTCTGTCGCTTCCTCAGCCAACCAAAGCTGGAGCTCCGGCGTTAGCGGCGGCGATCCAAGCGTCGCATGCGCCTTGATGAACGCAATCCTATTGGCAAAATCGCCCGTCATGGCGGGAAATATAAGCTGGCGAGGGCCGCAGTTAACAATGAGGCGATCACCAGCAAGCCAATATTACGATTGCTTTTGAAAGCGGCGAGGCAAGCTTTGGGATCATTGAGATCTGTATCGCCAGCTTGGCGCATGAGGAGCCAGGCCGTCAGCCCGAGGCCCGCGATGAAAATCCAATGCAGTCCGGCAAATAGGCCCATCAGCATCAGCCAGCCGGTTTGCGCGGCATAGAAGCTCATAATCCAGCGGCGGCTGTTGTCCTTGAAGAGACGCGCGGTTGATTTAACGCCGACAAGCGCATCGTCCTCTTTATCCTGGTGGGCATAGATCGTGTCGTACCCAAGCGTCCAGAAGATGCCGGAGAGATACAGCAATATCGCAGGCAGTTGCAGCTCGCCCGCAAGCGCTGTCCACCCAACGAGAGCGCCCCAATTAAATGCAAAGCCGAGAAAAAGCTGCGGCCACCAAGTGATCCGTTTCATATACGGATAGATCGCTGCGACTGGAATCGAGATCAGACCGACAATGATCGCCGCCCAATTCAGTTGAATGAGCACAAGGCCGCCGATCGCCATCAAGCCGGCCATGAACAGAATCGCTTGTTTGAGCGATACCTCGCCAGATGGGATTGGCCGGTCAGAGGTTCGGGCGACGCTACCGTCGACGTCTCTATCGGCTATGTCGTTTTGGGTACATCCAGCGCCGCGCATCGCGAGGGCGCCGATGGCGAAAAGCACAGCTAGCCAGACCTGCCGCCATTCAAACTCCGCAGCGCCCGCCGCCAGGGCTAGCGCCATACCCTGCCAACAAGGCAACAGCAGCAGCCATGTCCCAATAGGGCGATCCAGGCGGGCGAGGCGGGCATAGGGCCGCGCGGCGGGCGGTAGAATGCGCAACATCCAAGCTTGATGCACAATGTCGCTTGCGTTTCCGGCTGGCTCGCCTGATATCTCAGGCGTGTTCGAATCTTTGGTCATCGGTGATGGATCCATCCCATAAACCCACATATCGACCCCCACGTTTGTTTGTCGAGGCAAACCTTGCCGCAGGCGGCGAGATTTCAGCGGATCGTGAGCAAGCGCGGTATCTGCTGAAGGTGTTGCGCCGGCAAGCCGGGGCGCCGTTACTGCTTTTCAATGGCCGGGATGGTGAATGGCTCGCCCGCGTCGAGCCGCTTGGCCGTTCGGACGCCAAATTAATGCTTGAAACGCAAACACGACCGCAACCCGTCGATAATGGACCTTGGCTCATATTCGCCGTCATAAAGCGCGGACCAATGGAGCTTCTGGCCGAAAAAGCGACGGAGCTCGGCGCTTCACGATTGTTGCCGGTGCGAACAATGCGCTCACAATCCGAGCGGATCAATGAAAGCCGCATGGCTCGGATCGTAACGGAAGCGGCTGAACAATCGGAACGGCTGACTGTCCCGAAGGTTGCGCCAGTTCAAACACTCGAAACATTGCTAGCGGATTGGCCTGATGACAGGCTTTTGATCATCGGCGATGAGAGCAGATCAGCGCCGCCAATGCTGTCGCATTTAGCAGGGTTGCCGACCCAGCCGTTCGGATTTATGTCCGGACCAGAAGGCGGCTTTGCGCCAGGGGAACTTGACGGGCTGGATGATCTCCCGTTTGTTGCAAGGATAGGGCTTGGTCCGCGTGTATTGCGCGCCGAAACCGCCGCTATCGCTGGGTTGACCTTGGCGCAAGCGGCGCTTGGCGATTTCAATGAAAACCGGATGTAAAGCGTTCGATACGTTAAGGAATTTTGTTATATGGCGGCGCCTCCAAGCTCGGGCGGAGACCCGATTACTTCTAAACAGCAGTTAGTAGATTGGTTCGCGGTCGGCTCGAAACCGAAGAGCGACTGGCGGATCGGCACTGAGCACGAGAAGTTTGTGTTCCGGCTGAACGATTTCAGCCGCCCCAGTTATGAGGCGCCTGATGGCATTGGCGCCATTCTGAATTTGTTGGCTGATCGGTTTGGCTGGGAGCGCCTGAAAGAGGATGGCAATACTGTCGCGCTGACACGGGATGGCTGCAACATCACGCTGGAGCCAGGCGGCCAATTCGAACTGTCCGGCGCGCCTGTCGAAACGCTGCATCAGACCTGTTCTGAAGCAAATTCCCATTTGAATGAGACTCGTGAGATTTGCGCTGAGCTTGGCCTCGGTATGCTCGGCGTTGGGTTTGATCCGCTTTGGGAACGCGCAGATGTTCCCTGGATGCCCAAGGGCCGCTACAAAATCATGCGTGAATATATGCAGAAAGTCGGCACACGCGGCCTTGATATGATGCAGCGCACCTGCACCATTCAGACAAATCTCGATTTCGGCAGTGAAGCCGATATGGTCGAGAAGTTCCGTATCAGCTTGGCGCTTCAGCCCTTGGCGACTGCGCTTTTCGCAGATTCGCCTTTCGTTGAAGGCAAGCCGACAGGTCGTGTCAGCGAGCGCTCGTTCGTCTGGACAGATACAGACCCAGACCGTTGCGGCATGCTGGAGTTTGTTTTCGAGGATGGCTTCGGCTTTGAACGCTACGCTGATTATATGCTCGACGTTCCAATGTATTTCGCCTTCCGCAATGGCGACTATGTTGATGTTTCGGGAGAGAGCTTCCGCGAATTCATGAAGGGCAAGCTGCCGCAATTGCCGGGCGAAGAAGCCCATATGGGCGACTGGTCCGATCATGTGACGACGGCTTTCCCGGAAGTCCGCATGAAGCAGTTCCTGGAAATGCGCGGCGCTGATGGCGGACCATGGGCCAGTATTTGCGCGCTTTCAGCGTTTTGGGTCGGCTTGCTCTATGACGACGCGGCGCAGAAGGCGGCTCTGTCACTAATCGCGGATTGGACGTCCGAAGACCGGCTGACGCTGCGGGATCAGGCGCCGATCACCGGTCTCAAGGCTACAATAGCTGGGCGCAGCCTACAGGATGTCGCCAAGGATGCCCTCGCAATCGCGCGGGATGGCCTGAACGCTCGCGCGTGTCTCGACACATCCGGCAACAACGAATCCCATTTCCTTGGCCATCTGGACGCCATTGCCGATTCAGGTGTGACGCCAGCAGAGGCCAAACTCGCGCTCTATAACGGCGCGTGGGGTGGGGATGTGCGTAAGATTTACGGTGAATTCGCCTACTAACCCCAATTCTGTAATCTCCGTCACACCAGCTTTGTAGCATGGGTCACACGCTTTTTTGCGGGACTTGGGCATACTGCATTTGTGCGTGGCGAGACGGCGCTAAGAGGGTTCTCCCGGGAAGTTCAGACGCCGCCCACGTGCAGGTCGTTGACCGTTCTTCGGATCGGTCGGGCGCTCGAAGCGCGCTAAGTCCCGCCACGGGGCGGCCTGCATGGTTCTGGACTTGCGGACGATAGCCTTCTGGTTATCGTCCGTTTCCTTTTGTGGGCGCTTCATTCGCAAGGATAGCTTCGACCAGCCTGACGGCAAGCGCGTCTATCGCGCTCGGATCGCCATCAGCGAGCGTTCCTGTTGCTTCCAAATGCGACAGCCCGTGCAGACCGGCCCAGAGCATTTGCGTCACAGTCTCCGCTTGTTGTTCCGGTACGATTGCGCCGACAGCGGCATGCGCCTCCTCGAAAACGCGTTCCAAGGCTTTTTGGCGGGTGACGCCTTCCGGTGTGCCTGCTTGGGCGGGAAGCTCAAATATCGCCAGCCATAGCTTTCCCTCAGCGCGGGCGAAGGCGAGGTAGGCGGCGGCGAGTGCGGCAGCATGGGCCTGTGGCGCGTTGGGGATGGGCGCAACGCCGATCAGGCTGGCGCGGAGCCGGTCAAACACATCCGCGATCACTAGGTCTGCTGCGGCCTCTAAGTTGCTGAATGCCTTGTAAATAGACCCTACCGCGCAATCAGCGACCGCCGCGATTTGCCTTGCTTTCAGGCCGTCTGCGCCTGATTGGCGAAGGCATGCTTCGGTGGCTTGAAGAAGGCGTTGTTTGATCGGTTCGGGCATTTAGGGCCTTTTCTGTGTTCAGGTCTTGCAAGAATGAACAATGTTCACCATGTAGTGAACAATGTTCATATTCTCAAGGAGCACAACGATGAGCGCCTTCCTGCAAGATGCCCCGACTTGGCTGATCGTAATCATAGTCATAATCGCCAGCATGGTCGCTGCCTGGGAGTATATAACGAACCCAATCACCGTACCGGAAGGCTACTTCAATTTTGCCGACGTCCAGCAAGAGTTTGGGATACCGTTCATCGGCGACGTATTGAGCAATGGCGCCTTCGCGGTGATCGCGATCTGGGGGCTTTGGGTGCTCTATGGCGCGCGGGATCGTCTCGCGATCAAGCCGGGTCTAACCGCAGCATTCGCTGTTTTCTTCGTGGCTGTGCTCTTCGTGACGTTTGGATCGGGCTATTTCCATCTCGACCCAGGCCCAGATCGTATTTTGCTGGACCGATTGCCGATCTCGGCGGCAGCTGGAGCCATCCTCGCTATTCTTCTGATCGACCGTTCTGCGCCAAATCGCGCCGGGGCCTATCAAACTTTGGCGGTCACTATGGGCTTTGCAGCCTTGGGCTTGTGGCATGTGACGGTGACGGGGGACCTGCGCCTTTATGCGCTTACACAGGCTTTGCCAGTGCTAGTAGCCATCGCATGCGCCCGGACCTGGAACGCCCCTCAGCATGTGCTCCCTGGCAAGCGGATGCTCCTTTTGGCGCTGCTTTATGCGGGCGCAAAGGTGAGTGAAGTCTGTGACGACGAACTCTATGAGGTCTTTGAAGTCGTCTCCGGCCATAACCTGAAACACGTCCTTGCGGCGGGCGCCGCGGCGATGGCGATTCCGTTTCGGCGATCTGCCTGATCGTCAGTCCTGCGCTTCCGCAAACTCCAGCATCGCCGCCAATAGGGTGTCCGCCCCGGCGGCGATGTCTTCAGGGCTGGCGTATTCAGCCTCGTTGTGGCTGATGCCGTCGGTGCAGGGGATGAAGATCATTGCCGTTGGCGCGATGCGGTTCATGTGGACGGCATCATGCCCAGCGCCAGACATGATTTCCCGCCAAGCGTGGCCGTTCGCCTCAGCGCCTGCGCGGACTGCGTCTACACATTCTTTCGCAAATACAACGGGTTCAGAGAACCAGCTTTCTTCCAACTCAAAGCCACAGCCGGTCTCGGTGTAAAGCTGTTCCGCCGCTGCCCGCAGCTCCCGGTCCATAGCGTTTAGCTCATCCGCAGTGGGATTGCGCATGTCGATCGTAAACTCAACGCGGTCCGGGCAGACATTGGGGGACCCAGGGAACGCTTCGGCCAACCCAACAGTGCAACGGCCTTCATCACCACGACGGCGCATAATTGCATCGATCTCGATGAAGAGCTTGGAGGCGGCAGTCAGTGCATCTTTACGGTTCTGCGGCGGTGTCGTGCCTGCATGCCGCGCTTCGCCAAGCACGCGGCCCTTGTACCAGCGCATCGCCTGAACGCCGGTCACAACACCGATGGACTTGCCTTCATTCTCCAGCATCGGCCCTTGCTCGATATGACATTCGAAGAACGCTTTGACGGGCCGGGCGGCGCAGGGAACATCCCCCATATAACCAATGCGCTCCAGTTCGCCGCCGATGGTCGCCCCATCCGCGTCTTCAATTGCGTAGGCGTCGGTTTCCTTGAATGTGCCGGAGAATACGCCAGAGCCGACCATGGGTGGCGGAAAGCGCGAGCCTTCTTCATTCGTCCAATTGACGACCTCAATCGGGTGTTCGGTCTCAATGCCAAGATCATTCATGGTGCGGACAGCTTCCAGCGCGGAAAGCACACCGAAAATGCCATCGAAGCGTCCGCCTGTAGGCTGGGTATCCAGATGGCTGCCCGCCATAACAGGCGGCAAGCCATCGTTCTTGCCAGGACGGCGCGCAAACATATTGCCCATGGTGTCGACGCTGACAGTCATGCCAGCCTCTTCGCACCAACGTTTGAACAGGTCACGGCCAAGCTTGTCATCATCGGTCAAGGTTTGGCGGTTGTTGCCGCCAGCGATGCCGGGGCCGATCTTCGCCATTTCCATATGCATGTCCCAGAGGCGGGTCGGATTGATGCGGATGTTGCGGGCGGTCATGGGTTCAAGCTCCAGATTGCTGTTTCAGGCCACCATACCGAAGCGGCCCGCGTGTGACGATCCATGTGTATAAACAGCTTACGGCGATGGAGTAGCCCGCTAGGTAGATCGCTTGTGTCGGGAATGGCGCGCCGAGGTCAATCAGTATGCCCGTCAGCCCTGGCCCGGCGGCGCTGGCGAACACCATGACGGAATGCACCAGCGCTTTGATCGCGCCGATATGCTGCGTGCCGTAAATTTCCGCCCAGAGCGCTGTTTTGACCGTCATGCCGAACCCGGTGGCGATTCCAAGCAGGACGAAGATGATTTCAATCGTCCAGGCAGATGTTCCATAGGCGACTGCGATCAGCGACGCGGCCATCGGCAGTAAATAGAAGGGCAGGGACGCCCGCGCGCTGAACCGGTCCACAACCAAGCCGCCAACCACCGAGAAGGCCAGAGACGTCATGCCATAGAGCCAGTAGCGGTTCGTGAAGGCGTCCAGCGCCCAGCCTTTAGTTTCGGCGATATGGCTCGGCAGGAAGAAAATTGATGTGCTGATAAAGCTTGGCGCGATCAGGCCTGGCACGAGCAACCAGAACAGCGGTTCTTTAATAACGTCAATCCGCCGCCATTGCTTGCCGTCAATGCCTGCGGGCGGCTTGAAGTCAGATTGTGCTGCGGTTGTTGGCCGGTCTTTGGCGAGCAATAGAAATAGCAATGGGGCGATTAGGACCGCCAGGATCGTAGCGCCGCCGATCCATGCCGTGCGCCAATCCCCAGTCGCAATCACCATAACTGCGGCGGCGGGGGCAATCGCCTGGGCTGTAGGGTAGCCGAAAGAGGCGATTGCGATGGCGCGTCCGCGTGTATGCTCGAACCAGCGCGCCATACAGGTGGCAGACAAATGGCTCATCATGCCTTGTCCAAACAGGCGGAGGCCGAAAATGACAAAGACCAGCATCGTCCAGGAAGAAACCTGGGACATGGCGATGCAGACGCATGCGAGGCCGAGCGATACGATGACCGCAAGCGGCCTGGCGGACATGATATCCGCTAATCGCCCAAGCTGGATAATGACTGCGGCGCTCGCCAATGTTCCGAACATATAGGCCGCGCCGAAATCACCATCGGTCAGGCTGAATTCTTCTCGGATCGATGCGCCGAATACGCCGATGAAAAACGTTTGTCCAAAGCAAGAGCCAAGCGCCAGCACAAACCCAGCTGCCAACCAGCGGGCATTGTTCAAGATGAAACTCAGCGTGGACATACGTTTTAGTCTAACTCCAAACACGAAACCCCGCTGCGATGAAGCAGCGGGGCTTTGCGGGTTGGTCGGCCGGCGGACTTAGTTTGCGTCCGCTGCGACCTGCATTTTGATAATTGTGTCAGGATCTTGCACTGCGCCATTCATCGCCTGATGGCCTAGCTTGATGCGATCCACATGCTCCATACCTTCGACCACCTGGCCCCATACGGTATATTGGCCGTTCAAGAACGAGCCTTGCTCGAACATGATGAAGAATTGGCTGTCGCCGCTGTTTGGGTTCTGGGAGCGTGCCATACCGACTGTGCCGCGCTCAAATGGGACGCGGCTGAATTCAGCGTCGATATTCTGGCCAGAGCCACCGGTGCCGTCGCCATCTGGATCGCCGGTCTGGGCCATGAAGCCTTCAATGACGCGGTGGAATGTAAGGCCGTCATAAAACCCTTGGCGGGTGAGTTCTTTGATGCGCGCGACGTGGTTCGGCGCAACGTCGGGCAGCATTTCGATAACGACGCGACCGCTGTTGAGATCGAGGTACAGCGTGTTTTCCATGTCGCGGGCTTCAGCCGGGCCGCCAGCAGCAATGCCGGCGGCGGCGAAAAGCACCGCTAGGGGGCGGAGAGAAATAGGCATTTAGAAAGCCTCCAGAGCTATGGCGCTGGCGGAATCGCCTATGCGCCTATGAACGTCGGAGCCCTTTTTGCCAGAAAAGCATCCACCGCTTCTAGATGGGCGGCGCCGCTTTCGGCCAATAAAACCTGATCTGTGTCCATATGCGCCACTGAATCAGCCAATGCATTGGCATAAGCGTCCACCGTGCGCTTGATCATGCGCGCGGCGACGGGCGGGATTTCAGCGGCCTGTTCGGCGGAATGAATGGCGGCCTCCGCTGCGCCGCCTTCAGGTGTGGTTTCCTCAACTAAGCCCCAGGCAAGCGCTTTTTCCGCTTGGATAGCTTTGTTTGCGTGGATGAGAATCTGCTTTGCGCGGGTCGGACCCACGAGATTTACGATGCGGGGCACTGAGCTCCAGCTCATTGAGAGCCCTAGCGCCGCCTCCGGCGCCCTTAGGTGCGCGGTCTCGCTGATGGCGCGGTAGTCTACGGATACGGCTAGCGCCAAACCGCCGCCAATGGCGAAGCCCTCAATCCCGCAAGTGGTGAATTGTTCCAGGTCTGCCCAGGCTTTGCAGAGCCTGGCGCCTGCGCCTGACGCCCAACGGCGGTGCAACAACGGCCCGTCCCGCTTCGAATCCAATTCCGGGTCTTTCAGGTCGCGCCCGGCTGAGAAGCCTTGGTCGTTTCCGAGAAGGGCGACTGCGTAAATATCATGGTCGGCGCGCATCCACTCCGCCGCCTCTGTCAATTCCCGCATTGCGCGCAGCGAGAGCGCGTTGACGCCATCTTTCCAGTCAAAGCGGACAATGGCGACGCGGCCTGATTTCTCGATCTTGACGTAGCGCCAGCCGGATTCTTTCTCGATTTTGATCATGTGCAGGCGGCCTCGCCTTCAATGGTGCTAAAATCGCCCGCTTGGGTGCGATAAAAGGCAGACCGGAGCGCCGGTCTCGATTGAGATTCCAGTTGGTAAATCACGCAACCCCGCTGGTCATGACCGATAGGCGCCATTACCAGATCTTTCGCGAGCCGCTCAGTGG
>JAYNYG010000059.1:0-18787 GCA_038102935.1 Alphaproteobacteria bacterium | reverse complement strand
GTCAACCGTCCATGCACTAACATTACACCCGGACCACTCAGTGGGGGCTAACCAAGTTGCTTTGCCTACTCACTCACCTTCAACAGCACCTCACGCGGTGGCCGTGTCCCGTCCAGAAAACCCGTCAGGAAGTCGATGCTGAAATCGAGTTCTTCTATGGGGACGTTGGGGTGGAGGCCGGGGCTGGCGTGGAGGCGTTTGTCTTCTGAGGCTAGGGCGTCGAATAGGGCTAGGCATTCATCGCGGGTGAAGAGCTCATCCTCTAGCTGCCAGATGAAAAATACGGGGCAGGTGATGGCTTCGGCGGCGGCTTTGATTTTGGGCGCGTAGTGGATCGGGTCTGAAACCAGGCCCATCAGGCCCAGCACGGCGACGGAAATGCGCGGCTCCTCGGCCACAAATGGCGCGCCATAGATCGTGCCCATGGAAAGGCCCCAATAGCCGATTTTATCCGCCTGTACATCTGGCAAATCCGCGATTGTCTTCAGCGCCAACCGCCAATCACGGACCATCTCTTCCGACGTCGTCTCCCGCTGCCATTCCGGCCAGAAGGACGCGCGGCCGCCAGGGCCAATCTGGCGGCGGCCATGGACGGGGCCATCCAGCGACAGCGCAAAATAGCCGTGATCCCTCGCCAGCGCGCTCGCGATCCTGGGGATCGGGCGCTGATGGCGGTTACCGGATGCGCCATGGCCGAAACACACCAGCGGCGCGCCGGGCTGCGTATTCGGCCCGGACCAGAGCACGCCGGTGATCGGGCGGTCCGGCGCATGGATTGTGAACTCCCGGTAGCTGGCGCCGTCTTGCTCCACCGTTTCGTGCCATTCCAGCGTCATCCCGCATCTCCCATGCCCTGTTTATCTTGACAGGAAACCCGGAGCAGGGATGCTTTGTCCAGAGGCGCAATTTAGGGACGCTGCGATGGACTGGGGCATTCACCTTCCGCATCTGGGGCGGCAAGTCGACCGGAAAACGCTGATTGGTTTTGCACAGGAAGCCGACCGGTTGGGCTGCCATTCAGCCTGGGTCAGCGACCATATTTGCTGGCCGGCGGAATTCGCTTCCAAATATCCCTATACCGATGACGGCTCCTTCGCGCCCTCCCCTGATATGGGCTGGCTGGATGCGATCAGCACGTTGACATTTGTCGCGGCCTGCACGGAGACCATCCGCCTTGGCACGACGGTGCTGATCCTGCCCTACCGCCAGCCGGTGCAGACGGCAAAGCAGATCGCCAGCCTGGATGTGCTCTCCGAAGGCCGTGCGATCCTTGGCGTCGGCGTTGGGTGGATGGCGGAGGAAGCGGGCGTGCTGGGCATGCCCTGGGACAAACGCGGGCGCCGGTCTGACGAACAGCTTGAAATATTCCGCCGACTGTTTACGGACGCGGAACCCAAATTTTCGGGCGAGTACTACAGCTTCCCCAAAGTCGGGTTTGAGCCGAAGCCAGTGCAGAAACCGCTGCCCATATGGGTCGGCGGCTCCAGCCCCGCCGCCTTCCGCCGCGTCGCCCGCTTCGGCCACGCCTTCCATGCCGCATTCCAACCGCCAGATGTTATCGCGAAGGAATGGGCGGCGGTGCAGCGGGAATGCACAGCAGCGGGCCGCGCGGACGGAGACGTCTCCCTATCGCTCCGCATATTCCTGGACCCGGCTGCGGTGATGGACCCCGAGAAATCCATTCAAGGATCAAAGGACCAGATGTTGGAGATGATTGGCCGCTTGCAAGACATCGGCGTCACCCATCTGCTGCTCGATCCCGTGGCGCGCGGCGGCGTTCAGGCGAGGCTGGATGCACTTAGCGGCTTCATGGAAGACGTGGCGCCGCACGTCTCGCCAGGAGTTGCAGCCCCATGAATAGCTGGCGGGAAGAAACCCAAACCTTCGGCGCGCTCCCAGCCTACGCCGCCCGCCGCTTCGGTGAGGCTGAAGGCCTGCTGTTCGAAGGCAAGCGCTATAGCTTCGTCGAGATAAACGCCGAAGTTGACCTAGCCGCTCGCGCATTGATGGCG
Organism: Alphaproteobacteria bacterium; assembly: GCA_038102935.1. Classification (GTDB taxonomy): domain Bacteria; phylum Pseudomonadota; class Alphaproteobacteria; order Bin95; family Bin95; genus VMCJ01. Next base: position 16,775 of record JAYNYG010000059.1, on the reverse strand, counting down.
GCAGGCGTAAACGCCGGGGACCATGTGGCGCTTTGGCTGAACAATTCCGACGACTGGATTTTCATCGCCTTCGCCATTCTGAAAATCGGCGCGGTGGCGGTGCCGATCAACACGCGCTTTCGCACCCATGACCTGGACTATGTCCTCTGCCAGGCCGATAGCGCCTTCCTGATCACAAATGATGTCTCTGGTCCGATTGACTATCTGGCGATGGTCAAAGAGGTCGTGAAACTGCCAGAAGCAGGCGACGCCATTGACGATCCGAGCTTTCCAATGCTGCGGAAGGTCATCATTCGGGGCGACGGCGCGCATCAAGGCGTCGCGTCTTGGGATGGGCTGAAAGCAGCGGCGTCATCCGTCAGCCTGGAGGCGCTCAACGAGCGCGCCGCCGCTGTCCAGCCAAGCGACACGGCGCTGATCATGTACACATCAGGCACCACCGGTTTTCCCAAGGGCGCCGTCCATACCCATGTCGCCATCCGCAGCATCGAAGAGCGCGCCTCCCGGATGGCGATCACGCCGCGCGATGCGATCATGGGCTATCTGCCGCTGTTCCATATGTTCGGGTTCGCCGAAACAGCGCTGATGCCTTTCGTTTCCGGCGCCCGCCACATCATCATGGAAACTTATAGTCCAGCTGATGTTCTGGACCTGATAGAGGCCGAGCGCGCCACCATCATCCATGGCTTCGAAGCCCATGTGAAAACGCTTTGTGAGGAACAAGAACCTAGGCCGCGCGATATCTCCAGCCTTAGAACCGGCATTTTCGCCGCCGGGCAGAAGAGCGCGACGCCGGTCCTGTACCGGGCCGCCGAGACCTTGGCCCCCATTAAACCCGTTTCCGGTTTCGGCATGACGGAGATTTGGATCGGTTCCGGCTTAACCGCACTCGATGACAGTGATGAGCGGCGCTATGAGAGCTCCGGCTATCCGGGCCTGGGTTTCGAACTCCGCGTTGCTGATCTGGAAACCGGCGCGCCGCTTGGCGTTGGCGTTGAAGGCGAGTTGCAGGTGCGCGGGCGCTATCTGATGCAAAGCTACTACAAGAAGCCGGACGAGACCGCCGCAGCCTATTCAGAAGACGGTTGGTTCAAGACCGGCGACGCCGCAATCTGGCGCGACGATGGCTATGTCCGCTTCCTTGGCCGCTACAAGGACATGCTGAAAGTCGGCGGGGAGAATGTAGACCCGATGGAAGTAGAGGGCCTGCTGCTCGCCCATCCCGATATCTGCCAAACGGCAATCGTCGGCTGCCCGGACGAGACTATGGGTGAAATCGCTATAGCCTATGTGCAATTAGAACCAGGCGCGGATATGAGCGCGGAAGACGTCGCCGCTTACTGCAAAGGCAAAGTCGCCAGCTTCAAGCTGCCAAAGCAGGTCGTGTTTCTAGATGATTTCCCCATGACGGCATCCGGCAAAATCCGTAAAGTCGAGCTTAGGGCGGATGCAACAGAACGTTTCGCCAAATAGAGCGCTGCTCAGGCTGCTCGCGGAATGCTCTCCGACATGCGGCCTTGGAAATATGGCAATACTTTATCCGCAAAAATCCGCGCGGCATCGGCATGTGGGTAGCCCGAGAGGCAGAAACTTGTGCATCCCGCCTCGACAAATTCATCCAAAGTCGCCGCGACCTGTTCCGGGTTCCCAACGACCGCTATACCTGCGCCTGACCGGACCATGGATATGCCTGTCCAGAGATGCGGGTGAATCTTCAGGCTGTTTCCACTTTCTTCCAGAAGACGCCACACATCCCGGTTCGCAGCGGATGTGCGCTTAATGCCCTCAGCGGAACTTTGCCCGCCATGCATGTTTGCAAGCTCAAACTTTGTGGCGCCGGCGATCAGACGCTCTGCCGCGGCCCAGGCCTCTTCCTCTGTATCGCGGCAGACGATTTGCAAACGCATGCCAAATTGAATGTCGTCCGCCCTGCCATGCTTTGCGGCGCGGCTGCGGATATCCTTGATCTTCTCCGCAATGCCTTCCGGCCGGTCACCCCAGAACAAATGCACTGTCGAATGTATAGCGGAGATATCCAGCGCCTGCTCTGATCCGCCGCCAAGGAAGAATGGCGGGTGCGGGCGCTGTAGGGGCTTCGGCTCCATCAGCGCGCTGATCTGATAATGTTTGCCTTGATGGTCGATTGGATGGTCCGCAGCCCATAGGGCCTTCATGATCTCGACTTCTTCGTCCATCTTCTCGTAGCGGACCTGCTTGGTATCTAGCACCCCATCCGCCTTGGTGTCGTCATCGTTTATCCCAGCGATCAGGTTGATACAGAGCCGGCCGCCTGAAAGCTGATCAAGCGTCGCGTACATTTTGGCGGAGAGCACCGGATTGCAGTAGCCGGAGCGCAGCGCAATCAACGGCGCAATATTGCGGGTGCGCGCGGCGTAATAGGAGCCGACAACCGTCGCCTCCCAGCAGGTCGCGTTCACCGGCATCAACATGTAGGAGAATCCGCCGCCATCGACGACATCTACCACCTCGTCAAAAAGCGCACGGGATTGCGGTAGGCGCTGCGCTGGATCAGCGAGACACGTGCTGTCTCCGCTCGTTGGCAGGAACCAGCCAAAGGTAATAGGGGGAATCACCATAACAAAAAGCTCCAAAAGCTGTGAGGCCTCTGGAGCTTAGCGTTTCGTCGAAACGAGGGGAACGGTGCGCAAAGAGCGACTAACCGCTGCGCAAATGTCCAACGAACTGAAAGCGCGCCTTATGCTGCGGCTTCCGCCTCGTCATCGTCCTCATAGCCGGTCGGGCCAGAGTCTTGGCCACGGGCGTCTTCGTCGCGATCAACCAGTTCGATCACGGCCATGGCAGCGGCATCGCCATAGCGGAAGCCAGCTTTCATCACGCGGGTGTAACCGCCCGGGCGCTCGCTGTAGCGCGGGCCAAGCACGTCAAAAAGTTTCTTGACCATGGCTTCGTCCTGCAGCCGCGCAATGGCTAGGCGACGGGAGGCGAGATCGCCCTTTTTCGCCAGCGTGATCATCCGTTCCGCCACGGGGCGAAGGGTTTTCGCCTTGGGCAGGGTGGTGACGATCTGCTCATGCTTGATCAGCGCCGCGACCATGTTCTGCAACATGGCTTTACGGTGGCTGCTGGTGCGGCCCAGTTTGCGTGGTCCCTTGCGATGACGCATGGTCTCTATTCCTAATTCTTATTGGTTTTCAGATCAGACGGCTTAGAACGGCTCTTCGAGGCGCCGGGCCAAATCGTCGATGTTTTCAGGCGGCCAGTTCGGGATCTCCATGCCAAGATGCAGGCCCATCTGCTCCAGCACATGCTTGATCTCGTTTAGGGACTTTCGGCCGAAGTTCGGGGTGCGGAGCATCTCGCCTTCGGTCTTTTGCACCAAATCGCCGATATAGATGATGTTGTCGTTCTTGAGGCAATTGGCTGAGCGGACACTAAGCTCGAGCTCTTCGACCCGGCGCAACAGGTTTTTGTTGAACGGCAGATCGGGCGCTGCTTCGCGCTCTTCGGCTTCCTTCGGCTCTTCGAAGTTAATGAACAGCTGCAACTGGTCCTGGAGGATACGGGCAGAGAACGCCACGGCGTCTTCCGGCGTCAGCGCGCCATTGGTTTCGACCCGGAGCGCCAGCTTGTCATAGTTCGTGACCTGTCCAACGCGGGTGTTCTCAATACGATAGGAGACCTGACGAACAGGGCTGTAGATCGCATCAACCGGGATCAAACCAATCGGCGCATCCTCAGCGCGGTTCTGCGCAGCCGGGACATACCCTTTGCCGGTCTCAACAGTCATTTCCATATGAACGGAAGCGCCATCATCCAGCGTGCAGATCACAAGGTCTGGATCCATGACTTCGATGTCAGCGCCGGTTTCAATCTGGCCAGCCGTTGCGACGCCAGGGCCCGTCGCATCAAGCGTGATGCGCTTTGGGCCTTCGGCATGCATGCGCAAACCCATGGATTTGATGTTCAAGACGATATCGGTCACGTCTTCACGCACGCCCGGGATCGACGAGAACTCGTGCAGCACACCGTCAATCTGAACGGATGTCACAGCAGCGCCCTGGAGGGAGGACAGCAGCACGCGGCGCAGGCCATTGCCAAGCGTCACGCCAAAGCCGCGCTCAAGCGGTTCTGCGATGACAGTAGCGACGCGGGAGGTGTCCCCGCCTGCTTCGATCTCAAGCTTGGACGGCTTGATCAGAGTTTGCCAATTATTCTGCATGAGGGCAGCGTGCCTCCCCTATTCGCATTAGAACCGCCAGAGGCCGGGAAGGCCCGCTGGCGGTACAATAAAGCAGCGCGAGAAGCCCGAATGGGCGCGCGCCAAATCAGATCAGACGCGGCGACGCTTGCGCGCGCGGCATCCGTTGTGCGGGATCGGCGAAACATCACGGATCGATTCAATCTGGAACCCAGCCGCCTGCAATGCCCGAAGCGCCGATTCGCGCCCTGAACCAGGTCCGCGCACTTCGACATTCAGGTTCCGCATGCCGTGTTCCATAGCCTTGCGGGCTGCATCTTCCGCCGCCACCTGCGCCGCGAACGGCGTAGACTTGCGGGAGCCCTTGAACCCCTGCGCGCCGGCGGAGGACCAAGCAATCGCATTGCCTTGGACATCGGTGATCGTGATCATCGTGTTGTTGAAAGATGCATTCACATGGGCGACGCCCGAGGTGATGTTCTTCCGTTCGCGCCGACGCACACGGGCTGCCGCTGCTGCTTTCGCCATATTCTACTATCCTCGTCCGGCAAGTACGCCGGACACGCGTTAAAGATTATTTCTTCTTGCCTGCAATCGCGCGAGCTTTGCCCTTACGCGTGCGTGCGTTGGTGTGCGTCCGCTGGCCGCGCACCGGCAGATTGCGGCGATGGCGCAGTCCCCGATAGCAACCAAGATCCATCAACCGCTTGATGTTCATCGCCACTTCACGGCGCAGATCACCCTCGACCGCATATTCCTGGTCAATGGTCTCACGGATGCGGATAACTTCTTCTTCGGTCAACTCATTGACCCGACGTTCGTCAGCAATCGCGACCCGTTCGCATATCTGCTTGGCGGAATAATCGCCAATGCCATGGATATACGTCAGCGCGACGTGTACGCGCTTATTGGTCGGGATATTGACGCCAGCAATTCGCGCCACGCTCAGTCCTCCTGGTATCGCAGTTCGCACACGTTTTGGCTGGCGTAAGGTTAAGCCAGCCCATTCGCGGCGAAGCGCGGGATTATAGGGGCTGATCCAGCCCCGTCAATGGTTACACCGTTGTTAAAGTCCGGCCTGCGTCAAGCTGCGCCACCGTCCAATATCGCTGATATTTCTGTAGACACGGCATCCATATCGGCCATGCCGTTGATCGCTTTTAGCGCGCCCTTTTCCCGGTAGTAGGGAATGATCGGCGCCGTTTGTTCGTGGTAGACGGCCAGACGCTTGCGCAGCGTCTCTTCGTTATCATCCGCCCGTGCGCCGCCGCTCTCAGCAGCACGCTTGAGAATGCGGCCAACAAGGGCCTCATCATCCACATCGAGCTGAATGACCGCATCAAGGGCCATGCCCTTATCCGTCAATAACCTATCGAGCACTTCGGCCTGCGCGACTGTGCGCGGGAAGCCATCAAGGATGACGCCAGCTTTTGCGTCTGGTTGGTCTAGACGGTCAGAAATGATCTCGATCACGACCTCATCAGACACCAGGTCGCCCCGATCCATAATCGCCTCCGCGCGCTTGCCGACATCAGACTGCGCCTGAACCGCAGCGCGGAGCATATCGCCCGTGGACAATTGCACCATTCCGCGCTCAGCAACCAGGCGTTCCGCCTGCGTGCCTTTACCAGCGCCCGGTGGGCCTAGCAGAATTATATTCACCGCCGCCGCCCCCGCAGCTTAGATTTCTTGATCAGGCCTTCATATTGATGCGCCATCAGATGCGATTGGATTTGCGCGACAGTATCCATCGTCACGCTCACAACAATCAGCAAACTGGTGCCGCCGAAATAGAATGGCACTGCATACTGTGTTCGCAAAACCTCAGGCATCAAGCAAACCGCTGCCAGATAGGCTGCGCCGACGACTGTCAGGCGTTCGAGGACATATTCGAGATAGAGCGCCGTGTTCTTACCTGGGCGAATGCCAGGAACGAAACCGCCATACTTCTTCAGATTGTCCGCCGTCTCTTCCGGATTGAACACGATGGACGTGTAGAAGAAGCAGAAGAAGACGATCATGAACAGATAGAGCCCGAGATACAGCGCGCCGCCTGGCGCCATATAGGCCATGATCGCGTTCAACCAGCCAGGGAGCGAATCGCCGGACTGCAGGCTCTGGAACGTTGCTGGCAGGAGAAGCAGTGAGCTTGCAAAGATCGGTGGGATAACGCCGGCTGTGTTCAGTTTGAGCGGAAGGTGAGAGGCTTCGCCGCCGACCATCCGGTTGCCAGCTTGACGCTTCGGATACTGAACGATGATCCGGCGCTGCGCCCGCTCCATGAAGACCACGAAGACGACGACGGCGACAACCAGAACCATCAGCAGCAGCAGGAACGCAGCGGACATAGCGCCCGTTCGGCTGAGCTCAAACATCTGCGCCAGGGCTTGCGGCAGGTTCGCCACAATGCCCGCGAAGATGATCAACGAGATGCCGTTGCCGACTCCGCGCGCCGTGATCTGCTCACCGAGCCACATCAGGAACATGGTGCCGCCAACGATGGTGACGACAGTGGACACGTAGAAAATGGTGTCCGGATTCGCCACAGCCGGACCGTTTGGCCCAGCAAAGCCGGATACGCCGCTGGCTAGGCCAAAGGCCTGGACAGTCGCCAGAACCACAGTGCCATAGCGTGTATATTGGTTGAGCTTCTTGCGGCCAGCCTCGCCATCCTTCTTCATCTGCTCGAAAGAAGGGATAACAGCTGTCAGCAGCTGCACAATAATAGAGGCCGAAATATACGGCATGATATTAAGCGCGAAAATCGACATACGCCCAAGCGCGCCGCCCGCGAACATATCAAACATGCCCAACACGCCAGCGCCGCCAGCCTGGTCAAAGACCTGGGACAGAACGGCGGAATCGACGCCTGGAATAGGGATGTACGTGCCAAGCCGGTAAACAACAAGCGCCGCCAGGGTGAACCAGATGCGCTGTTTGAGTTCCGTGGCTTTACCGAACGCGCCAAAATTGACGTTCGAAGCCAACCTTTCGGCGGCTGACGCCATTACTCAGCGGCCTCAGCTGCAGCGGCTTCGATGGTAACCGAACCGCCAGCCTTTTCGATAGCAGCCTTAGCGCCTGCGGACGCGCTGTGTGCGGAGATGTTCAAAGACGCAGTAACGTCGCCTTTACCCAAGATGCGGGCAGGCGCGCCATTGACGCGCACAAGACCGGCAGCGACCAGCGCGTCGCGATCAACCGCTTTACCAGCATCAAGCTTGCCGGCGTCGACTGCTTTCTGCAGAGCGCCTGTATTCACAATCTCGTAAACGACCTTGTTGCGTGGCGTGAAGCCGCGTTTCGGCAGGCGGCGATAGATGGGCATCTGCCCACCTTCATAACCGTTGATCGCAACGCCGCTACGGGCCTTCTGACCTTTAACGCCGCGCGTCGAGGTCTTGCCCATGCCAGAACCGATGCCACGGCCGACGCGCTTGCGCGGCTTGGCGGAGCCTGGATTGTCTCGGATTTCGTTAAGCCGCATGGCTCGTCCCTTCTTAACCACATACACTCATTTGGAGCGCATTGGCTGGCATTCAAGCGTTGTCTTCTACCGTCACCAAATGAGCGACCTTACGGATCATGCCGCGCACTGACGGCGTATCCTCCAGGTCACGGACCCGGCCAATCTTATTCAGGCCCAAACCAATCAGTGTCGCACGTTGATAGGCCTGGCGCCGGATTGGGCTGCCAGTCTGGCGCACGCGAACTGTTTTCTTCTCATCAGCCATAACCTTACTCCTCAGCGCCAGCCGCTTCCGCGGCATCAGCGTCAGCGCCGCGGCGGCCAAGAACCTCAGGCACCTTCATGCCACGGCGGCTAGCAACCTGGCGCGGAGACTGTGTGTTGGCGAGCGCGTCAAACGCCGCCTTCACGAGGTTATATGGGTTGGATGTGCCAACCGACTTGGCGACAACATCCTGCACGCCAAGCGCTTCAAACACCGCGCGCATCGGCCCACCGGCGATAACGCCTGTGCCAGGCGGCGCGGCGCGCACTACCACTTTGCCGGCGCCGAAATGGCCCTTGGCGTCATGGTGCAATGTGCGGCCTTCACGCAATGGCACGCGGACCATTTTCTTTTTGGCCTGTTCCGTTGCTTTACGGATCGCTTCCGGCACTTCACGCGCCTTGCCCGCACCGAAGCCGACACGGCCTGCGCCGTCGCCCGTTACGACCAATGCGGAGAAACCGAACCGGCGACCGCCTTTGACAACCTTCGCAACGCGATTGATCGACACCAATTTCTCAATGATGTCGCTCTCTTCGCGATCACGATTGCCGCGTTCGCCCCTTGGACCTCTTGCCATGCTCTCTGTCCCGCTAGAACTTGAGGCCGCCCTCACGGGCGGCGTCGGCCAGGGCTTTTACCCGACCGTGATAACGATATGCGCCGCGATCAAACACGACTTCCTCGACGCCAGCCGCTTTCGCACGCTCAGCCAAGGCCTTACCAACTTCAGACGCAGCGGCTTTGTCAGCGCCAGTCTTCAGATTGGCGCGCATATCTTTTTCCAGGGACGAAGCTGCAGCCAGCGTCTTGCCGACAACATCATCGATAACCTGCGCATAGATATGCCGGCCAGACCGGAACACGGACAGCCGCAAGCGACCGCGTGATTTCCGCTTCAGCGCTGAGCGCGTGCGCGCACGCCGGCGTTCCATCAATTGTTTGGCGGTAAACATCCCGCACGACTCCTACGTCAGAATTACTTCTTCTTGCCTTCTTTGCGGTAGATGAACTCATCCGCATATTTAACGCCCTTGCCCTTATAGGGCTCTGGCGGCCGATAGGACCTGATCTCAGCAGCGATCTGGCCAACCCGCTGCTTATCAGCGCCGCTCACCGCAATCGCCGTTGGGCGTTCGCATTTGATATCGATGCCTTCCGGGATCGGGAAGATCACGTCATGGCTGAAGCCGAGTTGGAGCTTCAGGTTCTTACCTTCGACCTGGGCGCGATAGCCAACGCCATTGATCTCCAGGTTTTTCGTGAACCCTTCAGAGACGCCAGTGACGAGCGACTGCGCCAAACTGCGCATCGTCCCCCACATCATCCGGCTCTTAACCTGATCGCCCTTCGGCGTGATGACGAGCTGGCCGTCCTCGAGCGCCGCGCCAATGGAGTCCACCAAGCGCATAGAACGCTCGCCGAACTTGCCTTTGGCCTTAATCTCTTGGCCGTCAACCGTGACCGTCGTTCCCGACGGCACTTCGATCGGGCTTTTGCCAACGCGTGACATTGCCTAATTCCTTTCCCGCTCGCTCAGAAGATCTGACAGAGCACTTCGCCGCCAACATTCTGGCTGCGCGCTTCATGGTCAGACAAAACGCCAGACGGTGTCGACAAGATAGCTATGCCAAGACCGTTGCGGATCGGCTTCAAATCAGACACGCCGGAATAAACCCGACGGCCCGGCTTGGAAACCCGCTGAATGGTGCGGATAACGCCTTCGCCTTCATAATATTTCAACTCAATCGACAGCTCATTCTTGCCGCCGTCGCGCTCATGCATTTCGTACCCGCGGATGTAGCCTTCCCGCTTCAGCACTTCCAATACATTCGCACGCAGCTTTGAAGCCGGCGAGTTTACTACTGCTTGCCCGGCCCGCTGTCCATTACGGATGCGGGTCAACATATCCCCGAGCGGATCGCTTAACGCCATCCTCTAATCCTCACCAGCTAGATTTCGTAACGCCAGGGATCATGCCACTTGAGGCAAGATCACGAAGCGCAATACGAGACATCTTGAATTTGCGGTAATAGGCGCGTGGTCGGCCAGTGACGAGGCACCGGTTGCGGACACGCGTCTTCGATGAATTGCGCGGCAGCTTCGCCAGCGCCAAAGTCGCGGCAAAGCGCACATCAGGCGGCTGGGACTGATCGTTGATCAGGTCCTTCAGTTCCGCACGCTTCTCTTTGTACTTCTCAACCATCGCCCGGCGGCGGAGGTTGGTTTCAATGGCGCTGATCTTAGCCATGCTAATCGGGCTCCTTGACGCTTTAGTCGGGCGCGCTTAGTTCGGAAACGGCATGTTGAAGGCTTTGAGAAGCTCAAGCGCTTCTTCATTCGTCTTCGCCGTCGTGCAAATGATGATGTCCATACCGCGGATCTCGTCGATCTTGTCGTACTCGATCTCTGGGAACACCAGCTGTTCTTTCAGGCCCATGGCGAAGTTGCCATTGCCGTCAAAGGACTTGGAATTCAGCCCGCGGAAATCACGAACGCGCGGCAGAGCGATATTCACCAAGCGATCCATAAATTCATACATGCGCTGGCGGCGCAGCGTGACCTTACAGCCAATCGCCATATCTTCACGCAGCTTAAACGTCGCGATGGAGTTCTTCGCCATGGTGACGACGGGCTTCTGCCCGGCGATCAGCGTCATGTCCTGAACTGCAGACTGGACCTTCTTGCTATCGTTGACGGCTTCACCGACGCCGATATTCAGAACGATCTTGTCCAAGCGCGGCATCTGCATCGTGTTGGCGTACTGGAATTTCTCCTGCATCGCCGGACGCACAGTGTCTTGATAAACTTGTTGTAGCCTTGCCATGTCCGCCTACCGATCAATCGTCTCGCCGGAGGAGTTGGCGACGCGCACTTTGCGGCCATCTTCCAGCGTTTTGAAACCGACGCGCGTCGGCTTGTCAGAAACGGGGTCAATATGGCTGATATTGGAAACGTGGATTGACGCTTCCTTCTCCACGATGCCGCCCTGTGCGAACTGGGTAGGCTTCGTGTGCCGTTTGACCATGTTCACGCCCTGAACAATCACACGATCATCCTTCGGCATGACTTTGAGGACCTCGCCCCGTTTGCCTTTATCGCGCCCAGCCAGCACGGCTACCTGGTCGCCTTTACGAATACGTTTCATTGCCCAAAAGCCTCCTAAAGCACTTCTGGGGCGAGCGAGATGATCTTCATGAAACGGCGGGCGCGCAATTCACGCACCACCGGCCCAAAGATACGGGTCCCGATCGGCTCCTGTTGCGCGTTGATGAGCACAGCGGCGTTGCCGTCGAAACGGATCGTCGTGCCATCTTCGCGATGAACATCTTTAGCGGTGCGAACGACGACAGCGCGATGCACCTCGCCTTTCTTCACACGGCCGCGCGGAATGGCGTCCTTAACGGAAACCACAATGATATCGCCGACAGACGCATAGCGCCGTTTCGTGCCGCCAAGCACTCGAATGCATTGCACTCGCTTGGCGCCAGAGTTGTCAGCCACATCAAGGTTGGATTCAACCTGGATCATTGGTTAGCCCTCCCCAGCAGATGCAGCTGCATCCGCCTGGCTGATCACCGACCAACGCTTCCGCGCAGACAATGGCCGGCTTTCAATGATCTCAACCTGATCGCCGATCTTGAATTCATTGGCCTCATCATGGGCCATGAACTTCTTCGACGTTGTCATGATCTTGCCATACGCCTTGTGGCGTACGCGGCGTTCGACGCGGACAACAATGGATTTCTCCATCTTATCGCTCGTGACGACGCCTCTTAGTACTCGTTTCGGCACGTTACAGCCTCCGCCTAAACCGCTGCCTGGCGATGCTGGTCGAGCACCGTCAGAATGCGGGCAATATCCCGACGGACCGTTTGAACACGGGCCGTATTTTCCAATTGGCCAGACGCTTGCTGGAAGCGCAGGTTAAGCGCCTCTTTTTTGAGCGCGGCCAGTGATTCTTTCAGTTCATCGACGCTTTTCGCGCGAACTTCGCCTGCCTTCATGGCCCCTACTCCTCAGCGCCAAGACGCGTGACGACGCGCGTATTGATCGGAAGCTTCGCCGCCGCCAATTCAAACGCGACGCGGGCGATATCTGCCGGCACGCCTTCCATTTCGAACATGATGCGACCTGGCTTCACCCGGCACATCCAGTATTCCGGCGAGCCCTTACCTTTACCCATCCGAACTTCGGCAGGCTTGGTCGAAACAGGCACATCCGGAAATACGCGGATGTAGACTTTGCCCTGACGACGGATATGGCGCGTCATCGCGCGGCGGGCGGCTTCAATCTGGCGCGCAGTGATGCGCCCGGGCTGGAGCGCCTTCAAGCCGATGGACCCAAAGTTTAGATCCGTGCCGCCTTTGGCGAGCCCATGGATCCTGCCCTTATGCGCCTTCCGGTATTTTGTACGTTTTGGACTGAGCATCGCTCAAATCTCCAAACTAGAAAAACTTAATTCTGGCGAGTGGCTGCCGGCTGTTCACTGGCGAGGCGCTTGTCTCGCGCCATCGGGTCGTGCCCAATGACTTCGCCTTTGAAAATCCAGCATTTCACGCCACATATGCCATAGGTCGTCTTGGCTTCTGCAAACCCGTAGTCGATATCAGCGCGTAGCGTGTGCAGAGGCACCCGGCCTTCACGATACCATTCCGTCCGAGCGATCTCAGCGCCGCCAAGGCGGCCCGCACAGTTCAGCCGAATGCCCAGCGCGCCAAGACGCATGGAACTTTGAACCGCACGCTTCATTGCACGCCGGAAAGACACACGGCGCGTCAGCTGCTGGGCGACATTGTCGGCCACCAACTGCGCATCGACTTCCGGCTTCCGCACTTCGACAATATTGATGCTGACATCACTGTTGATGAGCTTGTTCAGCTCACCGCGCAGCTTATCGATGTCCGCACCCTTCTTGCCGATCACGACGCCAGGCCGCGCTGTGTAAATCGTAACGCGAGGTTTCTTTGCCGGGCGCTCAATCAGAATGCGGCTAATGCCGGCCTGAGCAAGCTTATCCGTCAAATAAGCGCGGATCGCTAGATCTTGATGCAGCAGATCGCCGAAATCAGCGCCAGCGTACCAGCGGGATTCCCACGTCCGGTTGATGCCGACGCGCAAGCCGATTGGATTGACCTTATGACCCATTACGAGGCCTCCTCAGCATCTTCGACTTCACGAACAACAATCGTCAGATTGCTAAACGGCTTCTGAATGCGCGCCGCACGACCACGCGCACGGGCATGGATGCGCTTCAGCATCATCTGCTTGCCCACAGACGCCTCGGCGACGACCAATTGGTCTACGTCGAGCTGGTGATTGTTTTCCGCATTAGCGATCGCAGCTGAAAGCGCCTTGCGCACGTCAGCGGCGATCCGCTTCGGCGAAAACTCAAGCACATTCAGCGCATGCTCAACGCGCTGGCCGCGAATTTGGCCCGCAACCAAGTTCAGCTTCTGCGGGCTAATCCGCAGGAACTTCACGAAGGCGCGCGCTTCATTATCAGCGGTGCGCGACGGATTTGATCCCTTACCCATCAGCCCCTCTTAGACTTCTTGTCAGCCATGTGACCGTAATAGGTCCGCGTCGGCGCAAACTCGCCGAGCTTGTGGCCGATCATGTTTTCGTTGACCGAGACTGGAATGAATTTCTGCCCATTATGAACGCCGAACGTGAGACCCACGAACTGCGGCAGAATGGTTGATCGGCGTGACCACGTGCGGATCACATCGTTGCGCCCTGATTCACGCACAGCATCTGCCTTCTTAAGCAAATAGCCGTCCACAAAAGGGCCTTTCCATACGGAGCGCGCCATCGTCTACCCCTACTTACCGTAACGACGCCGGACGATCTTCGCGTCTGACGGCTTTTTCTTGCGAGTTCTGTGACCCTTGGTGGGCTTGCCCCAAGGCGTGACCGGGTGACGACCGCCCGAGGTGCGGCCTTCGCCGCCACCATGAGGGTGATCAACCGGGTTCATGACAACGCCGCGAACATGCGGTTTCTTGCCTTTCCAGCGATTGCGGCCAGCCTTAGCGAGCGTCTGGTTGCTGTTATCCGGGTTGGACACAGCGCCGATTGACGCCCAGCATTCCTGACTAACCATACGGACTTCGCCAGACGCCAACCGCAGCAGCGCTTCACCTGAGTCGCGGCCAACCAATTGAACGTATGCGCCAGCGGCGCGCGCAATCTGCCCGCCTTTGCCCGGCTTCATCTCCACATTGTGGATGACAGTGCCGACAGGGATGCGACGCAGCTGCAACGCATTGCCAGGCTTGATATCTGCCGTGTCGCCAGACATCACCATGTCGCCAACAGCTAGACGTTGCGGCGCCAGGATATAAGCCTGCTCGCCGTCCTCATACTTGATGAGAGCGATGAACGCGGTGCGGTTCGGATCATACTCCAGCCGCTCGACTGTCGCCGGAATGCCATCGCGGCCCCGGCGCTTAAAGTCGATAATGCGGTAGCGGCGCTTATGCCCGCCGCCACGATGGCGCGCCGTAATGTGGCCGTGGTTGTTCCGTCCACCGGACTTTTTCAAGCCTTCAGTCAAATCTTTGACTGGCCGACCCTTCCAAAGCGCAGACCGGTCCACCAAGACCAATCCACGGCGTCCTGGCGACGTTGGTTTATATTGTTTTAGAGCCATTCTGCTCTCTCCTCCCCGGCTTGGCCGTTATACGCCGGACGCGACATCAATCATGTCGCCATCGGCCAGGGTTACGATTGCTTTCTTCACGTCTTTGCGCTTGCCCAACATTCCACGGAAGCGCTTGACCTTGCCTTTGACGCGAATCGTGTTGACAGCCATGACCTTGACGTTGAACAGACCTTCGACAGCCTGCTTAATGTCATTCTTGTTGCTGTCGATTGCGACTTCAAAAGTCACCTGATTATGTTCGGAAATCAGGGTCGCCTTCTCGCTGATGATCGGCTTACGCAGCACGTCCATCATCTGATTTTGCGTCAGCGGGCTGGCCGCTGGTTTGATTGCTCTTGCCCGGCTCATTTGAGGCGCGCCTCCAAGTGCTCAACCGCGTCCCGGGTCATGATCAGCATGTCCCGGCGCATGATGTCGAAAACGTTTGCGCCCTGCTGCGGCAGCACATCGACGCCCGCCAGATTACGCGCCGCGCGCGCAAACCCGGCGTCAACTTCGGCCCCGCCTACAACGAGAATTGAGCGAGCGCCCAAACCATCGAGTTGCGCCTTCAAAGACTTTGTCTTGGCGTCGTCAATCGAAAGGCTTTCGACGACCATCAACTTGCCTTCGGCCTGCTTTGCAGATAGCGCAGACTTCATGCCCAAATGGCGAACCTTCTTCTGTAGCTTATGCGCATGGCTACGTACACGAGGCCCGTGCGCAACTGCGCCGCCGCGGAACAAGTTGGCGTTCGCACTGCCGTGTCGAGCGCGACCAGCGCCTTTTTGGCGGCCAATACGCGTCTTGGTGACAGAGACTTCTGCGCGTTCCTGCGTTTTGTGCGTACCGGCCTGGCGTTTAGCCAGCTGCCAGCGCACGACGCGAGCGACAATATCGCCGCGCGGCTCAATGCCGAAAACGTCATCGGAGACTTCAATCTCGCCCGCTTCCGCATTCGCTAGTGTTTTGATGGAGAGTTTCATGTGGTCCTACTCCTCCCTGCCGTCGGTCTTGGCTTCAGCTTCTGGCGCTTCGGCGGCGGCCGCTTCGCCCTCATCATTGGCCGGAGCTTCGTTGGCCTTCAGGCTTGCGGGAAACGGCGCTTCAGATGGCATTGGCCGCCGGATCGCATCGCTGATGAAAATGTAACCGCCAGCGGAACCTGGCACAGCGCCTTTGACCATCACCAACCCGCGCTCGGCATCAATGCGCGCGACCTTCAGGTGCTGCTGGGTACGATTGCGCGCGCCCATCTGACCAGCCATTTTCTTGCCCTTCCACACCTTGCCCGGATCCTGACTGTTGCCAGTCGAACCGTGCGAGCGGTGAGAGATGGACACGCCGTGCGTGGCGCGCAAGCCTGCAAAGCCGTGTCGCTTCATGGCGCCAGCAAATCCCTTACCGATCGTTTCACCGGAGATATCGACCAACTGGCCTTCCAGGAAATGATCTGCAGAAAGTTCAGCGCCGACATCAATAAGCGCATCATCGCTAACGCGGAATTCTTTCAGCTTCTTCTTCGGCTCGACTTCAGCCTTCGCGAAAACGCCGCGCATTGGCTGCGGCACGTTCTTTGGCTTGGCCGGATCGTAACCGAGCTGAACGGCGGCATAGCCGTTTGCGTCTGGCGTGCGCTGGCCAACGACATAGTTGCCGCTGACATCAATGACGGTAACAGGGATATGCGCCCCGCCTTCGCCAAACAACCGCGTCATGCCGAGCTTGCGCCCGATCAGACCGGTTCTACGTGTGGGCTTTGACCGTGCCATGGGTTTAGACCTTGATCTCTACGTCGACGCCGGCGGACAGATCGAGGCGCATAAGCGCATCAACCGTTTGCGGTGTCGGTTCAACAATATCCAGCACGCGGCGATGCGTACGCATCTCAAACTGCTCGCGGGATTTCTTATCGATGTGCGGGCCACGCAACACCGTATACTTTTGGATCTTCGTCGGCAGCGGAATGGGCCCGCGCACTGTGGCGCCGGTCCGCTTCGCTGTGTTGACGATCTCGCTCGTGGACTGATCCAGCACGCGGTGATCGAACGCCTTCAGGCGGATGCGTATATTTTGACTATCCATCGTTCTTTTCCCCTGTCGCCGCCCGCCCTGCCCCAATGACGGGGCTGGCGGCGCCAGCGTTCAACCTTCAGCTACTTACGCGACGACTTTGGCGACGACGCCGGCGCCGACGGTGCGGCCGCCTTCGCGG
>JAYNYG010000115.1:0-3873 GCA_038102935.1 Alphaproteobacteria bacterium | reverse complement strand
TTCCGGCATGTCGCGCATACCGCCATCGGTTACGGCGGCCGCGATGCCGCGCATTTTCAGGCGCATCAGGATATTGCCGCCGAGCGTGCCGACATCATTCCGGCTATTCGCGTCCATCAGCATGACGGCGCCGGCGGGAATGTTCTCGACAATCGGCGTCATTAGGTTAGCGGGATGATCAAGCAATTGTTCGGCGCGCATATCTTCGCGGAGCGGCACGTAGCGGAGCGTGTAGGCCGGGCCGGCAAAGCGCTCGCCCGTCGCCTCAACCGGCAGAACGTCCCTGAGCGATGTGTTGTTCAGGCCGAAATGCTTCATCAGCTGCGTGGTGAGCGTCGGCGTTGAGACCCGCTTCAGCTTGTTGATTACCGCTTTGCTAACCCGCTTGGCCTTCCGCACTTTCGATGCCGCCATAACACTTTCTCCGAATTTTCGATTGCGAGAATGACAGATGGGCATCCGCGCAGAAAGAAGGCTGGGGCGACTACGACGTTCTGAGCTTCGCCCATAACGAAACGGGCGCCGAATTCACCGGAAATGGCTTAGATCTGAACGGGCATGATGTTGGCGGAAACGCTGGCCAGTACCAGACGGAGTTCTTGGACCTACTAATCGGCTCGCATCTTGGCGAAACACTGCTGGGGCAGGATGGCGAAGACAAGCTGACCAACCAGTATGGCGGCAATGACGAACTCATAGGCGGCGCTGGCGCTGATGTGTTCGATCTGTACCGGGCCGGCGGTTCCGTTGAGATCATGGACCTGGATGCGGGTCTGGATATCATTGACCTCCGCCGCCTGGACTATGCGGATACGGCAGAGGCCCTAAGCCATGTTACGTCCACCGCCAACGGCGACGTGACATTCTCCGACACGGGCTTTGACCTCCTGGTCCACAACACGAACTATGCCGAATTCGCTGACTCGCTGATGGTTTGATTTGGTCCGGAACGCGTTACGAGGCGGCACAAGTGCCGCCTCAATGCGATTGGCAGTTTCGCGCTTCTTTGATGGCGTCGGCCATGGCGCCGGTCAGAATTTTTGGCGCGCCAGATGCGACTAGAATGGACCGGCGGGATTTCGGCAGGTCTGGAAAGCCATCTTTGGGGGATAACGCCTTCGTGCCGTCGCTGAGGCAAGATGCTGGAAGCGCGCCTATAGCGAACCCGGCGCGGATGGCGGCTTGAATGCTCGCAAAACTGCTGCTCCGGAACGCCACGGTGTAAGGTCGCCCAGCTGCATCAAGCGACTTGGTTGGGAGATCGCGCCACCAGCAATCCCGGTCCAGGACTGCAAGGGGTGCGGGTTGGCCGCTTGGGATATGCGCATTGTCCGCCGCTGCCCACACCGTTTCCTCCATCCCCAAAGTCTCGCCCATACCGTTATCGGGACCGGAGCATACGGCGATATCCAAAGCCCCGTCGTCGATAGCGGCGGCATAGCCAGATGTGCAACCGGAGGTCGCGATCACTTTGACGCCAGGATGCGTGCGGGCGAAATCTGCAAGGACGCGCTCCAGCACTGCTTCATCGAAGTCATCAGGCAGGCCAACCCGGATTGAGCCCGTCAGAGGGTTCGTAAACAGGGCGCTGGCCTCCCGGATGTCTGAGAGGATCGAACGCGCCTTGGGTAGCAACCGGCGCCCAGCCTCTGTCAGCGCCATGCCTTTTGGGGTGCGATCAAATAAGGCGACGCCAAGCCCTGTCTCAAGCTTTCGTAGTTGAACGCTGATGGCGGATTGGGTGCGGTTCAGTTGATCTGCGGCCAGCGTCAAGTTTCCACGGTCAGCGATGATCGTGAATGTCCGCAGCAATTCACTGTCTATGGGAAGACGTTCGTTTTCATTCATGGAATACATCGTATTTATTCGTTTTCATTGATGCAATACGCGCCATAGGGTTCTGCCAAATCGGCAAGAGGAAATGACCCATGGACCCTATGCAGATCGCGATGCTTATCGCTATTGGGATCGTTGGCGGCGTATGGAACGCCATCGCGGGCGGCGCGACTTTGTTCACGTTTCCCGCATTGATGGCCGTCGGCTTGCCGCCGCTTGTCGCCAATGCGACCAACTATCTTGGGCTGCTGCCGGCCAATCTGGCGGCGCTGCCGGCTTACCGGGAAGAATTGCGCGGGCTGGGTAAACGCCTTCTAACGTTGCTGATTGTTTCGGGCGCAGGCGCAATTCTCGGCGCATTGCTGCTGCTGGCGTCTGATGCCGCACTCTTCACAGCCCTGATCCCGTTTCTAATTCTTTTGGCGACGCTCTTGTTCGCGTTCGGGGACAAGCTGCGCCAGCTCTTGTTGTCCCTGGCGGGCGAGGCGAGCGGCGCCAGAATGATCTTCGTGGCGCTATTTCTATTCTCAATTTACGGCGGCTATTTCGGGGCCGGGCTCGGAATTATTCTGCTGGCCGTTGCGCAGATGCTGGGTTTAACAGATTTCCACGTCGCCAACACCATCAAGAACCTGCTGGCGGCAAGTTTCACGATTCTTAGCATTCTGGTGTTCGGGATCGGCGGCCTGATCGCCTGGCCGGAAGCAGCCGCGTTGATGGCGGGCAGTTCGGTCGGCGGATACTTCGGCGGGCGGATTGCAAAGAATGTGAACCAAACTCTACTCCGCCTCGTGGTTATAGCTTTCGGTTTTCTGCTGGCAGGCGTCTATTTGGTCAGGACCTTTGCTTGACCAAAAAAGAAACCCGAAAAGGCGGGTTTAAGCGCCTTTTCGGGTTCTGGTGGAGCTACCTGCTCGCAAGTTTTGTAACGCGCCGAATGCACCGCGTATCGGGCGACGCTAATCCCGCGCAGCGCCAGCTGAACCTGTTGAGTAGGATTTGGTGCGCTCTGACGTGTAGGAATAATAGCTCCGCTGGCCATAGCCGCCCGCGGCTTCTTCAAGCTCAATATCGGTTAGCGGCTCAGGCGCGGATGCTTCGGCGGCGGTCGCTGTATCTTTGGCAGACATGACATTCACTCCTTCGTTGGGAATTTGAGTGTGCTTACCTTTGAGACGCCGGGCATCGCATCTACGACGGCTACCTCAGCAGATAACCCGTCCACGGCTTTGAGTGCGCCGCCGCCGCCGACAACGGCATCAAGCGCATCATCGGTTAGGCCCTGGGCCCTGTCAGTCCTGTCAGTCATAAGATGGCCTCCTGGCGTTCTATGCCAATCAATATGACCCGCAGAACCGCCGGACGACAGTGACAGAAGTTACAGATCAGCGACTAGGCAAGCTCCCCGCTCCGGCTTACATCCCAACAACCTTATCGCCCAACAGGAACGCACATATGTCTGATGCAGCTTCAGAAGTTATTTTTCACGCATATCCGCAGTCGCCAGTGGCGGAGAAAGTGCGGGTTGCGTTTGGGATTAAGGGCGTTGCCTGGCGCAATGTTGAAATCCCGCGCCTGCCGCCAAAGCCCATGCTAACGGCGTTGACCGGCGGGTATCGGCGCACACCCGTGATGCAGATCGGCGCGGATATTTATTGCGATAGCCAGTGCATCATCCGTGCGCTTGAGGCGCAGTTTCCCTCGCTGACCTTCATGCCGACAACGGAGCACGGCCTGATGTGGGCGCTCAGCCGCTGGACGGACGGCGCGTTGTTCGATCTCGGGGTGAAAATCGTTCTGGGTTCCGCCGGGGAGAACCTGCCGCAAGATTTCGCGGAGGACCGCGGGCGGCTCTATCTTGGCGAAGATTGGGCGGAAGGCTTGAAGCAGGCCAATGCGGACCTGCCGCATCTCGTGTCCCAAATGCGTGCGCCGCTATCCTGGCTGGACGCGCAATTGGCGGATGGCCGCGCATTTCTTTTAGGCGATGCGCCGGGCGCGATTGATGCGCAATTCTACTATGTCGTCTGGTTCATG
>JAYNYG010000058.1:0-19360 GCA_038102935.1 Alphaproteobacteria bacterium | reverse complement strand
CAGCACGATCCGGATCTTCTCTTCCGCGGAATACTGCCGCCGCGTCGCACGGCGGATGTCCTTAACCGCACGGCTGCCTGGTGTCTTCGGATTGTTGGATTTTGCTCTCATCTTCGTTCCTTCGTCACTGCGATGAGACCAAAATCCTCCTCTAAATCATACCCTCAGTCTGTCCCATGAGCCCTGACGCCGGACACTCCCTTTACATTGCATAGGATTTCGATACGATTTTTAAACTTAGAATTTTCGCTGGGGTAAAAATGATGTTCGATACCTTGATTGATAGCCTGAAGATATTTTCAGTCTGGCTCAAAGTGTTTACGCTAACATGTTTTTTTGTGAGTTTTTCGGGTTACGCATATGCAGATATTTTTGATAGAGCAAATTGCGAGCCAATACCCAAGGATTGGGCCCCAGGGAATACGGTCAAATGGTATGATTTTTTAAAAATGCATGAAAATTACAATAAAGACAATAGAGACCCAAGTGAAGTTTCTATGCCAAGAATTGGCCCCGGAACTAATGAATCTAGACTTATGCGTCCGCGTATTAGAGAAGTAATGGAGAAGTATTGTTTATGGTCGAAAAAAGATAAAGGAAAATGGATTCCGGTACCGGGGAAAAATGCAATACGCAAGCCAGTCATAGACCAACTTACTGGCGAACCTGATAGTGGTGATTTAGAAATAAACCCTCCTTTAAGCATTTTAGAAATTACACAAGTGGATTTTATTAATTCTACGGACATGCAGGACATTACTTTTAATCGGCATGGATGTGGTCCTTCCGTTTGTGAATACGAAGGAATGATTCGGTTTATAAAAAAAATCCAGCGCGATTTGTTTATTGTTGCGGTCTACGTCACTAAATTTGACGCGTATGGAACCGTGACGAAAATTCACAAATGTAACATGCTATATAACGAAAATTCGGCAAGAATTTTAGAATGTGGTAATGGCGTGACACGTCCAGCGTTTTACGAAAACAACACTTCCGGAAAGTATATAGCAGACCTCGTAAATGCTAGGATGGCAAAGCCCGGGGTATACCTCGGTGGAACTGATCACG
The DNA here is from genome assembly GCA_038102935.1 of Alphaproteobacteria bacterium. Taxonomy (GTDB): domain Bacteria; phylum Pseudomonadota; class Alphaproteobacteria; order Bin95; family Bin95; genus VMCJ01. The sequence goes on along the minus strand of JAYNYG010000058.1, from coordinate 18,292 downwards.
GGTCGGCTTCAATTCTGCAGGCTCCGCAAGATAAGCCAGTTTGGCAAACTAACATGGGTCCTATGGCGGTTTATAGAGATGATGCTTCTGTAAAAGGCAAGCCTCAATTTATAGCAAAATGGAATGAACATTTAAATGGCATTGTAAAAATGTTCACCAAGGACGGCGTGAATTATAATGGCATTTACATACGTCAGTGCGGTATTAAGGATAATGGGTCGTTTAACGTTGATAGTCGGTATTATCGTGGATGTGCTTCGACGGATATAAAAAGAATGATTGATAAAGACAAGACTTGGGAAGTTTACTATAAAGATGCAAAGGGAAATAAATCAAGCTGTTGGGGTCAGATTGTCGGTAAAAAAGATTTGAAGCGGGGGGTTTTTGAAGGTTTTATGAACAAGTGTGCTGGTCTAGGGAAAGCGAGCGTTCAACCCCGCCATTATAATGAGACACTGTTCGCGGCCAAAATGCCAATAAAAAGTGAAATTTCTCAAAGCGACCGCCAACGCATTGCTGAGCTTAAAGCGGCTGCGGATGCTGAACGTTTAAGAAAGGCTGCAGAGGAAGAAGCGCTCCGACAAAAAAGAGAACTTGCCGCGTTAAGGGCCGAGAGGGCTGCTCGCGAGGCCGCTGAACTGAGGCGGCTGGCAGAAGAAGAAGCGCGTCAAATCGAACTGGAAAATAGGCGCCGGGAAGCTGAAATAAAAGAGGAAAAGAGGTTGGCAGACGAAGCTCTTCTCACAGCGAACATAGGAACCGTGAGGAGTGCACGAGGCGAAGAAGTTTGGGAAAGTGATTGGGGACCAGTCGTAGTAGACGCTGACGAGATGGGAAATTTTACCGCGAGATATAACGACAATTCTAGCGGATGGATATCATTAAAATCGCCAGATGGATTCAGATATAGAGGGTACTGGGCTAGAACCTGCGGAAGTAACGAGCAAGGTTGCGCCTCGAGAAAAATGTCTAGAAACCGTCTAAAAACGAGTTGTTGGGGAGAGCTTTGGGGCAAAGTTAATAGTAGAAATGATGAATTCACTGGGAATTGGAATTATTGCGGGATGGCTAATACCGGAGGTCGATGGAATGGCTTTCGTTAAACAGTCTCTTTCATTATGATGCATTTGGATTTACGATCAGCAGATAAAATATAGAAAAAAGAGCCCTTTGCAAACAGATTTAGTCACGATTAGGTCAAGGCTTTACAGGGAATATCGGGACAGTGCCGTAGACGTTGGCTCGAATAGAGATTGATAATGCCCCTGATTGGGTAGTCTCAGGCGCGCGCTTCCAAGCCCGGTGCGGCCAAATCGGCCAGAAAATCGAACAGACAACGTCCGATTATGACGGAGAAACGCTTCAAGATCGGCTCGCAAAGCTCTCCGTTGTCGTTGCGGTCATTAGGGTCGTTGGAGCCAGCGAGGTTGAGGTGACACAGCGCAAGGATCGCGTCGAAGATGTCCTGAATGCTACCCACGCTGCGGTTGGGGAAGGCATCGTCCCAGGCGGCGGTTCGGCGCTTATTTACGCCGTGTGGGCGCTCCAAAAGTGGAAAGGTGCCAATGAAGACCAAACGGTTGGCATTAATATTGTCCGTAACCGTCCGCCCCCCCCTCTTATTCAGTTTTTTCTGATACTGATGCTGTCATTTGTTATCGGACGTAAGTGTCCACTAGCGCTAATGGACACTAAGCGGGGCGGGTATGGGTCGGAAGCGGCGAGCGAGACGGTCTTGGTCGGCAGATGAGAAGCGTTGGATTGTGGCACAGATACAGGTTCTGGGCGTATCGGTCTCGCAAGTGGCGCGTCGCTAAGATGTAAGCGCTAACCTGGTGTTCAACTGGCTTCCTGATCCCCGTTTCCAGCCTGTGGAGAGGGATGCCGATACGCCGACGTTCCTAACTGTTGAAGTCATTGCCGATGATGCGCCGCTTCGGCATGACCGCGGAAGTGACTGCGGCTCGATCGAGATCGAGTTGGCGAGCGGGCATCACCTCCGAGTGATTGGGGTGTTTGACGCTGAGGCAGTGGCGCTTTTGGCTCGGAGGCTGGGGGCGTGATCCCTGTCCCGGCGATGCGTGCCAAGTCTGCGGCGGCACGTTACGTCAGCTTGGCGAAGACGTGACTGAAGAGTTGAAGTATGTCCCCGGTTGCTTTGTCGTGAATCGGATCGCGCGCCCGCGCATGGCCTGTCAATGTTGCGAGAAGATCAGGACGGCGACTGTGCCGTCACGGCCGATAGAATGTGGGCGGCCGGGCCGGGCCTGCTGGCGCATGTCCTAGTCAAAAAATATGCGGATCGCCTGCCACTCTATCGCCAATCACAGATATTCAAGCGGGACGGCATCGACTTGGAACGCTCGACCCTGGCTGATTGGGTCGGGCGGTCGACGGCGCTGCTTGAGCTCTTAGCCGCAGCCATCGGCCGGCATGCACTCGTCAGCCAGGCGATCTTCGCGGTTGATACGCCTGTGAAGATGCAGGCGGCGGATTCCGACGCGGTATGCAACGTTATCAAGCAAACCTGATTTGAATGTCACTTCCGAGCTCGGCGAGCGTGGCCTCGATGGGTGTTTTGAAGTCGGGGCACTTTCGTGGCGTTGAGTTGAGGTTCATGGCGGTCTTCTGGATGTCCTCGTCACTGACCAGGTCGAGGTCCATGGACCTTGGCAGCCAGCGTCTTATCCTTCCGTTGGTATTTTCCACGCCGCCCTTCTGCCAGGACGCATAGGCGTCGCAGAAGTACGTCGTGGCGGAGAGCATGTCGTGGAGCAGGGCGTGGGAACTCTCCGCCGTTGTCGAAGGTGATCGATCTGCGCAGAGCTGGAGCCAACCGCTTGACCATGGCCATCATCGCCGAGACGGTCTCCGCCGCGGTCTTGCTCATAAGGCGGCTGATCAGGGTCAGGCGGGTTTTGCGCTCATGCAGCACCAGCACGGGCCGCGAACGCTTGCAGATCACCAGATCGGCTTCCAAGTGGCCTACCTCTTCGCGTTGATCGGCGGCCTGTATTCGCTCGGATATATGAACTTTCTCGGCAATGCGGTCTTTTGAGGATCGCTTGCGTCGACCAAGGCGGGGGCGACCGCGGGTCAAGTAGCACCAGAGCGCATCAGCTTTGCGCGCCTTGCTGTAAACCCATGCATAGATGGCTTCGGTCGAGATCAGATTGAGGCCAATCTCGATCCCCTTGACCAGACGTCCGGAGATCTTCTTGGGCGTCCAGCCCTCCAACAAGCGCGCCAGCACATAGCCGCGTAGTTTGACGTCTTGCTACAATCGGGCCCGGCGCTGGCAGCGCGGAAGATACGCCCCTTCAGCCGGCACGGGGCAATAGGCACCGCCCTCCAGGGCGTTCCGCCTGAGCTCCCGGTTGATGGTGGCGCAGGCCCTCGGCCTTCATCTCGGCAATCTGATCTCTTTCCGCGGAAGAGAGGTGCGAATAGTTTGACATGGCGACACCGTTATCTGTTTAGCGACAGATGGATAGCTCATCCGTCAAACGTGTTGCACTTCGCTCCTGAATTCACGCTGGAAGACTTCTCCCGTTACATTATTGCCTGGAAGCTCTGCACGACGATGAAGGCGGAGCCCGTTCTCCAAAGGCGACCATGGGCTGATGTAGGCGGTCTTGGCTCCCACAGCGCCGATGCAATCCCAAACCTTTTCTGCGATGAACTCAGGCCCGTTATCAGAACGAATGAATGCTGGCGGTCATCGCAGGATGAAGAGATCGGTCAGCGCGTCCACCACGTCGATGGAGTTCAGCTTCCGGTCCACACGGATCGTCAGCGCCTCCCTCGTGAACTCATCAATGATGTTCAGCGTACGATAGACGCGCCCATCATCTGCCCGGTCATGAACGAAGTCGTAGGACCAGACATAATTAGGGCGCTCTGGCCTGAGGCGGATGCGGGACCCATTATTCAGCCATATGCTGCCCTTCTTTGGTTCCTTCAGCGGTACTTTAAGCCCCTCACGCCGCCAGATACACTGCTCATGCTTATGGTCCACATGCAAGCCAGTTTGGTTCAGCAAAGCTGTCACGCTACGATAACCGTAACGACCAGAGGTGCGAGCTGAACACTCGCATTAACCGGCCTTGCTCAGCGCAATATTTTGAATTCGGTGAGATGTGCCGCAGTCGGTCGGTTAGCATGGCGGTTTGGTCGGGGGTTTTAGCCGTAGACCGCCCAATTTCCCACCATTCGGGCGGACTCATCCGGTGATGGCCCGCCGTTCGTTGAATACGAGCCGGTCTATATTTTGGGCTATATTCGCCAGGGTGAGTATCGCCTCGGCCCGCGCCAGGCCAATCGTGCCGATGAACAGGCCGTAGCGCTCCTTCTGATGGGTGAAGACATGCTCCACCCGCGCCCGGATGCTGGACTTCTTGCCATTGGCGCGGGATGTGGCCGCTGGCATCGGCTTGCCTTGGCTTGCGACGATGGATCTGGCTGCGCAGCTGCTTCGACGACAGCCATACCTCATTCGCTTTGGAGCGATAGGCGCTGTCCGCTCACACATCGCTGCTCGTGTTATCCGTCGTCACGATCTGGCGGAGCATCCGGCCATCGCTGTCGGACGCCGTCGTCACGGCGATCTGCGGATAAAGCCATAGCGACGGTCGATGGCGATATGCGACTTGTAGCCGAACGTTGGGATCGCAATCATCGGCAGCGGCGTACCGTCGGGGCGGTGACGGACCTTGCCGCCGATCTTCAAAGTCCAGCGGGCGTTCGTGTCCTTCTGGGCTGCCTTGTTGGGCTCGTCTGGCCAGATCTCATCCGCCGCCTTGCCCGCCTTGATCACCGCCTTCTCCTCCTCCGTGTCCCGCTGCTTTGGTGCCGGAACCGGAGAGGCGTCGACGATCTGGCGGGACATTCGTTGCCGGGCAAGCGATTGCGTCCAATCGCTGAGAGCGGGGATGTAGCCCTTCTTCTTTAGTTGCCAGTCGAACGCCTTCATGACCTGCTTCAGCGTTCCGGTCTCGGTCAATTTATTGCGGAACAGCCGGATCGTATTCTCGTCCGGCGTTGGCGCGCCCAAGTCAAAGCCCAGGAATCGCATCCAATACAGACGGTCCCTAATCATGAACCCCATCCGCGCGTCGGAGAGATTGTGCTGCGCCTGCAGGATCAATGCCTTGAACATCGACACAGGGTCAAACAGCGGGCGACCGCCCTTGGTGCCATCGCCATAGCCCCGGCCCTAAATCAGCCAGCTCCGGAAATAATCGAGATCGACCGTCGCATCGAGGATTTCAAGCGGATCGCCGTGCTTACTGAGCAACGCAAGATGGTCCGAGGACCGAAAATACTGTTGGGATTCAAAACTACACCTCCGTACCGTCAGTGAATCATATCTCCAATCAGATCGTGAAATTAATGCGGGCGTAAAGCGAACTCGACGATGTCTGCTGTCAGACTGCCCTCGACTGAAGGCCCCGACGGATACTGGCGTTGCGTTGAACGATGTTGACCCAACGTTCGGCAGGCCAGACGTTCCGATACGTCAAGCCGTTCTTACACGTGGTCGTTACAATACCAACGCCCTGCGGGGCTCAATAGTATTCCCGTCTCTCCGACAGCCTTACGCGACCTTCGGCGACGGTTCTGGCTCAGCCTGAAGAATTTGCTTATCCAGCGCTAAGTCCGAGACCGCAAGGCAATGCCGAAGCCTCTTCTCCTCAAGCTCCTTCGGCCGGCGAAGCTAGTCACGCCCCACCCCGCCATATTGCTTGCACCATCAGTAACACGTCTGCTGCGTTACCGGTAGATCCTGAGGCGAAGTGAAACATCGCGAACAGGTTTGGTATCTGTCTGACGCAAACCGGGAACCGGCGTCTCTATGTGAGAGTTTTTGCCCCTCCCTCCCACGGAAAGTATTAGAATGCGCAAAATCAGACGCGCACAATTTTCAATGTGACAAAGACCAGTATAAGAACAATTATTCACAAAACTTTTTTAAAACTAATCTTGATAAGATAAATCACACCCAAGCGCGCTCCCGCATGAAAAACTCAACGTGTTCGTATCAGCAACCGCCCCCGTTTGACTCCAATCTACAGTAACTGTCCCGCCACCGGTGTTTTCTAAATCGATCTGAGCAACTTTTTTTCCCAGACCGGCTTGCTTAAAATCTATATCGTAAGAGCCACTGTCGAGTTGCATTGAGGCTGCATGATCTGAGCCAGATTGGCTAGATTTAAGTAACAAGTTCTCAGCGTTACCGGTGATGCTGATACTAGTGCCATCTCCGCTTTGCAGAGTGGATATTTCTACATTCTCTCCCGAAAAATCTATATCTTTGATGTTATTAATGCCTTTTTGCTCCAATGCAAAGAGAGCTTCTGTACTCAATGCACTACCTGTTGAAGACATGCTAAAATTTATTGTATTGCCTGACCCGACTTGCGCGCTGTAAAGAACGGCACCGCTCTCGCCCGGATTCAACCGACTGTCTGCCATTTGCCCAGTCAGTGTGTTTTGGCTACCTATTTGAAAACCAATAAACGTGAATTTTTCGCCAATCTGATTTATGGTCGTACTATTATCTTGAGCGTTAGCCGTTGTAAGGAAGAAAGCATTTATACAAAATAAAACGAGAATGGAACCGTGATACGCTTGTTTGTAGATAATTTTCAAAGAGTCAAAGGCCTTGATTTTTCTGATGCAAATCATTTTAGATACTTTCAATTTTATTGAGACTGTGTAATTGATATTTCAGCGCCGCCACCTCCGCCTACATCAATCGACCCTGTGGATTCAGAGTCATTTGATATTGTCACTGTCTGAGTGCTTGCCGGATCAAAATTAATTGAGATAACGGCCGCTTCTGTTTCCTGGTCTAAAGACACACCAACAGCCCCTTCCGTAACGGTAGGGCTGCCCGAAGCTGCCGCCGAATTATCCGACCTGCGTTGGGCAGAGACTGCCCCCGTCGAGGCTAGTTCGGTCAATTCGGCCAAAGGATCATTTAAAAAAGTCTCTTTAAGCTCGTCTCCTAAAAGATCAAAAGAGGAAAGCCCACCTTCGTTAAGGAGCGAATCATTGTCCAACAAATCAACATCAAGTTGATCAATGAAAACGTTCGCTCCTTCGGAAGCTTCTGTAGCTTCCGCTTGCTTTATTCGTGAAGCCTTTTGCGAAACACTCGGCCCACCTAAAATGAAATTAGCTCCCATCTGAGTGTAAGATTCATCCAAAATTACCGGTAGAGACGGAGTCAGACTAGCTGAATCAACTTGAGTCATTTGATTGGCTTGATTCATATACACTGTTCCCGCATCAGTACTTACTTCAATAGCCCCTACTACACAATTTAGTCCGGAAAAGTCACAGCTTGGAAGTAGCACAAACGTGCTACGACCAATCTCATCCACTGTCGCGGTAAATTCTGTCCCCCTCACTGCCACAGAGGCTGTCGGCGTCGAAATGTTAATGTTTTCTGCAGCATTATTAGCAATTTCCCCAGACATATAACGCAGGGTACCGAGTGTTGCTTTAATTGCTAATGCTCCAGTGGATGTTGTGGGATCATAAACAAAATCATCTATTAAAAGCATAGAATGTTGGCTAATATCGACTAGCGTTTCATCTTTGAATAGAACGCTTAAAGATCCTTTTCCAGTTTCAATTACATCGTCCATCTTAACGCCAACGTCATCTTTGACCGTAAGGCCTCCGACACTAGCCCTGGAAATGATTGCGCTACCTTTAGAATTAGATACAAAGCCCACATCCGGATCAGCTGCGGATACTGAATTTTGAACTATAACAGCTAGACAAATCGAAATTGTAAAAAAACAGACCTGTCTCATAGATTCCGAATCCACTATCGAGCGAAATTATCGTCTGATATAACCGCAACAGATGCATCGTCGCCTTCTAGACGAAGATCTATGGTACTGTTATTGCTACCCATCCTTATGGAAACTTCAGAATTCGAACCATCAATGGTAAGATCAAGAGTATGGTTGCTCCCCGATACCTCTGTCAAAAACGAATTTGAGTCACCGAAAACAATTATATCTACGTTCTGGTTAGTTCCATCGATATCGTTTGTAGATGCAAAGTCGGAGGTGGTAAAACTAGTAGTTCCGTCAGTTAGAGCTGCGGTAGACGTGGCTAGTGTTAAATCACCAGAAACATCACGCTGCAACTGCGCAGGACTTCCCTCTGTTATAACAGTTCTACTGGCCGTTGTGGCTTCAGCAGCATTTGTAACCCCCGAAGCAAAATTTTGTGTATCATCGGATGTATTGCTAGACCCGACAATAGTATAAGTTAACGCCGTGCTCGAGATCGAAGCCGAGTTGCCGAAGCGATAATCGATTTCATTTAGGCCCCCAACTATACTCAAGTCCATAGTGGCCGAACCACAGGTGTTGCCGATACACTCAAGAGTTACATCATTATCGTCGCCCTGAACAACCAGTGTTGTGGTCAAGCTGTCGCCTATAAGATCCAAAAGAGCCTTATTGTCTGTCCCCACCTGCTCGACCACCACGGATTGTGTATTACCAGTCAAGATCGCAAAGAAGCCACTCCCGATGGCAGTAGAAGCAGTGTTCGACCCTTGGATTACGTTACCACTACCGATTTGGACAACTGTCAATGTTAGATCCGAGCCCGAAGCCGATGAACTGACCTGGTCAATGTGGATCGTGTTTGTTTGCGCTGATGCTGATGAAGCAACCAAAACGGCAACGAAAAGTCCGATGGAAAATTTGCAAATGGAATTCCACCGCGTTAGAAGGATTTTTTTTATTCGTGCTTTCATAATGCCTAATCCTTTTCCACAGATTACGACGAAGCGATGGGTTGATTCTGCAAGTCTTTAGGATAACGGCTAAAACGGTTTATGTCAACTGCTGTCAACGGCGCCGTAAAAGCCGGTCAATTAGGTGCCTACCAAACTATCCACCGAGGTGGATGAAGCCCTATTACTAGCGATCGCCGGGAAATGGGGCTTTTTCCTACAGGATTAGGGCGGTTGGGCTTTGCGCGCCCGGCTCTGAGCGAGGCTGTATGAAGGCGCGTTCATCTCGAGTATAAGGGCGTGGTGGGTCAGCCGCTCTAGGAGCGCGCCGGCGAAGCGCTCGCTCATGCCGTCGCGCAATACCGAACGACGAACTCGGTGATACGGATCCAAACCGTACATCCCCAACTCACGCCCGATACATCGAACATGAGTCTGCCAACTAACGGGATTTTACGCCGCCCGTGGCTGGACCACCCCGCCGCTTCCGTGGCCGGTTTTAAGAGCGCCGTCTACATACAGAAACCGGGGTCAAACTGACTCGAACTATCGAGACGGCTCCTGAGGAGCCGTTGGCAGCAAATGGTCAAAAATTAATTTATCCAAAAGTGTATTACAAGAACGTACCAATCGGCCTTCAAATTTTATATTAGCAATTATAACTCATATCGTTTTGGCGGTAATATCAGACGAATAACAACTGGTCTCTGCTTATCGGCTCGACGCAATTGTTGATGCAGCGAGTAGCCTCCATTCTTCTATTGCGGCAGAGCGGTTCTGTTTGAAGACAGATTGGCTGACAAGGTGGCGTTCGAGGTTGTAGTGATTGTGAACGGCAGCGTGACTTGAAGCGAACTTCTGAAGGGTCTTGATATCCCGGATGGCGTTGAAATGTTATCTGCCGCCGTCAAATTCCCCAGAACGTCGGCAGCGGTTCGATGCGATTGGCTTGGAATTGGGCAGCGGGCCTAAATGATCATCCCCGCCTACTTAGGCGCATTCGTATGTCGTTTAGGAAATTGGTAGAATTTTTCATGCGGCTTTATTGCGCATCAGGAAATATAGCATCTTCTAAAGCATGGAATTCGTCTTCGACCTCGTGGCCCCTGCCAGTGGCCTCTTCATAATCCCAGAGCGCCTCCCTTGGTTTGATCAATAGGTCGACGCTTTCGGCCCTTGGCTTCTGCAGTTCAATCGAGGCGGCCAGTTCCGCCCTGACCATCGTTACGCGTTCTTCATCTGACAATGCCGCCGTTCCCACCATGGTCACTCCAACTCACTGTTCGAACTCCTGACATAGGGCTGCTCGTTGTCGGAGAAATCCGCCGCAGGCTACTTTTATAAGGGATCGAATTGGTCTGCCTATTCACCACAAGCAACTCTACCCACCGGCTCCAGCAGCCCGCGGATCATCCTCTAGAACGGAACGCCCTCTAGGCGACCCATCTTCCCCGCCAAATAGTCATGACGGGCTTGGGTTAGCCAGCGGACAATGCCTTAGCCTTTACGCTTCAGTTTTGTGGGCTGGGTGCGCTTCCATAAAAGTCTTAATGAATGCAGACTTTGTAACCTCACCGTTTTCATCGGGTCCAAGTACATCGAACGATTTGACCATTTTTATCATCGCTGAAGCCTCAAATTCTGCCTTGGTGACGATCTCGTCGCTGTTGGTGTCCATCTGATCAAAATATTTCTCGGCCATTGCCTGTGGGGAATGAACGTGATCACTCCCGCCACAACCGCCCGCGTAGGCCGGGGAAAGACCAAAAGCTAAAACCAATAGACATGCTGGAATGGTGAATCTCATAACGGACGCTCCTGTTTGTGTTTACAATTCTTATACGCGGGGGGTGGTTATAAAGATCACATCTAAATAAAATCACAGCTCCGTAATTGCTCGCCCAGGCCTTGACCTATAGCATACAAAGGGCCCAGCTCGTTCTGCGCCTTCATTTCCCACATTGTCGCAAGAGGTATCCATTCCCACAGCGCAGTTACGAAGTCACCACTTTCGCATGCGGCATATCCCTTTTGGTAATCTTGGCTCCAAGACACACCCGCACTTCTAAAAAGCACAGCAATCGTCAGGCAGATGGTGGTGGTCAAGTTTTTCCTCTGCAAAGTCTGGCAGTCGCCCGCCGTCGTTGGCGGATGCAGACGCCACTGCACCTATTTCGGATCAAACCATGCCGACGGTCAGTCGATCAATGATTCTTGCACCCAAAAATGCGCACGGCCAGGTTGGGCAACGTGGCCCCATCAATCCGAGGCTTTACTTTCAAGAACTTTTTGAGCTGGGCCGCGCACCATTAGCGACGCATCAATAGCGACCCTAACCAGCACTTTCACATCTATCTCCGGAGGTGCGAATGGCATACCAACCACAGGCCCACCGAAAACCTCTTGAAAGTCTTACGCAAGTCGGAAATCCCCAGAAAACGAACCTTAGCTAGGTCTGCCCACGTTCTAAAACCTATAACCCATGGTAACCCTAAACTCTGTCTCGTTTTGCACATTACCTAAAAGCTCGCTATCGGTGTTCGTGAGGCTCAGCGCTGCTCCCAGTTTCCAACCCGGCGTAAGCTCTATGTCCGCAGATATCTGGTAAATCTCACTCTCTGTATTAAAAATAAACCCTGAAGCTATAGATTTTGTTTCCGCATCCGGGAGTGCTGTTGCTGCCACTTGCACACGCGGACTAAGATCCCAGTTCAAAGATATTACTGGGCCGGTTGTGTACGTTGCAGCGCTTGAATTAACCACTAACAAGTCCGACTTATCAATCCACAAAGCATTAGTGTAGCCAAAGCTTATATTAGCCCCGAGCGGCACACTTCCCAACGTAAGAACTGGGCTGTAATTAAAAGCTGCTCCTTCATCAAAGTTTTCATACTTCGCTGACAACGTTGAAGAAGCAAACACTCCCAAATCCATATCATAAAGGAAGGTATACGTAGGTGCAATCGTGACCGAAAAGTCTGCCTCTGAATTGGTTTGGATGCCTAAATCTAACTCTGCGTGGACGGAGAGCTCAGGCAAAATACTTAGGGTACCTGCCAAGCCTACATCATCAATTCCATTTCGAGAACCAATACCGTCTACAAACGCATGCAATTTTAACCCTTCGGAAAATTGGAAGGCTCCGTCAACATCAAACCCTGAGTCATCAGGGCTTTTAAACGGCCCGGAAAACTCCTGCACGTACCCTGTGAAAGACAACGTATAGCGCTTGGGCTCCACCTTGTCTTTCCGAGTATTTACGGCGTGACGAGCATCATGCGAACGTTTTACATCTTCCTCTGAATGTATTGCTCGATGAGCCTCATGCTCGATATCTGCAGCACTAACTCCCAGGCCCAGCAACGACGACGACAATCCGGCCAGAAGTATGACCGTTTTTACTTTCCACATGATTAAGCCCTTTCTGAACATAAGTTTAATTATAGCGATTTTAGGTACTCTAGTAATTCTATCTTTTCGGCCTCTTGCAACTCAGTACCGTAGGTATGACCGTGATTGGAGTTGCCCTTCAATCGCGTATCTATAACAAACCCACCCTTGGAAGGTTCCGCAAACCCGACAACATCCGGCCTGAACTCGGTATCACCAACACGAAATTCAACTTTCCTTTTATGCACCGGCTCAAGTAGGTCCTTCAATGAGATCACTGAACCATTGTGTAGGTACGGCCCGGTCGCCCAAATCCCATTTAGCGGCCTGGCACGGTACTGCGCTTCAGCCAAAACTTCCAAGCATGCTTTGTCCTTACCTTGATATTCCATAGAATCAGAAACCAACTGATCGTAGAGCGCGGAGCTGTTGTCACTTCTCTTTTGGAGAGCAGCTACAATTCCTGCCTCTGATATTCCCTTAGCCCTCAACTTTGCAATTAGATCGGTGTCCGACAAAACATGTTTATGGGATGCAGCACCACTCAAGCCCAAAAGCGACCGAATCTTATTGCCTGATTCATGCAGTAGACTGCGGAAACCACTGGACATAACCGATGACAATGTCGACAACACAGGCTTATATGTTGTTCCAAGATCACTCATTATAACGCCAACGGTAACGTGAGCGAGAACACTATTTCCATGTACGTGCTCGCACATCGGCTGACCGACGCTGTAAGCTTCTTTTCGTCCTTTAAGAGGACCGGACGCAACCACCCTGTCGACAAAGCCAAGGGCAGCAGCACTGTCCGTCCCAATCTCTGGAAGAGAAAGCAATTTCACTTTTATAGAAGCAATATCGCCACGATTGTCGCGGTCAATTACCTGATGGCAAGATGAACATTTTTTCTCGTAAATACCCCTCCCTTTGTCCGCCAGAGTACGATCAATTTTGGGAAGGAGTTTCGTTTCAGCGAGATCTGACCACCTGGGCGACTTTAAAGTCTTCAGTGTCTCTTCAAGGTCCATCAAGTGCTGGACATTCACGGAGGACGCATATCCTCCTGGAATTGAAGACTCCTGAAGAGCGACTTCGCCGAAAACGCCCAAGACCTGACCAACATTACGGCCTAAGGCCCCCGCTCCTCTATTCGGCACAACCCCGTTATATTGTACAAAGTCCAGATAAGGAGCATCCCACAGGTACGGAAAACTCACGGGAGCGTCTACTACTCGCGCATTATCAGGGCGATGCAGCATTTTTGCGGAAACCTGGTTAAGGATCACATTTAACGCATCAACCCGTCCAGGCCCGGCATTTACAGAAGTTTTATTTCTAAAAAGCCAGTCCTCCCGCTTGCGCATCACACCGCGAAGCCTCGCCCTTAGATTAACTGCATGAGTTTCTGAATAATTTTCCTTCAAAACTCTCCGCGCGAAACGATCAAATTTTTTGTCGTCCGAGTAATTTTTTTGAAGGGCGAGTGTCAGCTCGCGCATGAACTTGTAAAAATCGAAGTGCGAGGTCCCACCATCAATCAAAACCTTTTTACTGCCAACTTTAATCTCTGTTACATGGCACGCCGCACAATTCATACCTAAGAAACGTTCGGACCCTGATATGTCCAAATCATCCGTTAGGCCAATAGGTAAGTTATCTGGATTATTCGCTGATTTGTTCCAATATATCAGACCGAAGCTATTTAAATTTTTTCTGCTGGAAAAAAGTTCACCGCTCCCCGCCTTCTCAAGCGCGAAGAAATAAGAATATGGGAGGATTGGAGACCCCTGAGCCGCATGATAAAAAGTTGCTCTATCATGCTCATCCCAGCCCTGAGATATCAACTCCACATTGCCATTGTATCCGATCGCCTTTTCGGCTCCGGCGGGATTGACACCAAGTAAGCACATCATGGCCGTCAAAGCGGAAAAAGTCGCGATCCGTAACGGGAAGGCATTCATCATAATAACCCTTTTTTCACAAAGTCTTGAGATACTCAATTAGCGCATAAGCGCTGTCCAAGTCATCCGACCAATCTAGCTTGTAGACTTTTCCGTCGCTAACAACGTCTTGATCATGACCTTTGTTCGAAAGCGCATGAAACGCTTCAGTGTCAAAATCATAGCCCTCATCATAGCCTTCTTTGGGTGCGAAGCCAACCTTTTCGGTATCATAACTCAAAGCACTTTTAACGAATTTAGTTGGGCGCCCGCTAGGAACCAGCAGATCTTTGAGAGTCGGCACCGAACCATTATGCAAAAATGGAGCGGAAGCCCAAACGCCCTTCAAAGCCGTCGCGTTATAACCTCCCCATTGATCACCAAGCGGCCGCATCCTATCCTCAGGCTTAATCATTTTACCCTGAAACAGCTGGCAGGGCCTGTGCTTTGCTCCGTGCATAACAATGGTCGTACTCGGGCCGCAAGCTTCTAAGGAAACTTCTCGGGAAGCTTCCATTAATAAGCCATTAATGACCTTGCTTCGGGAAATATCTGTGCCGAGAGATCTGTAAACTTTGCTGTTATTAGGCTGGTGGCACTTAGCGCAATTTTTTGAAAAAATTGCCTTCCCCTTTTCAGCAAGAGCAACATCAACGTCAAACGGATACGGGTCCGAAGGTAGCCCACTCAAAAACTCCTCAGAATATGCAGCAACCCGCACGTCCGTATCATCGAGCCCCATAGTCATCGAAGCAGCAAGGTTGCGGTAAATGGGAATTGGAATGTTACCGTTATATTGGCCGCCGCCATCGACCAGTTTACCTGATGTCGGGTCCCATTTAGCCTCTCTAGCACCCTGCTCCCAAACAACCATAAAATCTGTCAGGCCGGGATGGTCAGGCAAAATACTGTGCCCCATTAGCCTTCCAAAAAAATTAACGTCAGCTGTGATATAACCGTGCGAGGCACTCACTCCGGTTGCGTCAGCCATTCCAGGGAAGCCTGCCAACATTTCTTTTTCGAAGCCGCCGTACGTCTTAGATAGGTATGTTGCGTAAGCAGCCGTAAATTTATCTACGTAGCTAATAAAGTCAGCGGCCAACTTTTCATAGTCCGCCAGATACAAAGCAAGCTGTTTGCGTTCATACTCAGCATCAAAATTGCGGCCCCTAAATTCCAAGTCCCGATAAAAAAAAGTCTTCGACTGCTCTGATGCTTGTATTGCTGCGCTTTTCAGTTCCTGCGCGATTTTAATCGTACGTTGCTTGCCTACTTCTCCTGCCGCTAAGGCATCGAATGTTCTTTTCACATCCACAAAAAACTTGACGATGTTGAACTGGGAGTTAACCCCGCCTACAATCTGCCGCAAGCTTCCGTCGTTAAGCCGAACTCGTCCTACGTGGCACGCCCCACAAGTAAAAGTAGCTCGGTCCGGAAAATCCTCGCCATCAGAAGACAATCCGGTAAAACCTATCCCCAGCGGAAGAGGAAACGCAGATGTACCTGATGTCTGAAAAAGACCAAATGTCTCGCCAAACTGGGTTTCTGCCCCCCAAATATTCGGTGCTAAAAGCGGTAATACCTTGAGAGCGATCAACGGCATGCCATCGGTTTTTGAGAAGGGAAAACGTACAAACCAGTCGTACGCGATCTCATTCTTTTTCAAATATTCAGCTTTTTCGGTCAGCCTCTTGGATTGCGACTCAAGCCAATTGCTTGAAACAGACTCTATTTGCGGCTGGCCTGCAGGTTCAGGCAGATCTGTTAACTCGACCTTGTATAAATAATTTAAGTAAAGGAATATTGAAACCGCTCCGATAATCAATAAGACGAGAACAGATCGTAACCAATTTTTTATCATTTGAAATTCTCCTGATTTATTAGGGCTTATAATTCATATCTGAACGAAGTGTACTGATAGTCTGATAAACTACTCTCCGCATCCGATTGATGGTCCCTAGCGGCTTATGCTCTGCGGTAGTGTGCCAGGGATTGTAGGTCATTTTTTCACACGCTTCATTCAAGGCCGCTGTATCAAACAACTGCTTAGGAATTAAAATTTTTGCCACAGGGACAAATGGGGCCTTCTCTGCGTCCCATTCTTTGACAACATCTTCGACCTCAAAACTTGCATCAGGACGAGTTTGAATTTTAAAGTCAAAACAAGCCTCTTCACGCTGTAACCGGTCTTGCATAGCATGACGCAAAAAATTTGGAGAGGACTGATCTTGCGCTTCTTCTTGAGCACGTTCCTCGCACGGAGAGGAGGAGAATTTTATGACCTTGCGAGACTCCCCTACTCCATGCTGGTAAGGGGTGACCGAAAAGTATTCCACATCGAGCGGGTTGGAGATCTTCTGCGACATCATCTTTGCGGCATTTATAGTGCCTTGCCAACCCAAGATAAATGGTATTTTAAAAAGTGAAAAAGAAACTCCATTATTTACTATTCTAAAAAACTCTGTGTATCCGGAAGAATCATTTATAAAAAAATATGGTGCAGAAATCTGTATTAAATCTACCGAGTTCGGATATATTGGGTCTGAAAAGAATTTTTTACCTTCCACTCCAAGGATTTTGATCGCCATACCACGGGTGTCTCCGTCCCCATCATCACCTGAAGCATTAGGAGAACCATTCGAGAACCTCACAATTGCATTGTACGCGACTCCAGGTTGGAAGATACCCGCTTGCAATTTTGGCTCAAACTTCTGATTCACTTTAAAACGCGCTTGGACACAACCATGCGCTTTGGGGTGAGCATCTCTTCGAGCCAAACCATTAGTATAGTCGCTTAATATTTTTTCAGAGAGATTTTCTGCTAACCTAGCAGCATCGACAGCCTCTGTAGGTCCTATTTTTTCTCCTAAAAAAGCATCCGCTTGCGGGTAATTAACGGATATTTTTGGAACCGCCTTCACCTGTGCGACACTAGACATAAATGGGAATGGAAAAACAACTAACAATATCATTATGTAGCGAAATATGTGTTTCAATTCTTTGAACCTCATTCTTATCGATTTCACCCGCGGTTTTTGCTTGTGAAGTGTGCGAGATCTTCTGCAAACCTATGACTACAGCGATTCTGCAAGTCAAGTCAAGGTCTTCAATGATGTAGGTCCGCTCCCCTTGAGTGGTCCGGATGTAAGTTTGGTTGATATACGGTCTTGACCCTGCCCCGAATGCTGGACCGAGATAGCCAGTCACGTTCGGCCTTATTACACCAGCGATTAGTTGGAGTTACTATATGCGCTCCGCTGCGCCCATCTAGGTGCTGTAAGACCTATGACAATGGTCAGCCCCCACTGAGTGGTCCGGGGACGAAGCAACAGGCTTTTTTCTTTTCTAGACCAGGCGGCGCAGAATAGTCCTTCAAACAGGTAAACTGATGGGCAGAACAGCCGTTAGCCATTGCTATGGCACCAAGTTTACCACAGCACACATGTTAGCTCGCTTATGCAGAAAATCGGTGGCGTCAGCAATTGCTGCAAGGTTTACGTCCCAGATCAGCTCAGAGCATCCCGTTTTGTCTGGCCGCCGCTGAAGCCCCAGTGGAGCCCCAAAACGGGAATGACCCGCCTCGGCTAGTCAAATAAGACTGTAAGTCATTGAACATTATGGTGCCGACGCGCGGAATTGAACCGCGGACCTACTGATTAAAAATAAGCTGTCTTTATAAAATCCTACATCCCCTAGTCCTGCAGCAGAACCATAGACTACCAAAAACAATGGCAGAAAATCTAGACTTTTCGATGTTATATACACCCACTCCCTTCTCTAGTTCGATCTTGTAGCTTCGTTTATCATTGCATTTATGCTAGAAAGACTGTCTCCTATGTGTCTCCTAATTGCTGAGACAAGTAGACACAATGGCTGCACGCATCTCCATCACCCAGTCTTATGTCAGCTCTCTGAAGGCTACAGGGACCGACCAATATATTAGAGATACGCGACTAGCGGGCTTTGGGGTGAGGGTTAACCCAGGCGGTAAAGTCGTCTTCGTAGTGGAAGGGAGGGTAAAGCGTGGCAAACCAGTGAGGATATCGCTAGGTAATGCCGATACGCTGACTGTCACTGAAGCTAGGAGCTTAGCTCAGGAACCACTGAAGCTCATGGCTGAAGGAATAGATCCCAGACGGCATAGAGTCGAAGCAGAGGCAGCTGAGCAGAGGGCAAAGGCAAAAGATCAAGA
>JAYNYG010000002.1:0-172885 GCA_038102935.1 Alphaproteobacteria bacterium | reverse complement strand
TCCCTAAGCCTCCCTTGCTATGCCGACTGTCCGGTCGAAATGGGGGCCAGTTCAGAATGCGGCTTCGTCCGGCGGATTGCGCACGAAAACGACGGCGCCGGCGTTTGTCAGGTCTTCATCTTCATCTGGCGCCAGGACAACGATTTTGCGGCCAGATTTCAGTAGGTTTTCCGCCATCGCCCGAATGCCCGAATTCATGCCGGTGAGGATCACATGGCCATCAAGCGCGCCCGCCCGCCACCGTCGGAAATCCGCCCGGACGGTCGCCCCGACGGCGGCCGCCGCGACGCCCAAATACAGCAGCAGCACGCCTGTCCGCGCCACATGAATCTGCCACGGCAAATAGTGGCCCGGCTTGTTCTCATGGCGAAGTGCGGTCTCCAGGCTGAACAGGATCAGCGCATCAAAGAAGTTCTGCGGCAAATCCCTCGCCGCGCCAAAGGCCACGTCATACCGCGCGAAACCCCACGTCCCCATCGCGACAATGGCCGCAAGCGCGCCCAGGCTCACATACCAAGCCGCCGTCCCCGGTTTTCCCAGTAGTTTCATGGAGTGGCTGTTTCGATCATGCGCCCGGCGTCAGTTCCCGCTCACTGAAGATCATGTTCCAGATCAGAATATCATCAGCCATAATCATAGTCGTCCGCGCATTCAATTCACGTAGGGATAATCGTGCGGGACTGTACCATTCGTTTCTATAGCGGCTGCGCAACTTGTCGATCCGTCCGAGCATCCGCTCAGACTGCCGAGCGGCGCTCTTGAAATCGCCGATCAGCCGAATGCCGAAGAGCGCTGCGCCGACGGCGGGCAAAACTCCGCCAGCATATGTCGCTGGCGCTTTCCAAGAATAAAGCGACTCATATTCTGTCCAAGCCGCAGAAGGTTTCGCCTGGGAAATCTGCACAAACTCCACAAGGTAGATGCCGCCAACAAGGAAAGCGGCGCCGAGGCAAATAAGGCAAACAATTTCCAGGCGGTGATCCAAAGCCTTAAGGACTTTACGGGTACGCTCATGATACGCTTCTTGGGCATTTAGTTCTTCATCGATCGCAATATCGATTGCGTTTTGCAGGTCCTTTTGGCTAACTGCGTCTGTAGGCAATTCAATCTCGCGTAAACTGGCCCGCACATACCAGGGCAGCCAGGCTTGATGTTCTTGCAAGCTGGATTCATCGGTATGGGTTGATCTGCGGTAAGGCGCTCCGGCTATTATAAAATGTAGGCGGCTTGGTCGGAGAATTTCAGCAAGGCTTCGCCCCGCCATACAGTGCTCCTGCCATCGCCGCTGTCGACCAATAAAGGTGATGAGAACAATGGCAGCCAAGATCAAGAGTTCCAACACCACAGTCGCGGATTTCGCCAACAGTCCTGAGCAGTACTTGCTTTCGAAGGCTGTTCCTGGCTCAGGGCAAACACCCATCGCATTCAGCAGTGGAACGCCTTTGCTGTGAGAGAAAAACATGGCGATCAGGCCAACCGCGACAGCAAGCGCAGCAAGCAGGAAATTCGCAACATAAGCGCTTCTGAATTTGTGCGCGTATTGCAGGGCGATATTGTCCGCTCGGACCCAGCGTTCCAGCAGGAGCGTTCGCAAACTTTCCTGATATGCATCACCGCCGATGCTTCGGGCCTGCTTCAAAGACCCCGCCCAGGACTCTCTGTTTTCGGCAAGTCGTAGCTTGAGCCGCCCCGAGGGCCTGCGGAGCGCAAAGACAGAGACGACAGCGTTGTAAAGAAAGGCGCATGACCGATTCCGCAACTTCAATTTCCGGAATGCCAGGAAGCTCTTCAGAGCTTTGCCGTCCGGCGGTCCAGCCAGGATGCTGTTCAGGTTCTGGCGCATCTCGTCCGCCGACGTGTTGTCGGTTTCGGTGAGGTCGACTGCGTCCCAGGCAGCTCTGTTGCTCGGGTCATCCAGTGGATTTTCCGCCTTGTAGCGCTGCACCTCATCGCTGCTGATCCATATGATCTCGACGCCGCGCCGCTGCGCCTCCGCCACGAGGTCTGTCGTGGAGCCTGGCCTTGAGCATATGGAGCCATCCCAGACGGCGATCAGCACATCGACATGGGCGATCATCAGGTAGCCTGCGCGGCGCAAGGCTTCGTCATTGTTCGGCAGTGGACCATGGTCAAGCGCCAGATGGGATTGAAGCCGTTTGCGTTCGAACCAGTCATTGAAAGCTGCTCTGTCCCCATCCGCGAGCAGTTCGCTATACAAGTTTTGCTTGGCCGGAAGAATCGCATGGATCGAGTATCCAAGGCATTCCGCCCGCTCGCTCGCAAATTGGGTTGCGCCTGGTCTCAACAATGTCATGCAGCGTAGATTGAATCCGTCTTGGCCGTATGGCGCCTTTTTGGGGTCTAAGAAGTTATTCTCGGATTGCACGCCTGCCGCTGTCATCTTCACAAACTTCAGGACTTCATCGATTTTCTGACGGAGCCGTTCCTCATTCCAGCCAGCAAGGTCTTTCGGCAAATGCCCCGTTACGCCAACGCGCATTGTTAGCTTCGGCGCGATGAATGCGCTTTCGGTCATGGTTTGGAATGCTCCCCCGGTTTCGCCCAAAACCTCATATACAACCTATACGATAGTTTGTGCGCGGCGATGGTGGAAGGTGGTGTTTTCGTGTTTCGCGGGCGCGGGTGATCGGCTAGGGTCCATCAAGCATTGCAATGCAGGGAAGAGCTGATGTTTGGGACTGAGAGCGTTGTGCGTGACTACGCCGTCGCGCGGGATGATTTCCGGAATACCATCCCGGAGGTGTTTAATTTCGCCTATGACGTGATTGATGTGCGCGGCGCGGAGCATGACAAAACCGCGCTGATCGCCGTTGGGCCGGATGGTCAGCGGACGGCGGATGTCTCCTATTCCGATCTTTCCCAACAGTCCGGCCAGTTCGCCAATGGGCTGAAGCGGCTGGGGCTGGCGAAGGGGGATTTCGCCTGTGTCGTGATTGGGCGCATCCCGGAATGGTATGGCGTTCTGTTCGGCTGCATGAAGCTCGGCGTCGTCTCCATGCCGGGCACCAATTTGCTCACCGCCAAGGATATCGCCTACCGCGTCAACCAATCTGGCGCGAAAGCGGTGATTGTCACGGAGGAGCATTGCGAAAAAGTTGAGTCCATTCTGGACGATTGCCCAACACTGGCGCACCGGATCGTCATCGGCGAGGCGCGGGAGGGCTGGCTGAATTTCGCCGAAATCTGCGCCGCTGAAAGCCCCGATATCTCACAAGCCGAATGCGGGCCGTTCAAATCGACCGATATGATGATGGCCTATTTCACCTCCGGCACCACCGCGTTGCCCAAAATGGTGCCGCGCGATTTCGGCTACGCGCTGGCGCATTCGGCGACTGGCCTGTTCTGGATGGATTTGCAAGAAGACGACATCCATTGGACCTTGACCGACACCGGATGGGCCAAAGCCGCATGGGGCATGCTGTTCCCGCAATTGCTGCTTGGCTGCACGATTGTATTGTTTGACGGCAAGAGCTTCGATGTGGAGCAGCATTTGGGCCTGATCAAGGAGTTGCAGGTCACGACATTCTGCGCGCCGCCAACGGTCTACCGCCTGTTCGCGCAGCAGGATTTATCGAAATATGACGTCTCCAGCCTCCGCCGCTGTTTGGGCGCGGGGGAACCGCTCAATCCCGAGGTTATTCGCTATTGGGAGGAGCATACTGGCACCGTCATCGCCGATGGCTATGGCCAGACGGAAACCATCAACATCGTCGCCAATTTCCCAGGCCAGGAAACGAAGTTTGGCTCCATGGGCCAACCGGTGCCCGGCTTCGATATCGATGTTGTGAATGACGACGGCGACCGGCTGCCGGCAGAGGAAGTCGGCCATATCGCTGTCCGCACGGATACGGGCGGCGCATGGCCTGCGGGCCTGTTCGATGGCTACTTGAAAGCCGATGGCGGTATTGATCGGGATGCGTTCCGTAATGGCTGGTATTACACCGGCGATACGGCGCGGAAGGATGCCGATGGCTACCTCTGGTTCGTTGGCCGGGCCGATGATCTGATCTCGTCCGCTGGGTACCGCATCAGCCCGTTTGAGGTTGAGTCTGCGTTGCTAGAACATCCCGCCGTTATGGAAAGCGCTGTTGTTGGCCACCCGGACCCGACGCGCGGGCAAGTCGTGAAGGCGTTTATCATTCTGGCGGAAGGGCGCAATGGCAGCCCGCAACTGGCAGAGGAAATTCAGGACTTCTGCAAGGACCTAACCGCACCCTACAAATATCCGCGCGTGGTGGAGTTCGTGAGCGAATTGCCGAAAACGATTTCCGGCAAAATCCGCCGCGTCGAGCTGCGCGGTGAGGGGGAATAGCCGCTAACCGCTTGCTACCGGGCGGAATGCGCCTTAAAAAATTCATCCATGCGCGCTGCAATAGCTTGGGGAGGCGTGCAGCATAACCGCATAAACAATTTTCAGAGGCAGGCGAGACATGGCCTACAAGATCACAGAAATCGAAGGCATTGGCCCGAAATACGGCGAAACGTTGGGCAAAGCAGGCATCAACACGACGGATGACCTGCTCTTGAAATGGGCGAATATGGCGGACCTGATGCGCATCAGCGGTGTTGGCGAAGAATATTCAGAGTTACTTGAGGCCGCTGGCGTCGACACGGTCAAAGAGCTCAAAATGCGCCGCCCGGATAACCTCGCCGCCAAGATGAAAGAGGTGAACGAGGCCAAGAAACTCACCCGCCAAACGCCATCTGAAAGCCAGGTGACGAAATGGGTTGAGCAGGCCAAGACCATGGAACCGAAGCTCAGCTACTAAGGCTGCTTCAGAAGCGGTTGCTATCCGGCGCCTCTCCTTCGCCCTACCAAGGCGGGCGAGGGGCGCCAGCCGCATTGGCTTTGTCGAATACTAAAGAACGGATATCCCGCAATGCCCGGCGTCAGACGCATTCCGGCGGATGTGATCCGCCGCCAGTTGGAAGCTGTGTTCCGTACCTGGGGTATGGCGGAGGATCGGATTGCGACAACCGTTGAAGTGATGGTCGCGACCGATTTGTCCGGCGTCGATAGCCATGGCCTCGGCATGCTGCCGTCATACGCGGATCGGCGGCGGCGCAACATCATGAATATGCAGCCAGAGCTTAAGGTGGTTCGCGAGAAGCCAGCGGTCGCGTTGATTGACGCGGATCGGTCCATCGGCCATCCGCCTTCGGTTATGGCGATGAAACTTGCGGTGGAGAAGGCGAAGGCTTGCGGCGTCGCCGTGGTCGGCGTGCGGAACTCCAACCATTTTGGCGCTGCTGGATATTACAGCCGCATGGCGGCTGAGATGGGCATGATCGGCATGGCCATGACCAATGCGCCGGGCGCTGCGATGGTGCCGACATTCGGCAAAGAAGCGAAGCTCGGCACCAACCCAATCGCCTTCGCGGCCCCGGCGGAGAAGAACCCGCCCTTCGCGCTGGATATGGCGACGACGACCGTCGCTTTCGGCAAGCTCACGATCGCCAAGCGCCTTGGCAAAGCGATCCCGGAAGGCTGGGCGTTGGATGAACATGGCCAATCGACCACTGACGGCGCTGTCGCCCATGCCGCTCGGCGGCAATTGCCGCTCGGCGGCGACCGGGAGCGCGGCGGCCACAAAGGCTACGGTCTCGGCACGATGGTCGAAGTGCTCTGCGCTGTGCTGACAGGCGCCTGGGCCGATGGCGTCGATGCGGACGGTAAGCCGCAACACACGGACTATGACGTCGGCCATTTCTTCCTGTCGATTGACCCCAAGCTCGTCCGCGCCGATGGCGAATTCGAAGCAGACCTAGACCGGATGCAGGGCATGTTGCGGGCGACGCCAGCCGTTGATCCAGACAACCCCGTCCTGGTCCCAGGCGACCCGGAGGTCCGGGAAACGGCAGAGCGTACCAAGCTCGGCATTCCCGTAGCCGATATGCTGATTGAAGAAACGCGTGTGGTCGCAGAGGAATGCGGCGCCGAGTTTCTCTTGGCGTAACGCCCGGATTGGCGCCAGAATGGGCGCTATGAGACATCTGACGCGCATTATTCCGATTCTGGCGGCGCTCTCGTTGGCGCCGCTCACCGCCGCCGCTGATCAGAATGATCCGGCGCTGGATGGCCTGTTCAAGCAATTGCAGGCAGCCCCGAATGTGCATGCGGGCCAGGCGATTGACAGGGAAATCTGGCAGGCGTGGCTCCGCCATGATGATGACCGCACCGAATCGTTGTTGATGCTGGGCGCCGCCGCGATGAACCGTGGCCGGATTGATGTCGCGATGGGCGCGTTCAATGATGCGATAAAGCGCCATCCAGACTATGCGGAAGCTTGGAATAAGCGCGCCACCCTCAAATTTTTCACCGGCGACCTGGAAGGCTCTGTCGCTGATTGCGCGCAGGTCCTGAAGCTGGAGCCCCGGCATTATGGCGCTCTCTCTGGCCTCGGCATGATCTATATGCAGCTTGAGGATTGGGGCGGCGCGATCCGCTGGATTGAGGCGGCGCTTGAAATCAACCCGCATATGCCGGGCGCCCGCGCCGCCTTGGCGGAAGCCCGCAAGCAGTTTGCGGCGGAAGAAACCTGACCCTTCAAGAAAGCAATTTCCTATGACCATGAAGCTTTACGGCATCCCCGGCAGCCGCGCCGCGCGCAACATCTGGGCGCTGGAGGAAACGGGCCTTGATTACGAACGCATCGATGTTGTGATGCGCAAAGAAACCGGCACGCCGGAGTTCCTGGCGATCAACCCTAACGGCCGCATTCCGGCCTTGGTTGATGGCGATCTGGTGCTGTTCGAAAGCTTGGCGATCAACAGCTATATCGCCATGAAATCTGGCAGTGACTTAGCGCCCAAGAGCCTGGCGGAGGGCGCCACAAGCGAGCAATGGTCGCTCTGGGCCATGACGGAAACGGAAAAGCCGCTGCTTCGCGCCCTGTTCCATAGCCTTGGCGTGATGGGCTATGAGAAAGACCCGGCAATCGTCGCCGAATGTATGGACGAGCTGGCGCGCCCCTTCAAAGTGCTGGATGCGCATCTCGCCGATCAGGACTATCTGATGGGCGGCCGCTTCACCATTGCGGATCTGAACGTCGCTAGCGTCTTGGCCTGGGCGGCGACAGCGCGGCTTGATCTTTCGCCCTATCCAAATATGGAAAAATGGCTGAAAGCATCTCTCGCACGGGAGGGTTATCAGAAAGTCCGCGCCATTCAGAAGGCCGGCTGACGGGCTTGGTTTGATGGTGGAAATTCTGGGCCGCTGAAATCCCATGACCAGCCATATGCGCATCGTCTTTACAACTCTGCTTTTGGCTTTCTCCGCATCGCAGACTGTTCATGCGCAAACACCGCAAATTCGTGATGTGACGGGCAATTGGATTGGCGACGCGCCACGTGTTTTGAAGGCGCGTCTCCTGCCGATGATCGCCACAACTGGCATGCGGATTGTTGGCGTGAAGGCCAGGTTCGCCCGTCACCAATGGCCGGGGTTAGACCGCGCGCATAGCGTTGACGCTACGTTGGACCAAGCAAGCGGCGAATGGCATGCGAACCCTGTCGCAGGCGCTGCGCCTAAGGGCGACAGCTTGTTCGTTCAATGGGAGGTCTCCTACAGACGCCTGGCGATCAATGAGCCGCAACGGATCCGCTTAGCGCTCTCGCCGCTTGCCGAACGAACAATTGGCTGTGCGCAGGCGGATACCGATCTCGACCTGCTGTTGCTACGAACGATGGCGCTGCGTTTGCAGGTTCGTAACCCAGAGACAGTGATGCCGCTACGTGGTTATCCCGTTCCGACCCACTTGATGGTCAGTCTGCGGAACATGGGTTTCACTATGGCTAAGAAGGAAATCGCGATTGGCGCCAACACTGTGCGTTTCGGTCCGCCAGACCTCGCGATGTATGCGCCAAGGCCGAGGCGGGCCGTTAACGAAACGCAGCGCCAATATCGCGCGGCTTTGCGGGATGAATTTCCAGACAGGCCGTACCGGCTGGCGGGATGGGCCTATGCGCAGACCCAGCGCGACGTTCGAAGGCGGCCAAGCCTCCGCTGTGTGCCGTCCAAACACTGGTTCGTTCACGAAGCTGGGTTTCATCTGGGCAATGGCGGTTTCCTGCCAACGCCGCCTGCGCCTGAACGCGTACGGGGCGAGACCCGTGTTGTTGATATGGCGGATACAGCGAATGCGGTGGCGCTGGGTCGATCGCCCGGTCGGCCAGTATGGCATCCGCGCATCTGGGACCTGCATTTCTGGATCGATCCTACGCCGGGATGCGACGTGGCTACATGCCCGGCGCTTATCCAAATTGAAAGTCCGCGCCCAATAGAAGGGCTGCCGACGCCTACAAGCACGTTCTTCCGGAGTGAGACCTTTGAGTGAGGGAAAACTGCGCGATGTCGCGACCGGCCTCCGCTTCCCTGAAGGCCCCGTGGCGTTAGCGGATGGCGGGTTCGTCGTTGTAGAAATTGAGGCGGGGCGGGTCTCGCGCATCAGCGCTGATGGCGTCATATCAATTCTGGCGGAAACAGGCGGCGGGCCAAACGGCGCCGCCATCGGGCCAGATGGTCGGGTCTATATCTGCAACAACGGCGG
This sequence comes from Alphaproteobacteria bacterium, assembly GCA_038102935.1. Lineage (GTDB taxonomy): Bacteria > Pseudomonadota > Alphaproteobacteria > Bin95 > Bin95 > VMCJ01. The sequence goes on along the minus strand of JAYNYG010000002.1, from coordinate 164,315 downwards.
TATGGCGTTCCATTATTCGGACGATTTGATCCTGCCTGGTCATGGCGAGGAGGGCGGCGCCACCGGATGGATTGACGCGATTGACCTTGAAACGGGTACGGTTGAAACGCTCTACCGTGATTGCGCTGGCCGTCCGCTGATCGCGCCGAATGATCTCGTGTTTGATGCCCATGGCGGTTTCTATTTCACGGATCACGGCAATGCCCGCAAATATGATCGGGATCGGGGCGGCGTCTATTACGCGCTGCCGGATGGTTCGGCGATCTCGCGCGTTTGGGCGCCGATGGAAGGGCCGAACGGCGTCGGTCTCTCGCCGGACGGGCAAACGCTCTATGTCGCTGAAACGCCGACAGGGCGGCTTTGGGCGTTTGATATCGTCAGCCCCGGCAAGATCGACCGCACGCCCGGACCAGCGCCCTGGCAGCCGGGGCGATTGCTGGCGAACCCGGCGGGCTATCATATGTTCGATAGCCTGGCTGTTGATGCTGCGGGCGACATCTGGATTGGCACGATTCCGAAGGGCCTGACGCGCGTCTCGCCAAGGGGCGACGTTACGTATTATCCAATGCCTGACCTGTTGCCGACGAACATCTGCTTTGACGCTAATGGCCAAGCCTATGTCACGCTTTCGAGCCAGGGGCGTCTCGCGGCGTTTGATCCGGATTGATCAGAGCCGTGTCGCTTCCAAAGCAAGCGACGGCGCTCTAAGCTTCGGTCGATAAGCAGTTCCGAAAGCAGAAATTCATGTCCGATCCTGATCAGTCAAAAGCGGGCGTCTCCAAGGCGCTCTGGTATACCGGCGCGCCGCTGGACCGCCTGTCCCATCGCCGCGCTGACGATGGCTGGATGAATAATAAGCTCTATGATTCCGAAAGCCGCATCGTCGCCGTCTGGAAAGACAAAAGCCTTGTTCACAATGAGGAGGACGGCGCGCTCTTGCCCACAGTTGGCGAGGCGCGGGAATTGTTGGATGCGGGGCGGCACCACTCCTTCCTCGGCGTCAATAAAGGCGTTGCGTATTTTGGCGTGGATCTATCCCATCACGACGACCCCTACCAAGCGCATCCGCATATTGACGCCCATGGCGCATTTGAGGATTTGCGCAAAGTCGGCCCGGCTTTAGAGCAGGCGGAAGGCTCCATTCTGGCGCATGCCCGCGGGCTGATGTTCTGGCATAACCGCAACGGATTTTGCGGTGTGTGTGGTTCTGAGGCGAAAGCGGAAAAAGCTGGCAGCCAGCGCCGCTGCGTGAACCCGGATTGCAACAGCCTGAATTTCCCACGCACCGATCCGGCCGTGATCATGCTGATCTATAAGGGCGACAATTGCCTGCTTGGCCGTTCCCGCCATTTCATGCCGCGTATGTATTCAACGCTCGCGGGCTTTGTTGAAACCGGGGAGACGCTGGAAGAAGCTGTATCCCGCGAGGTGCTGGAAGAAACTGCGATTATCGTTGACCCCGCGAAAGTGCGCTACTGGGCCTCTCAGCCCTGGCCGTTCCCCGCGTCGCTCATGCTGGGCTTCCATGCCGAGGCGGAGAGTGAAGAGATCATCATTGATGAGGAAGAGATGGAGGATGCGCGCTGGGTCCATCGCAGTCAGCTCGACAATCTGGAAGAGATCGGCATGAAGCTGCCGCGCCGGGACTCAATCGCTTATCGCCTGATCGTCTCCTGGATGAACGGGGAGGCGTGATCCATGCGGCTCAAGGATAAAGTTGCGGTCATCACAGGCGGCGCATCCGGCTTCGGCGAAGCGATGGCGCGGCGGTTCGTGGCCGAGGGCGCAAAGGTCGTCGTTGCGGATATGAACGCTGATGGCGCCAAAGCGGTTGCGGATAGCCTTGGGGCAGCCGCGATCGCAGTCCAGGCGAATGTCACGAAAGCGGCGGATGCGGATGCGATGGTCGCCGCTGCGGTTAACGCGTTCGGCGGACTGGATATCCTGGTGAATAACGCAGGCGTGCCGCAATTCGTGAACAATTTCCAGGATGTCAGCGAGGATGAGATCGACCTCATCTTCAACGTGAATGTCAAAAGCTGGCTGTTCACCAGCCGCGCCGCAATCCCGCATTTGGCGGCGCGCGGCGGCGGATCGATTGTGAATACGGCGTCGGTCGCTGGCCTGCGCCCACGCTCTGGCGCAGCGTGGTATAACGCCTCCAAGGCCGCAGCCAACAGCTTGACGCTCACCATGGCGGCGGAATTGGCGGCCAAGAATATCCGCGTGAACGCGCTTTGCCCGGTCGCGGCGGAAACGCCGTTGTTCGAAGGTGTCGTCGGCGAGATCACAGACGCCAAACGCGAACGCTTCACCTCCACGATCCCTCTAGGCCGCCTCGCCGTGCCGGACGACGTCGCCAATGCCGCCGTATATCTGGCGTCAGATGAGGCGACGTTCATGACGGGCGTGCTGCTGCCGATTGATGGCGGTCGGACAGCGCTGTAGCGGTAGCTCTAACCCGCTGGCTTCCCCCCTCACCCTGCCCTCTCCCCCCTTTGGGTGGAGAGGGTTCCAGAAAGTAAAAACGGCGCATCCGTGAGGGTCCCCTCGCCCGACCCCCAAAAAGCACATGGAGGAGGGAGAGGGATCAGGGAGAGGGTGGAGGCCTGCAGGGGAAAGGCGGCGCTTACCCTCAAACCTTCGGCAACTCCGCTGGTCCCATCGCATACGGATTCAATGCCCCCAGCAAAGCCTGCAATGCGGGCGTCTCCACATTGTGTTCGATGCCAAGCGCGGCCGCTTTGCCTGCGAGCCAGGGCAGTTCCAGGCGGTTGCCGCGCAGTAGGTCAACGGTCATCGACGCAATCGCTTCGGGGTTTTGGCCGTCAATCATGCCAAGCACCGTTGTGTCGATATCCTCTGCCAGCCCGACGCCGCAGGCGCGGCCAACGGCGGCGACCTCGGCGAGCAATCGCTTCAGGGTCGCGCGGGCGTCTGGATCGGTGCGGATATAGCCCATGCGCTGGCGGCTGGCCGCTGTCAGGGAGGAGGCCGAGACCAAGAACACGAATTTTTGCCAAAGATCTTTGATGATATCCGGCGATATCCGCGCCTCAATCCCCGCCGCCTCGCAGGACGCCAGCAACGCCTGGACGCGGCCCGATTCTACGCCATCGAATTCGCCAAAGGTCAGGTTCTGGAACTCGCCCATCTGCTGAATGCGGCCGGGCGCTTCGATCACTGCGTTAATAACGGCGACGCCGGGGATGACGGCCTCTCGTCCAATCACGCCCGCCAGCCTGTCCGGCGCATCAACGCCATTTTGCAGCGTGACGACGCCGGTATGGCTGTCGATCATGGGCTTGATCGCTTGGCCGGTCGTTTCAACGTCCCAAAGCTTTGGCGTGAACAGCACGAAATCGACCTTGCCGATCTCTTCCGGGCGATCCGTCGCCTGCACATTCTCCAGGTGGAAGTCGCCGCGCGCGCCGGTGATCGTCAGGCCGTTGTCACGCATGGCGTCCAGATGTGCGCCGCGGGCCAGAAACCATACATCCTCGCCGGATCGCGCTAGGGCTGATCCAAATGGTCCGCCAACGCCACCTGCTCCAATCACTGCTATTCGCATCGCCACCCGCTCCGTTGTATGTTGCGCCTATGACAATAGGAGCAGAGCGATGACTGTGGAACACCTGGAACGGGGCGCTAAATTGGCGCGGTTGGAAACGTCCGAACGGGTCGAGTTCAGCCCGATCTCCCACTATCACCCGCTGATGAGCGACGGGACCACCGCTGTCCGTACCGGCATCCAAACGGCAGAGCCCGGATACTGCGCCGAGATGCACCAGCACCCCTACGAGGAACTGCTGTTCATCCTAGAAGGCGAGGCCGACGTATGGGTTGAAGGCCATGAGGATAAAAAGCGCCGCATGAAAGCGGGCGACATGGCCTCCATGCCGCCGAACACGCCGCACACTTTCGCCGTCGCAGGCGATAAAACCATGCGCTTGCTGGGCATCCATCATTCCAAAGAACGCATTGTTGAATATGTGGACCTGGAAACCGGCGATGGCGGGTATCCGAAGCTTGATGCGAACAATAACCCGGTCGCTAAATCGTGAGCGCCATAAAGACGATTGGCCTGCTGGGCGCCGGAGATATGGGCGGCGCCGTTGGCCGGACATTGGCGGAAGGCGGGTTCGCCGTAATTTCGGACCTGTCGAGCCGGAGTGCAGAGACCCAGGCCCGCGCCGCTAAAGCAGGCATTGCAGACGTTGGTTCCCTGGATGCCGTGATGGCCAAAGCGGACGCCGTCATGTCCATCATGCCGCCTGCAAGCGCGCTTGATGCGGCGAAGGATGCGGCTGCGGCAATGGCGCGGGCGGATAACCGCCCGATCTATATGGACCTAAACGCCATCTCGCCGAAAACCATGACCGCCATCGCGGATGTGATCACGGGCGCCGGCGCCAAAGTCATGGACGGCGGCATCATTGGCCGCTCGCCAGATTTGGGCGTGCCGCGGGTATATCTCTCAGGCTCAGAGGCAGAGGCTGTTGCGCCAACGCTCGTGCGCCCAGATATGAAAGTAATCGCGCTCGGCCCTGATATCGGCCAGGCCTCAACGCTGAAGATGCTGTTCGCCTCTCTCACCAAAGGCGCCTGGGCGATGATGGCGGCGGTCGGCATGGCGGCGGAACGCTATAACCTGCTGCCCGCCTTAATGAACGAGCTGGAAGGCAACAACCAACACGCCTATACGGGGATGCAAAACTGGGTCGGCTTCCTCGCCGCAGACGCCCACCGCTTCGGCCCCGAAATGGACGAGATCGCTGAAACTTTGGAAGGCGCCGGCCTAACGCCAAAGTTCCATGAAGGCGCGGCCTGGGTCTACGACCTGCTAAAAGACACGCCATTGGCCGCCGAGACGCGGGCGACCTGGGACCGTTCCAGGCCAGTGCAGGACTCGCTGAATGTGTATTTGGAGACGTTGGATAAGCGGGGGTAATCGGCGCGATCTATGGCGGAAAATGAATATGATGATGACTATGAACGTGAATCTCAGAGGTTCGATGTCCAACTTTTCATCAAACACCCGAGTTTGCATCCAACTGACATTACGACCGCACTAGGTCTCGAACCCACAATAGCGATGACGGTAGGCGAGCTGAGGGCGACCCCAAAAGGAACCCTGACAGGAGGCCGTTACGACCGAACTGCTTGGCGGTATAAGAATCGGTACGAAATCACAGATCAGTGGTTTGCTGGGAGAGTTGCGGAACTCGTCGATAGGCTCATGCCTCACAAGGCGTTCTTGTGTGAGCTGACTGAAACAGGCGGCTATTCCTGCCTGATCATCAGCTTCTTAGGCGACGATGGGCATTTCGGGGACGAGTTGTCTATCGAGACGCTCAGGAAGATGACAGAGATGAAAATGAAGTTTGCGATTGAGGTGTACACCGTTTGTCAAAGTTAACCGGACGAAATGGCTTTGAAACACCTGAGGAAGTGAAGGTTAGTCTAACCTGACCCGTGAAAGACGACATTCTAACTGGCACGTTGCAGCTTTCATCGAAAGATCAGTCCGTTATCCAATCTGCACAAGTTGGATGAGGTTGCCGCAGGTGTCGTTGAGAACAGCCATCTGAACCGGCCCAGCTTCAATGGGCGCTTGGGTGAAAGTGACGCCTAATGATTTCAGGCGGCTATATTCCGCTTGCAGATCGTCCACCTGGAAAGATGCAGCCGGGATGCCGTCCTCAAACAGCGCCTGCTTGAACGGCCCAACGGCGCGATGATCGCTTGGCTCAAGCGGGAGTTCCGTTCCTTCCGGCTGGTCTTTCGACACGACCGCCAGCCAGCGATGGTAACCTGCTGGCATATCTGTTTTGACACGAAACCCAAGCGTCTCGGTATAGAACGTGAGCGCCTTGGCTTGGTCATCGACGAAAATGCTGGTGACGTAGATGCGCATGCCTATTAGCTGGGCGCGACAGGCAATTGCTTCGGTAGCGTGAACACTGCAACCAAGATAACCAAAGCTGCTGCGGCCAGAATGACGAACAGCGCGTCGAAGCCCCAATTGCTATGGACTAAGGCGATCATGGGGAGCGATGCCGCCAGCACCGTGAAGCTGACGACGTAGCGGACGCCATATATTCGCGCGCGCGCGGGGCCACTGGCCATTTTGCCGATCATGAAATCGTTGATCGGGATTTGGCCGAAGGCGCCGAGCATGAAGCCGAGCGCCACTGCGAGCGCAATGCCGTCCTGCAATCCAGGCATTGCGGCGAAGAACACGATCTGGATGGCGGCGACGGTCATGAATACTTTCTTCGGGCCGTGCTTATCCAACATGCTGCCGACCACAAGCTGCGCCATGGACGCGACGGCGAAGACGATGAACGCCAGCACGCCGATCACAGTCGCGGTGTCTGCCTGTGCGCCGTCCGCCACCGGCTGAACCATTTCAGCCAGTCGTGTCGCGAAGCCTTGCAGGCGTTCGTCTAGCATTTTTGGCAGCGCGAATGTGGTGGATTGGAAGATGATGGAGGAAACCGCCGTCGTCAAAAACACGATGGCGGAGACCCGGATCAGCAGCGCTTTATAGTCTGCCGGTAAGGGCGCCGCCGCAGCTTTCTTCTCACCTTTGTCTTTGGCGCCGTCTGCGCGGATTTCATCCCGCTGCAAGGCGTAATAGGCGATGCCTGTTAGGATGGAAAAAATGCCCGGCAAGATAAACGCGATCCGCCACCCGCCATTGTCGATCATGTAGCCAGTGATGAGCGCCGCCGCTGCCACGCCCAAATTGCCCCACACGCCGTTCATGGCGATGCGCATGCCGGTGTTTTTCCATTTCATCGACACAATGGCGAGCCCAACCGGGTGATAGATGGCGGCAAACATGCCGATAACGAACAGGCCGACGCCGACTTCGATTGGCGATCCCGCCATACTTGTCAGGATCGACGTGACGCCAATGCCGACGAAGAACACGCACATCATGCCGTCCCGGCTCCAGCGGTCCGCCAGCCATCCGGCGGGCAGGGAAAACAGGCCGAACGCGAAGAAGCCTGGCGTCGCATAAGCAAGCAACTCGCCGTAGCTCACGCCCCATTCCCGGTGCAGCGCCAAAGCCGCCACGGTTGCGAACACCAGCATGAACAGATGGTCCAGGAAATGGCCAATGTTCAGCAAAAGAAAATATGTACGGTCGCGGTTCAACGGCTCTACTCCAAATGTCTCGGGCGGCAGCCTAGACGCTAAAGCGCGGCAGTCCTAGCTGGTCTTGTTGAATATTGGCCCGTTCGGCCCGAGCCTGACGCCGTCGCGCAGGTTCCGGTAATCGAGATCGGCTGGGTCCGCGACGACAGGGCCGGGCGCGCGGGCGACCAGAACTTCGGCGGCGATGGGTTCGAAATCAGCGCGGAAATGGACGGAGCTTTTAAGGGCGAGAATGCGCTCTTCTGCTGGTTCCACCCCCAGGTGGCGAAACATTTCCTGGTCCGCCGCCTGCACTTTCTTGGACGCCACAATGATGCGCGTCGGCGTGTCGGCGATGCGGATCAGCGCCATCGGCCCAAGCTGCATATTGGCGCCTTTATAGAACCCGCCGGTGCAGGTGAAGCGCCCGTCGCCCAGTCGCTCGACCGTCGCGCGGATGGGGAAGGGTTCGTCCTCATGCCAACTCCGTCCGCCGAGCGCCACATTGATCTCGCCGCCAATTCCAGCTGTATGCGCTGCCGCAGCTGCCTCCGCATCGATCATCAACCCAAGCGCCACATCGGCCCGTGAGGCTGCGAGGGCGCGGATAAGCCCGGTTGTGTCGCCATCGCCGCCGCCGCCCGGATTGTCTTGCGTATCGGCGATGACGATGGGCTTGCCGGGCCTTGCCGCCGCGAGGCGCATGGCGACAGCGGCAGCGGCCTCGGGGTCGAGATAAGCGCCGTCGAATTTATCCTGGCGGGCGATGATGGCGTCCATCAGCGCGTCTGCCGCCTTATCCGCCGTCGCCTGATCCGGCCCGTAGGCGATGACGCTCGGTCCGCATTCAGCGATATCCGCCGGGGGGAAACCTTGCAGGAAGCTGAGGCTGAGGGATGGGTCCGCCGCTTCAAGCGCCGCTAATTCCCCGTAGACCGCTCTGGCGGGGTCAACCAACGTGCATTGCCAGTTGATCGAAACCAGAAAATCCGTCCGCCGCATGGCTTTGGCTGGCTTGCCCTTCGCCAGAATGCGTTTCAGTAGGCGGGCGGTGCGGGCGCCGGTTTCCGCCATGTCCACATGCGGATATGTGCGAAACCCAACCAGCGCATCAGCGTGCCGGACCATTTGCTCCGTCACATTCGCGTGCAGGTCCAAACTGGCGACCAGCGGAATATCCGGGCCGATGGCTTTGCGCACACGGGCGAGAAGCTCGCCTTCGCCGTCCTCAAAGCTCTCGGTCACCATGGCGCCGTGGAGGTCCAGATACACGGCATCGATAGGGCCTGCATCCGCCGCCAATGCCGCAATGCGATTGGCGATGCGTTCGAAGGCGTCATCGGTCACATGGGCGGAGGGTCCGGCGTTGCACCAGAGCAGGGGCGCCAGATCAAACCCGAGCGGGCCTGCCGCCTCGACAAACCCGGCGATGGCGATATTCACGCCTGCCGTAGCGTCCGCCATGCCATCGCCTTCTACCAGCGCTGGCCAGCTATCGGCGCGATCAAACATCTCGTAGGTCGCCTTCGAGGGGGCGAATGTATTCGTCTCGTGCATGAATCCGCCGATGGCGACGCGCATTTGCTCTATCCTTCAGGCCGTGCGATAGCGGCCAGTCTATACGCCTTACAGGTCAAATCCATGGTTCCCGCTCCCGGGCTGCGCACGCCGATCCGTGATGAAATCGCTGAGACGCTGAAGCTTGCGGGCCCGGCGATCATCGCGCGCGCCGGTATGCTGCTGATGTCCATCGCGGATACGGTGATGGTCGGCCAGTTTGATACAGCGGAATTGGCCTATCTCGGCCTCGCTTGGTCGTTATCGACGGTGCTGTTGGTCGCCAATATCGGCCTGCTGATGGGCACGTTGGTGAAAACCAGCCAAGCCTTTGGGCGGAAAGACTATATCGAGAGCGGTCGGGTTTGGCGCCGCGCCATGCCTTTGGCGTTCATCATCGGCTCCATCGGCGCGTTTCTCTGCCTGGAAGCGGAATGGCTGTTGCTGGTGATTGGCCAAACGCCAGATGTGGCGGCGGGCGCTGCGCCAGTGACGATCGCTTATGGCGTCGGCCTTGTCCCCATTGCAATCGCCGTTGGCAGCCAGTTTTTCCTGGAGGGCATTCAGCGACCGGTCCCTGCGATGCTCGCCATGATCGCCGCCAACATTCTGAACATCGGCCTGAATTTCGTGATGATTTATGGCGCGGCCGGGCTGCCGGCCATGGGCGCAGAGGGTGCGGCCTGGGCGACGACGGGCGCGCGCACACTGCTGGCCGTCATTGCGGTCGCGTACATTTTGCTCATGCGGGACCGGGGGAACTTTGGCATGGGCCGAGGCTTCCCCAAGCAATGGTCCGGCTTTGGCGAGCAAATGAAGATTGGCCTCGCCACGGGCGCGGCGCTGATCGCCGAATCTTCCGCCTTCAGCGGCCTAACGATGATGGCTGGGCTGGCGGGCGTCATGGCGCTTGGCGCGTTCTCCGCCACCATGAACTTACTGGCGGTCGTGTTTATGGCCGCGCTCGGCATTGGCGTCGCCACGTCTGTCCGCGTCGGCGCCGCATGGGGCCCGGGGGATAAGGCGGGGGCGGAGCGGGCCGGGTGGATCGGGCTTGGCGTCAACACTGTCGCGATGGCCGTGATCGCAATTGCACTCGCGCCGACAGCCCGCTGGATCGCCAGCCTCTATGGCCTGGAAGACGCAGCGCAGGAAATGGCGGCGGATGCGATGCAGCTCGCAGGCGTCGTGATCCTGGTGGACGGCGCGCAAGCGGTGCTGGCGAACGCACTCCGCGCGCGCGGCGACGTATGGCCGACAACGATCATCCAAATCGCCTGCTTCGGCTTCATCATGCTCCCCGCAGCGTATTTGTTCACGCTGATTTTGGATTGGGGGCCAGTCGGGCTGATGTCCGCCATAGGCGTGGCGACCTTCGCATCCGCGCTTTCGCTGGCGGCCCGGTTCCGCCTGCTGGCGCTGAAGGACCAGCGAGGCTGAGCGTCGCTCCCCACCCGTCGCTCTCGACATCCTCGTGACAATCGGCGGCTGATCGGCGATCTTTGCGTGGAAATTCGCCTCGCTCCAGGAGACCTTGCCGATGAGCCCGCTCGAAGCGCCGCCACAGTCTGAATATTATTCTGGCAACCGCCCAGGTTTGAACGATAGCGATCGGATTGCGCCAGATTGCGCGGGGCTCAACTTCTTTGATGTTGATCACCAGTTCCGCAGCCTCCTGCCGCTCTACTTGACGCAAGCCGAGCTAGACCACTTCACGCCGCATTTCTCCAATATGGGCGAGGTTGCGGGCGGGCGGCTGAATGATTTGGCGATGCAGGCGGATAAGAACGAACCCGTTCTGCACCCCCGCGATCGGTTCGGGCGGGATATCGACTGGATCGATTATCACCCCGCCTACCGCGAAATGGAAAAGATCTGCTGGGGCGACTTCCAGATGGCGGCGATGGGCCATCGCCCAGGTGCGCTTGGTTGGCCGGAGGTGACGCCTGCCCCGATCAAATACGCGTTCCAATATATGTTTGCGCAAAGCGAGTTCGGCATCCTCTGCCCGCTCAGCGTCTCCGAGACGTCGGCCTATCATTTCGAATGGACGGATAACCCGAAGCTAAAGGAGATGTTCTGGGAAGGGCTGACCTCTCTCGATTTCGATAGCCGCATGACCGGCACCCAATTCATGACGGAGAAGGCCGCCGGGTCCGATGTCGGCGAGGCGACGCTAACCGCTGTGCCAGACGGCGACGCCTGGAAGCTCTATGGCGAAAAGTGGTTCTGCTCCCATGCCGACGCAGACGTCGCCTTGCTGCTCGCCCGGCCAGAGGGTGCGGCTGCAGGCACACGTGGCCTCGGCTTGTTCGCTATGCCTCGGCGCCTTGAAGATGGATCGCGTAATAGCTACCGGATCGTGCGCCTCAAAGACAAGCTCGGCACCAAGTCCATGGCGTCTGGCGAGATTATATTTGATGGCGCAAAGGCCTATGCCGTGGGCGATGTCGGGCAAGGCATCAAACAGATGCTGCGGCAGGTGAACCTATCCCGCTTGTCCCACGGCGTCCGCGCGGCGGGCATGATGCGGCGCTGCCTGAATGAAGCGCTTAGCGTGGCGCGTTATCGCCGCCAGTTTGGCGAGCCCGTCGTCAACAAGCCGCTGATGCAGGGCCAACTGTTGGATATGATCCTGCCGACGGAGCAAGCGCTGACCGCCGTATTCTATGCCGCCAGCGCCATGCGCCGGGCGGATGCGGGCGAGGAAGCCGGGCGAAAAGCGCTCCGGATCGCGACGCCGCTCCTAAAAATGATGGCCTGCCGGGACAATGTGCCCGTTGCGACAGCCTCCATGGAGACGCGCGGCGGCCTTGGCTATATCGAGGAATGGGTGAATGCCCGCCTTGTTCGAGACGCGCAAATTGGCCTGCTCTGGGAAGGCACGACCAATATGAACGCGCTGGACGTCATCACCCGCGCCGTCGCCAAGGAACATACCGAAGAAATCCTGTTGGACGACGTGACCGGCTGGCTGGATGCTGCGGAAGGTTGCCCCGGCCAATTCAAAAGCCGCCTGAAGCAAACCATCAGCCGTGCTGTCGACTTCGCCCGCGCTGTCGCAGCCGACAAGGGCCAAGAACGCTATTGCCGGCAGGCGGCGGCAGGCCTCTATCACGCCCAGACGGCGGCCTTGATGGCGGCGGAGGGCGCCGTTTTAGGCGCAGCAGGCGGAGACGCCCGTCGCCTGTTGATCTCCCGCCTCGTCTTGGACCGCCGCCTCGCGACGCAGGACCCGCTGAAATTGGACGAAAGCCCGTTCGAAGCGGAAGCGGCGGAACTGCTACTGAGCGACACGCCCGTCAGCCTAGATCAGGCTTCGGCATTGCTTCAGAAATAATCTTGGAAAGAGACGTCAGAAAGATTGGCTGGGGCGCCTGGATTCGAACCAGGGAATACCGGGATCAAAACCCGGCGCCTTAACCACTTGGCCACGCCCCAATCTTTCAGTCTGGGCGCGAATATGGCTAAGTGCCGGGCGGAGTTCAAGGCGCTTTCGCTGAGCCTTTCAGTCGCGCCTGTCGAACCCACCATTTTGGCTCTGCATCAGCGATAGAGCGGGCGGCGTGGCGCGCGGTCTGCCCGCTCTCAAATAACGCGAAACACGTGGCGCCGGAACCGCTCATTCCGTGAGCCAATACGCCGTCAGCTGCGGCGAGCGCCTCAAGGCACTGGCTGATTTCCGGCGCGCACTGGATCGCGGGCGCTGTCAGGTCGTTGCCAAATGTCTGGGCCATGTTGGCGAGCTGTGCGGTGTTCAAGACCGTATCGGGGACGTGTGCCGGGTCGGAAAATCCGCCAGTCCGGGCTTTGAATACCGCTGGGGTTGAACAGGCCACGCCTGGATTGCACAGCACGGCGTGAACACTTGGGATGCCGCCCAAAAACGCTATCTCCTCGCCAATGCCGCCAATCCGCACCGGGGCGCTGGCGAGGCACATCGGCATGTCGGCGCCGAGCGTGAGCGCTAATTCCATGATTGTGTGTTCAGGAATATCGGTCCCGCGCATCAGCAACCGCAATACAGCAGCGGCGTCTGCCGACCCGCCGCCAATGCCTGCAGCGATGGGGAGGTGTTTCCAAAGAATGATGTCATGCGCTGGGCCGCCAAACATGCGCCGAAAAGCGTTCGCCGCCTGCAGCACGAGATTGTCGGCGGCTTCCGGGTTTAAGGCGTTGGCGAACCGGCCGCGCAGGCACAGGCTAGAGGTTTCCGCGCCTGAGGGCCGGATGGCGATGACATCGCCGATATTGGCGAACAGTACGATGCTATCGAGAAGATGGTAGCCGTCGCTGCGCTTACCCGTGACTCGGAGGCCAAGATTGACCTTTGCGGGCGCAGCCTCGAATCGCCAGCCGCCTTGGGTCCGCTTATCCGCCGTCACTGGCGTCCTTCTTGGCGTCATCCGCCTTTGGCGCAGCCGCTGCCGGGCAGCCGTCAATACCGCAGCGGAGCTTGCCTTCGATTACAGGCACAAGATCCGCTTCTGGCTCGAACGCCAATGCGCGACGCCATTGAAAGCGCGCCTCGCGGTAGCGGCCAACCTGCCAATAGGCGTCGCCCAAATGTTCATTGATGACAGGATCAACTGGCTGCAGCGCAATAGCGCGTTCCAGCGTTGCGACGGCGGCTTCATAGTCGCCAGCGCGATATTCGGCCCAACCGAGGCTGTCGGTGATAAAACCGTCCTCCGGGCGGAGTTCGACGGCGCGGGCGACCATATCGCGGGCTTTCGCCAGGTTCTCGCCCCGGTCAATCCAGGAATAGCCTAGATAATTCAGAATCAGCGGTTCATCGCCGAGCGTTTCAAGGGCGGCCAGAAACTCTTTCTCCGCCTCTTCCCATTTGCCGGAGCGCTCGAGCGCAATCGCGCGGGCGTATCGCAGCCAGCCGTCGGCAGGCCCAAGCCCGCCTTTGCGCTTCACCGCCTCATCATAGGCGATGGCGGCTTCTTCGAATCGATTGGCGGAGCGGAGCAAATGCCCGAGCGAGATTGCGGGTTCCGCTTCATCAGGCGCGATTTCCATAACCGCACGCATGCCTTTTGCCGCGCCGTCTACATCGCCCGCATCGGCCATCGCGTCAGCGGCGCGCAACGGGGCGCGCCAAGCGTAGGAACCTGCTTTCGGGACGGCGCGATAGGCTTCAGCGGCGGCGTCCGAGCGGCCAGAGGCTTCGAGGATTTGGCCGATAGTCTGCCGGGTCGCGGGATCTGCCGGGCGGAGCGAATCGGCGAGCCGCGCATAGACAAGCGCGCTTCGGTATTGGCGATCCTGATAAAGCCCGCCTGCAAAATTAAACAACGCCTCGCCGAACCCTGCGGCGGCGGATGTTACGATCTGGCCAACGGCGGCGGTATCGTCCGGGTTCTCGACGCCAGCGCCTGCTTTGGCGCGGATGGCGGCGGCGGCTTCTGGCGCGTCGTTCCGGTCATGGAAGCCAGCGGCGACCTGCACGAGGCGCGGCGATAGCGGGCGCTCCTCAGCCTCAGCGGCGGCGACGGCTTCCTCATACATCCAGCGGGCCAAGTCTGCGCGCTCGCCTTGCTCTGCCAGCATCCCGGCATGAAGCATTAGAAGGACCTTGAGGCCCTGCATATCGCGGGCGGCGTCGGTCAGTTTGCGCGCGCCGCCATCAATATCGCCAGCGCCAGCCATGGCCCAGGCATCGGCGAGCGTAGCGATCACGGGCGAAAGGCCATTGGCGCGTGGATCAGCCGCGATCTCGCGAACGCCAGCAAAGTCTCCCGTCTTGAAGCGCTTGGTGACGCGCAGCATGCCGATGGGGAAGCCGTTCTTGCCCATGGCGCTGAGGGTCTCTGCGTCTTCGGCGGCGCGTTCAATTTCGCCCTCGACAGCGAGCAATCCAACGACGCGGCGGCGGAGGCGCGGCGTGTCTGGCGCCAGGGCCAATGCGCGCGAAAGCTGCCCAGCGGCGATGCTAGTATCGCCCCGCTGCTCTGCGACACGGCCAGAAAGATAGGCGCCGACGAAACCTTCCGGCGGCTCAACAGCAGCGGCGGGCGCAGCGGCCATGGCCAATGCGGCGCCGGTCACGCCTGCGAGGAGGCTATGCCGGGCGGAGGATGAAAACTTGCGGGCCGCGAGCGCCATTGGCGTCTCCCTTACATGTTCGGATAGTTGGGGCCGCCGCCGCCTTCCGGCGTCACCCATACAATGTTCTGCGTCGGGTCTTTGATGTCGCAGGTTTTGCAGTGGACGCAGTTCTGCGCGTTGATCTGCAAGCGCGGCGCGCCGTTTTCCTCAACGATCTCATAGACGCCGGCCGGGCAATAGCGCTGCTCCGGCGCATCATACAGCGCGAGGTTTGTATCAATCGGCACGCTCGGGTCTTTCAGCGTGAGATGGACCGGTTGGTCCTCCTCGTGGTTGGTCGCGGAAAGATAGACCGAGGATGGTTTATCGAATGTGATCACGCCATCCGGCTTCGGATAGTTGATCGGCTCATATTTCGATTTGGATTTGATGCTGGAATGATCGGCCCCATGGTGGGAGATCGTCCAGGGCGCCATGCCGCGCAGCAGCAATTGGTCAATGCCCGCATATACGGTGCCCTTGAGCAGACCCCATTTGAACGCCGGGCGGACATTGCGCGCTTTGTGAAGCTCCTTGGCGAGCCAGGAGCTATTATAAGCTTCAGGATAGGCTGAAAGCTCATCATGGCCTTCGCCGCCATCCATGATTTTATCGAACGCGGCTTCGGCGGCCATCATGCCGGTTTTCATCGCGGCATGGCTGCCTTTAATGCGGGGCATATTCAGGAAGCCCGCGTCACAGCCGATCAGCGCGCCGCCGGGGAAGATGAACTTCGGCAGGGATTGCACACCGCCTTCATTCAGCGCCCGCGCACCATAGGAAATGCGCTTACCGCCTTCCAGCACGCGCCGGATCAGCGGGTGTGATTTGTAGCGCTGGAATTCATCAAAGGGTGAAATATATGGGTTCTGATAGTCCAGCCCGACGACAAAGCCGATGGCGACCTGATTGTTTTCAATGTGATAGAGGAACGATCCGCCATAGGTTTCCCGGTCGAGCGGGTATCCAGCGGTGTGCATCACCAGGCCTTCCTGGTGTTTTTCGGGCTCAATTTCCCAAAGCTCTTTGATGCCGATGCCATAGGTCTGCGGCTCGACGCCATCTCGCAGATTATATTTGTCCATCAGCATCTTGCCGAGATGGCCGCGCACGCCCTCCGCAAAGAATGTGTATTTAGCATGGAGTTCAATGCCCGGCTCATGGCTGCCTTTGGGCGCGCCATCCTTGCCGATGCCCATATCGCCGGTGGCCACGCCTTTGACGGAGCCATCCTCATGATAGAGGACCTCCGCCGCCGCGAACCCTGGGTAAATTTCAACGCCAAGCGCTTCGGCCTGCTCGCCAAGCCAGCGGCACACATTGCCAAGGCTAACGATATAGTTCCCATGGTTTTTCATCGCCGGCATCATGGCGATATTGGGCACACGGAGGCCGCCTTTGCTGTCCAGGAAGTAGAATTTGTCTTCGGTGACGGGCGTGTTGAGCGGCGCGCCTTTTTCTTTCCAATCGGGGATCAGTTCATTGAGCGCAATAGGATCAAGCACCGCGCCGGAGAGGATATGCGCGCCGATCTCGGAGCCTTTCTCCAGAACGCAAACTCCGATTTCCGCGCCTTTTTCCTCAGCCAGTTGTTTCAGCCGGATCGCCGCCGAAAGCCCGGCAGGCCCACCGCCGACAATAACAACGTCAAACTCCATGCTTTCGCGTTCAACCTGATCGCTCATCACGTCCGTCCCTCATTCCAAACCACGCCCGAAGCGCGTATCCTTATGCCACAATGCGATAAGATAGGGCAGGAGATTGGCGGGCGCCATGGCCGAATTGGACCCATATGCGGCCTATTCCAGGGAAAAGCTGGTTGCGATGCTGCGCTGGCAGCTTGAAGCCGGCGTCGATGAGGCGATTCTGCCGGAACCCAATGATCGTTTCAGCGCCGCCGCCGCTGCGCCGGAAGCTGCACGTTCGACAGAATTGCCGCCAGCCTATGCGCCGACGGGCGATTCGCCGCTGGCCCAAGCCCGCCGAAATAAAGGCCGCGCCGCCGCGCCGCCGCCCGCAGCGCCCGCGAGCGCAAAGCCCATCAACCTGGCGGACCTGTATCAGATCAAAAGCCTGGAAGATTTGCGCGCGGCCGTCGAAGCCTTTGAAGGCTCTAGCCTGAAACGCTATGCGACCAACACTGTGTTCGGGGATGGCGCTGCAGGCGCGCGCATTATGTGCGTCGGCGAAGCGCCGGGCGCGGAGGAGGACCGCCAGGGCGTTCCGTTCATCGGCCCATCGGGGAAGCTTCTGGACAGAATGCTTGCCGCCATCGGCCTCAATCGGTCAGACGTCTATATCGCGAATACTTTATACTGGCGCCCGCCCGGCAACCGCACGCCAACGCCAGAAGAACGCGCGCAATGCCTGCCTTTCCTGATGCGGCAGATTGAGTTGGTCGGCCCCAAGGCCATCGTCACGCTAGGCGGCCCGGCGGCGCAGACGCTGCTGAACGAAAAAACCGGCATCACTCGGCTGCGCGGCAAATGGTTCGACTTCGAAACCCGCCCTGGCCTCGCAGGCGGCATGGAATTGCCACTGCTGCCAACTTTCCACCCGGCATTCCTCCTCCGCCAACCAGCGCAGAAGCGGCAGGCCTGGCAGGATTTACGGGCGGTACGGGAACGGCTCTAACGCTAGGCCGCCGTTCCGCCAACGGTGACGCCGTCCATCAGCAGTGTCGGCTGGCCGACGCCGACGGGCACGCCCTGGCCGGATTTGCCGCAAACGCCGATGCCTTTATCGAGCGCCATGTCGTTGCCGATCATTTTGACCTGGCTCATAGCGGCGGGGCCATCGCCGATCAGCGTTGCGCCTTTGATGGGCGCGGTGACTTTGCCATCCTCGATTCTGTAGGCCTCTGATGCGGAGAAAACGAACTTGCCGCTGGTTATGTCTACCTGCCCGCCGCCGAAGTTCGTCGCGTAAACGCCGTTTTTGACGGACGCCAGGATCTCCGCCGGAACCATATCGCCGCCGAGCATGAAGGTGTTGGTCATGCGCGGCATCGGCTGATGCGCGTAGGATTGGCGGCGGCCATTGCCGGTGGCGGCCATGCCCATGAGGCGGGCGTTCATGCGGTCCTGCATGTATCCGACCAATTTGCCGTCCTCAATCAGGACAGTTCGGCCCGTCGGCGTGCCTTCATCATCAAAGGCGAGGGAGCCGCGCCGGTCCGTGATCGTGCCGTCATCAACGACGGTGACGCCTTTGGAGGCCACCATTTCGCCCATGCGGCCTGAGAAATTGGACGCGCCTTTGCGATTGAAATCGCCCTCAAGCCCGTGGCCAACGGCTTCATGCAACATGACGCCGGGCCAGCCGGGGCCGAGCACGACGGTCATTTCACCTGCGGGCGCCGGGACCGATTCGAGCTTTACCAAAGCCTGCCGGAGCGCTTCATCTGCGGACGCGCGCCAACCGTCTTCTTCCAGGAACTGGCCGAGCGGCATGCGGCCGCCGCGCCCGTCGCTGCCTGTTTCCATGCGCTCGCCGCGCTTGACAGTGACGGACACTGATACGCGCACCAGCGGGCGAAAATCCGCCGCTTCCCGTCCGTCGGCGCGGATAATGCGCACCGCCTGCATTTCTGCATGGATCGAACCGGAAACCTGGGCGACCAATGGGTCTTTAGCGCGAAGATAGGCGTCTATCTGCTCAAGTACGCTGACTTTCGCTGCAAAATCCGGGGATTGGGTGGGGTCATCTGACCCGTAGATTTCCTTGTTCTGCGCGGGCGGACCGTCCGCCAACACGCCGCCACGGCCTTTGCCGGCCTCGCGCGCCGTTTCTGCCGCACGGGCGAGGGCGGCGTTTGAAATCTCGCCGCCATGAGCATATGCGGCGAACTCGCCAGCGACGGCGCGGAGGCCGAAACCCTGCGATACGTCATTGGATGCGGCGCGCAGTACGCCATCGTCAAAGCCCAGGCTTTCGCTCGTGGTGCGCTCTAGGAAGAGTTCGCCATCATCGGCGCCGGCAAGGCCATCTTGCAAGCTTTTGCGGGCGGCGGCGGGCTCAAGCCCGGTCTCTTCGAAGAAAAGACGGTCAGTCGCGCTGATCGGGTCCATTTTGACGCGGTCTCCAAGGGTGAGAATCGGCTAAGGATGTTGTATAAACTAGAACAGTCATATGAATAAGAAATATGCAGTCCTGGCGTGGGCGCGCATTTCTGGCGGCGTTTGAAATCGAGCGACATCGGGTCGCATAGGTTCCGGGCGCGCCGGAGATAGTGTACGAAATGACTGTTAGCGTTGGATGGGGGCCGTTTTCGCCTCCTGTCTGTGGGGCCTGGCTGAGCTAGGCGCTTTGGAGAAAGCAGAACGATGGCAATGACAAAGCGGGCGGTATTTTCATCCGCACTGAAGGGCATCGTCGCGATGGCCGGGCTTTGGGCGGCGACTGCGTCTAGCGCGGCTTTTGCCGCTGCGGGCCGTCCGACCAACTGGGGCATGGGCCTGCAAGGTGCAGCGTCCCCAACAGCGGTCGAGATCGACAAGCTGCATGATATTCTGATTTGGGTCTGCGTGTTGATCACGCTGTTTGTGCTGGGGCTGCTGATTTACGTGGTGCTGCGGTTTAACGCCAAAGCAAACCCGGTCCCGTCCCGCACGACCCACAACACGCTGATTGAGGTTTTGTGGACCGGCATTCCCGTGCTGATCCTGGTGCTGCTCGCGATCCCGAGCTTTAAGCTTCTGTATTTCGCAGACTCGATTGAAGATGCGGATCTCACGATTAAAGCGACAGGCCGCCAATGGTATTGGGTCTATGAAATTCCAGAGCAGGAATACAAAGGCCAGAAAATCGGCGGGTTCGAATTTGAAAGCCGCATGAAGCCTGATGGCGAGCTTGGGCCGGACGATATCCGCCTGCTTTCCGTTGATGCGCCGCTCGCTCTTCCAGTCAGCGCCAAAGTGCGGGTCCTGGTGACAGGCGGCGCCGACGATGTGCTGCATAACTTCGCGATGCCGTCGCTTGGCCTCAAGCTGGACGCCGTTCCTGGGCGTTTGAATGAGACATGGACGCTGATCAATCCGGAATATGACGGCACCCGCTTCTTCGGCCAGTGTTCTGAGCTGTGCGGCAAGGATCACGCCTATATGCCGATTGAAATTCGCGCGGTTGACGACGCGAAATTCTTTGAATGGGCCGCGAAGGCCAAAGCCGAATATGCAGAAGTAGACGAGACGCCGGCGAAGCCCGCCACGACCCGTCTCGCCGCTGTTTCAAACTAGTTCGAAGCCTGGAAGGAAATTCTCGCCATGGCGTATGCTGAACACGCTGACGGGCACGACGATCATCACGATCACACCCCCGGCTTCTTCGTTCGTTGGTTCTGCTCCACGAACCATAAAGACATCGGCACCCTCTATTTGGTGTTCTCCGTTATCGCAGCCCTGATCGGCGGCGGGTTCTCCATGTGGATGCGCGCGGAGCTGATGCATCCGGGCATGCAGACCATGAACCTGGCCGACGGCTCGCCAGACGGTCACTTCTGGAACGTTGTCGTGACGGCTCACGGCCTGATCATGGTGTTCTTCGTCGTGATGCCGGCATTGATCGGCGGGTTCGGCAACTGGATTGTGCCGATGATGATCGGCGCGCCGGATATGGCCTTCCCGCGCATGAACAACATCAGCTTCTGGCTGCTTGTGCCTGCGTTCCTGCTGCTTCTGGGCTCTGCCGTTATCGGCGGCGGCGCTGGCACTGGCTGGACGATCTATCCGCCGCTATCGGCGGCTGGGGCGGGCGGTCATTCGACCATGGCCGTCGATATGGGTATCTTCGCCCTCCATTTGGCGGGCGCATCCTCGATCCTTGGCGCTGTGAACTTTATCACCACGATTTTCAACATGCGCGCACCGGGCATGACCCTGCACCGTATGCCGCTGTTCGTGTGGTCGATGCTCGTGACTGCGTTCTTGCTGCTTCTCGCAGTGCCCGTCCTCGGCGGCGCGATCACCATGCTGCTGACAGACCGTAACTTCGGCACGACCTTCTTCGATCCGGCTGGCGGCGGCGACCCGATCCTGTTCCAGCATCTCTTCTGGTTCTTCGGTCACCCTGAAGTTTACATCATGATCTTGCCGGCCTTCGGCATTGTCAGCCACGTGATCTCGACCTTCTCGCGCAAGCCCGTCTTTGGCTATCTGGCGATGGCGTATGCCATGGTCGCGATCGGCTTCGTCGGCTTCATCGTGTGGGCGCATCACATGTATACAGTCGGCTTGGACGTGAACACACGCGCGTACTTCACTGCGGCGACCATGGTTATCGCGGTGCCGACAGGCGTGAAGATCTTCAGCTGGATCGCCACCATGTGGGGCGGCTCCATTACGTTTGAAACGCCAATGCTTTGGGCGATTGGCTTCATCTTCCTGTTCACCTTGGGCGGCGTCACAGGCGTTGTGCTGGCGAATGCGGGCGTTGATCTGGTTCTGCACGATACATATTACGTGGTCGCCCACTTCCACTACGTGCTGTCGCTCGGCGCCGTGTTCGGCATCTTCTGCGGCATGTATTACTGGATGGGCAAGATGAGCGGTCGGCAGTATCCGGAATGGGCAGGCAAGCTCCATTTCTGGACGACCTTTATCGGCGTCAACATCCTGTTCTTCCCGCAGCATTTCCTGGGCCTCCAGGGTATGCCGCGCCGGATCAGCGATTACTCGCCTGAATTCGCTGGTTGGAACTATGTGTCCTCCATTGGCGGCTTCATCGCTGGCGCATCATCCCTTTTCTTCATCGGCATGTTGATCTGGACCTTGGCGAAGGGCCGTCGTGTTGGCGACAACTACTGGGGCGAAGGCGCAACGACGTTGGAATGGACTGTGTCCTCCCCACCGCCGTTCCACACCTTTGAAGAGCAGCCCGTTATCAAGGAAGAGCAGGCACACTAAGCGCCCGCTGTTTTCCGAGAAGGCATATCTGACCCCATGGCCGAAGCATCCCTTCAACAGGCGACCGCATTGCCGGCAGAAGCCGACGGCGGCGAGGCGCGTGATTTCATTGCGCTCCTGAAGCCGCGCGTGATGTCATTGGTGGTGTTTTCGGGCTTAGTCGGGTTGCTGTTGGCGCCGGGGTCGATCCATCCGGTACTGGGCGTGGTCGCGGTGATGTGCATCGCCATTGGCGCTGGCGCATCGGGCGCAATCAACATGTGGTACGACGCGGATATCGACGCCGTGATGTCCCGCACCCAAAAGCGCCCTATCCCGGCTGGCAAGGTTTCTGCTGAGGCGGCGCTGGCGTTTGGCTGCATTCTCTCAGCCGGGTCTGTCGCGTTGATGGGCCTTGCGGTGAACTGGTTGGCGGCGGGGCTGTTGGCGTTCACGATCCTCTTCTATGTCGGCATCTACACGATGTGGCTGAAGCGTCGCACACCGCAGAACATCGTTATCGGCGGCGCCGCTGGCGCGTTCCCGCCGATGATCGGCTGGGCCGCAGTGACGGGCGATATCGCGCTTGGCGGCGTCGTGCTGTTTCTTCTGATCTTCTTCTGGACGCCGCCGCACTTCTGGGCGCTGGCGCTTTATCGTTCTGGCGATTACGCGCGCGCTGGCGTACCGATGCTGCCGGTGATCGCTGGCCGGGATGAAACCCGCAAACAAATTCTGATTTACAGCCTGATGCTCGCCCCGCTTGGCGTAGCGCCCGTGTTCGCTGGCATTGCCGGTATCGGCTACGGCGTATTCGCTAGCCTGCTGGGCGCCGGGTTCGTCGCACTGGCGGCTAAACTCTACCGGTCGGATGCTGATAAGGATGCGAAGCGCCTATTTGGCTTCTCAATCCTGTATCTCTTCCTGCTGCTGGCGGGCCTTTTGGTCGATTGGGCGATTGGAGTTATCTGATGCCATTGCCGAAGCCAGCCAATTTCAAAGAAACAACCGCTCGCGACACTGATCTGCATCGACGCATGCGTGGCCGGAACCTCGCTATTTTTGCGGCGCTTATCGTGCTGATGATTGTGATCTTCCTTGTCACTTATGTCCGCATCCAGACCGGCATGGAAGCGGCCGGATGAGCAGGGGCGCTGCAAACAACAAGCGTGTCGGCTTGATCTGCGGCGGCGTTGTCGCTGGGATGATCGGCTTGGCCTATGCATCGGTCCCGCTTTACGACCTGTTTTGCAAGGTGACAGGCTTTGGCGGCACCACGCAGCGCGCAGAAGCTGCCCCGGGCGCTCAGTCGGACCGCACGATCACTGTCCGCTTCAATGCAGATATCAGCGATTCGTTGAACTGGCGCTTCAAGCCCGTCACCCGTGAGATTACGGTGAAGCTCGGCGAGGAAAAGCTCGCATTCTTTGAAGCTGTTAATCTTGGCGCAAACGCCAGCATGGGCACGGCGGTGTTCAACGTGACGCCGCAGAAAGTTGGCGGCTACTTCAACAAAGTGCAGTGCTTCTGCTTTGAAGAGCAGGTGCTGCAGCCTGGCCAAAACATGGATTTCCCGGTTTCGTTTTTCATCGACCCGGAAATTTTAGACGAACGCAATTTGGATGACGTGAAAACCATCACGCTCTCCTATACATTCTTCCCAGCCAAGGACGTTCCGGCGTCCAATACGACAGCATCGCTCGCTCCCACCCTAGCCGAGCGCCGTTAAGGAGCCTTCTTCGATGTCGGATAGTCATGCCGAAGCCAAGCATCCGTTTCACCTTGTGGACCCGAGCCCCTGGCCGCTGATCGGCGCTTTCGCTGGCCTGCTGATGGCGGCGGGCGCTTTGCTCGTGATGCATGCTGACTCATACTGGCTGCTGATCATCGGTACGCTTAGCGTCGTCGGCGTGATGTTCGGCTGGTGGCGGGATGTCATCCGCGAGGCTGAGCATGAAGGCCATCACACGAAGGTCGTGCAGGTGGGCCTTCGCTACGGTATGGCGCTGTTTATCGCCTCCGAAGTCATGTTCTTCTCGGCCTTTTTCTGGGCGTATTTTGACGCGAGCCTGTTCCCGAAAGAAGCAGCCGGGTTTGTCTGGCCGCCAGTTGGCATTGAGACCTTTGACGCGTTCGACCTGCCGCTGCTCAACACGATGATTTTGTTGCTTTCCGGCTGCACCGTCACCTGGGCGCATCACGCTTTGCTGCACGGCAATCGGAAGGACTTTATCCAAGGCTTGACGTTAACGGTTCTGCTCGGCGCTTTCTTCACGGCGCTGCAGGCCTATGAATATTCCCATGCCGCATTTGGCTTCCGGGAAGGCATCTACCCGTCGACCTTCTATATGGCGACAGGCTTCCATGGGTTCCACGTGCTTGTGGGCACGATCTTCCTCTGCGTGTGTCTATTCCGCGCCAAGTCTGGCCACTTCACGGAAAAGCATCATTTCGGTTTCGAAGCAGCCGCTTGGTACTGGCATTTCGTTGACGTCGTGTGGCTCTTTCTCTTCGCCGCCGTCTACATCTGGGGCGGCTGATCGCGCTTGGCGGCGCGCTGTCCCAACTGCCGTGAGGGCAAGCTGTATTCCGGTTTCTTGACCGTTAATGAAGCTTGCCCCACTTGCGGTTTGGATCTCCGCGCCCATGACTCTGGCGATGGCCCCGCGATTATTCTGATCTTCGTTGTGGGCGCATTATCGGTGTTCGGCGCCATCATGCTGGAGGTCGCAGCGGAACCGCCCTACTGGCTGCATGTATTGATCTGGCCTGTGTTCGTGTTCGGATTGACGCTGCTTTTGCTGCGTCCGTTGAAGGCCAAATTCATCGATATCCAGTATCGCCGCCGTTCGACATCGCTATGAAGCGTGTTCTCATCATAGCCGTCGTCGTTAGTGCGCTTGCGACATTGTTTGGCCTGGGATTTTGGCAACTCGACCGTCGCGCATGGAAACAGGATCTGCTTGCGGAATTAGACGCAAACCTCGCAGCGCCTGCGGTCACCATGACAGTCGCTCCAATGTCAGACCTTGCATGGCGCCGGGCATCATTCACCGGCGTATGGGCGGCGAGTACGCCGGTCCAAATCCGCTCGCGGACCCTGAACGGCCAAGTTGGGTCGGACTACGCCGCAGCGTTGGCGCTCAAAGATGGCGACGTCATAGTTGTCCGACTTGGCTGGATGCGCGACCCGGCGGCAGCGCCCGCGCTGCCAGATGGCAAGGTAACGGTGAGCGGCGTCTTGTTCCCAACGCCCCGCCCGACGGCCTTCACCCCAGACAACACCCCGCCGGACCGTTGGCTCTGGCTGGACCCAAAGCCAATCGCGGAGAGCCAAGGCGCGGACGCAGCCCGGACATCCACTCTGGCGCTCAACCTGCTAGCAGCGCCAAAGGGCCTGACAGCCAGGCCAGCTAGGCCCAACGTGCCCAATGATCATCTGCAATATGCGATGACATGGTTCAGCCTCGCCGCCGCCCTCGCAGTCATAGTCCTCGTCATCTTCCGCAGGCGCGCGCGCTAGCCAGCGCCATTCAATGACCAATCATAGCGGGCGTCAGTGATGCCAGACATTCCAGCCAACCGCTCCGCCAGCGGGGGCCACGCATATTTCTGGATATGCGCGATCACCTTCCGGTCATTCCCGCCAAAATCATCGCAGAACCAAGCATAGATTTTGGAAACGACCAACCCGCCCGATGCATCAAACGTAACGCCGCGTGGATGGTTCACATAAAGCTTTGCTTGCTCATCAAGCTGCACATCCAGCTTCGCGGCGTCATAGGCCTCAGCCCAAAGGTTGGGGCACCCGGCCGCGCCGCAATTGACAGCGTAGTGAATGCGCGCGTCACCCCATACGGGCCGGATGATCCCGTGCTCAATGTCATCCAGCGAGAGCGCTTTGCCGTTAATCGTAGCCGCTTTGGCTTTCCATGGACCGCTGGAAAACAGCCCAGGCGATGTGTCGATATCTTGGATGGACGCTACTGGGTAGGCGCTGAGAACAGTATTCACAACGGCGGCGTTGTAGAGATTGATCCAGAACGCTAGTTGCTCCGATCGGTCCAGCGCCTTCACGTCAATCGCGCTTAAGCTCTGGAGGTAGCGCGCTAGCATCGCCTTATCCGCGCCGCTGAACCCGCCGTAATTCACACGCGCGATCCCGGCTGCATCCGTGCGCACATGCTCGGCCAGCAAAGCGGACCATTCGTTGTGATCCACACGGCGCTGGCTACCAGAGCTGAACGCGTCCCACCCGGGCAGCAGCTCAGCCTTCGGTGCAAAGAGCGATTCCGCCGTGCTAAAGCCCATCAACGGCAAGCTGAAGCCAGATGTCACGAACAGGCGGCGGGATATGTTTGGCTGCATTTGGCTTTCCTCCGCTCCATAGATAGGGCGGGCGCGGCTGGCCGTCTGATCAAAAGGATGTGAGGCCGCAGCTGCGCTTCTGCCGCCGCCCGATTGCCGCTACAATCCGCCGACCTGTCCTGCAATTAAAAGCGCTTGCCGCCATGATCGATTTCTATTTCTCGCCGGGCTCCTGCGCCCTCGCTTCCCATATCGCGCTGGAGGAAGCGGGCGCCGACTATACTGGCCACCGGGTAGATTTCTCCCAGAATCAGCAGCAATCGGCAGACTATTTGAAGGTCAATCCCAAGGGCCGCGTCCCTGCGCTCATAACCGCAGAAGGCATCTTGACGGAAACCCCGGCGGCGCTGGTCTATATTGCGCAAACCCATCCGTCCGCGGCGTTGGCGCCGATGGATAACCCGTTCGCCTTCGCCAAGCTGCAGGCTTTCAACAGCTACCTCGCCTCAACCGTCCATGTCGCGCACGCCCATAAAGGCCGGGGTAGCCGCTGGTCAGATGATGAAGCCGCCTGGGCCTCCATGCAGCGGAAAGTGCCTGAAACGATGGCGCAATGCTTTCAGTATATCGAAGACCACGCCTTCGCAGGCCCTTACGCCATGGGCGATGCATACAGCGTCGCGGATGGATATCTCTACACCATCGCCCGCTGGATGGAGGGCGATGGCGTTGATCCTGCCCGCTTCCCGAAAGTCCACGCCCATATGCAGATGATGGCCGCCCGCCCCGCCGTCCTCCGCGCGCTAGAGGCCGAGGGGCTTGCGCCTTAGCCGCTTAGTCAGGCCGCACGATCTTGGGATTGATTTCCATATAGGCGCATGTGCCCGCCGCCGTATCCCAAGCAAGGCGCTTGGGCAGGCGTTCGAGGGATAGGCCGTACATGTGGAAATGGCGGCGCGGGACGTCGCCTGGCGTCGCGACGCTGTGGACAGCATCCGGCAGCATGCCTGTGCTTTCGCCGGGACAAACCTGCACCACTTCACGCTGCGTCAGCGTCGCAGGGCCAGGTGCGGCGCCGCCAGTTGCGCGGTCATAGTAGGTATTTTCTTCCAGGCCGCTCACCCCCGCCACAACGGCCCATGTGCCGTGATTATGTGGGCGGACGGCGCCGCCAGGATTGGCGCAGGCCAGGTATATGGGAAAGCGCCCATCCGCATCCTCGCTCAAGAGGTAGAGCCGCGCCGGTTGGCCTTCCGGCGGGTTCGGGAAATCCGCCTCGCTGAAAAGCCCTGTCCGCGTTGTTAGCGGAACTAGGGCGGCCTGCATTTTGGCGACGGATGCGGTTGTCACACCGTCCGCCGCCTCAATCGCCCGCACTTCGGCCATGACCGCTGCAACAGCCTCTACGCGTTCCTGCTGAAGTCCCATAGCGCCTGCCTTATTCGTAATAGTGAATTTCAAACAGCATGCAGCCGCCTTCAGACCGGAATGGCCCATGGGCGGCGCCCGGCGGGCGGCAGGCATAGGTGTTGGCTTCACATTTCTCGCCGCCTTTACCGTTCTCGTCATTGCCAACCCATAGATCGCCGGAGAGAACGTAAACTTCTTCCCAATGCTCGTGCACAAAAGGCACAGTCGTGTAGACGCCTGGGTCAAAGCGGAGCAGGCGCGTGCGATGGCCTGTCTTGGCGTCATCGTCAATTTTACCGGCCAGGACTTTCTGCTTGATGCCGTCTGGGTAGCCCGGCGGCGTGACCCAACCTTCGTTCAGGTCTGGCACCACAAATTCCAAGTGTTCTTTTTCAATAGCCATAGTGTGTTTCCTTATTCAGCCGCTTGTTTCTGCGCTTCTACATAGGAGCGCAGCACGGCGTTGATTCGCGTTTGATAGCCTTTGCCGCCTTCTTTGAACCAATCAAGCAGATCGGCATCGAGGCGAAGAGTGATTTGGTTTTTTGATTTCGGCGAAACGATTTCCGCATGGTCCCAAAAGTCTGGGGCCATTATGTCAGGCATGTCCGGGTCTTCCGCAGCCCGGCGCATGATCTCTTCGTCAGACATGCTGAGCGCCTTCTCCGACATGCGAGGTTCGGGCTTGGAGCGATCAGGGTGAAAGCGGACCGTACGCTCTTCCATGGAGCTGTCTTTCATTTCTGCCTGCCCTTCTAGCGGAGATGATCCGCCGATTGCCGTTACGCCAAGTCCAGACAACATAAAAGAATTGCCCGTAGACATTGTGGCCAATTGCGATGCGCCGTTCTTCCATCAAAGGACGTCGGACGACGATATCGACGAAGTCAAAGTCAAAGACAGGGAACACGTCAGCGAAGTCCACCTCATGCTTATCGCGGTTAGACCGGTTCTTCGCTTCGTCCCATTCAAACTCCATTGAATGTAGTTACATTTCGTCGTTACGTCAAGAAATTGCCTGCATCATCCCTTGCGGGGCAGGGACTTCTCGGCGATTTCGGCCCAGTAGCTAGCGCCCCAAGGCAGGGCTGCGTCGTTGAAATTATAGTGCGGGTTATGGACGACAACGCTGCCATCGCCACCGGCTTCGCCATTACCCATGCGGATATAGCAGCCGGGTTTTTCCTGCAGCATGAAGGAGAAATCTTCTGAGCCCATGACGGGGCGCGCGTTGGTTTGCACATTCGCGTCGCCGACGAGGCCGCGGGCGATATCGGCGCAGAAATCCGTTTGGGCCGCGTCATTCACCGTCGGCGGATAGCGGCGCTCATAATGCACATTCACCGTTGCGTCATAGGCGTCTGCGATCGAGGCGCAGAGCTTGTTCATCTTCGCCTCAACCAAGTCCTGCATTTCCGGCTTGAACGAGCGAACGGTGCCGCAAAGCTTCACCTGCTGCGGGATGACATTATAGGCGTCCCCGCCATGCACTTGGGTGATGGACAGCACGACGCTGTCGATGGCGTCTGTCTGGCGGGATGCGATGGTCTGCAGCGCCATCACGATCTGCGCCTGTACAATCACGGGATCGACGCCCTGGTGCGGACGGGCCGCGTGGGTGCCGTAGCCGTCAATCGTGATTTCAAAGATGTCATACCCGGCCATCATCGGCCCCGGCCCCATGGAGATTTTGCCAACGGGCAGGCCCGGTGAGTTGTGCATGCCATAGACGGATTCCATCGGGAAACGATCAAACAAGCCTTCTTCGACCATCACGCGCCCGCCGCCCTCATTCTCCTCCGCTGGCTGGAAGATGAAATAGACGGTGCCGTCAAAATTCCGGGTTTCGGCCATATATTTGGCGGCGCCCAGCAGCATCGCCGTATGACCGTCATGGCCGCAGGCGTGCATTTTGCCGGGGTTCTGGGATTTGTAGGGCAGGTCGTTCAATTCCAGAATATCCAGCGCATCGAAGTCCGCGCGGATGCCGATGGCGCGGTCTGAATCGCCCTGGCCTTTCAGTACCGCGACAATGCCCGTTTTGGCGATGCCGGTGTGGATTTCATCCATGCCGAAGCTGTCCAACCGTTCTTTGATATAGGCGCTGGTCCACACTTCCTCGAAGGCGGTTTCGGGATGCTTGTGCATCTCCTGGCGCCATTCGGTCATCTCGTCGGCCAAGTCGGCGATGCGGTTATTGACGGGCATTTAGATTCTCCATCGGTAATATCCAGGCCAGCATACCGCAATTCCATCATCATCCCAGGGCAATGCAAGCAGCGAGCAGCCCGAACGTTATTTGCGCTTGACGGCTGCGGGTAAAGGCGCGATAGGCGGCGGGATTTTGACCTTCATCTCAAAGGACGCCGCGATGCAACATGCAGCACCTCTCGCGTTTCCCGCCGTCCATCCAGATGACTTTCCGCCGCTTGCGTCTGAGCCGGTTTTCGACCCCGCCCGGCATCTGGCCTTGGAGGCGCCGGATACGGTGGTGATGCTTGAGGCGTTCGGCTACAGCGAGGCTGAAATCCAGGCCTGCCCGACGCTGTTCGCGATCACCAGTCCGTTCCGGGTGCTAAGCACAGAGGGCGCCGAGTGCCTACTGGAAGTCGCCCGCAGTCTGTCGGCCAGCGTGAAGCCGAACCCGCGCATCGAACGCTGCGTACGCGGCGGCGCCTATCAATCCCGGTTCTTGCGGGACTTCTGCCTTTCAATGGACGTCGCTGAGTTCATGGGCGGTATTTGCGGCGCGCCGCTCTTGCCGCACACCATCCCGCATCAGCTTGGGCACCTGAACTACAATTCAGAGACCGTCGGCGCCAATGTCGATAAATGGCATTACGACACACTCCGGATCGACTATGTGCTGTTTGTGACAGACCCTGCATCCATATCGGGCGGCGAGTTTGAGTATTTCCAGGGCACGAAGCATGCTTTCAAAGCGCTGCGGGATGCGGGCGAAGCGCCGCCTGCGGATCAGATCATGTCCGCCAATGCGCCTGGCCCTGGCTACGCTGTGCTGCAGCAAGGAAACATGGTCGTGCACCGGGCCAAAGGCCTGACAGCGCCGGGCGAGCGCATTACCTGTGTGAACGGCTATGTTTCAGCCCTAGCGAATTACCCGGATTTCACGCGTTTCGATCAGCTCTATATGGTTGACCCGCCGCATGTCGTCGCCAGCGAGTACGCCCGCCACGCAGCCTGGATTGGCCGGGAGGCGCTGGATGCGCAGATCAACGCCTTCCAGTTTACCGAGGATCGCGAGGCGCTGGCGGCTTCACTGGACCGGGCCGCGCAGGACCTGGCGCGCGTCGCGGATGAGCTGCGCCGCGCGGATCAGG
Source organism: Alphaproteobacteria bacterium (assembly GCA_038102935.1). Taxonomy (GTDB): domain Bacteria; phylum Pseudomonadota; class Alphaproteobacteria; order Bin95; family Bin95; genus VMCJ01. The sequence continues at coordinate 133,576 of JAYNYG010000002.1, read as the reverse complement.
CCGAGATCGACCATTTCGGCGATACCTGAGGCCTACTGAAGCGCGCTTGCTTTGATATGAAGGCGGTTCTGCTTCCGCGCTACATCCGTATAGACGACGGCTATGCCATCGGCCTGCATCGTGACAGTTAGGCCGCCCGCGATCCGCGGCATACGTTCGCTCCGCCAGCGTTCCACAAGCTTGCCGCCTGTCAGGCTGACGACAGCGATCCGATCGTGCACCTGGTTCGGCAAGATGAAATCCATGGCGCCGTCGCGGTCCACATCAGCGATGGCGCATAGATCGAGCGATGTAGAACCGATTTTGTGGGTGGAATAGGCCGCGATCGCGCGGGCGACGATATCCAGCTTGTCGCCTTTGGGCCTCAACACCGTGAGAACGCCGCCGATATGCGGGGTTTCGATATAAGCGGCCTCATTCGCGCCATCGCCGTCAAAGTCGCCGATGCCGATGGGGTTCAGCCAGCGGAAACCAAGGCCAATCGCCGGGCCTTCATAGCGGCGGATGAGCTTGCCATTTTCCAGGCCATACCCTTCAAGCCGCGCGCCGTCCCAGGCGTCGGCGCGGACGACCCAGGCTTCATCCCTGCCATCGCCATCGATATCAGCCAGCATTGGCGTCAGAAATTCGAATACGGTGTCGTCATCCAAGCGGTAAATCGACTGGCGGCCATCCTTGCCGATAACGACAATGGCATTCGCCTCAATTTCGTCCCCCAGAACGCCATGGGGGTAGTTCTACGTCGGGTCAGCCAGCCAAGCGCGCGCAATATCCGCCTGCCCTTCGGCGATAGCGCCATGGGGAATGGGCGGCGGTTGGACATCGGCCAGGACCGGCGGTGCGACAATCAGAAGTGCGAACGCCGCCAGCCAACGCATCAGTCGAACTTCAACTGACGAACGGTCAGAACATCCGGCAATGCTTCCAGGTTTTTGACCATGTCCGGCGGGCAGGCGCCGTCTAGCTGGATCAACGCCACCGCGGAGCCATCGCCCTCTGCGCGGCCCAGATGGAAGTTCGCGATATTCACACCGGCGTCGCCAAGCGCCGAACCGAGCCTGCCGATAAAGCCCGGCTTATCAGCGTTCCGAACGAACAACATCTCGCCTTGGAGTTCAGCTTCCATGCGCGCGTCATGCAATTGCACCAAGCGCGGCTCGCCGCCAAAGATCGCGCCGGAGGCTGAGCGGCTGCGCCGGTCGGTCTCCACGCCAACGGTGATCGTGGCCTGATAGTTCTCGATCTCTTCGTTATTGATCTCAACAACCTCAATGCCCCGCTCACGGGCAAGGACGGGGGCGTTCACCATATTCACGCTATTCACCAGCGGCTTCAGCAAACCTTCGAGCGCGATGGCCGTTAGGGGTCGTGTGTTCAGCGCCGCCACCTGGCCGCGATAAGTGAGCGTCACCTTCTTCAGCCCAGTTTCTGTCAGCTGCCCGGCAAAGCTGCCTAGGCGGCTGGCAAGCTGCATATAGGGTTTCAGCTTCGGCGCATCTTCGGCGGAGATCGACGGCATGTTGATGGCGTTGGATACCGCGCCCGTCAGCAGATAATCGGACATCTGCTCAGCCACCTGCAGCGCTACATTCTCCTGCGCCTCCTCGGTCGCAGCGCCCAGATGCGGCGTGGCGACGAAGTTCGGCTTGCCAAAAAGCGCATTGGACTTGGCGGGCTCCTCTACGAACACATCGAAGGCAGCGCCTGCGACTTGGCCGGATTCCAGCGCTGCGGCAAGATCTTCCTCAACTACGAGACCGCCGCGAGCGCAGTTCACAATCCGAACGCCTGGTTTGCACTTGGCCAGCGACGCCGCGTTGATCATGCCCCGCGTCTGGTCCGTCATCGGCGTGTGCAGGGTGATGAAATCGGCGTGGGCGAGGACAGTATCCAGGTCCGCTTTCTCGACGCCAAGGTCGCGCGCGCGATCCTCTGATAAGAATGGGTCATAGGCCAATACCCGCATCCGCAGGCCAAGCGCGCGCTCGGCGACGATTGCGCCGATATTGCCGCAGCCGATCAGCCCTAGCGTCTTCGCTGTCAACTCAACGCCCATGAAACGGGACTTTTCCCATTTGCCGGCTTGGGTAGAGGCATCCGCCGCTGGAATTTGCCGTGCCGTTGCGAACAGCATAGCGATGGCGTGTTCGGCGGTGGTGATCGTGTTGCCATGGGGCGTGTTCATCACAACGACGCCGCGCGCGGTCGCGCCTGGAATATCAACGTTATCAACGCCGATGCCCGCCCGGCCAATGACCTTCAGGTTTGCGCCCGCCGCCAGCATTTCCGCTGTCACTTTAGTAGCGGAGCGGATGGCGAGGCCGTCATACTCGCCGATGATCGCCAACTGCTCTTCCGGCAATAGGCCGGGCTTGAAATCAACCTCCAGCCCGCGTTCCCGAAAGATGTCGATGGCGCGTTCGGAAAGCTTATCCGAAATCAGCACTTTAGCCATGTCGATACGTCCTTAAGCGGCTTTGGCGAGGGTGGATTTGGTTTCGTGATAGGACCAGTCGAGCCAAGGCAGCAATGCCGCCATGTCGTCAGGATCGACCGTAGCGCCGCCCCAGATGCGCAGGCTTGGCGGCGCGTCTCGGTGGTTATTGGTGTCGAACGCGATGCCTTCTGCTTCCAGCCGTCCGGCCAGCGCTTTCGAGAACGCGCGGAGGTCATCAACCGGGAGGCTCGCAATCTCAGGCTCGACGTATTTCAGGCAGATCGAGGTCGAGGAGCGGATGTCTGTGCTCTCAGGCAGGAAATCCACCCAGGATGTGGTCGCAACCCAATCGGCGACGGCAGTGAGGGATGCATCCGAGCGCGCGACCATGGCAGCGCCGCCGCCTGCGGCTTCCATCCATTTCAGCGCATCTAGCGCATCTTCAACGCACAGCATTGATGGCGTGTTTAACGTTTCGCCCCGGAACAGGCCTTCGATGAGTTTGCCGCCTTTGGTCATGCGGAATACTTTGGGGAGCGGCCAAGCTGGCGTGTAGTTTTCCAGCCGCTCAACAGCCCGGGGACTCAGCGCCAGCATGCCATGCGCCGCCTCGCCGCCCATGGCCTTCTGCCAAGACCAAGTGACGACATCCAGCTTGTTCCACGGCAGATCCATGGCGAATGCGGCGGAGGTGGCGTCACATATGGCGAGGCCTTCGCGGTCATCCGCAATCCAGTCGCCGTTTGGCACGCGTACGCCAGAGGTGGTGCCGTTCCAGCAAAAGACGACGTCATTGGACCAATCGGCGGCGGATAGGTCCGCGATCTTGCCATAGGGCGCATCGATAATCCGCGCGTTATCAAGTTTCAGGTGGGATTTGAGGTCCGTCGCCCAGGTCTTGCCGAAGCTTTCCCATACAAGGCTATCAACGCCGCGCGCGCCGAGCATTGACCAGAGCGCCATCTCGACCGCGCCCGTGTCCGAGCCTGGGACAACGGCCAAGCGCCAATCATTCGGCATGCCGAGCAGCGCTTTTGAGCGGTCGATCACTTCGGCGAGTTTGCCTTTGCCCTCAGCGGAGCGATGGGAGCGCCCAAGGGATGCGTCCACGAGTGCTGATGGCGTCCAGCCCGGGCGTTTCGTGCAGGGGCCGGAGGAGAACAGCGGATTGTTCGGCTGGGTCGTCGGTTTGCTCGCCATAGCGATGGGTCCTGTCCAATGAACCTGGGAGAGGATGGAGTGCTAACGTCCAAATTGCTGCAGCGCAACAGGCGGATCGCCGCATTTTCGCGCGGGCATTAAAGCCTGTCGCCAAACCAGATCAGCAAGGCGCTCAACGTGATGACTGAGATTGCGGTTGAGATCACGATTGCGGTCGATACCGGCGACACGCCGACCTCGTAGCGCCGGGCGAACAAATAGGCGTTCAGCCCGATAGGACAGGCGGCGTAGACAACGCCCGCCGCCAGCCATACCGGGTCAATCTCAGGCAAAGAAAACAGGAACGCCGCCGCTAACGCTGGCTGGATGAACAGCTTCAGCGCCGTCATGACGCCCGCTGGCTCGGCGGACGCCCGACTAACGGGTCTCAGCGCCAGCGTCGCGCCGAGCGCGAACAGGGCGGTTGGCGGCGCTGCTGGCCCCAGGAACTTCACGAATGCGTCGATGGGGCCAGGCAAAGTCGCGCCTGTGAACGCCAACGCCAAGCCAATCACTGTGCCGACGATGACTGGGTTCAACGCCGCCGCTTTGGCTGCGCCCGCAAGCGCTGCGCGCCCGCCCATCTGGCCATATTCCAAAAGCCCCGTGACGGCGACAAACAGCAGGATGTCCAGCGTGACCAACAGCAGCGCCGGCGCCGCTGCTTCTGGCCCAAACGCCGCGACCACAAGCGGCACGGCAAGCAGAACGCCGTTCGAGAAGCAGGCCGAAAACCCAAGGATGCCATAGGCGGCAGGGCCAACCGGCCCGTACGCCCACCTGGCCCAGCCCGCCGCGAGCAGCGCTACGACAAGCTCGGCGCTGAACATTGCGCCCAGGAAAGGGCCGCCCGCCAGCAGCTTGTCCGGATCGGCCTTGCTCAACATCACGATCAGCATCGGCGGGATCGCGAAGAAGAAGATGTAGTTGACCACCCCCTGGATCGCCGCTTCGTTCATCAAACGAATGCGCGCAGCCAGAAACCCCAGCCCGATCATAGCGAACAGCGGCAGGACCGCGTTAAGCGTGGTCATGAAAATCCAATACGGGTGGCTACATGCGGGCAGCGAGACGCGCAGCCCAAACTCGGTGGACTGATTAAACTGCGGCCAGCATGAACGCCAGAAATATTAACGGCGTTAGGGCGAGATTGCGGCCCCGCCATCAACGTTGATAACTTGCCCTGTCATGTATCCGCCCGCTTTGGACGAAAGGAATAGCGCAGCGCCCGCGATCTCATCTGGATCGCCCAATCGCCGGAGCGGCAATTTGCTGTTGACGCGCTCAAGCCGGACGGGGTCCGTCCAAAGCGCTTTGGCGAAGTCGGTTTTGATGAGGCCAGGCGCGATGGCGTTCACACGCACGCCTTTGTCGCCATATTCCAACGCAAAGTTCCGCGCGACTTGATGTTCCGCCACCTTCGAGACTGCATAAGCGAAAAGCTCAACAGAGCCCTGGAGTCCGGAAATCGAGGCGATGATGGTGACGGCGCCTTTACCGCGCTCCGCCATGCCGGGAATGACCATGTTGCAGAGCCAGAAGGTGCTGCGGACATTGGTCTCCATAATCTTGTCCCATGCCGAATCCGGCATGTCTTTGGACGGGCCGTAATACGGGTTCACGGCGGCGTTCGGCACCAGAATATCAATGGGGCCAAGCTGATCTTCGGTTTGGTTGACCAGCGCCTGCAGCTGTTCTTTGTGGCCGATATGGCAAGGAATTGCCGTAGCGGAACCGCCGCGATCCGCCCATTTTTCATTGATTTCCGCAGCGACGGCGTCGCACACATCCGCTTTGCGGCTGGAGACCACGACCTTGGCGCCATATTGCGCCATCCGGCTGGCGATCGCCTTGCCGATGCCCTTGGTCGAGCCGGTGATAAGGGCCGTTTGCCCGGAAAGATCGAAAAAGTCGTCCATACATGCCTCCTGAATCAAACTGATAGAGGCATGTTAGCGGCAATGCGGGGGCGGACGCCAACCCGGTCGTTTCAGGCTCGGCCAGTGGGGGCGTAAACGTGGCTGACAATGGCGTCGATGCCTTTGCCGGCGCTTGCGGTATTCGCGATCGCCACAGGCGCGTCCTCAGCCTCGCCGGCGTATTCGGGGAGGCGCACAATCAGCGCCATGCCTTCGCCAGCGGGGGTGAGGCGCTTACGGCTGAAGCGCGGCAACGGCACGCCGATCACGCCGCAATGCATGATCAACGCCGCCGCCATCTGGCTGTAGCTCAATGTGATTTCTGTTTGGGAAGCATCAGGCGCTTCGAAGATCAGCCGGACGACGCCTGTCGTTTCTGGGTCCGCCACAACGCGCTGCAGCCTGGCGCGCGGCAAGTCCACGCCTTTTCTAAGGCAGTACGCATAGGCGGCCTGCATCAGCTCTGTTCCGTCAAAAACAATCGTCCGCGTCTCAGTCGCCATACTTTCAGTCCCTGCCCCGGGGAACGCCAGAAAGTAGGGAGAATAGGCGCTAGAAAATAAAATCCGGTTATCGCGGCTATGACAGCGCGTGCGGGTTTTTTCTATGCCAGTGCTGGTGATGGGCGCCGTTAAGTCAAACGTCTAACGCTTCGTGGTCCGGGTTGGGTTCGAGTTCGGCGGCGTTCACGGTCATCGCCAGCATTGCGTAATAGCCGATGCAAGTGGTGAGTTGGACATATTGGTCTGCGCCGAGACGGGCCAACAGAGCCGCCGCCAGCGCTTCATCAACGCGGTTTTTACGCAGCAACTGGCGGGTGAAATCTATGATTTGCAGGTCTTCGGGCGAAACGCCATCGGAATGATCATCGCGGATTGCGTCAACCGTGGCGCGGGGGACGCCGCGCTCCGCGCCGATCCCGCCCTGAATGCCCCACACATATTGCGCCTCGAAATGACGGCCGGCGACTAGGGCTGCAAGGGTGCGGGTTCTAAGCTCCAACGTCCCCTCCCAACGGACCAATGTGCCGAGATGTGCGACGCGTTCGGCCCATTCTGGCGCATGTATCCATACGGAAAAAGGCCCGTCGAGAGCAGCACGGGTATCGACGATTTTCTCCGCGATGGCGCGAGCGTCGCCGGTGAGCTCGTTGGGGGATTTCAATACGGGTATGCGGGCCATTGCGGCGTCCTCCAAGTTAGGTCGGATTGGGTTATTTCTTTAGTCGCTCACGGTGGGCGATATAGAGACCGCAGGCGACGATGAGCGCCGCGCCCGCCCAAGTGGTGGATGGCGGGATATCGCCGAATACCATGAAGCCCAGCAAGGTCACGCCGACAAGCTCACAATAGAAGAAGGGCGATATGACGGATGCCGGCGCCCGCGCATAAGCTTTCACCACGAGATAATGCCGGATGCCTCCAAGCAGCCCTATCGCCGCGAACGCGCCCCATGCGATCCAGTCTCCCGGCGCTGGCGGCACGTAGTTCCAGGGCGCTACGAGCAGCCCGGCGATGAGACCAACCAGCACCGTATAGAAGGATGAGGTCGCGTCACTATCGGCGCCAGCGCCCATGCGGGTCAGAATTTGGTAGATGGCGAACAGGCAGGCCGCACCTAACAGCAACAGGAATTCGATTTGGAACCCCGCGCCGCCTGGCTGGATCACGATCAAGGCGCCTGCAAACCCAAGCAGCACGGCGCCCCAGCGGTGCAATCCCACCCGCTCCCGCAGCATCGGGATAGATAGGATCACGACAAAGACGGGCGCTGTGAAATTGATCGCGCCAGCGGTCGCCAGAGGCACCGCGCTCACTGCCGTTATCCAAAGCATGGTGGACGAAAACAAGAGCGCAGAGCGCGCGAGTTGCAGCCATGGCCGGTTCGCGCGGAACATGCCGAGGCCGTGTTGCGGCAGGAAGAACAAGAGCATCCAGAACGCATGGCCAAGCGAGCGGAACAGGATGATCTGAAAGACCGGAAAGTCGCCCGCCAGAAACTTCGTCGCTGTCTGGGTCAACGGCGCAAAGATGACGGAGGACAGCAGGATGAAGATGATGCCGAGCCCGATGGCGTTCGCTGGAAAATCGGCGTGGCCAGATAGGCGGGGACGTATCACGCCGCAGTCCGCTCAGAAGATGCGCTACAGATAATCGGCCAGCGCCTCCCGCGTCGCCTCCCGGGTTTTTGCGTCTGGGCAGGAGGCTTCGATGCGGAAGTCGGTAGCCCCGGCTTCGCCATATTGGGCCAGTGTGTCCAGAATTTCCTGCCAGCTTCCGGTGAGATGCAGGTCTTCCGGCGCGTCTAAGCCTTCTTTGGCGATAACCGCGGCATAGGAGGGGATAGATTGATAGAAGGCGGATACTTCCTGCGCGAAGGCTTTGGCGGCGGGTTTGTCGTCTGTCACGCAAATGCGAACCAGCGCCATGATGCGGGGCGGCGGGCGTCCGGCTGCATCGGCCGCCGCGTCCAACATTGGCTTCACATAGGATGCGATTGTCTTCGGGCCGCACTGGCCAAGCGTTGTGCCAGCCGCTCGTGCGCCCGCGAACTTTAGCATGCGCGGCCCAAGGGCTGCGAGCAGGATGGGCGTTGGTTTGGCGGCGATGTTAAGCTCGCCATGGGCGCTCACCTGCTCGCCGACGACATCCGCTGGCTTGCCCGCTAATAGCGGCTCCATCGCGTCAAAGAATTCGCGTGTGTAGGAAAACGGCCTATCCCAGGAAAGACCAAGCGTATCTTCCGCATGGCCTTTGGCCGACGCGCCGACACCCAGTGTAAACCGCCCGTCCAATGCGTTCTGCGCGGTTCGCACAAGCTGTGAAAGACCGATGGGATGGCGGCCATAGAGCGGCGTTACAGAGGTTCCGACCTCGCCGAGTTCGGGGATGTCATCGGCGATGCAGGCGAGCGCCATCATCGGGTCGACGCCTTTCGCGTGGGATATCCAGAAGCTGTCGAAGCCTGCCTCTGCCGCGAACCGCCCGGCGGCGCGGGCTTCTTCTATGGAGGCCAGCGTCGTGCCGCCAGCATAGCCCCAGCGCATCCCGAAGCGGTCATTGCTCATGCCGGATACTCCGCTTGGTCTCTAAACCGTCAGATATTGCTCGACGATGCTCTTATCCGCTTTGAGGGCCGCGCCCGTGCCGGACCACTTGACCTCGCCCTTTTCTAGAATGTGCACCGTGTCGGAAAGGTAGAGGATGAAGCTCAAATTCTGTTCAGCCAGAATAATCGTCAGGCCGCTTTCCTTCAGCAGCTTGACCTGATCACGCACATTCACGCCGTCCTTCGTCACCATTTCTTTGGCGGCGGAGGCTGCGGCTGCCGGGTTCAATTTGGAATCACGTGCGACCGTCACCAGCTTGTGGCCGTTGATGCCGCCCGCTGCGTTGATCTCATCAACAGCGAGGTTATGGCCGACCATCGCAGGGCCGCCATAAATCGCGCCGCCGCCGGATGTTGGATAGAGCACGCCAATCTTGATGTCTTCAGCGACTGCAAAGCTGCCCGCGCCCATCGCCGCAAGCGCGACTGCGCCTGCCAAATACCGTTTCATTATTTTTCTCCCTGAGTGTCGCCGCCACTAATGGCGGTCTCACGTGAAGTATGAGAGCGGTTTGTCGCAGCCGTCAATGGCCCCGCCTAAGAGAAGGGTTTTGATACTGGGCGCTGTTCAAATAGTGCTGTTGGGAATTCTAAAGCCTTGCACAATAAACATTTGTCGCGAGCGCTTGAGGCGTTCCCTCCGGCAAAATCTCCCCGTGGATATTCCAGTTCATTTGCGCCAGACTCTGATTTCACCGCTAAAGCGAGGGTCTCATGAGCACCATCCGACCATTAACAATCAACGTGCCCGACTCCAAGCTTCAACACATCCGCGCGCGCGTTGCAGCCTATCCATGGGATGAGATGCCCGCACTCGATGGATGGACCTACGGGACCAATCACAGCTATCTCCGCGCACTCTGCGGCTACTGGTTGGACGGGTTTGATTGGCGGCGTGAAGAAGCGGCCATGAACCAGCATCAGCATTTTCTGACGGAGATCGACGGGATCGATGTTCACTTCATCCACGAGAAAGGCAGCGGCCCGAACCCGCGACCGCTTATCCTCTCGCATGGCTGGCCAGGGTCCGTGGATGAGTTCCGGCATGTGATCAACCGGCTGGCGCATCCCGAACAGTTCGGCGGGGATGCGGCGGATGCATTTGATGTTGTTGCGCCCTCGCTACCGGGTTTCGGCTTCTCCGGCGCGCCGCCGCACCCGATCGGCCCCCGCAAGATCGCCGCACTCTTCAATACACTGATGACGGATCGGCTTGGGTATGATGGCTACTTGGCCCAAGGCGGCGATTGGGGCGGCGCTGTCTCCACTTGGCTTGGTTACGATCATGCGCCCGCCTGCGCCGCCATCCATGTGAACATCTTCATCATGCGGCATCACGCTGGCCCGCAAAATCCTGATGAAGAAGCCTGGGAACGGGAATTTGAGGCCGAACAAGCCCCGCAAATGGGCTATCGCACGCAGCAGGCGACCAAACCGCAGAGCCTTGGCTTCGCCATGGCGGACAGTCCGGTTGGCGTTGCTGCGTGGATCGTTGAGAAGTTCAACGCGTGGTCGGATACCGAAGGCGATGATGTGGAAAGCGCGCACACGAAGGATGCGTTGCTCGCCAACATCATGATTTACCTCGTGACTGATAGCTTCGCGACCGCAAGTTGGATCTATGCAGGCCGCGCGGCGGAAGGCGGCCGTATTCTGTCCGCCGATGGGAGCCGTGTTGAAACGCCGACGGCCTGCGCGCTCTTCCCGAAGGAGTTGCTGTCCTGGCCGCCCCGATCCTATGCGGAGCGCGTTTACAACGTCGCCCGGTGGACATCATTCCCGCGCGGCGGCCATTTCGCCGCCATGGAGGAACCGGATGCGCTAATCGGCGATATCCAGGCCTTTGCGCGCGAGATAATGTGAGCCTGCTGGGCTGATGCGGCTTGGCCTCAGTGCAGGCAGGATGCTATCTGAAACGCTGATCTTTGTACCTTTGAGTGAGCGCTAGACCCATGACCGATATTGTCGCCGAACTGGAAGCCATGCGGGATGCCGCAAAGTTGGGCGGCGGCCAGCGCCGGATCGATGCGCAGCACGCCCGCGGCAAACTGACGGCGCGAGAGCGCCTCGATATCCTGCTCGATCCAGGCTCCTTTGAAGAACTCGATATGTTCGTGGAGCACCGCTCAACCGATTTCGGCATGGAAAAGCAGCGGGTGCCGGGCGATGGCGTCGTTACCGGCTCCGGGACGATCAACGGGCGCCTGGTGTTTGTGTATAGCCAGGATTTCACCGTGTTTGGCGGGTCGCTCTCCGAAGCGCATGCAGAGAAAATCTGCAAGGTGATGGACCAGGCGATGAAAGTCGGCGCACCCGTAATCGGCCTGAATGACAGTGGCGGCGCGCGCATCCAGGAGGGCGTCGCATCGCTTGGCGGTTATGCGGAAGTCTTTCAGCGGAACGTTTTGGCGAGCGGGGTTGTGCCCCAGCTATCCGTCATCATGGGGCCATGCGCTGGCGGGGCCGTTTATTCGCCCGCGATGACGGACTTCATCTTCATGGTGAAGGACACGTCCTACATGTTCGTGACAGGGCCGGATGTGGTCAAAACCGTCACCCATGAAGAAGTGACCCAGGAAGCGCTTGGCGGCGCAATCACCCATTCCGCCAAATCCGGCGTCGCTGATATGGCGTTTGAGAATGACGTTGAGGCCTTGCTGGAAACCCGCCGCTTCTTCGATTTCCTGCCAGCCTCCAACCGCGCGCCTGCGCCTTCGCGTCCAACGAATGACCCGGCAGGCCGCCAGGAAATGTCCCTGGATACGCTTGTTCCGGCAGACCCAAACAAGCCTTATGACATTAAAGAGCTGATCGAAAAGGTTGTAGACGAGGGCGATTTCTTTGAAGTGCAGCCGAATTTCGCAGGCAACATCGTCATCGGATTGGCGCGGATGGACGGCCAGACGGTTGGCATCGTCGCCAACCAGCCGATGGTGCTGGCGGGCTGCTTGGATATCGACAGCGCGCGGAAGGCTGGGCGTTTCGTCCGGTTTTTGGATGCGTTTGATATCCCGATCGTCACCTTCGTCGATGTGCCGGGCTTCCTCCCCGGTACAGATCAGGAGTTCAACGGCATCATCAAACACGGCGCCAAGCTGCTCTTCGCCTATGCCGAAGCGACGGTGCCGAAAATCACCGTCATCACGCGCAAGGCCTATGGCGGCGCCTATGATGTTATGGCGTCTAAACATCTGCGCGGCGATGTGAACTACGCTTGGCCTAACGCCGAAATCGCGGTGATGGGCGCCAAAGGCGCTGTGGAGATCATTTTCCGGCAAGACATTGGCGACGAAGAGAAAATCAAGGCCCGTACCGACGAGTATGCCGCCGCATTCGCCAACCCCTTCGTGGCCGCCCGGCGCGGATACATCGACGACGTCATCCGCCCCCACAACACGCGCGCCCGCATCTGCCGCAGCCTAGCCATGCTCAAAGACAAGCAGCTCGCAAACCCCTGGAAGAAGCACGACAATATTCCGCTTTAGGGGGGGGCGAGGGGACCTGGCGGCGGCGCATCAGAGCGGCTTTCGAGATACGTGCGGCGTTCGATCTGGGATGTCCGCCTCACTCAGCTGCGACAACCGCCTCTTCCGTCGCTTTGCGTGCGTGCATCAGCTTCGTCATGCCTGGGATCAGCGTCTGGGTGGAGATGTCCGCGAAGCCGACGCCCGCCATCAGGCCTTCCAGCCATGTCGGCGTCATGGATTTGGCGGCAGGCGTGAACGCTAGGTGCTGCAATTGCCAGAGCGCGGCCAGCGTTGGGCCGGAGCGGTCGTCGTCTACGATGAAGTCATGCACCAGGAAGTGGCCGCCAGGGTTCAGGCTGGTGAAGGCGCGGCGGGTCAGGTCCGGGATTGCGGTCCCAGGGACGCCGTTGAAGAGATAGGACATTAGCACGACGTCCTGGCCATCCGCCCAATCGTCTTCAATCGCGTTGCCAGCGACGAACTCGATACGGTCTGAAAGCCCGGCTTCCGCCACATATTCTTTACCGAGCGCCGCCACATGCGGGAAATCAAGCACGGTCGCCTTCAATTTCGGGTTCGCCTCACAAAGCCGGATCGCCAGCGCGCCGGTGCCGCCGCCCACATCCATCAATGTCTTCGCGCCTTTGAGGTCAATCATACGGGCGATGGAGCGCCCTGGCCCCAGCGATCCGGCATGTTGGCTTTCGCTGTAGAGCCGGGCTTCTTCCGGGTCAGAGAACCAATCGGCGTAGGATTCGATCTTGGGATCATCGGTCGGCTCGCCGGTTACAACGGCTTCGAGGCCAGTCATGATCGGGAACATCTGCCGGTCGATCTGCAGGCGGAGATAATCGCCGAAATCATACTTGGCGCCTTCTACCAGAAACGCCTCTGCGCCCGGCGAATTTGCGTAGACATCGCCCTCTCCGATGACGAGGCCAAGCGCGGTGAGCGCAGTCATCAGCGTTTGGATTCGGTTGGCGGGAGCGTTGGCTTCAGCCGCGATTTCATCAATACGCTTCGGCCGTTCGGAAAGTTTTGTGAAGACGCCGACATGCAACGCGGCAAATAAGGCCTTTGACGCCATAAAACCAAAGGCGATCTGGCTGATTTCCTCAGCTTCAGTGATAGTCTTCACGAGTATTTTTCCTTGTGTTTCGACATATTTTTGCATCGTCAATTTCTTAACAAGCCGGCTATAAATCTTGTGCTGCGCAATTCAGGATTATTGGCGCGCGGGACAAGACTTGGGTCTGATTATAACCAAGCGTCCGTCAAATGCACCCGTGGCAAATTCTAAGGCCAATTGGGCGGGTGAAAATTGCGGCCTGAGCGCGGCCTTCACATCCGCATTTCAGCGGCCTAGCCTAAGCTAGAGAAGGCGTTGGTTCCGCCTAGAACACGCGCCCACAAACGGAAAGGACGCCGCCATGCGCCCCATCACGGAAGCCGAAATCGAGACCTATCAACGGGACGGCATCGTGTGCCTGCGCGGCCTGTTTGACCCCGATTGGGTCGAGCATCTCCGCGCCTGCATTGAGGAGGACAAGGCCAACCCGTCCGGCATGGTCAAAGACATCAACGAGGAAGGCGGCACGGGCGAGTTCTTCGGCGACACCTTCGTCTGGCATCATATTCCCGGCTTCAAGCAGGCTGTGTTTGAAGGCCCGGGCGCCGCCATCGCGGGCGCATTAATGCAGTCCACCAAGATTAATGTGATCTTTGATCAGATCCTGGTTAAGGAGCCTGGCACGTCTACCCGTACGCTCTGGCACCATGACGGCACCTATTGGCCTGTCGCGGGGGACCAGATCGCGACGCTTTGGGTCGCATTGGATGATGTGGGCGCCGAAACAGGGGCCGTTGAATACATCAAGGGCTCGCATCTCTGGGGCCAACGGTTCCTCGCGGTCTCGTTTGATCCGAACCAGAAATACACCGAAGACCTACCGCCCGTGCCGGATATCGATGCCGAGCGCGACAAATACGATATCGTCCAGTTCGAAATGGCGCCGGGCGATTGCACATTGCATCACGCACTGACGGTGCACGGCGCCCCCGGCAACGCCAGCAACCGGCTGCGGCGGCGCGCCTATGTGCAGCGCTGGGCCGGCGAAGATGTCACCTACAACCCCCGCCCCAACCTGCAACGCATGCTGCGCGACCCAGGCATTCCAGCAGGCGCGCCCTTGGATAGCGATCTATGGCCGGTGGTTTGGCGGGCGTCAGACGGGCGTTGACGGCTTTGGCGGAGCATCTTAGCGATGCGAATCCGGGCAATCTGATGGTGTGACATCTGTCGAGGGGTCATCGACCCTTCGCAGCGTTAGATACGGCGTCTGGCAGAGTAGTGCAGAAAGAAGATCAAGCGACAGTCCAGTGCCATTGAACACTTCAATCGTTGCATGCTCGCCCGGTTTCAGATGCACAAAAAGCGGAGAGGAGCCGCACCAGTCGATTTTTGCATCGATAACTACCTCACCAGTTTCAACCTCACACTTTAGGACGCCATTCCGTCGGAGTTTGCCGATTAGATGATCATTGACCAGGATGGAATAGCGTCCCAAAAAATTGACATATTGGGGACGGCGAATGAAAGAGAGCGAGCACTTGGCCGTTGCTATCTCGGCATCCGACATCTGGTCTTACCTAAGTGAAATTAGGATTGCTTTGAACGAATAGCCCGCCAAACCTTCTCAGGCGTTGCAGGCATGTCCAGATGATCGATCCCGAGCGGCGCCAGTGCGTCGATGACGGCGTTGATCACTGTTTGAGACGCGGCGATGGCGCCAGCTTGGCCGGAGCCTTTGACGCCAAGCGGGTTGGCGGCTGTTGGCGTTGAAAGAAATTCAATGTTGAACATCGGCAGCGTGCGGGCGAGGGGCGCGGCATAGTCCATCAATGTGGCGGAGAGGCACTGCGCCGTATCGGGGTCATAAACAATCTGCTCGCCAAGCGCCTGGCCGATCCCTTGGACAAGCCCGCCGACCACTTGGCCTTCCGTCAACTGCGGGTTCAAAACCACGCCGTAATCATCCACGCCGGTATAGGCCAGGAGTTCGATATCGCCCGTCTCAGGATCAATCTCGACTTCGGCGGCGTGGCACCCCGCGGGCCAGGTGATCGGCGCATCCTCCCAGCTGAAGAAACTGTCGAGGCCGCCGTCCAAGCCGAATTCGGGCTGGCGCGCGGCGGCTGCGACATCGCTGAGAGATACCGCCCGCCCGTCGCCAGCCACAAAGTCACCGCCCACGAATTGCACCTGTTCTGCGGGCGCTTGCAGCAGCCCTGCAGCGACGGTTTTGCCCTTCTCCAGCGCCATATCAATCGCGCCGACAATCGCCGTGCCGCCCATATGCATGGAGCGCGCGCCGCCATGGCCGGAGCCCATGCGCGTTTCCCGCGTATCCGCCTGGATATAGCGGATTTCTGCCATCGGTCGGCCAAAGCGTTCCGCAACCAGGGCGGTGAAAGTCGTCTCGTGGCCCTGGCCGTTCGATTCAGTGCCGGGGCGCACTTCGATCATCCCGTCTTCGGTGAACCGCACGTCCGCCCCTTCGCTTGGCGCGCCGCGAGCGGATTCCAGGAAGCTGGCGAAACCGAGGCCCCGTAGCTTACCGCGCGCCTTCGCTTCTGCCCGGCGGTCTTCAAATCTGGCGCGCTCGGACGAACGCTCAGCCCGGTCGACGAGGGCTGTAAAATCGCCCGTATCAACCTCAAACCCAAGAGCGGTTTTATAGGGAAAGGATTGGATGGCGTTCTGGCGGCGGAGCGCCACCGGGTCAAAGCCAAAGCGCCGGGCCGCCGTCTCCACCATGCGCTCAATCAGGAAATTGCCTTCGGGTTTCCCGGCGCCGCGATAGGCGTCCACTGGGGCGGTGTTGGTCAGCACCGCGCGCGCTTCCATATAGACAGCTGGAATATCGTACATGCCCTGCAGTGACCGCGTGACAGACACCGTCCCGCTCCCCGGCGCGCCGCTGGAAAGATATCCGCCGACATCCGCCGTCAGATGCGCGCTCAGCCCGAGGATTTTGCCGGTCGCGTCCAAGCCCATCCGTGCGGTCGATTTGACCGCGCGGCCATGGGCGCCGCCGAGCACGTCTTCGGCCCGCTCCGCCACCCATTTCAGTGGGCGGCCAAGTTTCTTGGCGGCGTAGAGCACCATCGCCCATTCCGGATAGGCGAAATTCTTGGCGCCGAACCCGCCGCCGACGTCATGCGCCATCACATGCAGTTTCTCGTTCGCTACGCCGAAGACAGGCCCCGCCAACGACCCCCGTATGCCGTGGACGCCCTGACCTGTCAGCGTCAACAGTAGCTCGTCTTTGGCAGGGTCATAGGCGCCGATGGCGGCGCGCGGCTCTAACGGGAGGGCGGAGATGCGGTGATTGTCCACCGTCATTTCCAACACATGCGCAGCGGCGCCTATGGCGGCATCTGTTGCGGATTGGTCGCCGGTGCGGAAGGTGCAGATCAGGTTGCCAGGCGCTTCGGCCGCAATTTCTGGCGCGCCGTCCGCCAATGCCGCTGCGGGGTCGATCACCGCGGGCAGGTCCTTGTAGTCAACGAAGATCGCCTCAGCCGCGTCCTGGGCTTCCGTCAGAGTTTCCGCGACGACGAATGCAACGGCTTCGCCCACATGCCGCACCTTACCGCGCGCCAAGACGGGCCGCGGCGGGTGGACCATGGGCGGATCGCTTGGGATTTGGGACTTGTTCTGCAGGTCACCCAAGCCATCTGCGCTCAGGTCCTGCGCTGTGATGACAGCGAGAACGCCCGGCATAGCAGCGGCGTCGCCCGCATCAATGCTCAGGATGTCTGCATGGGCGTGGGGGCTGCGCAACACATAGCCATGGGCCTCGCCGTCCCGCTGCAAATCCGCCGTGAAGCGGCCTTCGCCTGTCAGGAACCGGTGATCTTCAAGCCTTCCCGCGCCAGATGTTTGTTCGCCCATAATGCATCCCTATCAATCCGAGGGCTGCATGATATCGCATCCGGCGCAGGGCGTCTTGAATTGCTATGCGCTTATTTCTTCGAGCGCTTCGGCACTGTAGGCATCTGCGAATTCCGCGCTTGGCGGGATCGGCGTGATGACGTCGATCAACAGTCCCGCCGGATCTTGCGCGATGAAATGGCGTTGGCCAAAGGGCTCGCTGCGGAGCGGCAGTAGGATCGGTACGCCATTGGCTTCCGCGCGCGCATATTCCGCATCCACATCCTCGACCTCAAAGTTGATGATCATGCCTGCCGCAACGCCCTGGCCAGCTGCGGGGATCGTTTCGTGGTCATGTTGCAAGACGGCCAGATTGACCGATGCGTCTTCGGTTGATTGGAGATGTATATACCAATCAGTTTCAAACGCGGCTTCAAAGCGGAAGTTCTTTATGTAAAACGCCGCGACGCCTGCCACATCCGCCGTTTGGATGACGGGATAGAATTGTTTGCATTTCATGGGTTTCATCCTTTCGCACGAAAACATACAATGTGTATGCGAATGAATATAAATATACAGGCTGTATGTATGCAAGAGAAATCGACACGGCAAACGAATGAGGCGCGGACGGAAGCGACGCGGCATGCGCTGATCAGTGCGGGCCGGGCGCTATTTGCGGAAAAGGGATTTGCGGAGACTGGTACGCCGGAGATCGTCAAGGCGGCGATGGTGACCAGGGGCGCGCTCTACCACCACTTCCGTGACAAGGCAGACCTTTTCGCCGCTGTCGTGCAGAGGGAGGCGGAAGCTGTCGCTCATGAAATAGAAGCCCAGTCAGTTGCAGCAGCCACACCTGTTGAGGCGCTGGCGGCAGGCGCATCCGCTTATTTTGATGCGATGGCGGCGCCTGGCCGAATCCGGCTGCTATTGCTTGATGGCCCGGCCGTGCTCGGTCACGCCGTGATCAGGGAGATTGATCAGGCGACGGGCGGCGGTGAACTACGTATAGGGCTTAGCGCAGCGCTGCCCACAGCGATGAACGGGGCAGAGACCACTGCGCTCGCCGATATGCTCTCAGCCGCATTTGATCGCGCCGTCATCGCCGCAGACGCTGGCGCCGATGCCGCCGCATATAAGCGGAGCCTCCATCACCTCATCAACGGAATTGTTGAGGCGGCAAAGAAAAACCCCCGCTGAACCTGTCAGCGGGGGCTTCAAAGGGTGCTACGAGTAGGCGGAATTAGCCAGCCGCGTGCTGCTTGTTCGGGCGTCGGCCTGCTTTGCCTGCGGGTTTCGCAGCAGCAGCCTTCGGATTTTTGCGGAACGGCTTGCCTTTGCCAGCCTTGCGCGCCCCGGCATTCTCGCCTTGTGCTGGTTTGCCGCCAGCTTTACCGCCCATTTTGGCTCCAGGCTTGCCGCCGTTGGGCCCTGCGCCTTTGCGGCGCATTGGAGCGTGGCCGCCATCTGCGGTGACCGTTTGGCCATGCGGCTTCGGTGCAAACTTACCGCCGCTGCGACGACCGTGCGGCGCTTCGCCCGAGCGCTCTTCGCCGGACCGTTGTCCTTGGGACCGTTGCCCTTGGGGCCGCTCGTCCTGGCGCGCAGGACCTCTATCTGCCCAGCGTTCTGCCTGGACAGGTTCTTGGCGACGTGGATCCATGTGACGACGGCGGCCTATGCGTGAGCTGCCCTCTTCCGGGCGGCGGCGAGGCGGCCGACCCTCATTCGACGGACCATCCTGGAAACGCTCCCCACGAGGACGATACTCGGGGCGATCGTCATGGCGGCCTTCATTCCGCGGACGGTCGCCGTAAGGCGGGCGGTCGTTCGCGGCTGGGCGTTCGCCATAGGGTGGGCGACCATTCTGACTGCGCCTGTCATCATCACGACCGCGCGCCTGCGCATCGCGGCCTTCGTTGTGTTGATCCCGACCTTGACCACGATGACCACGTGCATTTCCGCTACGGCCATTTGGGCGACCGTAATTGCTGCCCTCATCGCGACCGTCGCCGCGCTCCTGGAACCGGCGCGGCATGCGCTCCAGATCATTGCGGGACGGCCTATCGCCAAACGGCGCTTCCGCGACTTCTGGCCCAGTGCTTTCCGGCGGATCAATCGGTTGAATGCGCGTGCTGATCAAGCGCTCGATATCGCGCAGATAGCCACGTTCCGTGCGGTCACAGAGCGAGATTGCGACGCCCGCCTTGCCCGCGCGCGCCGTCCGTCCGATCCGATGCACATAGCTTTCAGGCACATTTGGCAGCTCGAAATTGATGACATGGGACACGTCGTCCACATCAATCCCGCGCGCTGCAACATCGGTCGCGACCAGAATGTTCACGCGTCCGCCTTTGAAGCGGCCAAGAGTGCGGTCACGCTGGCTTTGGCTGCGGTTGCCGTGGATCGCTTCGGCGCGAAGGCCGGCTTTCTCCAAGTGCAGCTGCACACGGTCAGCGCCGCGCTTGGTGCGGGTGAACACGATTGCGCGCTCAAGTTCTGGGTCACGCAGGATGTCCGTCAACACACGGCGCTTGGCGCCGCCTTCGATGTGCAGAACGCGCTGGTCGATCCGCTCAATCGGCTTGGCGCCTTCTGAAACGGATACTTCGGCCGGTTTATGCAGGAATTCATTAGCGAGCTGACGGATCGGGCGCGGCATGGTGGCGGATAGAAGCACCGTCTGCCGTTTGCCTTTGATCGCGCCCAGGATGTGACGGATTGGCGGCAAAAAGCCCATGTCGAGCATCTGGTCCGCCTCATCAAGCGCGACCATCTCCACGTCATCCAGGCTGAGTACGCCAGTTTCCATATGGTCCATCAGGCGGCCAGGCGTGGCGACAAGGAAATCAACGCCGCGCGCCATCGCCTTGATTTGTGGGCCAGGCCGCGCGCCGCCAACGACGAGCGCTACAGAATGGCGAATATGGCGGCCATGGCTGCGAATGCTGTCAGCAATCTGGCCAGCAAGCTCACGGGTCGGCGCCAGGATCAACACGCGGCAGCGCTTTGGCGACGGGCGGGATGGCTTGCTTTCAAGCGCATGCAGCATCGGCAGCACATAGGCTGCCGTTTTGCCGGTGCCCGTTTGGGCGATGCCGATTACGTCGCGGCCATCCAGAAATTCTGGAATCACGGCGGCTTGGATCGGGGTCGGTTTTTCGTAGCCCATGCCATTAATGGCGTCGAGCAAAGGTTCGGCGAGGCCGAGGTCAGTAAAGTTCGTCACGTATTTATCATCCAATACACAAAGCAAGACTCCACGGCGCAAGCCGCATCGCCGCTCGCATGGGTGCGTAGCGGCGCTTGCCGTCTTTTCAAATGGAGCTAGCGTAGATCAGCGCCGGGTGGCTGTACGGGTCCGCATTGAGCGTCCCGTGAATGCACAAAAGCGATCGATCTCACGCGGTATTCGCAACATGCGTGGGGGTACGGTTGCTCTAGAGCGGCGCCGCTGACGAAGCATCGTCTTCTACGCGCGGCGCGGTATTGAGAGAGGAAATAGACCCATCGTTCTGTAAAAGCAATAAAGTTTTAGAATTCGCGTCACTCCGCCGCGACCAAACCATCTTCCTGGTCGCGGACGGCGCGGGCGTTTGGCCGGTCTGCCGCATCGCCATACCCGCCGCCAGCGGCGACTTGCACGATCAGCTTGTCGCCGCGTTTGAGCAGGAAGGATGTCTTAGATGGTAGGTCGATCACCTCATTCCCGCGCAGCACACGGTTCTGGCCGGGCGCGCCTTGCCCCCCGCCGAATAGCCCGTCTGCGCGTTGGGTAAAGCGGTCGCCATATGTGGCGAAGGTGACATTGTCTTCCAGAATTTCGTAGATTTTGCGGAAGCCTAGGCCGCCGCGCATCCGGCCCGTTCCGCCGGAACCTTCCACATAGCTGTATTCGATGCAGCGGAAGAAAGCGTGGTCCATATCCTTCGCTTCAACAGGGATATTGCCGCAATTTGACAGGGGGCTGTCGATGCCGTCCGCGCCGTCATTCTCCGGCCCAGCGCCATATCCGCCGCCAAATATTTCCAAGTAGATGTCGTACCCGTCCGGCCCGAGCCATGCGAGGCAGCAGGGCGTTGTCGTGTCGGTGCCTGTGGCGATCACGCGGGTGGGGGCAGCCGTGGACAAGGCTTTCATCACCGCGTTGAAGGCCCGGTAGCTCGCCAGCAAGCGGGCGCGGACGGGGGCAGGGTAGCGCGGGTTCAGGATGGTGCCTTCCGGCGCTTTCACCGTTATCGCGCGGCTGCAGCCGTCATTGAAGGGAATGTCAGGGTCCGTCAGCACGGATTTCGCCGCGGCCACCGCTGAGGCCACGGTGGAAGCGAAGGGCGTGTTCATATTGGTCGCGACTTGGGGCGCGGTGCCTGTGAAGTCGATCTCCATCGCATCGCCCTTGATGGTGACCGTAGCTTTGACAGGCACAGGATCAGATCCCACGCCGTCGTCATCCAGCGCATCCTCGCCGGTATAAACGCCATCCGGCGCGTCGCGGAGGGCGTTGCGGACGCGGCGCTCTGAGTAATCCAGCATTTCGGTCATCGCGGCGGCCAGCTTGTCGCGGCCATATTTATCAGCCAGCGCGGATAACCGTTCCGCGCCAATGGCGTTGGCGGCGAATTGCGCGTCGATATCGCCCAAGGTCGCGTCGGGCATGCGGATATTGGCGCGTACAAACGCTTCCCATGGGCCGCCCGCCCAATCCCGTTCGCGGTTCAACTTGATCGCAGGAAAGATGATGCCTTCACTATGAATATCCGGCGCATTCGGGTTCAGGCCGGGCGCGCCGCCGCCCAAATCAATGTGATGGACGACTGTCGCGGCGAAGCCGATCCGCACGCCTTCATGGAAAATCGGGCAGAACAGGAAGATGTCCTGGATATGTTGGCCGCCCTTGTAGGCGTCGTTTGTGATGTAGAAATCGCCGGGCTCCAGGGTATCCGGCGGGCAGCGCTCGGCGCAGTGGCGGAAGGTATGGCTGATGGAGCCAAGCTGGATCGGGATCAGTTCGGCCTGCGCGATCACGTCGCCATCCGCGCTCATCAATGCGGCGGAACAATCCTCCGCCTCCCGCACGATGGGGGAGTGGGCGGAGCGGATGAGCTTCACGCCCATCTCCTGCGCCGCCGCGATCAGGCTCTGGGCGACGATAGCTTGTTCAACAGGATCCAGCGGCATGGCTCAGCCCTCCTTCTGAATGACGATATTGCCGGATGCGTCCAGCCCTGCCGTCCAGCCGGGCGGCACATATACGGTGGCGAGGCCGTCATCGATCAACAGCGGCCCGGCGTCGCCTTCTGTCGAAAGTCCGGCGCGGGGGAGCATTTTCGCGGTGTGCTGGCCGCCGCGCTCATAGAGGCTGATCTCCGCCGCGTCGCTCGCTTCCCGCGTCACCGGCGATTCCGGGAAGGGCGGCGGCGGCAGGGAGCCGCCTGCGCGATAGGCCACAATCTCCGCTGGCTCGCCCGGCGCTTTGGCGAAGGCGTAAAGCTGCGTATGGGCCGCCCGGAATTTCTCTTCCAGCAGGGCTTCGTTCAAACCCGGCAATTCATCGGCGGTAAGCTCGACTGATGCTTCGAAGGCCTGGCCCCGATAGCGCATATCTAGCGTGTATTGGAAACGGGAAGGTGCGGCCAAGCCGTGTTCATCGAAATGCGCGCGGATATCGGCTTCCAGCTTGGTCATGTGGCCGCGGACAACGTCTGCCGCTTTCCCATCCAGCGGTTGCCGGTCGGTCAATGCGGCGAAGCGGGCATAGTCTGCGACCAGCAAACCAAGCGCCGAAAGCACGCCTGCGAATGGCGGGATGATGACGGCGGAAAGGCCGATTTCTTCTGCGACGCGCACCGCATGCATTGGCCCGGCGCCGCCGAACGCGACCATGGCGTAGTCGCGCGGGTCCCGGCCGCGCTCAGTGGAAACGCGTTGAATGGCGCGGGCGATGTTGGATTCCGCCAGTTGGATTGCGGCGTCGGCAATCTCCAGCGGCGATTTCCCGAACATATCTGCAAGCGGTTGGAATACGGCTTCAGCGGCGGCTGTATCCAGGTCCATTTCGCCGCCAAGGAAGGCTGCGGCTTGCATGGTGCCGCGCACCACATGGGCGTCTGTGATCGTCGGCGCTTTGCCGCCTTTGCCGTAGCAGGCGGGGCCGGGGTCAGCGCCTGCGCTTTCCGGGCCGACGCGCAGCATGCCGCCGTCATCCGCCCAAACCAGCGACCCCCCGCCAGCGCCTACGGTCGCCATGTCGATGACCGGCGTCTTGACTGGCAGGCCGTCAATTTCTGTCATCGGCGCTAAGGCTGGGCGACCATTGGGGGCTAAACAAACATCCGTCGATGTGCCGCCAACATCCAACGTGATGAAGTTCTTGAAACCAGATCGCGCTGCCTGCCGAACCGCGCCAACAACGCCCGCTGCCGGGCCGCTGAACAAGGCGGTAATCGCGTTCTCCGCCATCGCCGCTGCAGGCATCCGCCCGCCATTGGACTGCATGACAGAGAAAGCGCCCGTGAACCCATCCTCTCCGAGCGACGCCTCAAATTTATCCAGATAACGACCGACGACCGGCTGCACATAGGCAGACAAAGTCGTGGTGGAGGCGCGCTCAAACTCCCGGAATTCACGGGCGATTTTATAGGAAGGCGCCGCCTGCATGTCTGGCGCGATCTCAGCCAGAATCTCGACTAATCGCGCTTCATGGGCCGGGTTGGCGAAGCTGTTCAGCAGGCAAATCGCGACAGCGTCAAAATCCCGTGCGGCCAGCAATTCGGTGATAGCGGCGCGGGCGGCGTCCTCATCCAAGGCCACAGCGACAGATCCATCTGGGCCAATGCGCTCAACAATTTCCACCGTATCTCGGCGGCGAACCACCGGCACAGGCTTCTCATAGTGCAGGTCATAAATCTGCCGTCGCTGATGGCGCTGTAACAGCAGCAGGTCCCGGAACCCCGCAGTTGTCAGCAAGGCGACGCGCGCGCCCTTTCGCTCCAGAATGGCGTTGGTGGCGACCGTTGAGCCATGAGCCAATTCATTCAGCGCCCCAAGGTCAACCGCGCCCTTGGCCAACGCATCCCGCGCGCCGATATCCGGCGAAGCGGGCGTGCTCGGCGCTTTAGCAACGATGATCTGGCCGTCTTTCACATAAACAAGGTCGGTAAATGTGCCGCCGACTTCGACACCTGCCCGTGCTGTCATTATTCTAGTTTCCTTGCCGCAGCCCGAAGACCCAAATCTGCTGTGTTGCTGTTAGGATGGCGCAGCTGGAAGTGGGCGCCAAGTCAGAACTATTTGACAAAGCTCCGAGTTTCTGGCGGTCAATATGCAGGGATTCGACTTTTTTGGATGGGATGGGCGAAATGGCTGACAATCGAAAAGTAGCAGTAGTAACAGGCGCGGGCTCCGGCATTGGCCGGGCGGCGGCGTTGGGGTTGTTGGCCGATGGGTGGTGCGTTGCGCTTGCCGGTCGTCGGGCGAGCGCGTTGCAGGATGTGATTGCTGAAGCGGGCGTTGGCGAAGATCGCGCCATCGGCGTGCCGACGGATGTAACGGTCGCCGCCGAAGTGGCGGAACTGTTCCAACGCACGGAAGAGGCCTTTGGCCGCCTGGACTTCCTCTTCAACAATGCCGGCGCTGGCACGCCGCCGATCCCGTTTGAAGAATTGACGGTTGAGCAATGGCAGGGCTGCGTTGACGTTAACCTGACCGGGCCATTTCTATGCAGCCAGGAAGCCTTTCGAATTATGAAAGCGCAAGACCCGATGGGCGGGCGCATCGTCAACAATGGCTCGATCTCGGCGCATGTGCCCCGGCCTTTTTCGGCGCCGTATACGTCCACCAAACATGCGATCACGGGGCTGACCAAAGCGACGGGGCTGGACGGCCGCGCCTATAATATCGCTGTTGGGCAGATCGATATCGGCAACGCCGAAACGCCTATGACTCAGCGCATGAAGGAAGGCGTGTTGCAGCCGGATGGGTCGATGCAGGAAGAGCCTGTCATGGATGTGAAGGCTGTCGGCGACGCGATCGTTTACATGGCGGGCTTGCCGTTAGACGCAAATGTGCAGACCATAACCGTGATGGCGACCAAAATGCCGTTGCTTGGCCGGGGGTAGCCAGCACGACCTTTAACCGAGATTGCCAACCAAGTCCGCTCATAACGTGATGGAGATGCAACATGGCTTATGAAGAAATTGATGTCCGCCCGCTCACGCCGACCATCGGCGCTGAGATTCATGGGATTGATCTCTCAAAACCCTTGGGCAATCGGGCTTTTTCCGAAGTCCATGATGCACTCATTGAACATCAGGTCATTTTCTTCCGCGACCAGGATATCTCACTTGACCAACATAAGGACTTCGGGCGGAAGTTCGGCGAGCTGCATGTTCACCCCTCGGCGCCTGGCCCCGAGGGCCATCCGGATGTGCTGACAATCCATGCCGATGAAAATGCCAAGCAAATCGCGGGCGAGCGTTGGCACTCGGATGTGTCTTGCGATCCTGAACCGCCGATGGGCTCCATCCTCCGCTTGCACACGATCCCCCCCGAAGGCGGCGATACGTTGTTCGCCAGCATGTATGCCGCCTATGACGCGCTATCGGACAAAATGAAAGACTATCTGGACGGCATGATCGCGATCCATGATGGCAACCCGAACTATCACGACCGCGCCCAGCGCGATGGCCGCACGGATGATCGCGTCTTCCCGCGCGCCGAACATCCGTTGATCCGCACGCATCCGGTCAGCGGCAAGAAGGCGATCTTTGTGAACCCGGTTTTCACCGTCGGCATCAAGGACCTGCCGCGCGATGAGGCCGATGCGATCCTCAGGTTCTTGTACGCCCATAACAATAAACCGCATTGGCAGGTGCGCTTTAAGTGGCAGAAGAATTCCATGGCGTTTTGGGACAATCGCTGTGTCCAACACATCGCCATGTGGGATTATTTCCCGAACACGCGCTCGGGCTACCGGGTGACAGTGAAGGGCGACCGGCCTGCTTGATGGCTTGACAGACCGGCCAGCGTGGTGTGAACCGGGCGGAAGATATTGACCTGCAGGCTTCCACCCTCTCTCTGATCCCTCTCCCTCCTATGGAGGGCGAGGGGACCCGCACCTAGGCCGCGCCTGTATTTCGAAAGTTGGAATGCGGTCTCGCCGTGGGTCTCTTCGCACCTGCAGAGGACAGAGGGAACCGGGAGGAGGGGCGCTTGCGGCTCGACCCCAAACGCAGCAACGGAAATCCAGCCCCGTGTTCCGCATTATCCGCCGTATTCTGACAGGCCTCGGCCTATTTGGCCTCGTCGCTATGCTGACAGTCGCCGGGCTGGTTTATACCGGCGTATTCACCGTCGATAAGCTGCGGCTGCTCGTTAAATATAATCCGTTGGCGACGCGCACGGCGCCGGTTGAAACTGAAACGGCCATCCAAGCGACGCTGCTGCGGCTCAAGCTTAAATCCTATGCGATCCCAGCTATGGGCGAAGGCATTGTCAGCGGCGCCGGGGCCATTCAGCCAATTCCGGGCGGCATGTTGATCGCTGAACGGAGCGGGCGGTTCCATTTCTTTGATGAGCGCGGGTCTACGCCGAAGCTTACCGAAACCGCCATCAGCATTGATATCAACCAGGAAGCGTTCGAGACGCATGCGGCTGCGGAAGGTTACGCGATCAAGCCGGGGCGAAATGTTGGCTATGCGGGCCTCGGCATGCGCCTGCACGACCTGCTGTTGCTCCGCGATGGCAAGCGCTTGGCCGCGACGCATACACGCTGGGATGACGCTGAAAAATGCGTGAAGCTGCATTTGGTCATCGCGGACTTTGAAGCCGGTGATGTTCCAAAAGCTGGTCCATGGAACAGGCTGTTCAGCAGCACGCCCTGCATGCTCTTGAGCGGCATTAAGCGGAAACCCTTCGCTGGCCATCAAGCCGGCGGGCGGATGGTTGAGATAGCGGATGGGCGCATTCTGCTGACAGTTGGCGATTTCAAGAATGACGGTGTGAAGCGGAAACTCTCGACGGCGGACCCTTCCAATTCCTACGGCAAGTTTCACTTGATTGACCCTGTGTCGGGCGCGGCTGAAGTTTTCTCGACAGGCCATCGGAACGCCCAAGGCTTGGTCATCACGGGCGAGGGCGAAATTTGGTCAACCGAACACGGGCCGACCGGCGGCGACGAGGTCAATCTGGTTAAGCGCGGCGTGAATTACGGCTGGCCGGTCGCGACATATGGCCGGGACTGCAGAGAATGCGCCTGGCAGCAGCAAGGCAGGCATGACGGCTACCCCTTGCCTGTATTGTCCTATGTGCCCTCCATCGGCATAAGCAATCTGGTTGAGCTGCAGGATTTTGCGCCGCAATGGGATGGCGATCTCTTGGTCTCCAGCCTGAAGCAGGAGACGCTGCACCGCCTGCATATCCGCGAAGGCCGGGTGGTGGTCGATGAGCCGATCCGCCTCGGCGACCGGCTGCGGGATATGCAGATGCTGGCGGATGGCCGCGTCGCGCTCTGGACGGATACCGGCAAGCTGATGTTTCTGACGGCTGATTTGGCGCCCTCGCAATCGGCGGTGCTGGCGGCGAAGCTTTCAGCGGACGCCCAGGACACAATCGAGCAATGCCGCGCTTGCCATGATCTCGACCCAGGCATCGCCGGGCCAGACCGCATTTCGCTTTGGGGCGTGCATGGCCGAGAAAAGGCGAGCCTTCCGGGTGGCCAATATTCAGATGCGCTGAAGGCTGCAGGCGGGCGCTGGGACAATGTGGCGCTGGACGCGTTTTTGGCCGCGCCCGCAGTGGCTGTTCCCGGCACATCCATGGCGTATGAAGGCATTCGGGATGCAGCATTGCGCCAAACGATCATTGACTATCTGAAAGCGCTGCAATAGGGCCGGTATAGGTATAGCGCGTAGGGTTCGAGCGATGTTTGACGACAAGTCGATTTTGATCACCGGAGGCACAGGCTCTTTCGGCAAAAAATATGTAAAAAACCTGCTGGCGCGGCATAAACCCGCCCGCGTGGTGATCTATTCTAGGGATGAGCTGAAGCAGTTCGATATGCAGCAGCAGTATAATTCCCCGGAGCTCCGCTATTTCATTGGCGACGTGCGCGACCGGGAACGGATGTCGCAGGCGATGCGCGGCATTGATTTCGTCATCCACGCAGCGGCGCTGAAGCAGGTGCCTGCGGCGGAGTATAATCCGATGGAATGCATCAAAACCAACATCCACGGCGCGGAAAACGTGATCCTCGCCGCCATCGACAATCAGGTCGAAAAGGTGATTGCGCTCTCTACGGATAAAGCCGCAAACCCGATCAACCTTTATGGCGCGACGAAGCTTGCGTCCGACAAATTATTCGTCGCCGCTAATAATATGACAGGGCAAAACCGCACTCGGTTCTCTGTTGTGCGCTACGGCAATGTGGTCGGCTCACGCGGGTCTGTCGTGCCGTATTTTGAGAAGCTGCTGGCGGAAGGGACGGACTCGCTGCCGATCACGGATATGCGGATGACGCGGTTCTGGATCACGCTGCAGCAGGGCGTCGATTTCGTGCTGAAAAACTTTGAGCGCATGGCTGGCGGCGAGATTTTCGTGCCCCGCATTCCCTCCCTCCGCATTGTCGATTTAGCGACGGCCATGGCGCCAGGCATGGCGCAGCGCAATGTCGGCATCCGGCCCGGTGAGAAAATTCACGAAATCATGTGCCCGGCAGATGACAGCCATCTGACGATTGAGTTTGATGATCACTTTGTCATCACCCCGGCCATCACTTTCCAGACCATGTCGAGCGACTACAAAGTCAATGCGCTTGGCGAGCAAGGGAAGGCGGTGCCGGGCGAGTTTGAGTATAATTCCGGCAACAATCCGCATTTCCTCAACATCGAAGAAATCCGTGAATTCAATACGATGGCCGAATTATGATCCCCTATGGCCGCCAGCATGTCACGGATGAGGACGTCGCTGCGGTCGAGGCTGTGCTCCGGTCCGATTTTCTAACACAAGGCCCTGCCGTTCCGGCGTTTGAGCAGGCGCTGGCGGATTATTGCGGCGCGAAACATGCGGTTGCGGTGAATAGCGCCACTTCCGCCCTCCATATCGCCTGCTTGGCGCTCGGCGTTGGCGAGGGCGACGCTGTTTGGACGACGCCGAACACGTTTGTCGCCAGCGCTAATTGCGCGCGTTATTGCGGCGCGTCCGTGGATTTCGTCGATATTGATCCAGAGACATTTAATATGTGCGCTGATGCGCTAGCGGCGAAACTGGCCGCTGCAGATACGCCGCCAAAGGTCGTGATCCCAGTGCATTTTTCGGGTCATTCCTGCGATATGGCGGCGATTAGCGCTTTGGCGCAGCAATACGGCTTCAAGGTGATTGAGGACGCATCTCACGCCGTTGGCGGGCGCTACCGGGCCGGGCCTGTCGGCAATTGCGCCTATAGCGATGTTACGGTGTTCAGCTTCCATCCGGTGAAGATCATCACTAGTGCGGAAGGCGGCGTCGCGTTGACGAATGACGATGCCCTGCAGCGGAAGATGGATCGCCTGCGCAGTCATGGCGTCACCCGCAATCCGGATGATCTGACCAATCTGGACGAAGGCCCCTGGCATTACGAAATGCTGGAGCTTGGTTTGAACTATCGGATGACCGATATGCAAGCCGCGCTCGGCCTTAGCCAAATGCAGCGGTTGGATGATTTGGTGGCGCGCAGGCAAAAGCTCGCGGACCGTTATGATGTGCTGCTGGCGGATATGCCGATCATCCGCCCGGGCCGTGCAGATGACGCATATTCCGCTTGGCATCTCTACGTTATCCAGTTGGACGAGCGGCAAACCAACCAGACGCGCCGCCAGGTGTTCGAGGCGCTTCGGGCCGATGGGATTGGCGTTAATGTGCATTACATCCCGGTCCACACTCAGCCGTATTACCGAGCGCAGGGCTTTGGCCCGGGTGATTTCCCCGCGAGTGAGGCTTATTACAAGAACGCGATCACAATCCCGCTCTATGCGACCATGAGCGAGGCGCAACAGGACGAAGTCGTCGCGGCGCTCACGCGCGCGCTTGGGGCTTCATGAACGTCGCGATAATTCCAGCGCGGGGCGGCTCTAAGCGCATACCGGGCAAGAACATCCGCTCGTTCGAAGGCAAGCCGATCATCGCCTATTCCATCGAGGCGGCGCTGGAAACGGGGCTTTTCGACCGTGTGGTGGTCTCGACGGATGACCAGGAGATAGCGCGGGTCGCGGAAACATACGGCGCTGAAATTCCATTTTTCCGCCCTCAGGAAATCGCTGACGATATGACCGGCACAGCGCCCGTCGTGAAACATGCAGTTGAGCAATTGTCAGCTGGCGGCGATGACATCGCCTATGCTTGCTGCATCTACGCAACTGCGCCATTTGTGCAAGCGAGCGACCTGACCGCCGCTTACAAAGCGCTGACAGCTGCGTCAGGTAAAGCCTTCGCGTTCAGTGTCACAAGCTTCGCCTTTCCCGTCCAGCGGGCTTTGGCGATCCGGGATGGGGGCGTTGCGCCAATCTACCCAGAGTATAGTGAAACGCGCTCGCAGGACCTTGAGGAGGCGTTTCACGATGCAGGACAATTCTATTGGGGCAAGAAGGAGGCTTGGTTAGTTGAAACACCATTATTTTCTCGCGCATCGGTCCCTTTTGTGCTGCCGCGCCATCGGGTACAAGATATTGACACGCTAGAAGATTGGACGCGGGCGGAACATATGTTCCGCGCACTTGGGGGTGCGAATCCATGACCGTGCTGTTTCGCGCGGATGCTTCTGCCGAAATTGGCACAGGCCATGTAATGCGTTGCCTGGCGCTGGCTGGGGCTGTCAAAGCTCAAGGCGGCGACAGTGTGTTTGCGTGCCGCGAAATTCCACCATTGCTTGCTGACCGCATCACGGCCGATGGCCATGGGCTGCAATACCTTATCCCATCAGACGGCGACAATTCGGCGAAAGGGAATGACATTCCCTATGCCCATTGGCTGAAAGCGCCTTGGCAGGATGACGCGGTTGAAACCAACGAGATCGCGGATGAAGTCAGCGCTGATTGGATCGTGGTTGATCACTATGGCCTGGATGCGGACTGGGAACAGGCGGTCGCCGTGAATGGACGCCGTGTCGCAGCCATGGATGATCTGGCGGATCGCCGCCACGCCGTAGCACTGCTTTCAGACCCGAGCCTTGTTGCGAAGCCGCATGCCCGGTATCGCGATTTGACGCCGCCTGGCGCCCAACTCCAGCTTGGCCCGCGCTATGCCGCACTCCGCAGCGAATTCGCCGCCGCACCGCCGCGGATAACGGATGCTAGCGGCGATCCGATGCGCTTCCTGATCGCTTTCGGCGGCGTAGACGCCGCCGGAATGACGCGAGTGGCGATAGAGGCGCTGGCGGCGATTGTGCAACCAGGCGATCATGCGCATGTGGTTGTCGGCGCGGCCCATGAAGGCCGGGCGGCGATTGCGGGCCGCTGCGCCGAACTTGGCTGGACCTGCCACGTCAATTCCTCCCGCATGGGGCAATTGATGGCTGCGACGGATATGGCGATCGGCGCCGGCGGCAGCATGGTCTGGGAGCGGATGGCCATGGGCTTGCCCACCATCGCTGTCATCGTCGCAGATAATCAGCGCGACCAGGTGAATGAGGCGGCGGCGCTTGGCTTGCTGGTCGCCATGGAGCAGGCAGAGGCGGATGCTGCAGCGCTGCAGGCGGCGATCGCAGCGCTTCGGGCGGATAGGAAGCGCCGCGAGGATATGGCGGCCTCATGCCGTCGCCGGGTTGATGGCGATGGCGCGCGCCGGATCGCCCGCCGCTTGGCGCCATGTCCTGTCACGCTTCGGGCAGCGACGCTTGATGACAGCGCGGATCTTCTTTCCTGGCGTAATGATGAACAGATCAGGTCGGTCTCGCATAACACCGCCATTATTTCACCTGAGGATCACGCCCGTTGGTTCGCTGGAACCCTCGGCAATCCCGCGCGAAGGTTGCTGATCGGTGAGGATCGCGAAGGCGCTCTGGGCGTCGTCCGGTTTGATAAGCAGAATACCAATGCTGAGGTATCGATATATCTCGCGCCGCATCGCCTCGGCAGCGGCCTTGGGGCGAACCTCCTGATGGCGGGTGAAGTGGAGATCGCAGCATTTTGGCCGGACATAAGTGAAGTGCTGGCCGAAGTGTTGCCCGCAAATGGCGCGTCAAAGGAACTGTTTCTATCCTGCGGCTATCGCTATTCTAGCGGTTTCTATCGCAAACCGGTTGGGTCGTAAGACTAATGGCAGACATTGATATCGCTGGCCGCAAGGTCGGCCTTGGCCATGCGCCCTTTGTGATCGCGGAGATGTCTGGCAATCACAATCAATCGCTGGATCGGGCGCTGGAAATCGTAGACGCCGCCGCCGCATCCGGCGCGCATGCGCTGAAGCTGCAGACATATACCGCCGATACGATGACGCTGGATATCGCTGAAGGCGATTTCGTCATCACCGATCCGAACAGCTTGTGGCATGGCCGCACGCTCTATGATCTCTACGAGGAAGCGCATACGCCCTGGGATTGGCACGCGCCGATCTTCGAGCGCGCCCTTAGCCATGGCATGATCCCGCTCAGCACGCCTTTCGATGATACAGCGGCTGATTTCCTGGAAACGCTGGACGCCGCCATCTACAAGATCGCGTCCTTCGAGAACACGGATTTGCCGTTGGTCCGCAAGGTCGCCTCCAAAGGTAAGCCGATGATCATTTCCATCGGCATGGCGACGCTGGCCGAAATTGATGAAACGGTGCGGGCGGCCCGGGATGCCGGGTGCGAGGACCTCATCCTACTCCAATGCACCAGCACCTACCCGGCGACGCCGGAGAACACCAACCTGGCGACCATTCCGCATATGCGCGCCGCGTTCGGCTGCGAAGTTGGATTGTCCGATCACACCATGGGCGTCGGCGCCGCTGTCGCCAGCGTGGCCTTGGGCGCTACGGTGATTGAGAAGCATTTCACGCTCGCCCGCGCCGATGGCGGCGTTGATTCCGCTTTCTCGTTAGAGCCGCATGAAATGGCGGCGCTTGTGACGGAAAGCGAGCGCGCGTGGCAGGCGATTGGCCAAGCGCAATACGGAACGGTTTCAGCGCAAGAGGCGAAATCCCTGGCCTTCCGGCGCTCTCTCTACGCCACAGCGGATATCGCGGCGGGCGAAGCGTTCACGACGGCAAACGTCCGCGCTATCCGACCTGGCTTCGGCCTTGCGCCAAAGTGGCTGGACATCGTTCTGGCGCGCTCAGCCAAGCAGGCGATCAAACGCGGCACGCCGCTGAGTTGGGATTTGCTGTAGCGGGTTGGGGATTTGACAACCCGCAGGTTCCCCCCTCTCCCTGTTCCCTCTCCCTCCAATGGGGGGAGAGGGGACCCTCAAATAGGCCTCCACCTTTTGAACCCTCGCCCCCTACTAGGGGGGAAAGGGCAAGGAGAGGGGGGAGACTGCAGGATTGAACGCGCCTTCTAGCCTAAAATTTAGCGCCTCCGCTCAAACTCCCATATCGTCGAAAACGCCTTTGGCGATGCGGAAGGCGGATACGGCGGAGGGGGCGCCGGCGTATACGGCGGCTTGCAGGAATACTTCCGCGATTTCTTCCTTGCTGCAGCCATTGTTGATGGCGCCGCGGGTATGCAGCTTCAATTCGCCTTCACGGCCCATTGCGGACAGCATGGCGAGGTTCAAGAGGCTGCGGGTTTTAAGGTCCAGACCTTCGCGCTGCCACACGGTGCCCCATGCGGTTTCGGTCACGAATTGCTGCAGCGTTTGCATGAATGGGTCTTCAGCAGCACTTTCGATGGAGGGCTTCACGTATTCTGGGCCGAGCACTTTCAGGCGGGTTTCGAGCCCGGCGTTAAATGCGTCCGTGGTGTTGTATTTGGAGGTATCGATCATGGATTTGTCCTTCATAAAAATCCGAATTAGGTCTCGCCAAAAAGAAACGCCAACAGCACAAGGCGTCGGCCCTCGGTGACATGCAGCGGTTCATGCAATAGCGAAGATGAAAACACGACCGCCTCCCCCGTCGCTGGGCTGAAGCGATGCGCGCCGAATTCCGGGAACGCCAGCTCACCGCCCGAGAAGTCTTCCGCATTCAGGTTGATCGAGCAAGCGAAGCGCCGGTGCGCCACATTGGGCTGCACATTATCCCGGTGGCCGTGCAATTCGCCGCCACGCTCGCCCTCATAGCTGCCGATCCGGTAGCGTTCATGGCGGGTGACGCGATAGTGGAACGCCTTCTGGATTTCCGGAAATAGCCGCCGCTGCAGCCGATCATTAATCAGCGCTTGGGTTTTCGGGTTGACGACCCAATGGTCAATCCGGTCCTTACGGCCATATTCCGGGATGCGCATTTTATAATCTGTCTTCTGATTCTGCACACCGTGGCCGGGCTCAACAAACACATTCCCATCCATATTGTAGACGGTGATCAGGCGTTTGCAGTCTTCCGGCGTAAAAACGTTTGGCACGATCAGCACGGGGGCTTGGCGCTCGGCTGGTTTCGGCTGCATTTCGGCTTCAAGCGCCCGAATGAGGCTCACCGCCCGTTCGATCTGTGTCGCAGGCGCATCGCGGAAGAGCGCCAACACATGGCCATTCCGCCCGATAACGACGGCGCCAGGACCTTTGCCGCCAGCGAAAAATGCGGAAGCTTGGCCCGCCTCATCCACAAGTGCGGATGGATCGCCGCCCCGCCGCGTCATGGCGATGGCGTGGGCGCCGGCTGCTTCGATCTCACTGGCGTGGGCGAGCAAGCTGGCGGCAGGCTCAGCCGCGGCATCCGGTGCGATGGCGAGGATCATTGGCTTGCCGGCAACGGTATCCGCTTGGCTGTCAAAAGGCTCACCGCCGCCTTTGCGGGGCAACGTGAAACGCGGAGCGATATCGCCGATTGTGAGCGGCGGCGGGGCTTGAGGCGCCATGTTTGGAGGTTCCGCGCTAGGTCAGGCCGGCTTTCCGGCGGGGGTCTTCTGCATCGTCGGGCAGGCGTTTTATGGCGTCAATGAAGGCGCTGTCTGATTTCGCGGGCAGTTTCACGATCAGTTTGACGAACTGGTCGCCCCTGTCAGCTGCATCGCCTTTGCGCGCAACGCCTTTGCCTTTGAGCCGCAATACCGTGCCTGAATCGGCGCCCTTCGGGACGGTGAGATTCACGTTGCCGTCAATCGTCGGCGTCGGGACACGGGCGCCAAGCACCGCTTCCTTCAGCGATATCGGGAGGTCGAGCCAGATATCCCGACCTTCACGCCGGAAATGCGGGTGCGGCGCGACCTTAAGCTCGACAATGGCGTCACCGGGCGATCCGCCATCCGCGCCCGCTTTGCCCAAGTTGGCGAGGCGGAGCGCCTGGCCAGTTTCTGATCCTGCAGGGACACGCACATCAACCTCGCGGTTGGTCGGCAACCGGACCCGTTTGGAGCATCCCCGCGCCGCTTCCATGAAGCTCAGCGTTAGCGTGATCCGGATGTCGCCGCCTTTTTGGGCCGTCTTGCCGCGACGGCCGCCGAAGGTTTCGAATAGATCGCTGAAGAGATCATCGGCGTTGAACCCGCGACCGCCGCCAGCGCGCGCATATTCGCTTTCAAATCCGCCGCCGCCGCTCCGTCTAGCGCCGCCTGGGTTACTGGAGAAGCCGCCAGGGAAGGGGCGGGCTTTTTCTTTGCCATCAGCGTCGATTTCGCCCCGGTCGAAGCGGGCGCGCTTGGTTTTGTCGCTCAGCAGATCATAGGCCGAATTTGCTTCTTTGAAGCGGCGCTCAACCTCAGCATCGCCCGGGTTGATATCAGGATGATACTTTTTTGCAAGTTTGCGGAATGCCGATTTCAGATCATCCGCGCTGGCAGCCTTGGTGACGCCAAGAACGGCATAGGGGTCACGCATGGGCAGGCCCTGCAGCGTTTAGGCGCGTGGGTCGGATGGCGAGGATCAAGCGCTCAAGACCTCCCATTCGCCATTGGCGTTACGGCAGGCCGTGCGCTTGCCACGATTAACATTCCCGTTCGCCGGTTTGGCGACCACGTCAATCTGCCGACATTGCTTGCCAGCCTGCGCGCCGCTTTTGGGCTTGTAGACTGGGCCAGGCGTCACTTGCCCGGATGCGCCAGTAGAGGCGTTTGACCATGTGGCGGTTTCGCCCGCTTGGTTGTTGGCGAGCGCTTCTTGCGTCGCCGTGCCTGCCTGCTGTTTATCATCCTTCGACAAGCCTTCGCCGAGCTCGCCGCCCAGCCATCCGCCGAGCACAGCCAGGCCAACAATCGCCGCCGCTCGGGTTACGCCAGAACCGATCTGTGAGCCGACAAGCACGCCGATCGCGGCGCCCGCAACAGTGCCGATTTGCTTGTTCGAAGGCTCGTTGCCGTTGGCGCATGCCGTTAAAGCGACGCTTGCAGCTGCGGCCATTGCCAAATTGCGCATCATCGAAATTCTCCTTCAGCAGTCCCGCGACGCTTTGCCCAAACGCCGGACCGCCTCATCTTGTCTACATCATATAGCGCGCTGTATATGTGGCGCGCCAGGGCCAGATTGCCACCAAATCCATGTAACGTGGCGAGATCATGGCGGCTGAATCACGTCGACCGGGAGCCCGGTCCAGGAAGGATACCGCCATGGACGATATGGTCGTTGACGATCCCCACCGCCTGTTTGACGAGTGGATGAACGCCGCTGAGGCGTCTGAACCGAATGACGCCAACGCCATGACGGTCACAACCGTCAGCGCCGATGGTCGCCCCGCTGCCCGAATACTGCTGCTAAAGGGCCATGATGCGCGCGGGTTTGTGTTCTATACCAACTTGGACAGCCGCAAGGGGCAGGAGATTAAAGGCAACAGCGCCGTAGCTCTCTTGTTCCATTGGAAGACGCTGCGCCGTCAAATACGGATCGAAGGCCGGGTTGAGCCTGTCACGTCTGAGGAGGCGGACGCATATTTCAATTCCCGTGCGCGAATGAGCCGGATCGGCGCCTGGGCGTCTGACCAATCCCGCCCGCTCGAAAGCCGGGCGGCGCTTGAAGCGCGCGTTTCAGAAATGGAAGCGAAATTTGACGGCCAGGAACCGCCACGCCCAGAAAACTGGTCTGGTTTCTGCGTGTTGCCAGACCGGATGGAGTTCTGGCGCGACGGCGCATTCCGCTTGCATGACCGGATTATCTACCAACCGGATGGCGCTGAATGGCGGACAACTCGGCTCTATCCATAAGTTCTCCCCAGACAGAGTTAACCAGGCGCCTTGGCCGGTAGCGCTGCTTTGGGAATATGGTATTGTTCCGGCAGACTTAAGATCGGTCAGCGTCTTTCGTGTATCGCCGCCAATGTCTAAGGGGGCGCGGATATGAGCTTTGGTACAATTTTGGCGCCGGTCGGGGATGTCGAAAACGGCGGGCCTGCGCTTGAACTGGCCTTCGCCGTCGGCAGGGCGTTCAGCGCGCATGTCGATGTGCTGCATGTCAGCGCTGATCCCCGTCAGGTTATTCCTTATGTCGGTGAAGGCCTCTCAGGCGCGTTGATCGACGAAGTCGTCGCCGCCGCCGCGACCGATAGCGGCGAGCGTGAGCATAGTGTGCGCGGCCTGTTCGATGGCCTAACCGAATCCAAAATGGCGCCGGTTGCGCATACGCCGCAGCCGGGTTTCAGCGTCGCTTGGCGGGAAGATTCAGGCCGCGAGGATGCCCGCGCAGCAGCCTGGGCCCGCGCCGCCGATCTCGCCATCGCGCCCCGCCCGCGTGCGCAGGCCGAAGCCGCGACGACGGCGCTATTCGAAGCGCTCGTGTTCGAGGGTGGATTGCCCGTATTGCTGGCGCCGCCTGGATGGGGTGAAAGCGATACTGTCGGTTCGCGGATCCTGATCGGCTGGAACGGCGGGGCGGAAGCCGCAGGCGCAATCGGCGCAGCGATGCCGTTCCTGGAGAAGGCGGATGCTGTGAAGGCGGTCTCAATGTCCGGCTGGCTCGATGGTCCGAATAGCTTAGAGCGTGTGACGGAGCGGCTGGCTTGGCGTGGCATCGCATCTGAAAGTGAAATTATTGAAGCGTCTGGCCCACGGGATATTGGCGCTGGCCTCATGAAAGCAGCGGATGATTTTGACGCTGACCTGATCGTCATGGGCGCTTATACCCAAAGCCGTATTCGCCAGATGATCCTTGGCGGGGTCACGCGCTATGCCGTCAGCCGGGCCGAGCGCCCGTTGCTGCTCGCCCGCTGACATAAGGGTCCGCGGAATTGCTCGCATTCACCATCCGCCGATTAGTCCAATCCCTAGGCGTGATGCTGGCGGTCAGCCTGATCGCATTTGTGATGTTCACCTTTGTTGGCGATCCGGTGGACCAGATGGTCGGCCTGGAAACGACGATTGAGGAACGGAACGCGCTCCGTGAACAGCTTGGCCTGAATGATCCAACGCCGATCCAATTTCTGCGCTTTGTCGGTAATGCGATCCAGGGCGATTTCGGCATCTCCTACCAGTTCAAGCGTCCGGTCGCGACGATCCTGGGCGAGCGTATGCCGGCGACGCTGGAACTCGCGCTGGTTTCCGCCATTCTTTCGCTCATCCTGGGCATTCCTATGGGCGTGTATACGGCGCTCCGGCGGGAGAGTTTGTTGTCCAAGCTCTTCCTAACAATCTCCCTCGTCGGCGTATCGCTGCCGACCTTCCTGATCGGCATCATTTTCATCTTTGTGTTCGCCGTGTTGCTGCAAATTCTACCAAGCTTCGGGCGGGGCGAAGTGGTGGATATGGGGTGGTGGAGCACAGGATTGCTCACCGGCTCTGGGCTGAAAGCGCTGATCATGCCGGCGATCACCCTGGCGCTCTTCCAGATGACGCTGATCATGCGCCTCGTCCGGGCGGAGATGCTTGAAGTCCTGCGCACCGACTACATCAAATTTGGCCGCGCGCGGGGCTTGCGGAACCGGGCTATCAATTTTGGCCATGCGCTGAAAAACACCATGGTGCCGGTTATCACGATTGCTGGATTGCAAATTGGCTCGATCATCGCTTTCGCCATCATCACCGAAACTGTGTTTCAGTGGCCGGGCATGGGCCTGCTGTTCCTGCAGGCGGTGCAGAATGTCGATATTCCGATTATGGCCGCCTATCTGCTGCTAATCGCATTCCTGTTCGTCATCATCAATATGGCGGTTGATTTGCTCTATGTCGTTGTTGATCCGCGCATCCGGATTGGAGGCGGCGAGGAATGAGCATCGTCCAAACCGCGGAGCGCCGCAGCCTGATCGCCCGGATGCGCGATACGGATATCTGGCATTCCTTCGTGCGCAACAAGATCGTCATGCTGGCGGCGTTCGTGACGGCTGTGTTCTTTCTGGCTGCGTTGTTTGCGCCCCTGGTCTCGCCCCACAACCCGTTTGACCTTGCAACATTATCGCTGATGGACTCGCTGATGCAGCCGGTATGGCTGGAGGAAAGCGACCCAAGGTTCCTGCTCGGCACCGATGATCAAGGCCGGGATTTGCTTTCGGCCATCATCTATGGCGCTCGGATTTCCTTGGCGGTTGGGTTTGCGTCCGTGGCTTTCGCGGCGGTGCTTGGCATCTCGCTTGGGCTGCTGGCTGGATATATGGGCGGACGGACCGATGCGATCATCATGCGCATCGCGGATGTGCAGCTCACATTCCCCTCCATCCTGATCGCGCTTCTGATTGACGGCTCGGTCCGAGGAATATTCGGTGGCGCGTTTAACCGCGAAGACTCGGCGTTCTATGTGCTTGTCGTCGCCATCGGGCTATCGTTCTGGGTGCAATATGCGCGCACCGTCCGCTCCTCCACGCTGGTGGAGAAGAACAAGGAATATGTGCAGGCGGCCAGGCTGATCGGCCTGCATCCCATCAAAATCATGCTGCGCCATGTGCTGCCAAATGTGACGGGGCCGGTATTGGTGATCGCCACAATTAACCTGGCGCTCGCGATCATCACTGAAGCGACGTTGTCGTTCCTTGGCGTCGGCATTCCTTCGACGCAGCCATCGCTTGGCACACTGATCCGCATTGGCAATGACTTCCTGTTTTCCGGCGAATGGTGGATCACAATCTTCCCTGGCATTGCGCTGGCTGTGCTGGCGCTCGCGATCAACCTGCTCGGCGATTGGCTGCGCGATGTTCTGAACCCGAGGCTCCGATGACGGATACGCCGCTCCTCTCTTTCCGCGATCTTGTCGTCCAGTTCCCAACGCGAAAAGGCGTACTGACTGCCGTAGACGGCGTCTCGTTTGATATCGCACGCGGCGAGGTGTTGGGTGTGGTCGGCGAATCCGGCGCCGGAAAATCCATGACCGGCGCTGCGATCATCGGCCTGATCGAACCGCTCGGCCGCATAGCATCGGGCGAGGTTTTACTGGACGGGGAGCGCATCGATAATCTCTCTACCGGCCAGATTCGCCGCATCCGGGGCAAGAAGGTCGGCATGGTTTTCCAGGACCCGCTTACCTCCCTGAACCCGCTTTACACGGTGGCGCAACAACTCACTGAAACCATCCGCACGCATTTGCCCTTGTCCGAAAAATAGGCGCGGGAGCATGCGCTTCAGCTTTTGGATGAGGTTGGCATTCCCGCCGCCAAGCGCCGGATGGATGATTACCCGCACCAATTCTCCGGCGGCATGCGCCAACGCGTCGTGATTGCGTTGGCGCTTGCGGCGGAACCAGAATTGGTGATCGCCGATGAGCCGACGACCGCCTTGGATGTCTCCGTCCAGGCGCAGATCATTGATGTACTGAAGCGGCTATGTTCTGAACGCGGGGCCGCTGTCATGCTGATCACTCATGATATGGGCGTGATCGCTGAAACGGCGGATCGAGTGGCTGTCATGTATGCCGGGCGGGTTGCGGAAATTGGTCCGGTCAAAGATGTCATTCAGCAAGCGAAACATCCCTATACCCAAGGCCTGATGGGTTCGATACCGACGCTGTCTCACACCGGTGACCGACTTGTGCAAATTCAGGGCTCCATGCCGCGGCTGACGGATATTCCAACGGGCTGCGCCTTTAACCCGCGCTGCGAATACGCGTTTGACCGCTGCCGCAAAGAACGTCCCTCGCCGATTAAGTCAGGCGACCGCGCTGTCGCGTGTTGGCTGCCAGACGAAGGGTCCGCATCATGAGCGATCAAGCTGGAAAGCCGCTCATTCAGGTCGAAGGGCTTAGCCGGGTATTCGATCTCTCGAAACCCTGGCTCAACCGCATGATTGAGCGGGAGCCGAAGAGAACCCTGACGGCGGTTGACGATGTATCCTTCGAAATACGCAAAGGTGAAACTTTCGCGCTCGTCGGCGAATCGGGGTCTGGCAAATCGACCATCGCTAAGCTGATCGTGAACCTGCTGGCGCCAAGCGGCGGGCGGGTGTTGTTCGACGGCGATGATATGCGGAAAGCGACAGCGGCGAACGCTCGGCAGATGCGCAGCCGCTTCCAGATGATTTTCCAGGATCCGTTCGCCAGCTTGAACCCGCGCTGGCGCGTTGGCGATATTATCGCGGAGCCGATCCGGGCGTTCGATCTGGCGTCCGACAAAGCCTCCGCCGCTAAGCGCGTTGATGAGCTCTTGGAAACCGTTGGCCTTGCCGCCAGTGACGCCGCTAAGTTTCCGCATGAGTTTTCGGGTGGCCAGCGCCAACGCGTCGCCATCGCGCGCGCGCTCTCCGCCAAGCCGGAATTCATTGTTTGCGACGAGCCGACCTCGGCGCTGGATGTGTCTGTGCAGGCGCAGATCCTGAACCTGATGCGCGACCTGCAGGATGAGTTCGGCCTGACTTATCTATTCATCAGCCACGATCTATCCGTCGTTCGCCATATGGCGACGCGGATTGGGGTTCTGTATCTTGGCCGCTTGGTTGAGGTGTCTGAAGGCAAGGCGCTGTTCCAGAACCCGCAGCATCCCTATACGTCCATGCTGCTCGACGCCGTGCCTGATCTGGACATGACGGGCCGGACGCGCACCCAAGTTGTCGGCGAAATCCCGAACCCGATTGATCCGCCGTCCGGCTGCCGCTTCCATCCCCGCTGCCCGCTGGCGAACGACCGGTGCAAGAGCGAGTCGCCAATATTGCAGCCGACGGGCATTGGCGAGGCCGCGTGTTTCGCTTTGGAAGAACGCCGCCGGGACGCATTCGCCCCGCTCGCGCAAGCCAAATAGACGGCAGAGCCTTCCAGGCGTTAGACTTGCGGCTAAGTTTATCGCTTAGGAGAAATCGCCATGGCGCTCAGTTGGTCCCACACGGTTCTATTTGTTCGCGACCGGGAAAAGATGCTGGATTTCTATACCCGCGTCCTCGGTTTTCAGGTGACAGACCAGGGGACGATCCCGTCAGGCCAAGAAATCATCTTCCTTAGCCAAAGCCCGGATGAGCATCACCAGATTGGCATGATGCCGGCCCGCACCGATGACGAACCGTCTAACAGCCATGCCCATATCGCATTCCGCACCGAAACTATGGACGAGTTGCGCGGCCTTATCGCAGGCGTCGAAGGCGAAGACATCACTTATCGCCCGACATCTCACGGCAATACCTGGTCGATCTATTTTCAAGACCCAGAGAAGAACGGCGTCGAAATCTTCTGCGATACGCCGTGGCAGGTGCAGCAGCCGCAGGGCGCAATCTGGGACACCAAAATGGACGACGCCGCCCTCGAAGCCTGGACCTTGGAACGGTTCAAGGATGAGCCCGGTTTCATGAAGAAAGCGGACTACGCTGCCCGCCGCCGTAAGGAATTGCAGGCGGGCTAGCGCCGAATGACGGTCTTGATCGCAGGCGCTGGCCCCGTCGGGATGACGCTGGCGCTAGAGCTTGCGCGCCACGGCGTGCCGAGCCGGGTGTTTGAGCGCGCCTACACGACTACCCGCCATCCAAAGATGGATATCACCAACGGCCGCAGTATGGAGTTGTTTGGCAGGCTAGGCCTGGCAGATGCGCTGCGGGCGGCGGCGGTGCCGGATACGCATCCGCTGGATGTCGCCTGGGTTACGGCCATGGCGGGGCATGAACTGCATCGCTTCAAATATGCCCCGCCCGCAGAGCTCCGCGCGCGCTATCATGCGGTGAATGACGGCGCGCAGCCGCTGGAACCCGGCATGCGCGTTTCCCAGATCGTGGTTGAGCCGATCCTGCAGGCCGCCGCTCTGGCCGAGCCTCTGATCGATGCGCGCTGGGGCATGGCGGTGGAGGATGCAGGCCAATCGCCCTCCGGCGTATGGATCGATGTGCGCGACCGAGAGACTGACCGGGTCAAGCGCATTGAAGGCGCGTATCTCGCTGCATGCGATGGCGGCAATAGCACCGTCCGGCAAGCCATGGGCATCAGCCTTGAAGGCGATACCGGCGTCGCCAACCGCTACATGATCCATTTCAAGAGCGAGGAACGCGCACTTTTGCAGCGCTTCGGTATCGCCTGGCATTACCAATCTCCCGCTGGCACGCTGATCGCGCAGAATGACGTCGACACCTGGACCCTGCATGCCCGCTTCCCGGACGCCGTTGATCCCGCATCCGTCAATCCGATGGACACACTGCGCACGTTCCTTGGCCAAGATATCACTGCCGAAATCCTGGTCGCCAATCCATGGGAGCCGCATCTGCTGCTGGCAGATGCGTATAAAACGGGCCGTATTTTCCTGGCGGGCGATGCGGCGCATCAATATATCCCGACCGGCGGCTACGGCATGAACACAGGCATCGGCGACGCTGTGGCGCTCGGATGGATGCTGGCAGCCAGGCTGAATGGATGGGCCAGCGATGGTTTTTTGGACGCTTATGAGGTCGAGCGGCGACCTGTCGGCCATATCAATCGCGGCTGGTCCGGCGCGCATACGGGTGTCCGGCTGGAGATCATGGCGGCATATCAAGCGCATCCGAATGCAGCGGAAGATGCGGGCGAGCGCGCCAGCCTCGCCGCCGCCATCGCTGGCCTCGGGAATTTGGAGAATGAGGCTTGGGGCGTTGAATTCGCTTACCGCTATGACGCCTCCCCCTTGATCGCGCCGGTATTGGCAAACGATCCAGGCACGCCGCCGCCTGATGATCCTGCGTCAATTCCGGCAGGGGCCTGGCCCGGTATGCGCGCGCCGTCCTTTATTCTGCCAGATGGTCAAGCGTTGT
Organism: Alphaproteobacteria bacterium; assembly: GCA_038102935.1. Taxonomy (GTDB): domain Bacteria; phylum Pseudomonadota; class Alphaproteobacteria; order Bin95; family Bin95; genus VMCJ01. Next base: position 89,373 of record JAYNYG010000002.1, on the reverse strand, counting down.
TTGATCTGTTCGACCCGTCCGGCTTCACGCTGCTGTGCTTCAATCCTGAGCTGGATACCGCGCCAATGCAGAATGCTGGCGCACCGGTGCGCCGGGTCGATTTGGCGTTTGACCCTGCGCGCGATGTATACGGCGCAGATATAGCGCTGATCCGCCCCGACGGCCATCTCGCTTGGCGCGGGAATGCGCCGGATGCACGGGCTGTTAGCCAAGCGCTGGGGGCGGTGGGGGAGGCGTAGCTTTCGCCTGGCGCTTCAAGCGCACTAGCGCTTCATCGAGCGCTGACAGAAATCGCGAGCGGTCCTTGTTCTGAAATGGCGGCGGCCCGCCGATTTGCTCGCCGACGGCGCCCGCCCGCAAATCCGCCATGATAGCCCGCGTCGCAACGGCGGCGCCGATGGAGTTTTCTGTAAACGGCTTGCCATTGGGCGCCAGCACCAAGGCGCCTGCCTTCACACAGCGTTCAGCCAACAGAATGTCGGACGTGATGACGACGCATGTGGCGTCCGCATTCTCAGCAATCCAATCATCCGCCGCATCAAACCCGTCGCTGACGGTAACCTGGCGGATCATAGGATCATCAGGTATCCGTAAATAGCTATTGGCGACCACGATCACCTGCGCCTGATACCGCGCCGCAACCTTATAAATCTCTGCCTTTACGGGGCAGGCGTCTGCATCTACGAGAACTTTTGGCATGACGCTTATTTAGCGAGTTCCGAAGCGCTCGACCAGCACTTGTAGAATGCGCGCGCCGGTGTCGCCATCCCCAAATGGTTGGGACCAAGGCGATGTGGCATAGGACTTCTGCATGGCGCGCCCAATTGCCGGCGTAATGGGATCGACGGCAGGGCGGCAGAGCTCATTGGCGCCATTCGAAATGGTGTCCGGCCAGGGTGTTTCATCCATAATCGTAACGGCAGGCACGCCGACAATGCAGGCTTCTTGTTGAACGCCGCCAGAATCCGTAACGCAGAATGATGCACGCTGCAGCACGGCGACAAATTCATGATATCCAGCGCCCGGCAGGATCATAATATTTGGATCGCTTTCCAGACCTGGCATCAATTCTTGTTCGTTTATGCGCGCTAGAGTGCGTGGGTGGGCAAAAAATATAACGGGCGCGCCGGCGGCAGCGGCGCCTGCTTGGATGTCCCTGAGGATGACAGGCAGCCGGTCAGGATCGTCGACATTCTCCTGGCGATGCAGCGTCATCACGCCGAACTTGCCTTTGAGGTTGTCGCTGTATGGCCTATCGCTCAGGTCAAGCGCAGCCGCCTTGTCGCGGTTCTTCAGGACAGCATCGACAATGGGATTGCCGGTTATGAGTATCCGCGCGTCCGGAATGCCTTCCGCCTTGAGATTGGCGCAGCTGCGGGCGTTCGTGGCGAAATTCACGTCCGCCATATGGTCGATCAGGCGCCGGTTTTGCTCTTCCGCCTGGGCCAAGTCGCCAGAGCGCTCACCAGCTTCAACATGCGCCAATGGCACATTCAGTTTGCGGGTGGCCAATGCAGCGCCGAGGTTGGAGTTTGTGTCGCCGAGCACCATAAGCGCTTGGGGCGTCTCAGCCCGTAGCCAATCTTCCACGCCGATCATGATATGGGCGATTTGCCGTGCTGGGGATTTCTGATCAGGTTGCGCCGTGAGGCGATGGTCCGGCTGGCGGATGCCAAGATCCCGGAAAAACACGTCATCCATGTTTTCGGAATAATGCTGCGCCGAATGCAGAACTTTAAGTGCCGCGCCCGCATCATCAAACGCCGCAATGATCGGGGCGGCCATAATGAAACTTGGTCGCGTGCCGACAACCAAAGCGAACACGCCCTTCCTCCCCATCGCCATCTCAGGCTGTTGTTACAGTTGCGCCGAGGTTTAGAAACCGGGCTCGTTCAGATTCCCGGATTGTGAAAATACTGACTGCTTTCCCCAACCCGATAAGGTCTTCGGCGATCCGGTAGGTCCTATTGTTCTTCGTTAGATCGCCGATGCCTGCAATTGCGACATGGTTAACCCCTTCGAACGCCGACTCCAGCACAGGAAGATGGGCCTCCCATGTCATTGTGTCGTTCGCGACTGTTGCGTTCTGACGCCACGCCGCTTGCTCTTCGCGCGCAGCTGCAACGCCATTCGCCCATCCACTGGCTGATACGTCAGTCAATACTTCGCCGCAGCGGAACTGATTAATGATATTCGCTATATCCGGCATGTCGGCCGCCAAAAACGGCAGGCCGCCCGCTAGATAATCAAACACGCGATTGGGCAGCGAGATCGCGTGATTGCCGATCTCTGGATCACGGATGATCACGCCGATATCCGCGCTGGCGCAGCAAGCGGACAATTCGGCATAGGGAACAGGGTCGCAAAGATGCACGCGGTCACTGAGGCCCAGTGTCTGGACCAAGGCCCTGACCTCATCGCCATATGATACTGGCGAGAACGGGCCGAGATTGACCAAATGCAGATCATCCCCGCTCTGGGCAAACCCACGTAAAGCCTCTTCCCATCCGCTCGTTGCCCTTCCTGCAGAAAGAATAACAAATGCGCCTGGCGGGATGTTTAGACGTTCGCGGAGGTCGTTTGGCGTTGGGACAGGGCTATGGCGGCGAAAATTCGGCAGAGTTACGACATTCTCGCAACCTGTGGATTGCAGATGCGCGGTCAGACCGGCACTTACCGTAAATACGGTATCCGACTCCGGCAGGTGTGAGCCCAGCGCCCGGGATATCCAATCGCGGACAACAGGATCAGAGTTGCCGCCCACAGCCCGTTGTAGCAAAGACGGAATCTCGATGCAGTCATTGATGGTTTTCTGAAAGCGTCCTGGCTCTGCAAACGGCATGATTGCGAGCGGCTGCAAACCATGAGTTAGCAAGCAGTCAACATCTTCGGGCATGGTTTCAAGGACAGCTTTGCCGTAGTTAAAAAGCCAATTTATCGGCGTTAGCGTATGCAGTTGGCGTACACGCTCATTTTGGACATCAAGCCGGTTCCTGAGACTAAATACAGCTTCACGGCGGGCTTCGGCGACTTCGTTTGCTTTGTCTATCGCCGCAAGCGACGCCGTGACTGGCTCTCCAATAATCGCCTGCGCGTCGTCCTCAGAAACCTCAAGCGCGCTCACTGCCGCGCGCAGCCGATCATTGTCCGTCTCTAGAAGATCGACTTTCGCGGATGCGGACTTGAGCCGTAGTGATAGTGTCTTGAGGCGTTCTTCCAGAGTGAGGTTACGCTCCCGGACCGGCGTCATCTTCTCGGTCGCGGCTACAGTGCGCTCGACTTCGCGGTTGATGGTGTGTTCAAGTCGGTCGATCCGGCGCTCGGTGGCGCGGAGGGCCTCAGTGCGTGTTTGCAAGCGGCCGCGCAAATCTGACAACTGCTCAAAATACCGAACAGCATTCGCCCGTGCTTCGTCAGATATGGCTGCTTTCTTTGCCGCATCGTTAAGGGCTGCTGCGGTTTCCCTTGCGCGCGCCTCCAGCATGATGCTGCGATCCCGGGTGGCCGCGAGTTTGGTGTTGAGCGCCGCTACCCTTGCATTCGCTGTGGCAAGCGTACTTTCCAGGCCCTGCGCCCGCTTTGTCAGCCGGGCGTTCTCTTTGCGAATGGCGCTGTAGTCAGCCGCCAGCGATTGGTGCTTCTTCTTAGCGTTTTCGAGTTCGGCGTTTTGCGGATCATTTTCTGTCATTGATGATGTCTATCCGCCCGGCGCCAGGGCTGCAGCCAATGCACGCCAACTGCTCGGCCCATCGCCGCCAAACACAGCAGTCGATCCGGTTTTGCCCGAGGTTTCCTCGGCCAAAAGCATCAGGTCCATGATATCGATTGAATCCAATTCTGGCGGGCGGGCGTCCGGGTTGAACCGGCCCGCTGGCGCCATTGCATTATAGGTCGCCCATTCTTCCAGCGCGCTCAAGAATGTGCGCGGCGTTTGCGGGGCGCTGGCAATTGGCGGGGCCGGGACGGCGATTGGGGGTGCGTCTGCATTCACAGCCATTGTCGCCGCAGCGCGGAGTTTTGCCCTGTCCAACTTGCCGCTTGGGCCGGCTGGGAATTCAGAGAGAACCGCAATCCGCTGCGGGCGAGCGCCAGGGAAGATGCTATCGGCGATGGCCTTTGCCGCCAGTAGCTTTAGCGCAGACGGGTCTTGGCTGTCGCTTTCCAAGGCGAGCGCGATCCTATCTCGCGCGCCGTCTTTTAGAACGAATGCGACGGCGCGGCGCACGCCGGGTACGGTCTCCGCTACAGTCTGCGCTTCCATTAGAGATACCCTGCGGCCACTGATCTTGATGATCGCGTCGCGGCGACCATAGATTTCGACATCGCCAGCAGCCGATAGGCGGATCTGGTCAGTCAGCACAATTGAACGGTCTGAATGAGGGGTGAGCAGTGCATTCGCGTCCGCGAGGTCAGCGAAATAGCCCAGCATCACATTGGGACCTGTTACGTTCAGCGTCGTATCTGGCGTCGTCGCCGGGTCTTCTTCTGCGCCCGCTCCTTGCGCGCTTGTAACGCCAGAGGTGATCGTAAGCTTCATGCTGGGAGCAGGCTTGCCGCCAGGGCTAAACGGGCCATCAAGCGCTGCGGGGTCCAATTGGCCAAATGACATATAGGTCGCTTCGCTTGCGCCAAAGGTTGTGAACATCGCGCAGTTTAGCGCGACTTCAGCCATTTGGCGCACAGTCTGCGTTTCAATGCGCTCGCCCCACATGATCCCGGCGCGCAGCTGCGCCAAAGGTGACGTGCGCATTGCGGCATTTCGGCTAATTCCCGCCCATAAGCTCGCCGGCAGTGAGACGACCGAGACGCCTTCGTCGGTGATCCAATTCAATAACGCCTCAGCGCTGTTGGCTAAGCCTTTCGCTGGTTTGATGATGGCAGCTCCGCCGCGAAGGCATGCCAGAATATCTACAATGCCGATCGCGTCCCATCGCGTGAAATAGGCAACGCGGTCTCCAGCGCTTAGTGGTAGGAGCTTGTCCAGCCCTGTGCCGCCAGACAGTACTGTATTCGGCACGACAACACCCTTGGGCGCGCCGTCACTACCAGACGTGAATACCGCTACTCCAGGCATACCTTCCGCCATCAACGGCAGTTCGGTCGCTGGCGGGAAGCTGTATGTCAGATCCCTTATAGCTGCGGCGTCGCCTGCATCATCGGTAATTAATACGTTGAAGCGGTTGAGCCTGGCGTTCGCGCCGAGCACGCTGCTCCAAATGGAAGCGCCTGCGATGATCAGGTCAGGCTTGAAGGCGCGTACGCGGTCAGCGAGAGCGGCTGGCGCGGTATCATCGCCGTTGACTGAAATTAGGCTGCCAGCGGCGAGTGCGCCAAGGCTGAGCGCTAACGCCGCCTCACCATCGGGTAGGATCGTTAGGACGCGGTGTTGATGGAGAAACCGCCGGTTTGGGTGGAGATGCGCTGGCTTACCCGCCTGGAAATGCAACAACATCGCGGCGGAAGAAAGCGCATAATCCCGCAATGCGCCGAAAGGTGTTGCACCGTTTGGCCCTTGGAACGCGATTTCTTCAGGGGTGGTTGGCATGCTAGCAAGCCAGCCGCAGAGGCTTTGCCGAACGACTGGATCTTCACCCCATTGAGCCAAGGGCAGTAAAGTTCTGTGCGCAGGGCGTCCGCCGCCTTCCACAAGTCCGCTCATGCTCACGGGCGTTTCAGAGGCCAATGTTGCTTGGCGGATCGTTCGCGCCAGGCGCTGTGTCAGCCATGCGGCGCGCACGGGCAATGCGCCGGTTGCAGGCGGCAGCGCCAGCGGAATCATATCGACGATTATCCGCCCGTTTGGCTCCGGCGTGACAGACGTGAATGCAGCAGCAGCGCCCTTGGCGACGGCAAGCTGGGCTGCATAGATCGATATCGGCATCGGCTGCATCAGCCATGGCGCCGCCGTTTTTTGGCCGATGGTGTAGATACCGTCTGGCGCTATATCGATCGCGCCGCCCTCACCCAAATGAGCAAGCATTGCGAGCGTTTCTTCCGCGACATCGCCGCCTTTGCGATTAACGATCTCGATCCGCCCGCCCTGACTCGTGAGCGTATCGATATAGCTTTGGAAGCGTTGCTCAAACTCAATGCCGTCGAAGGCGACGACCGTTTTTACGGAAAATCCAGCCAGTGCGGCCGCTGCGGCGGACAAGTAATTGCCTCGGCCCAGCCGAACGCCGTGGGCGGACAATAAAACCAGCCCAGACCCGGCTTTCCGGGTTTCTTGCAGAAATTGCGCGGCGCGCGGTGTCAAGGTTTGTCGTTCCCCGGCGGGGACTAAGTCAGCCGCGGCATTGGCGGTCGTGCGGGCACGGAAGATGGCGGTGTTTGTGCTTTCGTCCGCGACGATGATGCCGTGTTCTGCCGCCGCCTGGTGTAGGTGAGGCCGAGGCGTGATGGCGCGCGCATCCTTAATCGTTAGGAGCGCGGAAAGGGCGGCGTTCAGTGTTGGCGCACCGGTGGGCGGCGGCTCGGCAAGTGCATATCCGCGTTCAATCAACGGAGTCCATTGTGTGCAGTTCGCGTCTTCAGCGACGATAACCGCTTCATCGAGCAGGCTTGCAACCCGGTGCGGCGTCAGTTCCGCAGTGATTGACATGAATGCGACCTTTGACGTCACCGGTAACGTCTCAGCCGCAGTGATGATCCGGCGCCAAACGCCAGACCCATGCCCCTCCACCGCAAGCACGACAGATGCCGCACGCGCCAGCAGCGCCAGGGACCCGCCGACAAGCGTATGTTGCTCTGCGGCAAAGGCGATGGCCGCGTCTCGTTTGTCGTTCAAAATCAGATAACGGAGATAAGCGTTGACAGCTGCCGGAGTGAGAGCAGCGGCGTCCGGCGCAGGCAATTCAACGCTGCCGACCCGGCGGTATTCTGCTGCAATGCCAGCGTAAGGCGGCAGGGTATCTGGGTGCATTCGTTGAATTTGCAGGGCGAGCCGGTCGGCGTCCGCGATGAAGCCTTCGGCGTCCAGAATGCGCATCTGAAGAATGCGCCTGAATTTTGGATCAGCGCCGGACAACGCCGCCTGTTTGGCTTTGGCGCCATCTATATCTCCAAGCTGTAAGAGATGCGTTGCGTCCAGCAGTATGCGGGCTGGTTTGGCGCCTTTCGGATGCTCGCGGAGATCAGCGATCATCTGTGTGCGCGCATGCGTAACCTCTGCAGCGGCTTGGTGGGCTGCGGGTTCAGCCTCAGCGAAGGCAACATTGGCCAATGGCGAATCGCCCGCAAGTTTTTGCAGATTTGCGCCGATTTTGCGCAAGTGCGGCGCGCGGGCGGCGCCAAGCAGCACCCCAACGGCGCCGGCGCGGTGCCTTGCAGTCATATCGCGATAAAGCGGCAGCGGGCGATCTGGCGTTGTGATTTTCAGCGGTTCAGCGGTTAGGCGCTCGATTGCACTGCAAATAGCGTCTGCAAGCCCGACGGCATTTGGATTTTCCTTTGCCAAATCTTGGTCCAAAACTGCAGTGCCAGTGTTCGCCAACTTCAAAATCATCCTACTGAAAACGCGCCCAGCGTTTGGTCGTTTCAGTATGCCGGAAGCAAGCCTCCCGGGCTAGTTGAATTCGAGTTCAGGTTAGCCTTGCTCGTCTAACGCAAAACCGCCCCATCCCGAACAATCCCCGCCCGCGCTAAGCGGCGGTTGGCTTCGACGGTAACGCCGTTGGCGTCTGTCAGGGGGAAGGCGCCATTGTCTATCCTTAGCAATGTCGCGTCACCGGGGCCGCCGATGGCCAGGCCGCCGAGTTCTGGGCGGCCCATGGCTTTGGCCGGGTTGATGGTGGAGGCGGCGATGATGTCGCTCAAACCCATGCCGAGATGCAGGAATTTGGAGAGTGTCACGAGTTGATCGACTGCTGGGCCGGGTGCGGACATCGTGTGCACGTCGGATGAAATGCAATCCGGCGGCAAACCTGCGCCCATCATCGCTTCCGCCACCGACCAGGAAAATGAACCTTTGCCGTGGCCGATATCGAAGATGACGCCCATTTCTTTCGCCGCCAACACTTCCTCCCGAACACGGCCATCCATGGCGGTGGGCGCTGCGGGGAAGGGGCGGTAGCAGTGGGTCAGGATATCGCCAGGGCGGAGGCGGGAGAGCACTTCAAGGCGGGACGGCGGCGGGTGGTCCAGATGCGCCATCACCGGCATGCCAAGCGCATCTGCGGCCTCAATGGCGATATCAAGCGGCGCAGCCCCAATCCCGCCGGACGCAACCAGGCCGACGCGCACTTTCACGCCGACGATCACATCGCGGTTCTCATTGCCGACGCGCACGACCTCCATCGGATTCAGCAGCCGAATATCGCCGGATTCGCCCACCATCACCGCCGGGCTGAAAGCGAAAATTCCGGCGAAACTGGCGTTGATATAGGCGAGTATCCGGGCCTTCGAGGGCTCGATGATATGCGCGCGAAACCCGTGGAAATTGCCGGGGCCAGCGCTCCCGGCGTCTGCGAGCGTCGTACAGCCGGACTGGCGCATATACGCATCCGGGTCCACGCCGAGTGAGGTGCCGCCCCAATAAATATGCGTGTGCAGGTCGATCAAGCCGGGTGTTACGTAAAGCCCGTCAGCGTTGATGGTCTCTGCGGCGCCGGCGCTCGCATCGGCGCCAATGGCCGATACAGCCGCATCTTTGAAGGCGATATCCGTTACTGCGTCGACGCCGTTTGCGGGATCAATGATATGGCCGCCGAGGATGGCGAGATCGTGAGACATGATGGAGACCCTTCGCGCCTGAATAAACCGCCAAAGCATAGCCGTTCGCCGCCGCAGCGCCTATATTGAGGCCAATCAACGAATATGAAGGGTCCCGAACCATGACAGATAAAGTTGTTAAATCTGATGCCGAATGGAAAGCCCAGCTTTCGCCAGAAGAATACCATGTCACGCGGAAGCATGGCACGGAGCGTGCATTTTCAGGCCAGTACCACGATACAAAAACGCAAGGCCGGTACGATTGCATCTGCTGCGGCCAGCCGTTGTTCAGCTCTGAAACAAAGTTCGATTCCGGCACTGGCTGGCCGAGCTATTGGGCGCCGATTGATGATGAGGCTGTGGCTGAAAAGAAGGACCGATCCTTCTTTATGGTCCGAACAGAGGTTCTGTGCAGCAAATGCGACGCGCATCTGGGCCATGTTTTCCCAGATGGCCCCGCGCCGACGGGCCAGCGCTATTGCATGAACTCAGCCTCGCTCAAGCTGGTGACGTCTGATGAGGATGAGTCCGCCGCGTGAGCGTATCCGGGGCTCAACCAAACAGCCGCGCGCTGGTCGCCGTCGCGATCCTGTTAATTGGGTTGGCGCTTTACGCGGCGGCTGTTGTGACGTTAGCGGACTATCTGCCAGACCATTGGGCGATCGAAGGCATATACGCCCTCATCACCGGCCTCATCTGGGTCTGGCCCGCTATCGCTCTGTTCCGCTGGGCGGCGGGCGGGCAGCGGCGTTAGAGCCTAGGGCTCAATCGCCCCGCCTGCTTCGATCATCGCCTCAACCGCATCGTCCGAGTAGCCGAGTTGGCATAGGATTTCGCGGGTTTGTTCGCCGATATGGGGGGCGTGGAGGGTGTCTTCGCGCATGCCGCCGCTGAAGGTGTTGGGGGTTTTGGTTTTGAGAATGCGGCCTTCGGTCGGGTGGTCGATCTCTGTGAAAAAGCCGACATCCTTCAGGTGTGGATCGTCCAGCAAGCTGTCTATGGTGTTGTAGCGGGCTGCGGGAACGTCAATCCGGGCGAAGATTTCGATCCATTCTTCGGTGGTTTTCAGCAGCAGGCCCGCTGTGCGGATTTCGAAATAGTCCGCGGCATTTTCTGAGCGCGCGGCGGCGTCTGTGAAGCGGGAATCAGCCTTGAGTTCCGGCTTGCCTATCTCGTCAAAAAACGCCGCCGCCTGGGCATCTGTGTTGGGGTGGACGGTGATGTATCCATCCTTGGTTTGCATCGGCTTGTAGTCGGGGCTGAGCAAGCGATTATCGCCGGATGGCCCGGCGGGCGGCACGAAGGTGATGCCAGCCAGGTGCTCGGAGGACACGAAGCTCGCCATGTTTTCCAGCATCGGCGTTTCAATGCTTTCGCCAACGCCGGTTTTCTCCCGACGGTACAGCGCGAAGCCTATGGATTGGGCGGCGATAAGGCCGGTGACATGATCCGTCATCACCATCGGCACAAAGCGGGGTTCGCCTATCGCGCGCTCGAATGTGCCGGCGACGCCGGACAGGCTCTGCACAATCGGATCATAGGCTGGGCGGTTATAGTATTCGCCGCCTTGGCCGAACGCGACGATGCCGCAATAGATCAGACGCGGGTTAAGTTTCTGCAGACTGGCGAAATCTAGGCCCGCCCGCTCAAGCGCCGCCGGGCGAACGTTGGATACGAACACATCCGCGCTTTCCAACAGCTTTTTCATGGCCGCCAGGCCGTCAGGTTTTTTGATGTCCAGGCAAATTGACCGCTTGTTGCGGTTGAAGTTCATGAACTTGCCGGACATGCCGCGATTGCGGGCGCCACGCGCCATCAGCCGCAGCAAATCCCCGCCGGGCGCTTCGACCTTGATCACGTCAGCGCCCTGATCCGCCAGTGTGCGGCCGCAGATGGGGCCAACGACGATGGTCGTCATATCGACGACGCGGACGCCATCTAAGGGGCCGCCCATGGCTGCGCTCTCCCTTATTCGAACCCGATATTCATCTCAGCGCAGAGATGGCCGTGCTGATCGGCGATCCAGCAGAGGATGCCGCCATCTTCGTCGCGGCCATGCACGGTTACGGTGTCGCCCACCCAAATCGGCTTGGTGAGGCGCGCGTTCAGGCCGGTGATCGTGCGGTCTGTATGGCGGCAAGCGATGTCGGTCACGGTTTGCATGGTGAGCCCGCCGTTCTGGACGGTGTGGTTATAGCCTTCCTCATCTCGCGCATAATCGGCGTCATAGTGGATGCGGTGGGCATTCCAGCTTACGGCGCCGTAGCGGAAATTCTTGGCCTCCGTGAAAGTCACAACCTCATGCCATGCGCTATCCGTCGGCGCTTCTTTTGGCTGGGTTGCGGTGGTTTTGGCGCCTGGCTGCACGGCTTCCCGGTAGATCGCGTCAAACTCATCCACGGCGATGATTTTACCAGCCGTCTCAAATGTCAGCCGCATCGTCAAAATGCAGATATTCCCGGACCGACCAGACTTCGGAATAATCGCGGCGACCTCCGCCGTTTTCGTGGCGGCCTGGCCGACAACCAGATTGCCCATGATCTCAACGCGCCGTCCTGCGCCCATGCGCCGGGGCAGGGGGATTGGCGGCAGGAATACGCCTTTATTGGGGTGGCCGTCTGGTCCAAGGTCTGAATCTCGACAGATATCGGGGAAGAACATGTTGAACCATTGGCGCGGGATCGGATCGCCGTTCTTGAAGCTTGCAGGGTCGACATCCAGCGTCGCCGCTGCGCGCTGGACGGATGTCAGGCCCATCTCATCTTCAACGATCCGCTTTGTGCCGATCCACTTTTCGAGTTCTGGCATCGCCGCTTGAACATCGGGGTTCATCTTAAGTCATCCTCTACTTGAAGGTCTCGGTGGCGTCGACGCCCCAGATCTGGCGACGGGAAACCCAGCCCTTAATTTCACCTTTGCGCACCTGGCACCAGCGTGGCTGGCATTCCTGGGCGCGCAGAATTACGCCGCGCTCGGCATAAGCTGCAATCTTGGTGTTGCCGTCTGCTTTGGTATGCAGTGCGGCCCGGCCGTTGCTGACGACCAGCAACGTGCGCGCGCCGGATAGCAGGCTTTTATGCATCCATCCGCGCAGACCGTCATACAGTTTTACCTGCCGCCAAAGGCCTTCTTCGTCGATGATTTGCACGGGCATGCCGGCATGCATCAGCGTCCAATCGACTTTGTGGCCTTCGCTTGGCCCAAGCCTGAGATTGGCTGGCGCATTCCGGATCGAGACATAGCGGGGCAGTGGAAAGCCCGTGTCGGAGCCAAACGCCTTCTTGGTCTGTGCATGTGCAGGCTGGGGTGCCATGCCAGTGAACGGCGCCAGGAGGGCGAAGCCGAGAATGAAGCTGAGGCAGCGGATGAGATGCGTCACGCGCGCTCATACTCCTTGGCGGGGCGATTGATTACGGCGTCGAGCGGGGCTGCCTGGCGGGCGCGTTGTTGTTGCGCTTCTGGCGGAAAGCCATAGAGCGTTGAGCGTTGGCGGACCGGGCGGCCAATGCCGTGAGCGATGGCTTCCATTTGATGCGGCGCCAATTCCTCGCCATGGGCTGCGCCAGCGGCGCGGGTGATGCTTTCGTTCATCAAGGTGCCGCCGATATCGTTGGCGCCGGCGTTCAGCGCAGCCTGAACGCCATCCGGCCCAAGCTTCACCCAGCTCGCCTGGATATTCGAGAACCACGGGAACAGCGCCAACCGGGCGATGCTATGCATCAGAATCGCTTCCCGGAAGGTGGGTCCTTTGCGCGCCAAGCCTTTCAGATAGATCGGCGCTTCTTCCGCCACAAACGGCAATGGCACCAGTTCTGAGAACCCGCCAGATTCAGATTGCGCTTGGCGGAGCCGCAGCAGATGCGCCGCCCAGTGGCCGTAATGCTCAACATGACCGTACATGATGGTCGCGGTCGAGCGGAGGCCGATATCATGCGCCGCCCGCATCACCTCAAACCATTCGGCTGTGTTCAGCTTGTCCGGGCAGATGATGTTGCGCACATCGTCATGGAGGATTTCGGCGGCGGTGCCGGGCAGGGTGCTGAGGCCAGCATCCTTCAGCATGCCAAGATATTCGGGGATCGGCAGGCCAAGCGTTTCGGCGCCCTGGCGCACTTCCAAAGGCGTGAATGCGTGGATATGAATATCCGGCGCGCCCCGGCGGACGGCGGCGAGAATGTCCAGATAGGTCTGCCCGGTATAGGCGGGGTGGATGCCGCCCTGCATGCAAACCTCAGTCGCGCCCCTGGCCCATGCTTCTCCGACGCGGCGCTCAATCTCTTCCATGTCCAGCACATAGGGCTTGCCACGGAGGTTCTCTGTCAGTTTGCCCTTGGAGAAAGCGCAGAACTGGCATTTGAAATAGCAGACATTGGTGTAGTTGATATTCCGGTTCACGACATATGTGAGCGTATCGCCGGAAACCTCCTGGCGGAGCGCGTCCGCAGCACGGGCGACGGCGGAAAACGCATCGCCACGGGCGGAGAACAGGAATGCAGCTTCATCCGCATCCAGCATTTTATCCGCGAACGGCTTGTCGAGGATGCGGGCGAGGCGGGAGCCTTGGATGGGGGCTTGTCGTTCTGCCAGCAGGTCTAGGTCGCGTTTTGGCGGATCATGCGGCTTTCCGGCTTCCCATTCGTCGGCGCGCGCATAGCCTTCGCCATCAATGGCGCGGCGGATGGAGGGAGCCAGGGCGGGATCAACCCAGCGCGCTGCATCAAGCGCATAGGATGGATAGACCGTGAGCCGTTCCAGCAGCAGCTTGCCCGCCGCCGCCGTTTCGTTAGCCAGGCGCTGGAGATGCGGCCAAGGCGCTTCTGGGTTCACATAATCCGGCGTTACTGGCGATACGCCGCCCCAATCATTGACGCCTGCGCGCACCAGCTTGGCGAGGCCGCCGGGCGAGAGGTTCGGCGGCGCTTGCACGCTCATCTCACCGCCCATCACAAGGCGCGCGATAGCGACCGTCCAGGCCAGATCATCCAGATCAGGTTCCGGCCAATCCCGCATTTTGGTGTCCGGCTTGGCGCGGAAGTTCTGTACGATAACTTCCTGGATATGCCCATGCGCTTCCTGCACCCGGCGGATTTCAAGCAATGCTTCGATCCGCTCAGCGCGTGTTTCGCCAATGCCGATTAGGATGCCGGTTGTGAACGGAACCTGCGCCCGGCCTGCGGCCTCCAGCGTATCAATCCGGGCCTGGGGTTTCTTATCCAGGGAGCCGTAATGCGGCATGCCTTTTTCGGTCAGCCGTTCCGATAGGCTTTCGACCATAATGCCCATACTAGCGGCGACGGGGCGGAGGGTTTTGAGGTCTTCGTCGGTCATCAAGCCAGGATTGAGATGCGGGACGATCCCGGTTTCCTCAAATACCAGCTTCGCCATGGCGGCGCGGTAATCCAATGTCGTCTCAAAGCCAAGTTCGGCCAAGTGTTCGCGTGCAGCCCGGTAGCGGAGTTCCGGTTTGTCGCCGAGCGTGAACAGCGCTTCTTTGCAGCCCTGGGCCTGACCTGCGCGGGCGGCGGCGAGCACCTGCTCCGGCGTCATAAACGCAAGCGCGCCTTTCTTTGGCGGCTTGGCGAAAGTGCAATAGTGGCAAACATCCCGGCAGAGATGCGTCAGCGGAATGAAGACTTTGCGGCTATAGGAGACCTTGTCACCCCAATGCGCATCCCGCAGCGTTGCGGCGGCGGCCATCAGCGGCGTTAGGTCATCCGGCCCGGTTTCGGCCAGCGCCAACGCTTCATCATGGAAAAGCCGCGCGCCGCCTGCAGCAGCGGCGATAATTTCGTCGATGTTATCCACGGGCTGTGATCATCCCTGAGACAACTGCTTCAGCCTGAAGCATGGAACCCATACTCACCTCTAAACCCCGCTGCGCACGGCGGGAAATACTTCTTCCGCCAGCATCTGCATTTCGTCCAGCACCATGGAATTCGGCATGCCTGGATATTGAATGCCAAAGACGAAGTGGTTCACGCCGAAGCGGCGGATAATGTCGATGATCTGCTCGGATACCTCATCTGGGGAGCCAAACAAGAACCGATCTTTCACCAGGTCCTCATACATCATGCCAAGATCATTATCGCCCTCAGGCATGGCTTTGGCTTGGCCCCATTCATGATAGGCGTCGTATTTGGCTTTCAGATAGGGTTCGGCGACCCGCATCGCCTCTTCGCGGGACTTTGCCACTACGACTTCGCGCATCATCGGGAAATCATCTGGCAGGTCCGGCTTGCCGTTATCCTCAAGCGCCTGCTTATAAACGCCCATCTGCCGTTCGATCGTATCCAGCCGGTTATGCGGGTTGACGAACCATGCGTCCGCTACCCTGGCAGCCCGCTTGATCGCTTTATCCGCATTGGCGCCAACCCAGATCGGCGGCAGCGGCTTCTGCAAAGGTTTGACCGGGCAGGACGCCTCAACCAGATTGAAGTGTGAGCCTTCCATTGTGACCTGTTCTTCGGTCCACAGGCGCTTGACCGCGTCCAGGTTTTCTTCAAACCGCTTGGCGGCGTCTTTGGTGGTCGTGCCAAAGGCCTGGAATTCCACCTCACGATAGCCAATGCCGACGCCGAAAATCAGCTTGCCGCCGGAGATCACATCCAAATTGGCGAAAGTTTCTGCGACATCCAGGGGTTTATGCAGCGGCAGCAACACGATGCCGGCGCAATGGCGCATGTTCGGCGCTTCCGCCATCAGTCGCGCCATTAAGGGCACCTGCTGGAAATCCAGCAGTGGGTGGGCGCTGTAGTGTGAGCCTTTCATCAGCGTATCGAAACCCAGCTTATCGCCGAGCCGGGCTTGTTCGCAGGCTTCCAGGAAGCGGGCGTGCATGTCATCGCCGACGGGGTTTTGGCCCCGATTGAAGAGGCTGAAACGAATGTCGGCCATGGAACGATGGTCCTGAAACTGTTAAGCGCACGGAATTCGGGTTAATTTTGCCCTGTTGGGAGCCGCGCTGCAATCCCGTGCGCTTCAACAAACGCCCGCGCCCGGCAATCTGCGCCTGTCGCGAGCGCTGCGGCCAAATCATCCGGCGTATCAATATCAAGGGCGACGCGCGGCAGGTCTTCCAGAATATTTGGTTCAAGGCCGAGTTTAGCGGCCTCAGCCAAGTGCGGCTCAAAGCTAACATGGCCGAAATGCAAGGGAATCAGCGGCCCAGGCGTCAACACCATGCAGTTAGAGCCGCGCCGTGCGTGATCCGGCACAATCGTCATTGCGGAGCGTACGGTCGGGTGGCGGGCGATGATGGCTTCAATATCTGCTGATGTGATGAGCGGCGCATCGGCTGGCAAGGTCAACACGCCGTCTGCGCCTTCAGCATCCAAAAGCTTTGCGGCGCGCGCAACAGCTTCAGATTGACCGATATTGGCCGGCTCGCCTTCGACCCGCGCGCCATATTTTTCAGCCAGGGCCGTTGCGCGCGGATCATTCGTTAGCACCAGAACGCCCGCGAGCGATGGCGCGTCAGATGCCGCCTCAAGCACATCCTCCGCCATCGACTGAAACAAGCCCCGGCGTTCTTCTGGCGTCAATGCAGGCGCAAGCCGGGTTTTTGCGTTCTCCAGGTCCTTGATCGGGATCACGCACCAGATACCGCTCATCGGATCAGTTGCCAAAGAAGCCGTTCGGCCCGGGCGGTTCGCCCCCGATCAGCGAATGGATGAAAAACGCATATGCGGCGCCCGCCAATAGATTGATCAGCAGATAGAACCGCTGCACATCCTCCACCTGCACTTCACCCTCCCGGGATTTCCATACGGCGTACATCTTAGTGAGCGGATTCACAGAAAACATTTGGCAGCCAAATGTGAGCAACGCCACCTGCACGCCCCAGGCGTTATAGGCAAAGGCTGCGGGCGCGGCCCAAACCAGGATCCGCAGGAATTTGAACGTATCGTTCATCGGGGCACTTTCTGGGGGCGCATTGCGAGTTCGATCCAATCTTGTAGATCCTCATCCAGCTCATGGCCGGCTGGGGATACGGTGATGATGCCGGGCATTTCAGCTTCCGCAGCAGGGTCCGCGCCGTTGCGGGAAAGCGCTTCGGCGGCGGCTTCGGGGGATAGTCTAAGCAGTAGTTGATCTTGCACGACGCCAAGGCGCATCGTCCCGGATTGATAGAACATCAGGCCGCCCAGCATTTCACGTTCCTCCGCCCCGCCATAAGGCTGGAGCGCAGCGCGAACACGGTCAGCGAGGGCGTCGTCAAACGGCATGGGCGGCTATAGATTCACGTGAATTCGGTCAGCAGGATGCTTGCTATGGCACAGTCGCAAAATCACCGCATCATCGCAATGTGGTCCGGTCCGCGCAATGTTTCGACAGCGCTAATGTACAGCTTCGCCCAGCGCCAGGACTGCGCCGTGTGGGATGAACCCTATTATGCGGCCTGGCTGGCGGCGACGGACCAAGATCACCCTATGCGCGATGCGGTGATCGCGGCAGGGCCTGAAGCGGCGAAGGACGTCGCTGCAAAGGTGTTGGCGCCGCCTGATACCGGGGCGCGCCTGCATTATCAAAAACACATGGCGCATCACTTGTTGCCAGAGTTTGATCTGGATGACTGGTTCGGTCGCGCTACTCATGCGTTTCTGATCCGGGAGCCGGCGTCTGTGCTGGCTTCATATACCCTGAAGTTTGAGGATGTCAGCCTGGACCTTCTGGGCTATCCGCAATTGGCCGCGTTGTTTGATCGCGCCGCTGATGCGCTCGGCCATGCGCCGCCCGTTATCCGGGGGCAGGATATCCAACGCGCGCCAGAGCAAGCCTTGCCGCCGTTATGCGATGCGCTTGGCCTGATCTTTGATCCCGCGATGCTGCATTGGCCTAAAGGTCCGAAGGCCTTTGACGGCGCATGGGCGCCGCATTGGTACGATCGGGTTTGGGCGACGACTGAGTTCGCAGGACCAGGGGCCGCTACTACACCCGAATTACCGGCCCCGCTCGCCCGGATCGCAGACGCAGCCTTGCCGCTTTATGAGCGCCTTGCGGCTCACGCTCTAGACGTGCCGGAATAGTCGATACGCAAAAAGAAACCGCCGCCATGGGGTCCATGGCGGCGGCTCTTTTAGTCTACCGTATCAAGCTGGCCGAAGCCTGCCTGAGGGCCGAAATCCTGCTGACTTATTTGGTCAGGCGGATCTCAACACGGCGGTTCTGCTGCTCACGTACACCGTCGCCGGTAGCGACAGCCGGATCGCTTTCGCCGACTGCGCTGGCGGTGACGCCGTCACGGGAGACGCCGATCAGCTCAAGCGTATCGACAACCGCTTTGGCGCGGCGAGCCGAGAGGTCCAGGTTATACTGCTCGGAGCCCGACGTATCGGTGTGGGCGGTCAGCAGCATCTGAGAGCCTTTGAGCTTGGAAGCAGCCTTCTCAGCCTTGTTGATTTCCAACTGGCCTTCGTAGGTGATCTCATCGCTATCAAACGGGAAGTAGACAATCCACGGACCCATTGGCACGACAGCAGCTGGCTTCGGCTTGGCTGGCATGGCTTTAACTTCCATGGCGTTCATGCCGTCCCAGAACATATCCCGGCACCGCACGATGTCTTTCGGCTGAATGTTTTCTTCAGCTTCCTGCATCCAGCAATCGAAGCCGGCTTGGGCTTTTGCAGCTGCTTCGGGCCAAGTTTCACGGGCGCCGCCGTCAAGGGCCGCAACCAGCATCTCGCGAGCAGATGCAATGTCGCCTGCATGCTCAGCCGGAAGATCGCGCTCAGCCAGAGCCTGCGGACCAGGAGCGTCGCCGCCAGCAGTCTGCAGGGCGCGTTGACCGAAGAAGTCTGCGTCCGTCCAGTCCTGCTCATCAGCTTCCCATTTGGCAAGCTTCTGGTAGTTGGCCGTCAGCGCATCATTGAAGGCTGGGCCGTTGGACGTGGCGCTCATGCCTGCGTCGTAGAATTGCGCACATGCGCTTAAGCCGAGGCCAAGGCCTGCGACCGTAATCATTTTACCGAGACGTAGAAACATAATGTCCCCCTTTGTTGGGTCGGTTTTCCAATTCGCTTTTTCGTTCGGCCTCAAAGAAAGGCGCGACCGCATCGTCTACAGTGCGCGTTTCAGAGCTCTTGAAGCGCGGATCGGTTCGACTATTGAAGCCTTGTAAGCCGAAACTGTGACCATGAAAAGCCTTTGTCAGGACAAAGGTTCCGGGAATTGCGCGGAATTGAAGATTAAATCGCGCAGTTTTTTACCTTCGGTATATAGGACAACGCCGTCCTCGCCACGGCTAACGCCGAGCGCCTGCCAAAGCGGCCGGATGTCGAAATCCGCCGGATAGGCATACCGTTTGTAAAGATCAGCCATCACTGGCGCACCGAGCGTTTCATCACAAATTTGCATCAACGCATGAACGTTCGTCCGGCTGGAAGCGTCGCCTAATCTGTTGCGAAATGCACGAAAGCAGGGCGCCAAGCCGTCAATGCGCCCGAGCTTTGCGGTTTCATATTGCGCTAGTAAAAAGAACAACGCCCCCGACCAATAGGGGTGGCCGCGTCCTTCGAGCCCTTCGGTGTTGAATGCAGCGGCGCCAGATGGCATCGCGCGCACCCATTCGTTCCATACAGCCCGTTCGGTCGCAGCGCCGCCGAGCGCCCGGATCAGCGGTTCAAGATAGGTCGCCATGCCTTCCATGAACCAAGGTCGGCGGGCAGGCGCAAAGGGCGCGCCGACATGGATGAGCTCATGGGGCAGCACCCAATCCTGTTCGTGCAGGAATTTTGGATCGTCTTGCTTTGAAATCCGCATTAGCAACGTAGCGCCGCCGCCGCCGCGGACCCGACCGAACGGTCCATTCACCCGCCCGTGCGGCGAGACCGCGACCAGCAGGTGATCCGCTGGAAACCCGCCCCAGTACCGCCCAACCAGCCCGGCAAAGCGGGTGACCCAGGCCGTGATCGCCGCGTCATCCATGGCGAAACCGTCATCCAGCACGGCGACGGTGATTTCGGCCATGGCGGCGCCGTTGCGCCCTGGATCTGTGAATGCGCCGGGGCCAGGGGTCATGACCTGCATCGGCATGCGGTCCGTGAACACGGTATAGCCGCCAAAAGCCCAGTCCTGCCGGGTAATAGCGCCCTCCCAGCCGTCCATCCGGTTTGCAGTTAGATTGTGTAGAAATTGAATCCCGGACGTATTGCCAGGGGCCGTCATGATCGGCGTTACAGCCATCTCGTCTGTCGTTGTATCGATGCCAAGCCACGCATCAACCGGGGCCATCACGCCGCGCGGCGTTGCGGCGAAATCGGCCGAGGCGTTGCTTCGGGCCAAGGCTCCAAGCTGCACCGCGTATGTTAGTCGGCCATCGTCTAGGCGGCGCCAATCGGCATGGTTTTCACCGTCGTAAGCGAAAGCGAAATCCTTCGGTGCCCGGGATTCAGTGCAGTCTATGGTGACATCAACGACCAGATTGCGGAGGTCATCTGTCGCGCGCGGCGCTATTGTGTAGCCGCACTCTGGCGCTGCCGCAGCAGCGGATGGGAAAAGTGCGGCGGCGATGATCACGCTGAGCAGCGCTATGCCGCACCTAGCTTGCATCCGTATTGTCATTCGCTGTCTCCATCTGCACCCGTATTCGCCATGCCCGTGTTCGCCATTGCCGTGTTCGCCATTCCGGGCGCATCATGGAATACGCGCCGGATTTCCTGGATTAGATCTTCCATGGTCGCCGCCAGGATCGCGGCGCCTTTTTCAGCGCTGGCCAATGTGGGGTCGCCGGTGGCGCCATCGCAGGAGTGCTCGCCAGGGCCAGCCAGGTGGCCATGGGCGAGGCGGATTGGCTGCATGATGCGGGCGCCGCCGGGCCGGGGCTTGCTGCTTGGGGCGCCGTTGGGATGCTCAGCTGGGGCTGGCATGGCCTTCGTGAGGTCCACGAGATCTGGCCTGAGCGCCAGCATCAATGATGTTTCGCGTTCATCTGCATGGCCGCCATCTGGATTGTCCAGCACATGGTCAGCGCCTCGCCCAAACAGGCGGAGATGCGCCATCGCTGGCCGGATGCCTGTTTCAGCATAGATCGAATGACAGGCGAGTGTGACCGGCGCTTCGGTTGATACGCCGTCATTCAGAAGCAAAATGCGCCTTCCGCCATGATCGATGAAGCTGCGCATGAGCGTTGTCAAAAGGTCCTCGAATAACCGCCCAGAAATATGCTGGCTCGCTGGATACTCGACGAAGGCGGGATAGTAGCCGAAACCAACCGTAGGCGCGACCAGAATGGGCAACGCTGCTGCGAGCTTTTCCCCGAGCGCTTCGACGGTGATTTTGTCCGTCGCGAGCGGCAGATGCGGCCCATGCGCCTTGGCGGCGGCGCCGATGGGGATGATGATCGGATGCCCGGCTGTTATACGGGTTGCGGCTTCCGGCCATGGCAAGGCGCCCATGATCGCGCCTGGTTCGCTCTCCGCGACAGTCGCCATGCTTTTATCTCCCATGATGGTAAACTATCCGGGAAATTGGCGTCACGGCGAATGACAGCAGCGTGACCTCACGCAGCCGTTATTGGCGCTTGATCTACTTCCACCCTTATCTCTAGGGCAGAGCGTAAGACCAAGTAGGTCGCCACGCTTTCAATCCCGGCTCAAAATGGGCCAAACAGTCGACCGCTTCAGAACCCAAGGAGAATTCTCATGAATAAAACACAAATCGCCGCCGCCGCTGTTGTCGCCGCCGTTGGCATGACCTTCGCCGCAGGCCAAGCCGTCGCTGCGAAAAAGAAAATGGAAAAGTGCTACGGCGTTGTGAAAGCAGGCAAGAATGATTGCCAGACCGCAACCAGCTCCTGCGCCGGCACGTCTAAAGTTGACGATCAGAAAGATGCTTGGGTTCTGGTGCCAGCTGGTCTTTGCGACCGCCTCACCGGCTCTGCCAAGACCGCCAGCTAAGCTTGGTTTGAGCGTAACATCCGGACGCGCGCGATGACGTCTTCGCAGCATCCGGCGCAGTCGGGGCCGATCCCAGCAGAAGCCGGGATCGGCCTCCGCGCGCCGCATTTTGAACAGATCGTCGAAGAGCGGCCCGATATCCCATGGCTCGAATTCCACCCAGAGAACTATCTGGGCGGCGGCGCGCCATATCTTTACCTGGAGCGCATCCGGGCGCATTACCCGATGTCGATGCACGGCGTCGGCTTGTCCCTCGGCGCAGCAGACGGCCTGGATAAAGCGCATTTGGCGCGGCTTGCCGAGTTGGCTGCCAAGATTGAGCCTGGCCTGATCTCCGAACATCTTTCTTTCGCTCGCGTCGGCGATGCATATCTGAATGACCTGCTGCCGCTCCCCTATACAGAGGAAGCTTTGGCGCAAGTGGTCAGCAATGTGCAGCAGGCGCAGGACGCCTTTCAACGCCCGATCCTGGTCGAAAACGCATCCGCCTACATGACCTTCACTGCCTCGACGATGTCAGAGCAGGCGTTTCTGGCGGAAGTTTGCAAGCGTGCGGGCTGCATGGCGCTGCTGGACGTCAACAACGTTTACGTGAATGCGCGCAATCATAATTTTGACGCCGCCCAGTTCATCGCCGAAACGCCTGCAGACATCATTGGCGAAATTCATCTGGCGGGTCATGCGATCAACCACTTCGACGATGGCAAGGAAATTCGCATTGACGATCATGGCAGCCATGTGGACGCCGCCGTTTGGACGCTGTTTGAACAGGCGATCCAGCATGCAGGCCGCGTTCCGGCGCTGATCGAATGGGACACGCGCATTCCCGCATTGGACGTTCTTCAGGCTGAAGCGGCGCGCGCAGAGGCGATTATGGCGACCCAAGGCGGCGCAGCTGATGCAGCCTAGTCTTGCAACGTTACAGGCTGACTTCCGGGCGACGGTGCTGGGTGGCGTCAGTGCAGATGGCGCCGAGCCGCAACCGCCCGCCGCGTTGCTTGAAGCCGTGAACGCTGATGGCATTCCGGCAGAGCGCCGCCTCGCCATTCACAGAAACCATTTCGCCACGACGCTATCCGAAGCCCTTGGCGGTGTATTTGAGGCGACGCGCGCACTGCTCGGCGCCGCGTATTTTGACGCCTTCGCCAGGCGCTATGTGCGCGCCAATCCGCCGAGCGCAGCGGGGATATTCGAATATGGCGGCGATCTCCCGGCTGCGCTCGCGGCTGCACCTGGATTGGCGGATCACGGTTATGTGATGGATGTGGCGCGCCTTGAATGGGCGATGCATGAAAGCTTTCACGCGCCCGCCGCCGGCCGGTTGGAGCCAACCCGACTGACGGCTGTTCCGTCTGCGGAGATCGCCAACGCCAGCCTTGAGGCGCATCCGACTGTCAGGTTGATCGAAGCGGCGTTCCCGGTTCACATATTGTGGCGTGGGGCGCTCGATAACGCCGTTGATGGCGGCATGGTGAGCGGCGATCCCGCATATCTCATCATGTCCAGGCCTGATCTGGATGTGGAGCTAGCGCCCCTGGAGCCTGCAACCTTTGCCTTTCTCTCGGCATTGTTCGAAGGCCAGTCCATTGGCGCTGCAGTGGAATTAGCCGCGGCGCAGGGAGAATTCGATTTCGGCGAGACGTTGGGGAACTGCCTTGCGCAGACCGTCTTCGCCGACGTAGTGAAAACAACAAACATTTAACGGAGGGCGATATGTACGAAACGGGGCGAATTCCACGCGAAGGGCCAATGGGCATTTGGGACCGGCTGGTCAATATGGCGGAACAAATCCCCATGTGGCTGGTTTTGCTGGCGACGCGAGTCGGCATCGCCATGGTGTTCCTGAAGTCGGGCATGACAAAAACCTCGTCCGGGCTTGAGGTCGCGGACGGCACGTTCACACTGTTTGAATACGAATACGCCCTGCCGATCATTCCGCCAGATATTGCGGCCTATCTTGCGACATATGCGGAGCATCTTTTCCCGATTCTGCTCATCCTTGGGCTGTTCAGCAGGCTCTCTGCATTGGCGCTGCTCGGCATGACGGCAGTGATCCAGATTTTCGTGTACCCGAACCTTTGGGACATTCATTTGTTCTGGGCGGGCGCTCTTTTGCTGATCATTTCCAAGGGGCCTGGCCTGATTTCGTTGGATGCGACGATCCACCGGTTCATGGACCGAAAGTGAAAAATCGGTCCTCACGGTGATGTGATAAGACTTTAATAATCTTATCCGCCCCATGATCTTACTGTAATGACAGCTCGTTTGCAGATGTTCTGTTAGCGGGATGTGAGACTAAGTTCGAAACCAAACACGGAGGATTAATCATGAAAGTTTCCAAGACCACAGGTATGGTTGTCGCTGCTGCTGCTGCCGCTATGTTCGCTGCTGGTACGGTCGCTACGACCCCTGCCGCTGCGGGTTCTGGCGTCAAATGCGTTGGCGCCAACTCCTGCAAGGGCTCCAGCGCCTGCGCTACAGCGACGAGCGCCTGCAAAGGCCACAACGCTTGTAAAGGCCAGGGCTGGACGAAGGCGGCTTCCGCCGACGCTTGCACGAAGGCTGGCGGCACGCCTGCCTGATCCAAGCTTCACGCTTGATTGATGCGGCCGGGCCTGGAAACAGGCCCGGCCGTATTGTTTTCTGCCCAAGAGTTTCCGATATCTAAGCCATGACAGAACATACCGCATTGAGCCGCCCCTATCTTGGGTTCGGCCTTGGCCTCCGCGCGCAGCATTACAATGATTTGCTGGACCGGCCCGACGATGCGCCAGAGCCGCGCGTTGATTGGTTTGAGATCATTTCTGAGAATTATATGAGCGCTGGCGGTCGCCCGCTCATCAACCTAGATCGTGTGCGTGAACGCTTCCCGATGGTGATGCACGGCGTCTCGCTTTCCATCGGTTCCGTTGACCCGCTAGATCAGGATTATCTGGATGGCCTGAAGGCGCTGGCGGAGCGGTTGAACCCAGCCTGGATTTCGGATCACCTCTGTTGGACAGGCGTTGACGGCGTTAACCTGCATGATCTGCTGCCGCTGCCATACACTGAGGAAGCGCTGGCCCATGTCGTTGATCGCATTGGCCAGGTGCAGGATCACCTTGGCCGCCGCATCGCGCTTGAAAACGCCTCCACCTATGTGACCTTCGCCAATTCTGAAATGACCGAGTGGGATTTCTTGGCGGAGATGGCGAAGCGGGCGGATTGTGATCTGCTGCTGGACGTCAACAACATTTATGTCTCCGGCTTCAATCACGGCTTTGACCCGATTGACTTCATCGAAGGCCTTCCGGCGGAGCGGATCATTCAAATTCATCTGGCCGGCCATGAACATAACGAAACGCATATCGTCGACACCCATGATGCGCCAGTGATCGAAGCCGTGTGGTCGCTCTATGCCGAGACGATCCGCAGGCTTGGACCGATCACGACGATGATTGAGCGCGATGCGGATATCTCGCCGTTCGCAGATATGGAGCAGGAGCTTGATCGCGCCCGCGCCATCGCCGCCGAGGCGCAAGGGAAGGCCGCCTGATGCGCTTGCCTGAACTGCAACGCGCATTCGCCGCCCGGATGCTCACTGGCGACGACGCCATCATGCCCTTGATCCAGGATAGCCGCCTGGAGCGCCGGGACGTGCTGATGGGGGTTTATGAACACGCCTATGGATCTCGTCTTGCTGAGGTTCTTGAGGGTGATTACGAGAAGCTGCATGCCGCACTTGGCGCTGATGCGTTTTTGCAGATGGCGGCGGGCTATGTGACAGCCCATCCATCGCGCCATCCGAACGCCCGGTATTTCGGCGCGGGCTTGCCAGCTTTCCTGGCCGAGACCGCCCCTTGGTCCGAGAGGCCCTGGCTCAGTGAGTTAACGGCGCTCGAATGGGCGATGGGTGAAGTGTTCTTGGCCGAGGATGCGCCGCATCTCGCCATGGAGGCGATGGCGGCGGTGCATCCGAATGATTGGCCGATGCTGGCGTTCTCGCTCGCCGCTGATATTCGCCGAATTACGACGCAGCATGGCGGGCCAGAGGCCTGGCTTGCCTTGAACGACGATACAGACCCCGCGCCCGCAGCGGCGGAAGCGGATAAAGACCCGCAGGCATGGCTGATCTGGCGGGATGATTTCCAGGCGAACTTCCGGGCTATGGATGCGGCGGAAGCCTGGGCGCTGAACGAAGCGGATGGCGGCGCAACCTTCGCGGAGCTCTGTGAAGGCCTGATGGAATGGGTTCCCGCCGAGGAAGCCGCCGGACAAGCCGCAGGCTATCTCCGGGGCTGGATTGAAGCGGGCGTGCTGGCGGGGTATGAAATCAGGGAGGCATAGCGGCGCCTGGCGTTCAGAGCGGGCGCACATTTGAGACCGCGCCCGGTTTTCCGCTTCCGCTCCCGTACTGGCTGCCCTGATGGCTCTCCGCCCGCTTTTGCTTCTGATGTGCGTCTATCTTGGCCTGACGCTGACGGGCCTGCACGCCATGGGCGCGCTGCTGCCGCATTTCATCACCATCTGGAGCCTCTCAGAAACCGAAGCTGGCATGCTGACCAGCGCCATGTTCGTTGCCTATATCGGCACCGTGCCGTTGATCGCGCTGTCTGAGAAAATTGACGCAAAACCGATCCTGTTGACCGGAGTTATCTGCAACATCATCGGCTATTGCGGCTTTGGCTTGCTCGCCGATGACCTATGGAGCGGCATGGCCTATCGGGTGCTGCAAGGCATTGGGTTTGCGCTGACATATATGCCCGGCGTGAAGGCGATCAGCGACCGGGTGGATCAAAGCCAGCGAGGCCGGGCAGCCTCCATCTATGTGTCGAGCTTTGCGACGACCACGAGTTTCTCCTTCGTCCTCGCGATATTGATCGCTGACGCCTGGACCTGGCGCGCTGCGTTCCTGCTGCCCGCAATCACGAACGCCGTCGCATTTGTACTGCTGTTGGTCGCCTTACCCGCCGCCAAACCGGAAGCCGCGCCGGCAGGGCCGCGGCGGGCTGTGCTGGATTTCAGGGACGAGCTGCGCGATCCCCAGATGCGCGGGTATTTCATTGCGGCGACCATGCACACTGTCGAGCTTTTGGGTCTCCGCGCCTGGTCGGTCGCGTTCTTCGTGTTCGCGGCTGGCGTTTATGGCTTTGAGCCGAACTTGTTCATCGCGGCCTGTCTCGCCGGGTTCCTCACATTCATTGGCATGCCGGCGAGTATGATTGGCGGCGAATACGGCCATAAACGCGGGTTCGCCTACGCCTCTGGCATCGCCATGGCGTGTTCGGCCATTGCATGTGCTGCAGTTGGGTTTTCAGTCTTGGGGCCGCTCCTACTGTTTGCCGCCCTGGTGCTGATCCACAATTGCTTCGTGCTGGCGGATTCAGGCGCGCTGAATGGCGGAGCGGCTGCGGCAGCGCTTCCGGGCAGGCGAGGGGCCGCCATTACGCTCATGGCCTTCGCCAACGCGATCGGCAGCTTTATCGGGCCGTTGCTGTTCGGTTTTGTGCTGGATGTGACTGGCGGACGACAAGACCCCTATGCCTGGGGTTTCGCGTTCATGAGCCTCAGCGTCTGTGTGATCATCGGCGTCGCAGCGCTTAATAGCGGCATGCGACGCCGATAAAGATCAGGTATCGAGGAAACTGCGGAGTTTCCGGCTGCGGCTTGGATGCTTCAGCTTGCGGAGCGCCTTCGCCTCAATCTGGCGGATACGTTCACGGGTCACGGAGAACTGCTGGCCGACTTCTTCCAGCGTGTGATCCGTGTTCATGCCAATGCCGAAACGCATACGCAGCACGCGCTCTTCACGTGGCGTCAGCGTGGAGAGCACGCGCGTTGTCGATTCACGCAAGTTCGAGAGGATGGCGCTATCCAGTGGCTGGATGGCGTTCTTGTCCTCAATGAAGTCGCCCAGATGGCTATCTTCTTCGTCGCCAATCGGCGTCTCGAGGCTGATCGGCTCCTTAGCGATCTTCAGCACCTTGCGCACTTTTTCAAGCGGCATGCCGAGCTTCACGGCCAGCTCTTCCGGCATCGGCTCGCGGCCAATCTCGTGGAGCATCTGGCGGCTGGTGCGCACCAGTTTGTTGATCGTCTCGATCATGTGAACCGGGATACGGATGGTCCGCGCCTGATCCGCGATGGAGCGGGTGATCGCCTGGCGAATCCACCAAGTGGCGTAGGTGGAGAACTTATAGCCGCGGCGGTACTCGAACTTGTCGACCGCTTTCATCAGGCCAATATTGCCTTCCTGGATAAGATCCAGGAACTGCAGGCCGCGGTTGGTATATTTCTTGGCGATGGAGATCACGAGGCGGAGGTTGGCTTCCACCATCTCCTTCTTCGCGCGCGCTGCTTCCCGTTCGCCCTGCTGGACAACGGTGACGATTTCGCGGAATTCGCCGTAGGGAAGCTGGATTTTGCGGCAGATGTCCCACATCTCAGCGCGAATTTCCTTCACTTCGTCGCCATGATTTTGGCAGAAGCGCTTCCATTCGCTTTTTTGGCTGATGGAACGGAACCATTTGGGGTCCGTCTCACGGCCACGCCACTCAGCGATGAACTTGTCCCGCTTCACGCCAGATTTCATCGCCAGACGCAGCACCTGGCCTTCCAAAGCGACAGCTTCACGGTTCAGCTCATAGAGCTGCTCGATCAACTGCTCAATGCGCTGATTGTGCACGCGGATCGGCGTGATCGCCTCGACCATGTCTTTGGCGGCGCGGGCAAACTTCTTCTCAATGGCGGCATCTGGCTCTTCGCCAGATTCCGCGATTTCCATACGCTCGCGGCGGAGCTTCACCAAGCGCTTATGGACGCGGGAGAGCTTGACAAACGCTTCCTCGGAAAGCGGCAGCAGCACTTTCTCCATGGCGGCGAGGGAGAGGCTGACAGCCTCATCCGCGTCATCATCGTCGTCATCAGACGCGGTGCTGGCGGTGCTTTCGTCTTCGTCGTCGTCGTCGCCCTCTTTCTCGCTCTTCGCGGCCTTCGCTTTCGCCTTCGCTTCGTCGTCATTGGCGGCGGCGGCGGTGCTGGCGGCGGTGATCACGGTCGGCGCTTGGTCTGGCGCCATGGTGTTCATGGTGGCGTCGAGATCAAGGATGTCCCGTAGCAGGATGCCGCCATCTTTCAATGTGTCGCGCCAATCCAGGATAGCCAGCGCCGTCAGGGGGCTGCGCATTAAGGCCGCAATCATTTTTTCGCGGCCAGCTTCAATCCGCTTGGCGATAGCGATTTCGCCTTCACGCGACAAAAGCTCGACGGAGCCCATTTCACGCAGATACATGCGCACCGGATCATCGGTGCGGCCAATGTCGTCATCGTCGATATTGCCGGAGGCGCGCTTGCTCGGCGTTTCGGCTTCTTCGCCGTCGTCCGCAGGCTTTTCAGATGTTTCGTCCTCAGCCTCTTCGGCCTCGACGACATTCACGCCCATCTCGGAGAGGGCGGCCATTACGTCTTCGATTTGCTCGGAGGATACTTCTTCCGGCGGCAGTGCGGCGTTCAGTTCGTCATAGGTGACGGACCCGCGCTCTTTCGCAGCGGCAAGGAGCTTTTTGATCGCAGCGGTTTCGTCAAGCTGGAGGCGATCTGGGGCCTCTTCACTGGGTTTCGTCGGCTTGGCGGCCTTGTCCGTTTTCGCTTTACTGGGCGCGGATTTCGTCGCCGCGGCTGTCGCTTTTTTTGCTTTAGTCGCCATTCTCTCTCCGCCTTCTCTAGCTACTGCCAGATGCCGAATCGCGTAAACGCCCTAAACAACGTCTATAGGGCCTATTGGTTAACGCACAATTTTCAAAGTTTTCAAGGGCAGGCCTAAAGGCTACCGCTCCCGGAAGACCGCCTGCATTTCAGAATCAAGCGCCTGCAGCGCTCTATCGTCCTGCATGTTCAATGAGCGGGCGCGCCGCTGAATCTCCTGATTGACTTCATCCCGCTCCATCGCAGAAATGGCTTGATTGAGCCAAATAGCAATGTCTTCACTGCCTTCCTGCAAGATTGCAGGCGGGCGCCGACGCTTTATATCCGCTTCCAGCAGGGACAAAGTCTGCGCCAAGCCAGCATGCGTTAGATGGTTGCGCAGCGCCTGGGCGTCAATCCCTGGATCACGCACGATATTCTGTACGAGCGCCGCGCGGAGACTGTCAAGCGCCGGGTCCGCGAATCGGATGAGCGCCAAGCGTTCCGCCAACGGCTCCGCCAGGTCTGGCCGTCGCAGCAGCACATATGTCAGCCGGCCTTCGCCGATTGAGCGGGCCGCCACACGCGCGCCTACAGCTGGGCGCGGCAACCGGCGAGCGGGCGGGCCCTGATCGCGCTTTCGCCAATCGCCGCCGCGTTCAAATGTACGCTTTGGCGGCGCTTCTTCGCCAAAGGCTTTGCGCAAGCGGGTGCGGACTTCGTCGGTGAAATAACGGCGGACGGTCTCATCCTGAATGCCGCGCGCCAAGTCATGCAGGCGCTTGTCGAATTCTGCGCGCTGCTCCGGCTGCGTCGCATCGATCTCTGCGAGCGCATCGGCCCAGACCACGTCGGCCAAGCTTTCGGCGTTCCGGAATGCTTCGTTCAGCGCTTCCGCACCCTGTTCCCGCACCATCTCATCGGGGTCTTGGCCGCCTGTGAGCAGCGCGAACTTCAAGCTGCGGCCCGGGATCAGAATTGGCAGACAGCGGAGCGCCGCCCGCCCGGCGGCCCGACGCCCAGCGGCGTCGCCGTCCATACAGAGCGTTGGGCGCGCGGCGATTTTCCAAAGCCGCTTGATCTGGTTTTCGGTGATTGCGGTGCCAAGCGGTGCTACTGCGTTCGGGATGCCGGCTTCGCTGAGCGCAATCACGTCCATATAGCCTTCAACGACGACAATCTCGCCCGCCTTATGGCCGGGCTCCCGCGCCAGATCGAGGCCATAGAGCGTATCGCCCTTTTGGAAGAGCGGACTATCCGGCGAGTTCAAATATTTCGGCTGCGCATCCCCAAGCGCCCGGGCGCCAAAGGCGATGCAGCGCCCGCGCGCATCCATGATCGGGAAAATCACGCGGTCTTTGAAATAGCCGTAGACGCGGCCATCGTCAGCGCGGCGGGCGAGGCCCGCGTCAACCAGCACGTCATCCTCAAAGCCTTCGCGGCGGAGATACGCCATCAGCGCCATGCGATCCTGCGGCGCGTAACCCAACTGAAAGCGGCGCATCGTCGGCTCCGCGAGGCCACGGCGTTGCAGATAGGCCATCGCCTCGGCGCCCTCAGGCATGCGCAATTGTTGCTCGAAGAAATGGGCTGCGGCGGTATTGGCTTCCCGCATACCCTTGGCTTGTTCAGCCCGGGCGTGCTCTTCCGGCGTGGCTTGTGGCACATCCATCCCGGCGATACCGGCGCAGGTCTCCACCGCTTCCATGAACGCCATGCCTTCGACGTTCATGAGGAACGACAAGATGTCCCCATGCTCGCCCGACGAAAAGCAGTGATAGAAGCCCTTCTCGTCATTGACGGTGAAGGATGGCGACTTCTCCGCATTGAACGGCGACAGCCCCACAAACTCCCGCCCGCGCTTGATGAGCTTAACGCGGCGCTGCACGATATCGCTCACCGATACGCGCTGCTTCAGCTCTTCAAGGAAATGCGGTGGGAGGCTCAAACCGTGCAGCTCCTAATTATCGCGCTTATTTTGCGCTCAGACGTTGCTTCACCATGCCAGCGGCGGCTTGCATGTCCATAGCAGCGGCATTGCCCGCCTTCAGAACGCCCATAACCTTGCCCATATCCTTGATTGAGGCTGCGCCCGTTTTGGCGATCGCATCATCAATGGCGGCGCCCATGGCGGCTTCGTCCATCTGCTCCGGCAGGAAGCCTTGGATGATGACGATTTCGGCTTGTTCGGCCTCTGCCAGCTCTAAGCGCCCGCCTTGCTCGTACATTTTGATCGATTCGTTCCGCTGCTTCACCATTTTCTGCAGCAGCTCCTGGATCTCGTCATCGCTGACGCCGTCCCGTGAGCCATCGCTGCGGCTGGCGATGTCACGGTCCTTGATTGCCGCTAAAATCAAGCGGATGGTTGAAAGTTCTTCGGCGCGCTTATTGCGCATCGCGTCCTTCATTGCGGACTTAAGGTCTTCTCTCAGCATGTTTGGCTCCTGAAGCGCGGCGACTCGTCGCCATCGGCGCTTTTGCGTCAACGTGTTGTTATTGCGCGGTTTTATTGATTCCCGGCAGCTTGACGCCTGCCCCTCATTTGCCTATTAACAGGAAGTTTTGCAAGGGCTGCTTGGCAGCGATGCGGCGGCGCGCACCCGAACGGCGCTGGCCACTGATAAGAAGGTCTTCCTGAAGTATGGCGGAATCATCCGGCAATGCGGCGTCTCCCACAGGGGATGCGCCGGTTTTTGATGCGCGCGATCCAAATATGGACCCGCGCGTAGATCCTGTGCGCACCGGCGCGCTCGTGCTTGCCGATGGCAGTGTATTTAGGGGCTTTGGCCTGGGCGCCAAGGGGGCAGCGGTCGGTGAGGTCTGTTTCGTGACCTCCATGACAGGTTATCAGGAAACCCTGACGGACCCATCCTTCGCTGGCCAGATCGTCACCTTCACTTTCCCCCATATCGGTATCGTCGGCGCAAACCCGGAAGATATGGAAACGACAGCGCCCGCGAGCCGCGGCGCCATAATGCGCATGGACCCGACGGACCCTTCCAATTTCCGGAGCGCCGAGCGCGTGGACGCCTGGCTTGCCCGCATGAACTTAGTCGGCCTGGCAGGCCTTGATACGCGCCGCCTGACGCGCCGCATCCGTGACCAGGGCGCGCCAACGGGCGTCATCATCAATGGCGGCGATGCAGCGCCCGATATCCAGGATGCTGTGGTCGAAGCCAAAGGTTGGCCCGGCCTCGAAGGCATGGACCTCGCCAAAGAAGTGACCTGCCGCGAGGCCTATAGCTGGACCCAAACCGTATGGGCGCTCGGCGAGGGCTATGGCGCTCAAACGGCGCCAAAGCGCAAAGTCGTCGCTATCGATTATGGCGCGAAGCATAACATCCTCCGGCACTTGGCGGAACGCGGTTGCGACGTAGAAGTCGTGCCGGCGACAGCGACAGCGTCTGACATTCTCGGTCGGAAGCCGGACGGCGTTTTCTTGTCCAACGGCCCGGGAGACCCTGCTGCGACCGGCGAATACGCCGTGCCTTGCCTGCAAGAGCTCATTGCGGCGGGCGTGCCGATTTTCGGCATCTGTCTTGGCCACCAATTGCTGTCGCTGGCCCTCGGCGCCAAGACGACGAAAATGGATATCGGCCACCGCGGCGCCAATCACCCTGTGAAGGAATTGGCGACGGGCCGGGTTGAGATCACCAGCCAGAACCACGGGTTCGCCGTCGAGCGCGGCAGCTTGCCGGATGGCGTCATCGAAACCCATTCCAGCCTGTTCGATGGCTCAGTTGAGGGCGTCGCCGTAAGCGGTAAGCCGATCTTCTCCGTCCAATACCACCCAGAGGCCTCTCCTGGCCCCCATGACAGCCGCCACCTTTTCGACCGGTTCATCGAGGCGATTGACCAACATGCCTAAACGCACAGACATAAAGTCGATCATGATCATCGGCGCCGGGCCTATCGTCATTGGCCAGGCTTGCGAGTTCGATTATTCCGGCGCCCAGGCGTGTAAAGCGCTTCGTGAAGAGGGCTACCGCGTCATTCTGGTGAATTCCAACCCCGCCACGATTATGACGGACCCGGAATTCGCCGACGCGACGTATATCGAACCCATCACGCCTGAGATGGTTGAGAAGATCATCGCCAAGGAAAAACCCGATGCGCTGCTGCCCACCATGGGCGGCCAGACGGCGCTGAATACGGCGCTGGCGCTTGCAGATTCCGGCGCATTAGAAAAGCACGGCGTTGAGCTGATCGGCGCCCGTCAGGACGCAATTGCGAAGGCGGAAGATCGCCAGCTTTTCCGTGACGCCATGGACAAAATTGGCCTCGCGACGCCCACCAGCGCTGTCATCCGCGATATGGCGACGGGCTTCAAAGAAATGGAGCGGATTGGCCTGCCACTCATCATCCGCCCGTCCTTCACGCTCGGGGGTGCGGGCGGCGGCATCGCCTATAACCGCGATGAGTTCGAGGATATCGTGCGCGGCGGCCTGGACGCTTCGCCCATCGGCGAAGTGCTGATCGAGCAATCGGTATTGGGCTGGAAAGAATACGAGATGGAAGTCGTGCGCGACCGCGCCGACAACTGCATCATCATCTGCTCCATCGAAAACGTGGACCCCATGGGCATCCACACCGGCGACAGCGTCACCGTCGCTCCGGCGCTGACGCTGACCGATAAAGAATTTCAGATCATGCGCGACGCCTCCATCGCGGTGCTGCGTGAGATTGGCGTCGATACGGGCGGGTCGAACGTACAGTTCGCCGTGAATCCCAAGGATGGCGCGCTGGTCGTTATTGAAATGAACCCGCGCGTATCCCGTTCATCAGCGCTTGCGTCCAAAGCGACCGGCTTCCCGATTGCCAAGATCGCAGCGAAACTGGCGGTCGGTTACACGCTGGATGAACTCGATAACGACATCACCCGTGTCACGCCCGCCAGCTTTGAGCCAACGCTGGACTATGTCGTCGTCAAAATCCCGCGTTTCACGTTTGAGAAATTCGCGGGCGCGGAGCCCTATCTCACCACATCTATGAAATCCGTCGGCGAGGCCATGGCCATTGGCCGTTCCTTCCCCGAAGCCTACCAGAAGGCGCTTCGCAGCCTGGAGACCGGCCTGGACGGCTTGAATGAGATCGAGATTGAGGGCGCGCCAGACAGGGACGCCATTATCGCCGCGCTCGCAAAACCGGCGCCAGATCGCGGCATCACCATCGCCCAAGGCTTCCGGCACGGACTCTCGGCAGAAGAAATTGGCCGCGTCACCAGTTATGATCCCTGGTTCCTTGGCCAAATCAAAGCTTTGGTTGATGAAGAAGAAGCCGTCCGCGCCCACGGTCTGCCAGCGACACGGATCGGTATGGCGCGCCTGAAACGGCTTGGTTTTTCTGATGCGCGGCTCGGCCAACTGATTGGCAAAACAGCATTGGATGTGCGGTCGCATCGCCACGGCCTGGATGTGAAACCAGTCTACAAGCGTATTGACACCTGCGCTGCCGAATTCGCGTCCTCCACCTCATATCTCTATTCCTGCTATGAGGACCCGGGCGCCGCTGAGCCAGAATGTGAGGCAGAAGTCTCCGACGCAAAAAAGATCATGATCCTAGGCGGCGGGCCAAACCGCATCGGCCAGGGCATCGAGTTCGACTATTGCTGCGTCCACGCGGCCTATGCGCTCTCTGAGGCCGGGTACGAGACTATTATGGTCAACTGCAACCCGGAAACCGTATCAACGGACTATGACACCTCTGACAGGCTCTATTTTGAGCCGTTGACAGCCGAAGACGTGCTGGAAGTGGCGCAACTTGAAGCAAGCAAAGGCGAGCTTCTCGGCGTGATCGTGCAGTTCGGCGGCCAAACGCCGTTGAAGCTCGCCGCCGCCCTTGAAGCGGCAGGCGTGCCCATCCTCGGTACTTCTCCAGACGCGATTGATCTGGCGGAAGATCGCCAACGCTTCCAGCAGTTGCTGACAGACTTGAATCTTCGCCAGCCGCCAAACGGCACTGCCACGAACGCGGACGAAGCCGAGGCTATTGCGGACCGCATTGGTTATCCCGTGCTGCTGCGGCCATCCTACGTGCTTGGCGGGCGGGCGATGGAAATCGTGCATGATGGCGCCGATTTGCGCCGCTATATGCGCACTGCCGTTCAGGCCTCCGGGGATAATCCGGTGCTGGTGGACCGGTATTTGGCGGACGCCATCGAGGTTGACGTGGATGCGCTCGGGGACGGTGAAGATGTCCAGGTCGCTGGCGTAATGGAGCATATCGAGGAAGCAGGCGTGCATTCGGGCGATAGCGCTTGCGCCATCCCGCCCCATAGCCTTGAGCCGACGACCGTCGCTGAAATCAGCCGGCAGATCATCGAAATGGGCAAAGCGCTCCAAGTCAAAGGACTGATGAATGCGCAGTTTGCCGTTCAGCCAGGCGGGGCTGGCGAGGAAGATGCGATCTATGTGCTGGAAGTGAACCCGCGCGCCAGCCGCACCGCGCCCTTCGTCGCCAAAGCGACTGGGGTGCAGGTCGCGAAATTGGCCGCGCGCGCCATGGCTGGCGAGAGATTGGCGGACCTGCCGCCGCTCAACCCAGCGCCGGACCAGGTTTCGGTAAAAGAAGCCGTGTTCCCGTTCGCGCGCTTCCCCGGCGTGGATATTCTGCTCGGCCCGGAAATGCGCTCCACGGGCGAGGCCATGGGCATCGACCAGGATTTTGGGCGTGCGTTCGCTAAGTCACAGCTTGGCGGCGGCGTTGTGTTGCCGCTGGAAGGCGCGATCTTCATCTCCGTCCGTGATCACGACAAACCGTTGATGGTTTCCGCCGCCCGGCAAATGAACGCCATGGGCTTCAAGGTTTTGGCGACCAGCGGCACAGCGGATTATCTGACGGCGGAAGGCGTCACAGTTGAGCGTGTCCATAAGGTTTTGGATGCGCAACGCCCTCACATCGTTGACAAAATCAAGTCTGGCGAAGTGCAGTTGGTGATCAACACGACCGAAGGCACAGGCGCCATTCGCGATAGCTTTAGCCTGCGTAGAGCGGCTTTGCTGGACCGTGTTCCCTATTACACGACAGCAGCTGGCGCGATCGCCGCAGTGCAGGCAATTGGGGCAATGCGTGACGGAGCGCTTGAAGTTAAGCCCTTGCAATCCTATTTTGCATAATGCGAGCGTAGCTCGTGGCCTGTGTTTCTGGGAGACCATAGGCCTTGATTAGAAAAAGCCGCCGTGGACGCTCGTCCGCGGCGGATATTGTTTTGTACGGGCGGCGCAAAGATCGGCCGGCAAATTTGACGGAGTAGGCTTATGGACCGTGTTCCAATGACGCCCGGCGGGCTTTTGACCCTCCAGGAAGAGCTAAAGCGTTTAAAGGGCGATGATCGCCCCACTGTGATTCGCGCGATTGCGGAAGCCCGCGAACATGGCGATCTTTCCGAAAACGCCGAATATCATGCGGCTAAGGAAAAACAATCTTTCATCGAAGGCCGCATTGCGGAACTGGAAGATAAAACCAGCCGCGCCCATGTGATCGATCCCGCGACCATGACTGGCGATACAATTCGCTTTGGCGCGACCGTAAAATTGGTCGATGAGGAATCTGAAGAAGAAACCGAGTACCAAATCGTGGGCGCCGAAGAATCAGATATCGCGACGGGTCGTATCTCGATCACGTCCCCAATTGCGAGAGCGATGATCGGCAAATCTACGGGCGACCAGATTGAGGTTCAGGCCCCAGCGGGCGCCCGCTATTACGAAATCCTCGATGTAGGGTATCGTTAAGCTCGGCGCTTGGCTCTCACGGGCGCTGCTGTTGAAGTTCGCGCCTGGAGACGCCGCCCATGTTTACGCCGCTTAAAGGCCGCAAAGTCATTGACTTAACGCAAGTTTTGGCTGGCCCTTACTGTTCCTACCAGCTTGGTCTTCTGGGCGCCGATATCATTAAGATTGAGCCACAGGATGGCGGCGACTGGGCGCGGATCGGCGGGCCGGATCAAGCGCTGTCCGATGCAGGGCTAGCCTCCGGGTTCCTCACGCAGAATGCGGGCAAACGCTCGATTGCGATTGATCTGAAGCAGCCTGAAGGCATTGCCCTAGTGCTGGATATGGTAGGCCAGGCGGATGTGTTCCTAGAGAATTTCCGCCCTGGCACCGCTGCCCGTCTCGGCCTGGATGTAGCGGCCGTACAGGCGCGCAACCCGGCAATCGTCTATGCGTCGCTTTCTGCATATGGCCAAGATGGGCCGATGGGCGGGCGCCCAGCCTATGATCATGTGATCCAGGCGGTTTCTGGCATCATGCAATTGACCGGCGCGCCAGACACATTGCCAAACAAAGTCGGCGCGCCTTATGTGGATTATGCGACCGGCTTGAACGGCGCATTTGCGGTGCTGTCAGCATTGATGGAGCGTGACCGCACGGGCAAGGGCCAGCGCGTCGATGTCGCCATGTTGGATTCCGCGTTGCTCTTAATGGCTTCCCATATGACAGGGGCCGCGACATCGGGAGATATCCCGCAAGCGAGCGGGAATGAAGCATTCAGCGGCAGCCCAACATCTGGAATCTTCAAAACCAAAGATGGCGATCTGGCGCTTGCCGCCAACAACGAACGCCAGTATCCGCGGTTGCTGAAAGCGCTCGGGCGCGAAGATTTGGCATCCGACCCACGTTTTTCCAGCCGCGAGGCAAAGCGTGATAATGCGCCGGCGCTGCGCGTGGTGCTGGCGGAAACATTCCTGACAGATACCGCCGATAATTGGGAAGCCAGGCTGGCGGAGGCGGATGTGCCCGCAGGCCGTGTCCGCGATATCGGCGAGGCGATGTATTCTGAGCAGATCAAAACCCGTGGCCTGCTGCAGGAATATGCAATCGATGGTACGGATCGGAAGACATTGGCGCCGACGCTTGGCTTCAAGGCGAATGGCGCAATGCCGGCGGCGAAATCCCCGGCGCCCAGGCTTGGCGCGGATGCTGACAGCGTATTGCGGGACTTTGGCATGCGCGACGCCGCCATCGCCAAGCTCCGGACCAGCGGGATTGTCCGGTAGAGCTTTCTATCTGGCATACCCCAAAAGGCGCTAAATTAAGCCGTCTTTAGGACAGAACCGGCACACTCCGCGTCCGGGAGCGCCTTCGCGCCGCCCTGATGGAGCGCCTACACGTGTTTAACCGCTGGTTTATTGCCGGAACTGACAAGGCTTGGATCATTGAATCCTGCCTTGAGTACGCGCATGACCTCGAGCTGGCGGGTCTATCGGTTCTGATCGCGATCTTGGCCTCATATACCGCGTTCTACTCCGTCGGCAGCGTTGCCAATGCAACGACACGGAATGTGCGCTCGGTCCGGCTCGTGGTCGGGGCAATCGCTATGGGCGCGGGTATCTGGGGCATGCATTTCACCGGAATGCTGGCGCTTGAGTTGCCCAGCGCAATCCGGTTCGATCCAGCATTGACCGTGCTTTCCGTTGTTATCGCGGCGGCGGCAAGCGGTTGCGCGTTCTTGATTGCAGCGTAAGCCCGGCAGAGCGTAGGCGCGATTATTGGCGGCGGGATTGTGCTCGGCGCCGGTATTGGCGGCATGCACTATGTCGGTATGGCGGCGATGCGTGTGGAAGCCGTGATCAAGTATGATCCGCTGCTGTTTCTGGCGTCCGTGCTGGTCGCAGTCGGGCTATCCGCCGCAGCACTTTGGCTGCTGCTGCAGGATCGGGACGACCGCCGGCCATACGTTCTTGGGAATGCCCAGGCATCGGCTTTTAAGCGCGTTGCAAGCGCTATGGTGATGGGGATCTCGATCTCCGCGATGCATTACACTGGCATGAGCGCCACGTATTTCGTGACCGCATTGAACCCGGTGGAGCCTGTCGCGGGCCTTGATGGCGGTATATTGGCCCTGGCGATTATTGCAGGCGCTGTTCTCCTCGTGACGCTGGCTTTGGCTGCTTCTGCCGTGACGCAGTCGGCGCTTGTGCAGGAGGCGGAAGAGGCGACGAAGGCGAAGTCTGAATTCCTGGCGTCCATGAGCCATGAACTCAGGACGCCGATGAATGGCGTGCTCGGTTTATCGGCGCAGCTTTCCCGCACGGATTTATCGCCTGATCAGCTGGCGATGGTGAATATGATCCGGGATTCAGGCCAGACCTTGCTGAACCTGTTGAATGATATTCTTGATCTTTCGAAGGTCGAGGCTGGACATATAGCGCTTGAGGAAACGGATTTCTCGCTGCGGGAGATGGTCGAGTCTACCAAAGCGCTCTGGGCGCCGAACGCCGCTGAAAAAGGCATCAGCTTCGAAGTCCGCGCCGAAACGGGTCGGATCGAATATGTCAGTGTCGATGTTATCCGGCTGCGGCAAGTGCTGAACAACCTGATCGGCAACGCCATCAAGTTTACGAGCAAAGGCGGTGTTACTGTACGCATATCCGCTATTGCGCGGCCAATGGATGCGCGAATTACGATCCGCGCTGAAATTCAAGACACAGGCATTGGCATCACGCCGGAAAACCAGCGCAGTCTGTTCCAGCGGTTTACTCAGGCTGATGCGTCTATTACGCGACAGTATGGCGGCACCGGGCTTGGCCTCGCGATATGTCAAAACCTTGTGGCGCTCTTTGGCGGCGCCATCGGGGTTGAGAGTGTAAACGGCGCTGGATCAAAATTCTGGTTTACGGTTGTGGTTGATCCATCATTGGCCACCGCCAGCCATGCGCCGCCGAAAAAGACAGTGTCGAAAAAGGCTGTGCCAACGCCGGAACCGAAGCTTCTGAACCGGCAGCTCCGCATCTTGATCGCGGAAGACAATCTGACCAATCAG
This sequence comes from Alphaproteobacteria bacterium, assembly GCA_038102935.1. Lineage (GTDB taxonomy): Bacteria > Pseudomonadota > Alphaproteobacteria > Bin95 > Bin95 > VMCJ01. The sequence continues at coordinate 49,348 of JAYNYG010000002.1, read as the reverse complement.
AAAGTCATCAAATACATGTTGGAGCCGTTCGACGCCGAGATTGAGATCGTCGAGAACGGCAAGCGTGCGTTGGATGCCGTCAGCCCCAGCGCATACGACATGGTGCTGATGGACATTCAGATGCCGGAAATGGACGGCGTTACCGCGACCCGGTGGATCCGCAAGTTAGAGGGGCCGGGGGCGGATACGCCAATCATAGCGCTCACAGCAAACGCCATGACTGGCGACCGGGAGGCTTATCTCAGGGCCGGCATGTCTGATTATGTGCCGAAGCCGCTGGATCAGCAGGTGCTGCTTAGCACCATCGCCCGCGCCGCTAGCGTTCCAAATCCGATGCCCGAGCTAGCGCCAACGCAGCCAACACAGGCTGCAGCCAATCAGGCGGATACGAGCGCGCTCGAGGCTCTTGTTGCTGATTTAGACGCCTTCATGACGCCAGATGAGGCGCCGGTGAAGAATACGGGATTCAAGCAGTTTGCTTAATCTTCGGCAGTCCGCTTAATCTTCGAACGTATATGCGGGCAACGAATAGAATGTTGACCGCAGCGCCTCGCCCCAGCCGTTGGAAATCATGCTGTAATAGGCGTCTTCCGACCCCATGCGGATTTCTCGGCCTTTTTTGAGACTGTCTTTCTCATAGACCTGGATGTCCAGCGGCAGGCCAACCGATAGATTGGCCTTCATGGTGGAATCGAACGACACCAGCAACAGTTTGACGCCATCCTCAAAGCTCATGTCTGGATCGAAGGCGCGCACCAGGATTGGCCGACCGTATTTGGTCTCGCCGATTTGGAAGAACGAGGTGTCGTCGGACGCTTCAATGAAATTGCCCTCTGGATAAATCAAGAAAAGCCGGGGCGGGCTTTCGCCGATCTGGCCGCCGACAATGATGGTCGCGCCGAATGCATCGGCAGACTGACCATCCGGCGAGCTGTTGCGCACAACCTCAGCCAAGGTTTCGCCGACCAATCTGGCGACCTGAAACATCGATGGGGCCTGAAGAATTGACGGCGCACGATCCGCCGGCGCTTTGGTGCGCTCGTCCAGGATGCTGACGACTGCTTGTGTCGTCGCCAAATTGCCCGCGGTAATCATGGTGATAACGCGCTCTCCTGGATCATCCCAAGAAAACATCTTGCGGAAGGTGGAGATGTTATCGACGCCGGCATTGGTGCGGGTGTCGGACAGGAAGACCAAGCCCTTGTTCATACGCAGGGCGACACAATAGGTCACGGCGGGATGCTCCACAGGAGGAAATCGCTACAATCGGCGAAACTGTATATCAGAAGAGTGATTTACTGCTGAACGGCCAATTGTGTGAAGAGGTTTTCGCGGGCGTCGCCATATGTCACGCCAGAAATTGGCGCTGCTTCCCGGAAATCCAGGCCTGTCGCCACCCGAACGTAGCGCGCATCCGGCGAAATGCCGTTGGAGGGATCAAAACCAATCCAGCCGATGCTATCGACATAGGCTTCCGCCCAGGCATGAGTCGCTTCCTGCTCAATCCGGTCATTCATCATCAGATAGCCAGAGACATAGCGCGCCGGGCGGCCCATCAGGCGGGCGGCGGCGATGAAGACATGGGCGTGATCTTGGCAAACGCCAGCGCCAGATTTCAGCGCATCCTCAGCCGTGGTTTCAACGCCGGTCTGGCCGATCAGATATGTGACCTCTTCGGAGATTTGGGCGGAGAGCGCATGCAGCCGGTCGAGTTCCCCTGCGCCGCCGATATCGCGGGCCAACCGCCGAACCTCTGGTCCCGGCTTTGTCAGCGGCGTGATCCGGTCGAAATACCAGAGCGGCGCGTAGCCGCCATGAACGCCGACAACGCCCGCGCGATCCTCAACCTCCACCGTCCCGGCGCAGACGATGCTGATCTGCTCAGCGCCGGCAGGAAATCCGGCAAGTGTGACTTGGTTGTTGTGCTGGTCCTCAAACTCGACCTCAATCCGGCCGCCTGTGATATCGATTGACCAATCGAGCACCCGCTGCCCATCCCTGGTCTTCGGCGTCATCCGTAGATGCTGCAGGCCAAATTGGATCGGCTTATCGTATGAATACTCAGTGGTATGTGAGATTTTGAGCTGCATGGCGTTACTCATTGAACCGATAATCCGCGGCGATGGTTCCGGCCAAGCCATTATTATCGCGCAAGAATTCCCTGAGGAAACCATGTAGGCCGATCTCCATGATCGCGCCAATGGTTTGCCGGTCGAATCTCGCGCCCATGGATTGTGCATGCACCAGGCTGTCGGGTTGGTTGTCATAATCCCGCGCCAGGTGGTTCAGATTTTCCGCGACTTTGGCGACAGAGAATGCGAGGGAGCGGGGGAACTGCCGGTCCAGGATCAGGAATTCAGCGATGCCGCGCGCGGTGACGCCGTCGCCGTTCAGCCAACGATAGGCGCGGTGGGCGGATGCGGCGCGCAGGATCTTCTCCCATTGCACATTGTCGAGCGCCTCGCCCACATGCGCGACGGACGGCAGCAGCACATAGTATTTTACGTCGAGAATGCGGGCGGTGCTGTCCGCGCGCTCCAAAAATGTGCCGAGACGGAGGAAATTATAAACGTCGTTCCGAAGCATCGTGCCGTGGATTGCGCCGCGCACCAATGCTGATTGTTGTCGGATCGCGTTGAGCGCAGCCGGCAGGTCGCGTTCATTGACAGGTTTGGCGAGGAGATCGCGGAGCGTCATCCAGGCTTCATTGGTCGCTTCAAACGCTTCCCGCGTTAGTGCCGTACGCACCTGGCGGGCATTCTCCCGCGCCTGATGCATCATGCTGAGGACAGAGCCGGGGTTGGATTTGTCCCGCAGCATGAAATCGACAACGAGATGGCCCTCGAAGTCGTCATACTTGGCTTTATAGGCCTCCTCAGCGCCAGATGTTGTCAGGACCGAGGCCCATTCGTCTGGCGCGGATTCAGATGGCCACGTTAGCGCCAGATGGAACCCGGCATCGACCAGGCGCGCCGCGTTTTCACTGCGTTCAAGGTAGAGGGACATCCAGAAGAGCCCGCTGGCGTTTCGCCCGAGCATCGCCCTAGTCCTCCAATACCCAGGTGTCTTTGGTGCCGCCGCCCTGGCTGGAATTCACGACCAGCGAGCCTTTTTTGAGCGCCACCCGCGTTAACCCGCCCGGCGTGATCGTCACTTTGTCCGGTGAGACCAGGACATAGGGACGGAGGTCCACATGGCGCGGCGCCAGACCGGCGCGCGTGAAGATCGGCACGGTGGAGAGCGATAATGTTGGCTGGGCGATGTAATTGCTGGGCTTCGCCTTTAGCTTGTCCGCGAACGCCGCAACCTCACGCTTTGACGCCGTCGGGCCGACCAGCATGCCGTATCCGCCAGATCCATGAACTTCCTTCACCACCAGTGACGCCAGGTTATCCAGCACATATTGCAACGCCTGCGGATCGCTGCAACGCCATGTCGGCACATTCTTTAAAAGCGCTGATTCACCGGTATAAAATTCGACGATTTCCGGCATGTAGGAATAGACGGCCTTGTCGTCTGCGATCCCGGCGCCGGGCGCGTTAGCGATCGTGATGCAGCCCGCCCGGCACACATCCATGATCCCGGCGACGCCCAGCATTGAGTGCGGGTTGCAGGTCAGCGGGTCCAAATACTCGTCATCGACACGGCGGTACAGCACGTCGATCGCCTTGTAGCCTTGGGTCGTGCGCATGGCGATACGGCCGTCGACGACGCGTAGATCATGGCCTTCAACCAGTTCCGCGCCCATCTGGTCCGCCAGAAAAGCGTGCTCATAATAGGCTGAATTGAAACTGCCCGGCGTCAACACGGCGAGCACGGCGGGGTCTGATGAATTGGCCGCTGGCGGCCGCGTCGCGGCAAGCGAACGGCGGAGGTTGCGTGGATATCCCGCTACCTCACGCACTTTTATCTGGCTGAACAGTTCCGGGAACATCTGCAGCATCGTTTCCCGGTTCTCCAGCATGTAGGAGACCCCGGAGGGCGTGCGGGCGTTGTCTTCCAGCACGAAGAATTCATCTGGCCCGGTGCGCACAATGTCCGTGCCAACAATATGGGTATAGACGCCGCCTGGGGGCGTGACGCCGATCATCTCTGGCAGGAAGGCGTCGTTATTGGCGATCAATTCCGCCGGGATACGGCCCGCTTTCACGATCTCCTGGCTATGGTAGATGTCATAGAGGAATGCGTTCAGCGCGCGCACTCGCTGCTCGATCCCGCGTGACAGGCGGTCCCATTCGCGGCCAGAGATAATGCGCGGCACGATATCGAACGGAATCAACCGCTCCGCCGCTTCGCGCTCGCCGTAAACATTGAAGGTGATGCCGGTTTTACGGAAAGAGGCCTCGGCCTCCCGCGCTTTCCGGCGGAGGCGCTTGACGTCTTCGGCCTGGAACCAGGCTTTATACCCGGAATGGGGGGACGGGCTGCGTCGTCGAACCCCAGCATCTCATTGAAGTGTTTTTGTTCCGCCGACATGAGGGTTAGGCTATAGCAGTGAAGCAGGAACGCAAGGATTTCAGCCGCTTCTATCGCATTGGCGGCGCGGATTTTTGCAATTGGTCACGGCGGGCGCACGCTCTGCTAAAGCTTTAGGCAAGGCCCTGGGGGAACTGGCGAAATGTCCGGTGGACGACTCGTATTTGTGGTGTGCGCCGCGCAGATCGCGGCCCAGATCGGGGCCTATGTCTGGGCGGCGTTGCTGCCTCGGCTGAGCGCCGCATGGGCGCTGGATAACACCGAGGCCGGGGCGATCACCGGCGCGTTTTATCTGGCCTACGCCGTCTCGGCGCCCGTTCTCGTGTCACTGACGGATCGGGTGGACGCCAAGCGCATCTACCTCTTGGGCGCCGCCATGATCGCGCTCGGCCATTTGGCTTTCGGTCTTTGGGCGGATGGGTTCCTGACCGCGCTGATCGGCCGGGTGCTCGCAGGCGCTGGATGGGCAGGCGTTTATATGACGGGCCTTAAGCTGTTGGCGGACAGGGTCGATGCAGGCCTCATGCGCCGCGCCGTCGCCTGGCATGCAGGCGGCATTGGCGTCGCAGGCGCTGTATCGTTTCTTTACGGCGGCTTGGTCGCAGACGCCTATGGCTGGGAAATGGCTTTTATCGTCTCTGCTGTGATCGCAGCATTCGGTTGCGGGATTGCTCTGGTCGCCGCTCCTTCCGCCCCGCCGCCCGAGTCAGAAGGCCCGCGCCCAGCATTGTTGGATTTCCGACCCGTCCTCAAGAACCGCGCCGCCATGGCCTATGCGCTCACATACGGCTTCCACACCTGGGAGATGAGCGTGCTGCGCGGTTGGGTCGTGGCGTTCCTCGTCTATGTCGCGGGATCGGGCGCAGCGGCGGCGGCGTCCTGGGCCAGACCAGAAGCGGCGGCAATGGTGTTGGCGCTGATCGGCACGGGCGTGAGCATCGCCGGGAATGAGCTTTCGATCCGCATCGGGCGGCGCTCTGTCGTGTTGATCGCAACGGCGGCTTCAGCGCTGATGGCGGCGGCGCTTGGGCATCTCGGGACATATGGCTATGACATCGCCGTGTTGCTGGCGGTGCTGAGCGGCGCGGCGATCTGGCTTGATTCCTCAACACTGACGGGCGGCACATCGGAAGCGGCGGCCCCCGGCATGCGCGGGCAAACCTTGGCAGTGCATACGACGCTCGGATATGCGGGCGGCGCCATCGGGCCGTTCGTGATGGGGGCGATCCTGGATGCGTTCTCAGGGCCGGATGGCGCGCTGACGGATACCGCCTGGGCCATGGGCTTCCTGCACTTGGCGATGCTCGGCCTGCTGACGCGCTGGCTGTTTGCGCGGATGACGCGGGATCTGCGCACGTAAGATGGACGTGTGGAGAGCCGCTTGGGCGTTGGGCTCTTTCGAATCCTCCGGGACCCCTACGAGAGAGGTGGGCGCCGTATACAAAAGGCCACAGCCCTAAACAGTGACAGCTCCCGGGATTGTCGATATCGGCCCCGGGATTACTATGGCCCTGGCGCGTCGCGCAGCCCTCCACAGACCGTAGTTAGGCCTATGTGTAGCAAATAGCTAGTGAACGCGGCTCAGATAATTCTAGCTTCCGGGAACGATCCCCGCTGGCAGGCTTTCGATGTGGTTGTAGATGTCGATGGGTTTGGTGAGCCAGATGCGGTCCTGGTGTTTCAGGATATGCTCATAGACGCGGCGGAGGGCGGGCATGCGGTAGGGCCTGCCGACGCTGAACGGGTGTAGGGAGATCGGGCATACAACCGGCGTGCCGCGTTCGGCCTGGCGCAGCATTTCATCGAACTGGTCGATCAGCATGTCGGCGAATTCTTGGGAGGTGTAGCGGAACCAGACCAGCGCCCGGTTGTCATTGCATTCAACGGGGTAGGGCATGGACAGAATTTTGCCGCCTGAGCGCGTCTTGAACCAGATCGGCTGGTCGTCGGTCGTCCAGTCCATGAAATATTTGTAGCCGATCTCTTGCAGCAAATCGGCGGTGATGGCGGAGTTGGAGAGCCAGGGGCTCATCCAGCCGATTGGGGCCGCGCCCTCTTCCGCTTTGATGCGATCCATGCAGTCCTGCATCAGCGCGCGTTCTTCGGCTTCCGGCAGGCCGCCCTGTTCGTCTGAATTGGTGTGGCCATGGCCGAGGAATTCATCGCCCCTTGCGCGCAGCTTGGCGCAGATATCGGGGGCGTGGTCATAGAGTGCGGTGTTCAATTGCGCCTGGCAAGGGATGCCCAATTCATCGAACATTTCCGCCAGCCGCCAAAACCCGACGCGGTTGCCATATTCCCGCCAGGAATACACCGAAGCGCTTTCTGCCTGGTCCGGCGGCGCGATGCCTGCGCCCTTGCCGCGCCCATAACGGAACACTTCCATATTGAGTGCGGTATAGACGGCTAGCTTGGTCCCGTTCGGCCATTCATATTGCGGGCGTTCCAGGATATTCGAATAGGCGAAACGGCCGTGGTCTTCGATCGGATCATGTGCTGCAGACATAAATGCGCTCCCTCATGGCGTTGCAGGAGCGCGTAAGCCTTCGGGCGGGTTATTGCGCCGCCGTCGCCTGCTCCATGTATTTGATGATCGCGGCCCGCTCGCCCGCTTTGCGGATAGGACGGAGCGCCATCTTATTCTTCGGGAGATATTCTTTCGGGTTGGCGATGTAGGCGTCAATGGCCTCGGCGCTCCACACCAACGGCGGATCAGCCCGTCCGGCTTTCTTCATCGCGCGGGAATAGTTGAATGGCTTAAAGGTGCCTGCCGTTCGCCCGAAGATACCGGCCAGCCCCGGGCCAAGCTTTTTCTTCTCTGTCATCACATGGCACGCCCCGCATTTCCGCTTGAACAGCTTTTCGCCGTCTAGTTCCGCGACGGCGGGGGACGCAAGACCAGCGGCGAGGACAGCGCTGGCGAGGACGGTCAAGATCATGCGCGACATGGACAAAGACTCCAGATCAGTTTTGGTGCTTAGCTAGAGATAGTATCGCTGGGGCGATATTCCATGCGGCGCAATAGCCAACACCGCAACCTCAGACAAGGAACGCCAGGATGCCGGTGAAGTTTCAAAAAAGCGCCTATGACAAAGCTGAACCCAAAACTGACGGTATTCGCATCGTCGCAACCCGGTTCTGGCCGCGCGGGCTTAAGAAGGAGGCGGCGGATTTGTATCTGCCGGACCTAGCGCCATCCGCGGACCTCTTGAAAACGTTTCTGGCGGGCGAAATGCCCTGGAAGACATTCGCCAAACTCTACAAGGATGAGATGAAAGCGCAGAAATCCCATATCCGCACATTGCATTATTTGAGCGAGACGGCGGGCGACACGCTGACAGTGATGTGCGCCTGCGAGAAACCAGAGCAATGCCACCGCAGCCTCCTCGCCGCATTGATCGAGAAAGGCGGCTGACGGCATTCACTTCCACAATTCGGAAAGCCATATCGCAATACGGCATGATGTGCGCATGATCGTTTCTCTAGTCGGTGACGGGGAATAGGCGATGCCTGCGCAAAAAACGGAACGGTCGGGACAAGTTCAATCGCTTGTCCGCGCGTTAAATCTGCTCAAAGTGGTCGCCGCCGCCGCTGATGGCTTGACCCTGACAGAGGCCGCCAAGCGGGCAGGCCTGCCGGTATCTTCCGCCCACCGCCTGCTATCCACCTTGCAGCAGGAGCGCTTCGTGCGCTTTGACCATGAGCGCACCCGCTGGTTTGTCGGCGTCGAAGCCTTTGCGGCTGGCGCTGGGTTCTTGCGGAGCCGTGATCTCGTAACGGTCGCGCGCCCCTATATGCGGCACTTGATGGAAGAAAGCGGGGAGACAGTGTCTCTGGCGGTGGAAGAAGGCGGCCAAGTAATTTATCTGGCGCAGATCGAGTGCCGCCAGCTCATGCGCGCCTTGGCGAGCCCGGGGCAGCGCGCGCCTCTGCATTCTTCCGCCGTCGGCAAGGCGATCCTGGCCTACGCGCCCTGCGAACGTCAGGACAGTGTGATCGGCGCGATGAAGTTGGAGCGGTTCACAGAACGCACGCTGACGACGGAACAAGGCTTCCGCAAGGCGCTCGGCGAAGCGCATCACCGACAATTCGCCGTTGACGATGAGGAATACGCCATCGGCCTCCGCTGTGTCGCCGCGCCCATATTCAATGAGGCGCATGAGGCGATCGCCGCGATATCGCTTTCTGGCCCAAAAGCCAGGGTGACAGATGGCCGGATGAAATCGCTGGCCGGGCTGGCGCAGGCGGCGGCGGGGAAGATCACGCGGGAATTTGGCGGTTCAGCGCCGGTTTGACGCCTATTTCTCAGGCACACGTCCAAATACGCCAGTATCTGGGTCGCGCCAGATCAGCTCGCCATGGATGATGGAAAATAACGCGCCATCCAAGCGCATTTGCCCACTTTTCACAGCGTCTTGGACGAATGGAAAGGCCATAAGGTTATTCAGTGAAAATTCAACGGCCTTCCGTTCCAGCATGTCCTGCAATGTCTGTTGATCCGCGCCAGGATTCTCCGCTAGCAACGCATCCCGGGTTTGATCCAGCAGCGCCACCCAGGGGCCAATATACTGGCCGACGGGTTTATCGCTCCCTGCCGCGAGCGCTGCAGCGACCCCGCCGCAACTGCTATGGCCCATCACCACGAGATTCGAAATCCCGAGCACCGTGATTGCAAACTCAAGGGCCGCAGACGTGCCATGGAACCCCGTCGCCTCGCCATAGGGCGGGACGAGCGCAGCCACGTTGCGGACAACAAACAGCTCGCCCGGCCCGGCAGAAAAAATCGTGGATGGATCAACCCGGCTATCCGCGCAGCCGATGATCATCGTCCTCGGGGATTGGCCTTCCGCCAGCATGTGATAGCGCTCAACCTCCCGTGCGTAGCGATTGGCGCGGAACCGGTGGTATCCGCTCAACAGGTCGTCCGGCATATTGACTGACATTGCATTCCCCCGGGCGTCGTGATCCGCCCCGGCAGGTCATATGGGTGATCGCGCCGCTGCCCGCAAGCCCGTAAAACCAAGTCAGTAAAATCAAGACCCCAAAACGAAGAACGGCCTCGCGTGGACAGACGCAAGGCCGTTCGGCCGGCGGGAGGCGTGGCGGCCCCCGCCGCAGCTAGATCGTTGGCGAAGGGCGGTTAGCCCCCGGCGCCATGGCTTTCACATCCCGCACCCGCACAAGAGAAGCTGGCGCCCGTCGGGAAGCTGGTGAACCGGCCGCCGTCATTGAAAACGTCGCGAAGGCCCGATTGTTGCTCGATGGCCCTTCGGCCTGGCGCTGCACTGACCCCTGGCGCATCCGCGACAACAACATCCAATGCCTGGACGCCGCTCAACTCAATCTGCAAGCCGCCGGGCGCTGCAACGCCCGTATTGCTTTCCACCGCCACCACGGAGAGCGCCCCGCTATCGCCGATGGCGGTATCGAATGTGTTGAGGCCGTTGAAGCCTGGCGCAGCAAACGGGTCTCGCTCGCCGCCTGTGATGCGGCCCCGGTCATCGGTGAAAACAACGCCGGAGGGCGTGCGCCGAATGGCGGAGGTGACGCCGGTTGTCCGGTCAATCACGAGGGCGCCCGATGGCGTGTTGCGGACGACGGTCGCCAGTTTGCGGCGGTTGTCATAAATCAGCGTGCCGGAGGGCGTACGCCGTATGGCTCCCGCAAAGCGCCCGCGATTATCGGTGAAAATCTGATTGCCATTGACGCTTCGGCTGACGTTAATTGGCGAGCCTGCTGCATTAAAGAAAATCCGCTTCACGCTCTGCGCGTTTGCAGGCGCAGCAGACATCGCGAGGGCCGCCAGCGCAGCGGCGCCGATAACGGCTTGGCCGATCTTCGGCTTATTGATTTTTCCTGCCAGCATCATTTGGCTCCTGCAATTCTGATCACGCCGTAGCGTTAGTCCCTGCAAGCTAGCATCACGATCATGCTAGAAGGAACGCCGCCATTAGGATTAATGCTTGTGCGCCATCCAAATTAACGACACGCGATTTGATGCAGTCATGAACACGCCAACTGACGCTTCTTCTGTCGAACGGCCTGGCATTCCGCTGGCCAGGGGCGCCGCGCGCTTGCTTGCGGCTATGGACTTGGCGCCATTGCTGGAATTCACGCTGAAAACGGGCAGGCGCGTCGATGTGTTTGGCGTAGGCGCTGGCGGGGAGCTTGTTGTTGTTGAAGTGAAAAGCAGCCGCCAGGATTTCATGTCTGACAGGAAATGGCGGGATTATCTGGAGTATTGCGATCAGTTTTATTTTGCTGTCCCCGAGGATTTTCCATTGGAATTGCTGCCGGATGATTGCGGATTGATGCGCGTGGACGCTTATGGCGGCGCCGTTATCCGCCCAGCGCCGCTGGACCCGGTCAAACCGGCCCGCCGCAAAGCCGTGACAGCCCGCTATGCCCGGGCTGCGGCTCATCGGCTGCGGCGGCTTGAAGACCCTGAAGCCAGCCTTGGCTAATTGCGGCTTGCGCTTGAAGCCGCCAAAGCTAAAGTGCGCGGCGAAAAGTAATTCCTGATCGGAGACCCCCCGTGTTCATCAATGGCCAGTGGCGCGAAGCCGCAAGCAATACGCATTTCACGTCTAGCAACCCGGCGACGGGCGAGGCGATCGACCAAATCGCAAACGGCGGCGCTGCGGACGCTGTCGCCGCCATTGACGCCGCTGACGCTGCCTTCCCGGCCTGGGCTGGCAAAAGCGCCTATGAACGCTCCGCCATCCTCTACAAAGCCTATAATCTGATGGTCGAGCGGAAGGATGAGTTGGCGAAGCTGATGACGACGGAACAGGGCAAACCGCTCCGCGCCGCCGCCAATGAGACCCAATACGCCGCCGATTTCCTACTGTGGTATGCCGAAGAAGCCAAGCGCGTTTATGGCGAGACAATTCCCTCTGCGCGCGGCGACCAGCGGTTTATTATTTTCAAGGCGCCTGTTGGCGTTGTGGCTGCCGTCACGCCTTGGAACTACCCGATTTCCATGTTGACCCGGAAGCTGGCGCCCGCTCTGGCGGCGGGCTGCACGGTAGTTTTGAAACCGGCGGAAGCGACGCCGCTTTGCGCTATCGCCGTTTTTAAAATTCTCCAGGAAGCAGGCGTCCCCGATGGCGTTATCAATCTAGTGACGGCGGAAGACCCAAAGCCCATCGGCGAGGTTTTCACCACGGACGAACGTGTGCGCAAGATCACTTTCACGGGCTCCACTGCTGTCGGCAAAATGTTGGCTGCCAAAGCTGGCGAGAACCTGAAGCGCATCAGCATGGAGCTTGGCGGCCACGCGCCATTCATCGTTTGGGAAGATGCCGACCCGACCCATGCCGCCAAAGGCGCCAGCCTCGTCAAATTCTTGAACACCGGACAAGCCTGCATTAGCCCGAACCGCATGTTCGTCCATGAATCCGGCCTGGACGCCTTCGTTGGCGAACTCACAGGCCGCGTTGAACGTCTCCGCGCTGGCAATGGCCTGGAGCAAGGCGTGGGCATTGGCCCGCTGGTCAATGAAGCGGCTGTGGCGAAAGTCGAGCGGCAGGTGGAAGACGCGCGGTCGAAAGGCGCGCGCGTCATGTGCGGCGGCCATCGCCTGATGGATAACGGTCTCGACAACGGCTATTTCTATGCGGCGACTGTGTTGGCGGACGTGACGCCGGATATGCTGATTTACCGCGAAGAAACCTTCGGCCCCGTCGCCGCAGTCGTGGCGTTCAAGGATGGCGATGATGTGTTGGCGATGGCTAATGACACCAGCTATGGCCTCGCCGCCTACGTCTACACAAACAACATGGCGAAGGCGATGCGAACCGTCGAAGGCCTGGATTTCGCGATCATCGGCGTCAATGACATCAACCCGACGTCAGCGGCGGCGCCCTTCGGCGGCATGAAGTCGAGTGGTCTTGGGCGTGAAGGCGGCCATGAGGGCATCGAGGAATATCTCGAAAGCAAAACGGCTGGATTCTCGATTTAGGCGGATCAGCAAATCTAGAGAACCGGTATGGAAGCCGCGCCAGAACTTATGAAGGTGGCGATGCAGGCGCAGGTCTCGCTGATTGTCATCAGCACGATCGCGATGCTGATCGGCATCGCCACTGCGCAGAAAACGCCACGGATTCCCAGGAATATTTATATTCTCTGGCTCTGCTTGGCCTGCGTTCTGATTCTGCCGAGCTTTTTTCTCTTGAAGCCCTTGTTCTTCCCCGGATTAGACCTCGCTGACCCTAATCCGGGCGAGGCCGCGCTTGTGGAAATGGTGCGCTTGATGGGCTTTGCATTCGTGCCGACAGCAATTCTGATGGGCCGCTATACCGTCTATCGCAACCGCGACGCCGGAAACGCTGACCGGATCGCCTATTTGGCGGCGATCCCTATCTTCGGCTCAATCTGGATACTCCGGCTGCTGGTTAAGCCGACCGGTACGCGCTCCAGCTAAGTCGGCTCTACGCCGAAGCCGGAGCGGATGGGCTTCGTGCTGATCGCCAGGCCCGTCTTAGGGTCCGTCTCTACGAAGATGCCGGCGATAGAACCTTCGCCTTCTGCGGGCGCCATGCGCTCGCCAGGGCGTTTGGTGCGGAAGCGGAGGATGGAGCCTTCCTTCTGCATGCCGATGACGGAATCATAATCGCCGCACATTCCGGCGTCCGTCAGATAGGCCGTGCCGCCGCGCATGATGTGCCCGTCTGCCGTCGGCACATGGCTGTGGGTGCCGACAACGAGAGATGCACGACCATCCAGATGATGGCCCATGGCGCGTTTCTCGCTGGTCGCTTCGCCGTGCATATCAACCAGAATGGCCTGCACAGATGTCCCGAGCTTGGCGGTGTCCATCACGCCTTCCATGGCGGCGAAGGGGCAATCCAGCGGGTCCATGAATAGGCGCAGCATGCAGTTGGCGATCAGGGCTTTACCGGCGCGTTTGGTCGCTACAATCGCCCAACCGCGGCCAGGCGCGCCTTCCGGGAAATTGATCGGGCGGACGAGGCGCGGATCATCGCCGATATGGGCCAGAATCTCGCGATTATCCCAAACGTGGTTGCCGGTGGTGATGGCGTCGACGCCCGCCTCATAGAGTTCCTTGCAGATTTTGGAAGTGAGCCCGAAACCATGCGCCGCGTTCTCCGCATTGACGACCAGAAGATCGAGATCAAGCGTCTCGCGGAGTTTGGGCGCGGCTTTGAGTACGGCTTCACGGCCAGCGCGGCCAACAATGTCGCCAAGGAATGCAATGCGCATGGAAAGTCCTACTTAGTGCTGGAATAAGGTCAGGCCGCGCTCTGTGACCACGCCGTCTAGCGGCTGATCGAGCGCGTCTGCAGGAACGCGGGGAACGGCTTGGCCGGCATAGGCGGCGCCATAGGCTTCGACAGCGCCATTGGTCCGTAATGCTGCAAGCGAGCGATCATAAAACCCGCCGCCATATCCCATTCTGCGGCCAGATGTATCGAAGGCGAGCAGCGGCAGAAACAAGACGGTCGGCGTCAGCTCTGGCGCGCCTGTATTCGGCTCCATCGTCCGGTTCCGCCCGGCCTTCATGCCTGTTTCCGGCGTCCAGCGGCGGAATGTGAGGGGGCCTGGCGCATCTGGCGTGCAGGGCAGCGCGACGGGCAAGCCTTGCTGGATGAGGCGCTCCATCAACGGGCGAAGATCAACTTCATCGCCAATGGGCCAGTACAGCGCAGTCACGGCGTCTGGCGGTATGAGGCCTTGCGCGAGCGCTGTATCGGCGATGCTGCGGCCCGCATGCGGTTGCTGTTCCGCCAGCGCGCGGCGGCGTTGCCGCATTTCGGCGCGCAGAGCGGCCTTCGCCTCCTGGATTGGCGGCACGTTTTATGCGTCCGAGCGGGCGGGCGTTGGCAGAGGGGCGATTTCTACGCCCTCATCGACCAGTTCCTTCACCTGTGGCAGCGTCGCCTCGCCATAGATATCGCGCTTTTCGGTCTCGCCATAATGAATGCGGCGGGCTTCTTCTGCGAATTCATCGCCGACATTCTCGAAGTTTTCTTCCACATGCGCCCGCATCGCCGCGAGCTTGGCTTGGGTTGCGGCGAAGGCCATCGCCTGCTGTTTGAAGTCCTGCTCCGCATCGCCCTTCTTTGCGGATACGGCAGGCGCCATCAGGGCCTTCCGCACTTTCCGGGACGCGCAAATCGGGCATTCGAGCAGGCCCTTAGCGATTTGCGTGTCGCAAGCATCGCTGCCAGGGAACCAGCCTTCGAACGCGTGATCGTTCTCACATGTCAGGTCATATCGGATCATTGCCGGAAAATAGGGCGGAACCGCGGTTTCGCCAAGCGAATTCCGCGAGGCATGGGTGTGGAACGCGCGGCAATTGACGCCCGCGCCTGCGCCCGCTTAAATCGGGGCAATCAACAAAATAAGAGTTTTCCTGGAGGAGCATGTCCCGATGAGCGCCGAGCGTTTGCCATTTGAAGGTTTCAAGGTTCTGGATATGACGCAAGGCGTCGCCGGGCCGCATTCAACAATGCTGCTGGCGCAATCCGGCGCCGAGGTCACTAAAGTCGAGCCGCTGGACGGCGATTGGGGCCGTACGCTCGGCAAAATGTATGGCGATACCTGCGCCCATTCGGTCATTTTCAACCGAGGCAAGCGCTCGATCTCCCTCAACATGAAGGAGAAGAAAGCGCAGGAACTCGTGCAGAAAGCCGCTGCAGAGGCTGACGTCATCGTCGAAAGCTTCCGCCCTGGCGTTATGGGCCGCTTTGGCTTGTCTTATGACGAGGTGAAGAAGACCAATCCAAACGTCATCTATCTGTCGGTCACGGGCTTCGGCCAGGACGGGCCTTACAGCAAGCTGCCGGTTACAGATTCTGTGATCCAGGCGTTTTCCGGTTGGATGTCGATCAACCGGGATGAAGCCGGCACGCCGCAGCGCATCGGCATGGTCGCTGTGGATGTGATGACGGGCCTCTATGCGTTCCAGGCGATTTCAACGGCGCTGATGCGGAAAGTGCGGTTCGGCGAGGGCGGCTACATCGATTGCTCGCTCATGCAATGCGCTGCAGCGTTCCAGGCGCCCAAAGTGCTGGAGCATTTCCTTGAAGGCGGCCAACCGCAGACGATCTATGTGCCTGTCGGGACGATGAAAACCGCTGATAGTTATATCAATGTGACCGCGATGCGGGAGCATCACTTCGTCGGGCTCTGCAAAGTGCTGGATAAGCCGGAATGGGCGACGGATACGCGTTTCGACAGCCGCGAAAAGCGCATCGACCAAGAAAAAGTGCTGATGCCGATGGTGCGCGCTGAGTTCTTGCGGAAAACCACCGATGAATGGGCTGAAGCGCTGACAGAAGCTGGCGTGATGAATGCGCCGGTTTCCACCTATGATGATTTCATGGCCGATGCGCATGTGAAAGCGGTTGAGACCATCACTTGGATGGACCACCAATCCATGCCGCAAACGCTGCCAGTGACAAACGTTCCTGGCCTTCGCCGCGTCGAAGGCGATCATCCCTTGGATGAAGCGCCGAGCATCGGCCAGCACACAGATGAAATTCTGCAGCGCTGGGGCTTGTCGCAAGCGGATGCGGATGAACTCGTAGCATCTGGCGTCGCGACCCGGGTTTAGCCAGCGAAAGCGGCTGCGGAATAGGTTTTGGCGATTTGGCTCCTGTGCCTGCACTGAAAATCGGGTATTAGAGCAATCAGAATCGTATAATTGATCCCAAGGAATACTGACCCATGAAACTTCTCCGCTATATCGCCGGTGATGAAATTCGTCCTGGCATGCTTGATGCTGACGGCGCGATCCGTGACCTGACATCTGTTGTTTTTGATATCGACGAATACGCAGTTTCCCCTGAGGGCCTGGCATTAATCGGCACCATGGACCCGTCCTCTCTGCCAAAAGTATCGGGCGATGTGGAGCTGGCGTCTCCAGTTTCACGGCCGTCCAAGATCGTGTGTATTGGGTTGAACTATTCGGACCATGCGGCGGAAGTCGGCATGGACCCGCCGTCTGAGCCGATCATCTTCCTGAAATCCTCGACTGCGCTGACTGGTCCGTCCGGTCCGGTGATCAAGCCGCCGCACGCGACTAAGCTGGATTGGGAAGTCGAGCTTTGCGTGATCATGGGTTCCATGGCCTCGTTTGTGTCTGAGGATGATGCGCTGGAGCATGTCGCGGGCTACGCCGTCGGCAATGACGTTTCCGAGCGGGAATTCCAGCAGGAACGCCCCGCCGGCCAATGGACCAAAGGCAAGAGCGGTGATGGTTGGGCGCCGGTCGGCCCGTGGCTTGTCACCAAGGATGAAGTGCCGAACCCTGAGAACCTCAGCATCTGGCTCGAAGTGAACGGCAAGAAGCTACAGAATGGTTCGACCGATAAGCTGATCTTCAACATCAAGCAGATCGTCAGCTTCGTCTCCGAATACATGACGTTGCTGCCTGGCGATATCATCATGACCGGTACGCCGCCAGGCGTCGGCGCTGGCATGTCGCCGCAGCAATGGCTGAACGCGGGCGACGAAATGCGCCTTGGCATTGAAGGCCTTGGCGAACAATCGCAGGTGGTCGTTGGGCGGTAGGTTTGTTGTTCCTTTCCTTCTTGATAGGGAAAGCTTGCGACGCTACTGAGGCGCTGCCGCCACGAGGTCCCCTCGCTCCCGCAGAGGGGAGAGGAGACCTTGGGGCGGCGTCTCGTTCCATATGCGGCTATCTTGCTGATTTGGCAGGACAACGCTCATGTCCCGTACGGCCACTCCATGCGCCTCGTCCGATATAAAACGCCGGAACGCATTCTGCCGGGCATGCTCGACCGGAGGGGCGGCTTGCGCGATCTTTCCTACGTGCTCGACGATGTTACGACAGAGCATTTCAGCCCGGATGACATCGACATCCTTTATTCAATCGAGCCGAACACCCTGCCGCCTGTTCCCGGCGCGCCAGGACTCGTTGCGCCGATTGCAAATGTCCGCGCGATCTATCTGAACGATGCACTGACGTCGCCCCTGACAATCATCGGACCAGATGATCCTGCGCCATCCGTCGACGGCCCGGTTCTCGCAGGCGCCGCGCATATTGTTGGCGCGCCCGGATGGTCTGGCGCGCGCGTTCTCGCGGTGGCGGATGCAGCTGCGGGCTGGATGGCGCTTGGGCCAATGATTTCAACCATCCAAGCCGTCGTGACGGACCTGCCGCTTGTGGCGTCAAACCAAGGCGACATCATATTCCGGGGCCAGGAAATTAGCGCAAACGGCGGTGAAATCACTTTCGCGGTTGACGGATTGGGCCAGCAACGTCATGCCTGCCGCTCCAATCCCTGATTAGCGGCGGGCGGTCCCCCACGTGTTTCTTCCTAAAAGCAAACAATCCACCACCTTCGCCTATGATTGGGACGGGGTTGATTGGATTTATTATCCGCTGATCCTGTTCGGCCCGGCCTTCCGGGTAGACGAGGAGGGCCGCAGGGTCATCGACCGGTGGCTTGGGTGGGCGGCGGCGATTGGCGCGACGGTTATGCTGACGGCGATCTTCGGCCTGCCCGCATTGCCTGAGGCGCAGCAGCTCACCGCCGCATATGTATTGCTCGCCGTGGTGATCATTCTGTTTGTGTGGGCGTACCGGCGGCTCTACCGATTCCTCCGCGCACTTCGCCCAGATGCAGACCTTGGCCCAGCCTGGGCGCAGCCTGCGGACCGATTGCTGCTTTGGAAAGTGATCCTGCACCTGCTGATCAGCATCTCGGCGTTAGCCGTCGGCGCAGATTTTGCGCAGGCCTCAGCCGCGAAGGACGCGTGGATTCCAGCAGCTATTGGGCTTGTTCTGGCAGTGGGCAGCGGGGTCTACACGATGCGCTTTGGCCGGATCATCTGGCGCCGCATCCGGGGTTAAACCACTATCACCCGCTATGACCCGGCGCCGACCGGTTGCAACACATCTGGCACAGACGGGTCGACAATCGTTGCAGGCGATACGGGAAACACGCCGTCGGGCCGCATTTCCAACACCTCTAGCGGACGCAGAACAACGCCTGCTTTTGACATTGCAATCGGCCCCATTGAGCCATCGATCTGTCCCGCCGCCGCAATCGCTTCGGCTGGCAACGGCCTGGCCGCGCCATTATCTGCTGCTGCAAGGGCTAATTTCACAGCGTCATAGGCGACGCCTGCGAGTTCTGTCGGCAATTCGCCGAATGCGCGTTGATAGCGGTCGTCGAAGGCCTCGCTGAACGGCTGGGACGGATAGCGCCCGCCATGTAGCTCCCGCGCGCGGGTCGGGTCCATATCGTCCCAGCCGGAAAGGCCGAGTAGGCGCACCCCGGCGGCGCGGGCGTCATACAATTGGAACATCGGCGCGACGGTTGAGAGTTCAGCGCCTGAAAGCGTCAGCAGCACGGCGTCGACGCGCCCACCTCCCAAGCCGCCAGCGCTTCGATAGCGGCCAACAACGGCGGCGATAGCGGATTGGCGGCTAGAGCCCGCGCCCGTCATCTTTGTGTAAAAGCCCGCAAGTTCGCGGAACCGTTCACCCTCAGCGCCCGGCTGGTTGGCGGAAAGCGCCAAGAGCCGTGCGGCGGGGTTGTCTGCGGCAGTTAAGTCAGCCTGTAGCCGGACCGCAGCGGCGCTGCGGCTGTTATCCCTGGACTGGGCTTGCAACAGGGCCGCCACGTTTTTAGCGATCTGTGTGTAATCGGTATCTGGCGCATAGAGAGCGCGTTGGATGCGGAGGCCATTCCCCGCCGCCTCTTCCGCCAGCGCCTGCCGCGCGACCGCGTCGCCGACGGGGCCGGACTTGCCGAACACGGCGATGTTGCGCGCGCCATCGCTCGCCGCGTGACGCAGAATGCGCGCTGCTTCCGCTGTAGCGGTGCGGCCCATAATCAGCACCTGCTCGCCCGCGACGCTGCCATCGTTTGAGAAGGAGAGTGCGACCAACCCTTCCGCCGCTAAAGCTTCGGTGATCCCGGCGGCGTTCCGCCCGAAGAGCGGCCCGATGATGATGTCTGCATCCTTCGATGCTGCGAGCAGCACGGCTTTGTTTGCTTCATCAGCGTCGCCCGCGGTGTCGAACGCCATCAGTTCAGCATTGACGCCCGATGTATCGAACAACGCCATAGCGGCGCCATTGGAGAGCTCCCGGCCAACGGCGTCAAAATCACCAGAAAGCGGCGCGAGCAGGGCGACACGGATGGGGCCAGTCCGCAACGGCGCAACAGGCGCTACGGGCGTAACTGGGGTTTTGGGCGGATTGAGTTTCGCGTCATTGACGCGCGGCGGCGGCGATACAGGGCGCTCTGTCACGGGTTTCTGGTCAGCCTGGCATGCGGCCAGCGCCGTCATCGCAGCGAAGGCGGCTGTCGCGCGCCAAAAATTCCGCTTGCGGGGCGCTTGCTCAGCGCGAACTCGCATTTCAAACATAACCCTTAAGTCTCCGCGCCCATGAATGCTCGCCCCCAAGCCTGCCTGTTATCGCGCCTTGGCTGGACAGGGGCAAGGCTTCTCGGCATCGTGCGTGTCGAAACGGGCGAAACTGGGGCAGGGTTCCATGACAAAGATTGCAGTATTGGATGATTATCAGGGCATCGCAAAGGATATGGCGGATTGGAGCGGGCTCGATGTCACTTACTTCAAAGACCCCATCGGCGACACGGCGCGGGTCATTGAGCGCCTGCAGCCGTTCGATATCGTCTGCCCGATGCGCGAGCGCACCCAAATCAGCGCCGGTGTGATCAATGGCTTGCCGAATTTGAAACTGTTGGCGACGACGGGCATGCGCAATGCCGCGATTGATATTCAGGCGGCGCAGGAGCGCGGGGTTATGGTGTGCGGCACGAAGGGTTCCGCCACGCCGACGCCGGAACTTGCGTTTGGGTTGATGCTGGCGCTTGGACGCCAAATCCCGCAATCGGGCGCGGCCATGCGCCAGGGTCGCTGGCAGATCGGCGTCGGCAAAGCCATGAAAGGCGCAACGCTGGGGTTGCTTGGCCTAGGACGGCTCGGCGCGCAGGTCGCAGCCTACGCCAAAGTCTTCGATATGCGCATTATCGCTTGGAGCCAAAACCTAACCGAAGAGCGCGCTGCGGAATGCGGCGCTGAGCTCGTGACGAAAGATGAGCTTTTCAAGCAGTCAGACTTTATTTCGGTGCATTTGGTGCTGTCCGACCGGTCGCGTGGCCTTGTCGGCGCCCGTGAACTCGGCCTGATGCAGCCGGACGCCTATATCGTCAACACCTCCCGGGGGCCGATCATTGATGAGGATGCGCTACTGAAAGCCCTGCAGAACCGCGAAATCGGCGGCGCCGGGATCGATGTGTTCGGCGTAGAGCCATTGCCGGCGGATCATCCCATCCGCACCCTCGATAACGCCGTGCTGACGCCGCATCTGGGTTATGTCACAGAAGACACCTACCGGATTTTCTATGGCGAGACGGTCGAGTGCATTCGCGCCTGGCTTGATGGCAAGCCGATTAATGTCATGTCCTGACGCATTAATGCGGTTAACGCGTTATTAAACGACTCGCCTGCT
The DNA here is from genome assembly GCA_038102935.1 of Alphaproteobacteria bacterium. Taxonomy (GTDB): domain Bacteria; phylum Pseudomonadota; class Alphaproteobacteria; order Bin95; family Bin95; genus VMCJ01. The sequence goes on along the minus strand of JAYNYG010000002.1, from coordinate 28,392 downwards.
GGCCCCGACGCGGCTATAATTGCGGGTGGTGCGTCCGTTCACGTTCGATTGTTTCGCGAATTGGCGCTCGGCCAAGACCAAAAACGTGTCTTTAACAAACGTGTCTCATAGGGAGAAAACACGATGAATTTTGCGCAAGGCAAAAAAGCGCTGCTATCCGCAGTCGCAGCCGCCGCGCTTACGGTCGTCGGTGGCGCATCAGCTATGGCTGATGTGAAGCCGGTCACGATCCGTATCGCTGCTGACTTGACTGGCCCGCCGCATCCGGCTGGCATTTCCATGTCCTACTTCAAGGAATTGGTTGAAAAGAAGATGCCGGGCTCTGAAGTCCGCCTGTTCTTCGCCGGTTCCTTGTACCGCATTCCAGAAGCCGTTGAAGCTATGACGGACGGCAACCTGGAAATGACCTGGGGCCAGTTCGGCAAGACTGCAGCTATTGACCCGTACATGAACGTTGTCGTTGGCGCACAGCTGCTGACAACGCCAGGCGCTATCAACAGCCTCGACAGCTTCGAGACCTATAAGTTCCTGGCTGACCGCATGAGCAAAGTGCATGACGTGCACATCTTTGGTTCCGGCCACCTGTCCATGTATATGGGCGCTGGTTCTGGCAGCCGTCTGATCACGCCTGATGACTTCAAGGGCAAGAAGATGCGCTCCATGGGTCCTGCTGAGAATGCGCTTCTGGGCGCAATCGGTGCGAACCCAACCACCATGGCGTTCGGCGACGTTCCGCCGGCGCTGCAGACCGGCGTTATCGACGGCCTTCTGACCAGCCTTGGCGGCTTCAACTCCACTAAAGACCAAGCGCCGTTCTTCACGATCGCTGGCATTAACGGGATCGTTGGCGACTACTACTGGATTGGCGCGAGCAACAGCTGGTGGAACGGCCTGGACACAGAACAGCAGGCGATCCTCAACGGCATCATCACCAAAGAAGTGCTGCCGTTCCAGAAGCAGATCAACTTCTGCAACGACAAGCGTCTCGTCGACAAGTATGAGACCAAAGATCCGTCCAAGCCCGGCATCTACATCATGAACGCTGCCGAAGCAGGCGCGATCAAGACTGCTGCTGGCACGGCAACGGCTGATTGGATTAAATCCAAGACGCCTGATGCGGCCAACCAGTGGGTGGACAAGTTTGCAATGGAAGCTGCGGCGGCTGTTAAAGCCAACCCAATCGGCTCCAGCGATCTTGAAAAGACGGATTGCGCGGCCATGGCCAAGTGGTTCACCACATACGAACGCTACAAGAAGCCCAAGAAGAAATAATCTTCGGGTTTGATACAGCCTATAGGGTCGTCGCGCTTATGCGTGGCGGCCCTTGGCGTCTTAAGTATAAACGAATTCGATATCCCCGCCGCGCCGTTCAGAGCGCATCTTAATGAGCGGGCTGTACAGGGAAGCGCGTCATGGATGACGTCTTAGACACGATTTACCGGGGCATACGCTGGTTCCTGGATCGCATCGTCGGCAATATCGCGGCGCTTGGCCTTTTGGCCGGCACGCTCTTCGCAATTCTCGAAATTGTTCGACGCTATATGTTTGGCGTTGTTTTCGAATGGGGCCAGGATTTCGTGATCTATCTGATCATCGGCTCCGTGTTCTTCTACTTCTCGGTGACCCAGACCAAACGCGCCCATCTGGTGATGAGCGCTTTCACGGATGTGCTGCGCAATCGCGGTTATGGCAAAATCGTGCTGGTGGCGCGGATTTTTGTGTCAGCTTTCTCACTGTTTTTCTTCAGTTTCTTTGTCTACTGGGGCCATTTCGCGGTCGAGCGCACCTTTAATACAGGGCGTATGTCGCAAAGCATGTTCTTGCCGCTTTGGCCGTTCCAATTGCTGCTGCTCTCCGCATTCGCATTGATGGCGCTGGTGACGATCTTCCATCTTTACCAGGACATCCGCGAGCTTATGGGTAAGAAGGTGTTCGAATGGGCGCCGGCTGAAATCCACACGGACATCTGATCCGCCTCACCAGAATTTTCTAAGGATACGACCCCATGTGGACACTTGGCGGCTCACTCATTGGCCTCATGCTTGCTGCAGCGCCGATTGGCATCGCGCTCGCGGGCGCAACCATTCTCGTCGTCATCAGCGACCCGCTGCTGACCCCGAAAGCGCTGTTCCGCGCCTTCTTCCAATTCCTCAACAGCTACACGCTGATGGCGATCCCGTTCTTCATCTATGCCGGCTTCCTGATGGAAAAAACCGGTCTGATTAAGAAGCTTTTTGATTTCGCGGATGCGCTGGTCGGCTGGGTTCCCGGCGGTTTCGCTTATGCGACTTTGCTGGCGGCCGTCATGTTCGGCGCGATATCCGGTTCCTCGACCGCCATGGCGGCGGCGATGGGCATTATCGCTTATCCAGAGATGATTAAGCGCGGATATCCCGTGTGGATGGCGACCGGCATCATCGCCTGCGGTGGCGGCATCGCGATCCTGATTCCGCCATCTATTACGCTCATTCTCTACGGCATCATCACCGAAGAATCGATTGTGTCGCTGTTCTTCGCCGGTTTCACACCGGGCTTCATGCTCGCGATTTCTGACGCCGTGATCATTATCGGCATCTCGTTGTTCATTAAGCTGCCCGGCGGCAAGTTCAGCATCTCGCATTTGGGCAAGTCTACGCTAAGCGCTTGGCCAGCCTTGCTGATGCCTGTCTGTGTGCTCGGCGGCCTGTATGGCGGCGTTTTTACGCCAACGGAAGCGGGCGCCGCCGCTGCGGGCTATTCGCTCGTCTTCGGTATCGTCAATAGTTCCGATAAGTCGACCCGCTCAAAGATGATTCAGGTCGCGATCGGCGGCGCCCTGGGCGCAGCCTGGTTGTTGACCTCTGGCGAGCTTGCTTCATTCGGCGCCTATCCGCTGCTCATTATCTTCGGCTTCTTTGTCGTTAGCGGTGCTGTTGTCTGCGCGGTGATCCATACCTTCTTTGCGGTCACGACCGGCAACAACCAATTCTTCCGCGAACTGCTGCCAACTACCCAGCGAACCATCAACCTGACCGCCATTGTCTATTTCCTGCTTGGCTGTGTCGGCGTGTTCCAATTCCTGCTGGCGAACAAAGGCTGGCCGCAGCACATGGCGGCCTGGGTGACGGACCAGGGCTTCACGCAGATGGAGTTCCTGGCGGTCCTGTTGATCGTCATGCTGTTCCTGTCGATGTTCCTGACAGGCGTCGCGATCCTGGTGTTGACCGTGCCGATCTTCTTCCCCGTCGCATTGACGCTGCAGGTGGACCCTATCCACCTGGGCATCCTGGCGGCGATCGCGATTGAAATGGGCGGCGTTATCCCGCCAGTTGGCCTGAACCTCTTCGCGGTGAGCGGCACAACGGGTGTACCGGTGACAAAGGTTATGAAGGGGGCGATTCCCTTCCTCATAACCGATGGCATTGTGTTGATCCTGATGCTGTTCTTCCCGATCCTCTGCCTCTGGCTGCCACAGCTATTGGTCCAATCGCACTTCAATTAGCGAGGCGCATGTCCCATGCCTGATATTGCTGCCGACAGGCTGACCAATGTGGTCGCCACAGTATTCCGCCATGCCGGTTGCGATGATGCGGAAGCGCTTCGCGTCGCTGAAAACCTCGTTGGAGCCAACCTGACGGGCCATGACAGCCACGGCGTTATCCGCACCCTGCGCTATGTCGACTGGATGGCCATGGGGCTGATCAAGGCGGGGCAGGGCATTCGCATCGCCAAAGAATCGCCCGTGTTGGCGGTTGTTGATGGCCAAATGGGTTTCGGGCAAACGGTAGCGCCATTGGCGGTCGATATCGGCATCCAGAAAGCGAAGGCGATGGAAGTCTCCATCGTTACGCTGAAGAATGCCGGCCACATTGGCCGCGTCGGCGCATGGGCGGAGCAAGCGGCGGCGGAAGGCCTTGTCTCGATTCATTTTGTGAATGCGCGCGGCAGTGAACTTGTGGCGCCCTTTGGCGGTCGCGAACGACGGTTTTCAACCGCACCCTTCTGCGTTGGCGTCCCCCAACCGGACGGCCCGCCGTATATCCTGGATTTCGCGACGTCTATTGTGGCCGAAGGCAAAGTGCTGGTCGCAGCCAAGGGCGGCAAAGGCCTGCCTGACGGCGCCTTGATCGACGAAGACGGCCAGCTCAGCAATCACCCGGATGCGCTCTACGGCAGTGCCGGCCCTGATGCGCCGCCAGATGGCCGCAACGGCAAAGGCGCCATCCGCGCCATGGGCGAACACAAAGGCTCAGGCTTGGCGCTGATGTGCGAACTGCTTGGCGGATCGCTAACAGGCAATGGCGCTGCCGGCCCCGGCCCGCGCAACTTCGCCAATGGCATGCTTTCGATCTATCTGACGATTGACGCCTTCATGGAAGAAGACAATTTCTTCGCCGAGGACGTGAAGGGCTATATTGATTTCGTCAAAAGCTCGACGCCTGCTGCTGGCCATGCGGACGTCCTGGTCCCGGGCGAACCTGAACGCGCCCGCAAGGCCGAGCGGCTCGCGAATGGCGTACCCATCGCAGATATCGCATGGGACTCCATACTGCAGGCAGGCGCGAAAAGCGGCCTCTCAAAGGCCGACGCTATCGAGATGGCGGGCCTCGCCTGATTGCGCTAGGCTTACGCTAGATCACTTCAGCACCGGCGAGGATAAAATGGCAGACGATCAGCCTTGGGCCCATGAAATGTACGACCTGCTGGTGAAACAGCACGGCGTCTCACAGATCAGCTATGTGCCGGATGCGGGCCACCGCGTCATGATCGACCGCGCGTTGGCTGACGATAACGTCCATGCTGTATCGCTGACGACGGAGGAAGAGGGCGTTGCGATGGCCGCAGGCGCATGGCTCGGCGGTGAGAAATCCGTCCTGCTGATGCAGTCGAGTGGAGCAGGCAATTGCGTCAACATGTTCTCCTTGCCGCGCCTTGGCCGCTTCCCATTCGTCACCTTCATGACCATGCGCGGCGATTTTGGCGAGGGTAATCCTTGGCAAATGCCGATGGGCGTATCCGTCGAGAAAATCCTGAAAGCCTGCGAATTTGTCGTGTTGCGGGCGGACAGTGAGGACGAAGTGCTGCCAGCGGCGGAAGCGGCGATGACCATGGCGTATAAGTCTCAGCAATGTGTCGCTGTGTTGCTTGGCCAGAAGCTTCTGGGCGCGAAAGCTTTCTAAGCGATGCCGGCTGACCGCCCGGTCCGGCCAGCAGCGAATGCGGAAGATGCAGCATTGGCGGCAAGGCTGATCCGTGACGCCGCCTCGGCTGCGTTGGCGGTTACTGCAGCAGACGGCGCGCCCTACGCAGCATTTACCGCACCTGCCATATCAGAAGATGGCGCCCCGCTCATTCTCGCATCTGATTTATCCGCCCATGGCCGTGCGCTCGGCGCCGCGTTGGCGGAAGGCGGCTCGGCCAGCCTGCTATACGCGGACACCGTCAACCCAGCTGAACCCCTGAAGACAGCACGCCTGACAGTTCAGGGCGCCGTCGTATCCGCGGAACCTGGCGACCGGGAGGCGTTTCTAGCGGCCCGGCCCGAATCGGAGCTTTACATCGATTTCGGCGATATGCGGATTTACCGGCTGAGGCTCACATCGGCGCATCTGGTTGCAGGATTTGGCCGCGCTGTAGCGCTCGATCCGTCTCAGATTGAGCTATCCACCGGCGCTAACGTGACATAGGGCCGCAATCTGCATCACGCGTTAGCCTTAACACGTTTGTCATATTGCATCGAAGGTGGGCGGGTGCCTATCTTCTATGCGTTCGGGTATCCACAGGCGCTATGCGTTTCGGCTAACCGAACAGGGAACCCAAACGCCAATCGCTCCAGGATAAACACCCCGTGGACACCATAAAACGGCTCGAACGTCACGGGCTCGGCCAGGTGGCCGGCGCTCAATGGAACTTGGGCGCTGAAGCGCTGTACGAAGCTGCCGTTATGGCAGGCGACGGCCATATCGCAGCTGGCGGCGCGCTTTTGTGTGAAACCGGCCAGCACACAGGCCGCTCGCCCAAGGACAAGTTCATTGTCCGCGACTCGCTCTCTGAGAACGATGTGAACTGGGGCGCGGTCAACCAACCGATGTCGCCTGAAGCATTTGATCGCTTGCACCACCGGGTGCGCGCGTATCTGCAGAACCGCAACGTTTATGTGCAGGATCTCTATGCTGGCGCTGATCCGGGCTATCGCCTGAAAGTCCGCGTAATTACCGAGCAGGCGTGGCACAACCTCTTCGCCCGCAACATGTTCATCCGCCCAGCGCGGGAAGATTTGGCTTCGTTTGAGCCGGACTATGTCGTCATCCAGGCGCCTGGGTTCAAGGCGGACCCAACGATTGACGGCAGCCGCTCCGAAACCGTGATCGCGGCCAACCTGACCAAGCATGTGATCGTGATCGCTGGCACGTCCTACGCGGGTGAGATCAAGAAAAGCGTGTTCTCGCTGATGAACCATCTGCTGCCGCCCCAGGGCGTCATGCCGATGCATTGCTCCGCCAATATCGGCCCCAAGGGCGATAGCGCGATCTTCTTTGGTCTCTCCGGCACCGGCAAAACCACGCTCTCCGCAGACGCCAGCCGCACGTTGATCGGCGATGATGAGCATGGCTGGAGCGATAAGGGCGTCTTCAATTTTGAAGGCGGGTGCTACGCCAAGGTGATCGACCTTTCGGCCTCGGCAGAGCCTGAAATTTTTGCGGCCTCCCAGCGCTTCGGCACTGTGCTCGAAAACGTGGTGATGGACCCCGTAACGCGGCAGTTGAACTTGGGCGACCGCTCGCTCACAGAAAATACGCGCTCTTGCTACCCGTTGGACTTCATTCCAAATGCATCGGCGACCGGCGAAGGTCCGCACCCAACCAATGTCATCATGTTGACGGCGGATGCGTTCGGCGTATTGCCGCCCATTTCCAAGCTGACGCCAGAACAGGCGATGTATCACTTCCTCTCGGGCTACACGGCGCGCGTCGCCGGAACCGAGAAGGGCTTGGGCGCAGAACCGCAGGCCACATTCTCCACCTGCTTCGGCGCACCCTTCATGACCCGCCGCCCAACCGAATACGCCAAGCTCCTGGGTGAGCGCATCGCCGCCAGCGAAGCCAATTGCTGGCTGGTCAATACCGGCTGGACGGGCGGCCCCTACGGCGTCGGCCAACGCATGTCGATCAAGCACACCCGCGCCATGTTGCGCGCGGCTTTGGACGGCGTATTGGCTAATGCGCCCCTACGTGAGGACCCGAACTTTGGCCTCCAAGTCCCGGAATCCTGCCCGGATGTCCCGGCAGAAGCCTTGGACCCGCGCGGCTCCTGGTCCGACAAAGACGCCTACGATAAAACCGCCCAAAGCCTGGCGGCAGACTTCGAAGAAAATTTCAAACAATTCGAAGCCGATGTGTCCGACGCAGTTAAGGCGGCAGCCATCCGCAAGAAGGCGTAGGCGCGTCGCCGCTTTTTGCGGTGGACCATTGGGCGATCCTCTCTACCGAAAGCTGTTTGCTGGCGGAGAGTCCTCATGGATGTCGTAGGATACCTGTTCCCGTTGCTTGTCGCCGGCGCCAAGCTGGCCGCTGATGGCTTGCTCACTAAGATCGGCGAGGGTGCGGGAGAGGCCATCTTTGAGAAGCTGAAGGCGCGGCTGACCGGCGAGCACAAGGTCACGTCCTTGCCGATGTTGGAAGAAGCGCGAACAGACCCAACATTTGAAGCGCCGATCAGAGCCCATCTGGCGAACCCATCCATTGCGACTGATGCGGAGGTTCTGGCGCTCGCCCAGCAGCTTCAAGCGATCCTGGAAAAGGCGCCGACAGAAACGCTCCAACGCTATGCGATAGATATCCGGGAAATCCGTGCGGGCGGCAATCAAGTCTTTGATGGCGTCGAAGGCGTCAAAGCGGACGTGGCAACAGCGGTTCGTGACCAGACATTCAGAAACATCAAGGCACCGCCGCCGGGAAAGTAGATGGCGCTGCGGATCAAGACCCAGCATCTGCAGCGCCTGCTTTCGCCGTAGGCCAAATGCAAGCAGGCCGCGATATCAAGATCAAGTTTGGCATTGGAGCCGTCGGCATCGCGATCATTGTTTTCGCGGTCATTGCGGGAATGAACCTGGTCAGGTCGCTGCCTCCGCCTGAAATTGACATAGCTGTTTTGAACCGCTTGATCGCAGCAGAAGGCGGCCTGCCAGCTGAGGCGGTAGAGGCCTTGCGGGAACGGCTTGGCCGCACACAAAAGGAGCTTGCTGCCTTAAGGGATCAGCACCCATCATGGGCTAAAGAAATTGACGCCGCCGTCAGAGCCTTTAACAACAGCGACCGCCCGGGCGCGAAGGCCGCGTTCGCCCGAATTGATGTCCTTATGGACAAACGCCGCCATGACCTCCGAAAAGAACAGGCCCGGGCAAAACACGCCCAGGCCACGTTATTGTACCCCTTTAATTATAAGCAGTCGGAACCTTTGCTCTGCCGCGCTGCGCTGCTCGCTGCAAATGCAGCCTGGTATTGGATTGACTGCGGCCGCGCTCGCGAAAGACTTGGAGATAATGATAGTGCCCTGGAAGCGTTCCGCCAGGCGAGAATCATTGCAAATTCCGCCGGAGATATTAGAGCAATGAGATTTTCAGAGCTGGGTATTAGTGATATTGGATTAAAAATAGGTAATTTAGTCAACGTACGAGCGCAGTATATGAAGTTCTATAATTACGCATCTGACGTATACACAGAGTTAAGAACAACGAATGCAAAGCATGATTATTCTATAGCATTGGGGAAGCTCGGAAAAGTCGCTCTCTTCACTGGAAACTACGATGCCGCTAGGACTGCTCATCGAGAAAAATTGCAATTGCGACGTGAACTTTTCCTCTAATTGAATACGCCAGATTCGTTATGTTACTTGTCCGATGCAAACGAAAAACTTGGAGATGCTGAAGCGCTTTTTGGAAACTTCACGGCTGCGCGTGCATATTACAATAATAGCCTAAATATACGGCGGGGTCTTGCTGTGCAATTTGGAAATATCGAAAAGACGAACACTACGCAAAGCGTAATTTATCAATCTAAAGTTGTTAGTCCTAACGCAGATGGTCGACGTGCAATCAAGGCCGCCTACGAGCGGTGCCAAGGCATTCGGTTGGGCTACAAATTACATGTAGGTGCGCCGACTATAGAGCGTGATCTTTCCGTATCGCTGAACAAGGTGGGCGACGCCGCGTCGGTTGCTGGGGAGAACGACGCTGCGCGGGCCGCGTACCAGGAGGGCCTGGATATCCTCCGCCGTCTTTCCGCGCGCTTGGCAACGCCAGCGGCTGAGCGTGATCTTTCCGTATCGCTGAACAAGGTGGGCGACGCCGCGTCGGTTGCTGGGGAGAATGACGCTGCGCGGGCCGCGTACCAGGAGAGCCTGGATATCCGCCGCCGTCTTTCCGCGCGCTTGGGGACGCCAGAGGCTGAGCGTGATCTTTCCATATCGCTACATAGAGTAACGCGGGCAGCGATCGATGGCGGTGATGGGGATAGCGCACGGACGTATCATCAGGAAGGCGTGGCGCAGATTGCGCGGCTGCATGAGATTCATAAAGCGGAAATGCAGTCTGCGTTTGACGGTTTGGCGGCTAAAATTGAGGCGCTGGAATAGGGGCGCGAGTCTTGTCGTCGGACCTTAGGCCACGCCCGCCTGCACATCCTCAACCGCCGCTCGCGCGCTCTCCGGCCAGTCTGGTCCGCGCAACCCGCGCTGCCGTAGCAGATGGTCCAGCAGCACAACTGCCACCATTGCCTCTCCAACCGGCACGGCGCGGATGCCGACGCAGGGGTCGTGGCGGCCTTTGGTGCGGACTTCGATTTCTTCGCCTGCGCGGTTGACGCTGGGGCGGGGGATGAGGATGGAGCTGGTGGGTTTTACCGCGAAGCGCGCCACAATCGGTTGGCCGCTGGAGATGCCGCCCAGAATGCCGCCTGCATGGTTGCCTTCAAACCTGACGCCGCCTTCGTTGCTTGCGCGCATGGCGTCATGGGCGTCCTCGCCGCGCATGGCGGCTGCGGCGAAACCATCGCCGATCTCCACGCCTTTGACGGCGTTGATGGTCATCAGCCCGCAGGCGATGTCGCTATCCAGCTTTGAATAGATCGGCTCGCCCAAACCTGCCGGAAAGCCTTCCGCCACAATTTCGATGATGGCGCCGAGGGACGAGCCATCCTTGCGGGCGGCGTCCACCAGGCCTTCCCAGCGGGTCGCCGTGGCGGCTTCGGGGCAGAAGAACGGGTTCTGGTCGACTTGGTCCCAGTCCCAATTACTGCGGTCCACATAATCCGGCCCGATCTGGGCGACGGCGCCGCGAATGGTCGCCGTATTGCCCAGGATGGACGCCAAGGCTTTGCGCGCAACGGCGCCCGCCGCAACCCGCATCGCGGTTTCGCGCGCAGAGGAGCGCCCGCCGCCCCGGTAATCCCGGTGGCCGTATTTGGCGTCATAGGCGTAGTCGGCGTGGCCCGGGCGGTATTGGGTGGCGATTTCGGAATAATCGCGGGAGCGCTGGTCCGCGTTCTGAATTTCGATGGAGATCGGCGTGCCGGTCGTCATGCCTTCGAACACGCCGGAGAGGATGCGCGCTTCATCGGGCTCGCGACGCTGGGTCACGAAGCGGCTTTGGCCGGGGCGGCGTTTATCTAGATAGGGCTGAATATCAGCCTCGCTCAGGGCGACGCCTGGCGGGCAGCCGTCAATCACGCAGCCGATCGCAGGCCCATGGCTTTCGCCCCAGGTGGTGAAGCGGAACGCCTGGCCGAAGCTGTTGCCAGCCATGAGCGATTATTCCTTTTCTTTGAAATCCGCCAGGAGGGCTGAGACTTCGCGCGCATTCCGCGTGTTCAGCATGCCAACGGCGTGATAGCCGCCGTCCACATGATGGTTCTCGCCCGTGACGCCACGCGCTAGATCGGACAGGAGATACATGCCCGCCCCGCCGACATCTTCAATCGTCACGTTGCGTTCCATCGGCGCGTTCAGCTCATTCCATTTCAAGATATAGCGGAAATCGCCGATGCCGGATGCGGCCAGAGTTTTTACCGGCCCAGCGGAGAGCGCGTTGACGCGAATGCCGTCCTTGCCGAAGTCTTGGGACAAGTAGCGTACGCTGGCTTCCAGCGCCGCCTTGGCGACGCCCATGACGTTGTAGTGGGGCACGACGCGTTCTGCGCCCAGATATGTCAGCGTCAACAGGCTGCCGCCGTTGGGCATCATGTCGCCAGCGCGGCGGCACATATCGGTGAAGGAGAAGCAGGAGATGTCGAGGCTACGCTGGAAATTCTCGCGGGATGTATCAGCGTAGCGGCCGCGCAGTTCATCCTTGTTGGAATAGGCAATTGCGTGGAGCGCAAAGTCCATCGTGCCCCATTCGTCTTTCAACGTTTGGAACGTCTCATCCATGCTTTCTTCAGAGGTCACGTCGCATGGCAGCACCAGCTTTGAGCCAACGCTCTCCGCCAATGGGCGCACGCGCTTCTCCAGCGCTTCGCCTTGATAGGTGAACGCGATCTCGCCGCCAGCGTCCGCCACAGCTTTGGCGATGCCCCAAGCCAGAGACCGGTCATTCGCGACGCCCATAATCAAGCCGCGTTTGCCGGCCATCACGCCGCCATTGCTCATAGTATGCTCCTCAACACGCCTACTCTCGATCTGTCCTAAAACGTGCGCGCCTGCGCACGGCCAATCTTAGCATCCTCCCGGACTACCACTAAGCGACAGACTACACCATACGATTCTTGGGTAAAACGCCTCTTCACAAAGCGAAGAGTCTGCCCGGAACCCTTTCCCGGTATGGCGGGTTGTGCCATATGAAAGGCGCTGCAAGGGTTTGGAAACGCGAAGAGAAGATATGCGTAGAGGCCGTCGCAGACTTGGGGAGACGCGCACGCCCAACCCGGCGGGCGCAGCGAAGGAGGCGGCAAAACAATGACGCCAAGCACTGTGCCGACGCGCCGGCAAGGCGGAAAACGCATTCTCATTTATAGCCATGATAGCTTTGGCCTGGGGCATCTCCGCCGCTGCCGCGCCATCGCCAATGCGCTGGTGCACGCCTACGAAGACCTGTCGGTGCTGATTTTGTCCGGCTCGCCCATCATTGGCAGCTTTGACTTTGCGGAACGCGTGGATTTCGTCCGCGTGCCAGGGATGATCAAGCTATCTGACGGCGACTACACCAGCCTGGCATTAGACCTAGCGCCTGAACATACGCTGGCGATGCGCGCTTCCATCATCCAGCATACGGCGGAAGTGTTTGATCCGGATATTTTCATCGTCGATAAGGAACCGCTCGGCCTGCGCGGCGAATGCCACGAGACGTTGGCGATGCTGAAGGCCCGGGGATGTCGCTTGGTGCTCGGTCTGCGCGACGTCATGGATGAGCCAGACCAGTTGGCGCCGGAATGGGAACGCAAGAACGCCATGCCGGCGCTGCGTGATCTCTATGACGAAATCTGGGTTTACGGCCTGCCGCATATCTGTGAGCCATTGGATGGCCTGGATGTGCCTGAATCGGTCCGGCGGAAATTGGTTTACACAGGCTATTTGGAGCGTGAAGCGCCCGAAACGCCTGGTTCATTGGAAGCGCTTTCGCTGATCGACGAACCGTTCATCCTCGTGACGCCCGGTGGCGGCGGGGATGGCGAAGACCTCGTCGATTGGGTGTTGCGCGCCTATGAGGTGACGCCGGGTTTACGTCCGCGCGCGCTCATCGTGTTCGGTCCCTTCATGAGCCAGGACCGCCAGCGTGACTTCCGGGAGCGCTGCGCCCAACTGGACTCCGTAGATGCTCTCACCTTCGATGCGCATGTCGAGACGCTGATCGACGCGGCGGAAGGCGTGATCGCTATGGGCGGGTACAATACCTTCTGCGAAATCCTGTCCTTTGATAAGCGAGCGATCATCATGCCGCGCACCAAACCGCGCATGGAGCAATATATCCGCGCCAGCCGCGCTGCTGATCTGGGCCTGACGGGCATGCTCGATGGCGATGGCCCGCGCACGGCGGAAGCCATGGCGACGGCGCTCCGCCGCTTGCCAAACCAGCCGAAGCCGTCCGATGTCGTGGTGCCTGGCCTGCTTGATGGCCTGCCAAGCGTGCGGCGGTTGACCGGTAAGGCGTTTGAGGCTGGTCGTGATCCTGGTCTCAAGCTCGCCGGACAATCGGTTTGAGCTTGGGGGGCGTATATTGAGCGACCTTGGTGAAATGCCGGATGGCGATGCCGTCGCGGTGCTGCTGAAGGGCTATCCGCGGCTTTCAGAAACCTTCATCGCCCAAGAATTGCGCGGGTTGGAGGAGCGTGGTTTTAAGCTGAAATTCTTCTCCCTGCGTCACCCGACAGACAAGAAGCGCCATCCTATTCATAGCGAGATCGAGGCGCCGGTCGCGTATCTGCCGGAATATCTGCACCAGGAACCGATGCGCGTTTACCGGGCATGGCGAAAGCTGCGTGGTGGGCCTTTATATAAAACCGCATATGCAGTTTGGCGTCGTGATCTCAAGCGCGACCGGACCCGCAATCGCATCCGCCGCTTCGGCCAAGCGCTGGTGCTGGCGGCGGAAATGCCTTCGGATATCGGCCATATCTACGCACATTTCCTGCATACGCCCGCAAGCGTCGCCCGCTACGCCGCGATCCTGACCATGCGCCCCTGGAGCGTATCCGCCCACGCCAAAGACATCTGGACATCGCCTGATTGGGAGCTGAGCGAGAAGTTGGCGGATTGCGAATGGGCCGCCACATGCACCGGCACAGGCGCCGCACATTTGGCGGATTTGGCGTTTGCAGGCGGCGCGCCACGGGAGCGTGTCAATCTCGTTTATCACGGTCTCGACCTCCGCCGCTTTCCGGCAGCGCCGCCGCATGGCATGGCCGATGGCTCCAAGCCTGATACGCCAGTTAAGATTGTGACTGTGTGCCGGGCCGTGCCGAAGAAGGGTCTCGAAGATCTGTTGCAGGCGCTTTCGATGCTGCCTGCGGATTTGCATTGGCGCCTCGATCATATCGGCGGCGGACCACTGCTGGACGCGTTAGAAAAGCAAGCGGAAAGCCTTGGTATTTCGGACAATATCACCTGGCGGGGCGCCATGGCCCAGGCAGATGTCATCGCCGCCTATGGCGCTGCGGACCTATTCGTGCTGCCCGCCAAAATTGCTGCGGACGGCGACCGTGATGGCCTGCCGAATGTGTTGATGGAAGCCGCAAGCCAGGCTTTGCCGCTGATCGCATCTGATGTTTCCGCTATCCCAGAATTCATCCGTGATGGTGAAACCGGGTTGATGACGGCGCCGGGCGACGCGTCCTCGGTTGCGCGCGCGCTTGAAAGCTTGATCCGGCATCCAGATCAACGGCTGCGCCTTGGCCGGGCGGCAGAAGGGCATGTCCGGTCTACGTTTGATTTCAACGAGGGCGTTGATCAGATCGCCGCACTCCTGACCCAGGATGCCGGTCGCCGCGCTGTCGCCTGATGAGGATGGCCTGATGCGCGCTGCGTTCTATGCGCCCTTAAAGCCGCCGGATCATCCCGCACCCTCTGGCGACAGACGGATTGCGCGGTTGTTTCAGGCTGCGTTCCAACGGATCGGCGCCGAAACGCCGCTTGCCTCAGATTTTCGCAGCCGGGAGCCGAAGGGCGATCCGGCAGCGCAAATGTTGATGGCGGCGGCGGGGCCAGCGCGCGCCGATGCGGCGATCAAGGCGCTTGGCGGCAGGGCGGATCTTTGGTTCACCTATCATCTCTATTACAAAGCGGCGGATTGGTTTGGGCCGGAAGCGGCGGCGCGGATGGGCGTCCCCTACATTCTGGCGGAAGCGAGCTATGCGCCGAAGCGGGCTGGTGGGCCATGGGATTTGAGCCATAAGCGCGTCGCGCATTGTGTGCGGGAGGCCGCCGCCATCCTCTGCCTCAACCCCAATGATGCCGCATGTTTGGCGCCGTTGGTCGATGATCAAAGCAAGCTGATCGACTTCCCGCCATTCTTGGATATCGCGCCCTATGCCAAGGCCCGCGCGGGGCGGCGTGCGGCGCGCGCGGCAATCTCTGCCACAACTGGCGCTCCCGAAGATGCGCATTGGCTGCTTGCGGTCGGCATGATGCGGAGCGGCGATAAGGCGGCGTCATATAGCGCCTTGGCTGATGCCTTGCGCCTGCTTCCGGCGGAGCTGAACTGGCGGTTGCTTGTGGTCGGCTATGGGCCGGAGCAGCCAACGATTGAAGCAGAACTTCGGCGAGCGGCGGGCGACCGTGTATCCTTCACAGGCGCGCTGGACGAAGCGGCGCTCGCCCGCTACTACGCGGCGGCGGACGTGATGGTTTGGCCGGCCCATGGCGAAGCCTTCGGCATGGCGATGCTGGAGGCGCAGGCGAGCGGATTGCCGGTCGTCGCGGGGCGCACCGGCGGCGTTCCAAGTGTTGTTAGAGACGGTGAATCCGGCTGGTTGACGCCGCTTGGCGATAGCGAAGCCTTCGCTGCCGCAGTGCGGCAATTGTTGATGGATGATGATATGCGCCGGGGTTTCGGCGAAAATGCCGCCGCCAGGGTCGCGGCTGGGCAATCCCTAGAAGCAGCCTCGGCGCGGCTTGAGGATGTATTGAAAAGGATAGGCATTCGATGACGCTTTTGGCCCTTATTCGCCATGCGCCGACAACCTGGAACGCAGAAGGCCGCCTGCAAGGCCGCCGCGATACGCCTTTATCAGAAGATGGCAGGGCCGCGCTGGCGACCTGGGGACCGCCGCCGGCGTTGAATGGCTTTGATTGGATCGCAAGCCCGCTCGGCCGTTGCCAGGATACGGCGCACCATCTCGCAGGCCGTAAGGCGCTGAGCGACGCGCGGATTATTGAGATGGATTGGGGCGATTGGGAAGGTGAGCGGCGCGCGGAACTGGCTCAAACGCTCGGCGATGCGTTCCGTCAGAACGAAGCCCGCGGGCTGGATTTCACGCCGCCAAATGGCGAGAGTCCACGTATGGTGCAGGATCGCTTGAAGCCCTTTTTCAAGGAGATCGCGGCAAAGGGCAGACCGACGGTCGCCGTATCCCACCGCGGCGTGATCCGGGCGGCGGTGGCAATGGCGACAGGCTGGAACTTCATGGGCAAGTCGCCGGTTAAAGGCATGCACGGCACATACAATATGCTGCGTCTAGCGGATGATGGCGCGCCAACCGTTGTCGCAGTGGACGAGCCGCTGCCGTTTGAGGCGCGTGGGTGACGGTCATTGGTTGGTCTTCAATTGAGGTGCTTCACGCCGGCCGCACACGCTACTTTGCCGGTTCGAACGCGGCCTAACCGAGGGTCCCCTCGCCCCCGCAGGGGGGAGAGGGATAGGGAAAGGGGGGAGGCTGCCAGGCGAGGCTATGAGCAGCGACAGTTGGATGCATTGGTGCGCTCGGCAATTCGCACCATCCCGAGAGCGCCCCCCTCACCCGTCCCTCTCCCCCCTGTGGGGGGCGAGGAGACCTGGAGGCGGCGGCTTCATATCTAAGGACGAAGGCTCTATTCAAGGTGCGGGCGAGATGGCTTGGCGTTACGTCTCGTCGCCGATCATTCTACCAGGCAAACCTAACCAGGAACTCTAGCCTATGACCCAACCGATCCGCGTTCTGTTCTGGGTGCAGCATCTGCTGGGCATCGGCCATTTATCCCGTGCGGCGACGTTGGCGCGGGCGATGACGGCGGATGGGATGGAGGTGCTGGTCGCCAGCGGCGGGGAGCCTTCGCCGGTGACGGACACGGGCGCTGCGAAGTTGGCGCAACTGCCTTCCGCCCGCGCGGTCGATATCTATTTCAAGGTTCTGCATGACGAGAATGATGTGCAGATTGATGATGCGTGGTGCGAACGACGCACAGCGGCGACATTGGCGCTCTACCACGAATTCAAGCCGGATTTTCTGATCACAGAACTGTTTCCGTTTGGCCGCCGCCAATTTCGCTTTGAAATGGGGCCTTTGCTGGGAGCGGCGCGGGCGGATGGCGTTAAAATCGCCTCCAGTGTCCGCGATATTCTGGTCGCCCCGGCGAAGCCCGAACGCATGACCGAAATGCTTGATCGCGCCCGCACTTGGTACGATCAGGTCTACGTCCATGGCGACCCAGACCTTGTGCCGTTCGACCGTACATTCCCGCATCTGGCCGAGATATCAGATCGCGTCGTCTATACAGGTTATGTGGTGGATGAACGTGTTGGGCCAGACGGCGCCGACGGCGCGGACGAGATTTTGGTTTCCGCCGGGGGCGGCGCTGTCGCTGAGCCGTTGTTGCGCGCGGCGATCGCCGCCATGCCGGAAACAGCGGCGCGGGATATGAAATGGCGATTCTTGGTTGGTCATAATCTGCCGGATGCGATTTTTCAGGAAATGCGGGCCGCAGCCAGCGGCAATGTCATCGTCGAGCGGGCGCGGCGGGACTTTCCGGACCTGCTGCGCCGATGCCGCCTGTCGATCTCACAAGGCGGATATAACACCGTGCTGGAAACGCTGGCGGCCGGTGCCCGGGCCGTGATCGCGCCCTATGCTGGCGGGTTGGAAACGGAGCAGACGTTGCGCGCTGAGGCGCTCGCGGCCAAGGGCGCTCTGCAGGTCGTGCCTGAAGATGATCTATCGCCAGAACGATTGGGCGCTGCAATCGACGCGGCATTGGCGAGCCCGCCATCCTCTGCGGCAGGTGTTGATATTGGCGGCGCGGCTAGAACATCAGCGCTGGTGCGCGCGCTTGCGGGTACGCGATGACGGCAGAGGCTTGGCGCGTACTGGATCTGGAGCTTGAGCGTTGGGCGGCGCTTGGCCAAAAGCCTGCCTTGTGGCTGAGAGACGATGACGCTGTCGCGCCGACCGATGCGCTCGACCAATTGCTTGGCTTATGCGCCGAATTCCGCGTTCCGCTGGCGCTTGCGGTGATTCCAGAGGGCGCAACACTGCATTTGGCGCAAAGATTAAGGGGTTTGGCGGACGTTTCTGTCTTGCAACATGGGTTTGCCCATGCGAACCATGCGCTTGGGAGCGGAAAGAAGTCGGAATTTGCCGAACATCGCCCTCTGGACGTTATGACGGGGGAGCTTGTGCAGGGACGGGCCACGCTATCCGGGCTATTCGGCGATGCGGCGCTGCCAGTATTGGCGCCGCCGTGGAACCGTGTGGCGTCTGCTCTGCTTCAACGCTTGCCTGAAGCTGGGTTGAGCGGTCTCTCCAGGTATAAAGCGCGCGCCGCTGTAGAAGCTGCGCCCGGCGTGCATGAAACCAACACGCATGTTGATCTGATTCTTTGGCGCGAAGACCGCGTGGGCGCGCCTTTGGCCGATATGATCCAGGGCATCGCCGCGCATTTTATGGCCAAACGCACAGGTGCGTCGGATGCTGGTGAACCGACAGGCATTCTGGCGCATCATCTGGCGATGGACCCTAAGGCGTGGTCGACGCTGAAATCGCTTTTGGCGCATCTCGCAGGCGATCCGCGTGTTTCCTGGCCGCCCGCCTGTAAGATTTTCCGGGCGGCGCCATGACCGAATCGATCAATCCCGCGCCAGAGCAACGATTTAGTTACCCTTCGAACGCCATGCTGAAAGACTACGGCCAAGCGGCGGCAGGGGCTGTGATTTTCGGAATTCCGTTGGCCTATGCGCACGAAAATATCTATGCGGTGGTGATATTGGGCGCCATCGTATTGATGTTCTTGAGTTTCGGTTGGTCGACTTGGCGACGTCACGGAACTGTGATCGCCGTCACCGATGAGGGCATTTGGTCGGAAGGCGCGTATCGAGCCGCGCTAAGATGGAACGAAATCACGCGCGTCGATCTCAGATATTTTTCGACGAAGCGCGAACGGGGCCGGGGAGGACCGGCGACCGACGAAGGGAGCGGATGGATGCAGCTACGCCTGGATGGCGCCGGGGGGACGATCAAGATCGATTCCACCGTCCACGATTTTCGCGATCTCGCCGTTCGTGTAGTCCGCGCCATTGAAGACCATCGTTTGACCATGACGGAGAGCGCCCAAGTGAATTTCGCCGCCATGGGCCTCGCGCCGAATATGGATGGCGGGGAGGATTGGGCGGCCAATGTCTGAAAGCGGCACATCTGAAAGCAATGCAGTGACGAACCTGCTCGAAGTTAAGGACCTCCGGGTCGAGTTCGATGCGCCGGGCGGCGTTGTGAAGGCCGTTGATGGCGTGTCCTTCCGTATCCCGCCGGGCGGCACTGTCGCCGTGGTTGGTGAATCCGGGTCAGGCAAGAGCGTCACAGCCCAAGCGATCATGGGCATTCTGCCTCGCAACGCGCGGATCGCGAGCGGGTCGATTATGCTGCGCGATCCGAACTATGACCCGGTTGATATCGTTCAGTTGAACCCGAACTCGGCCAAGATGCGCGATATTCGGGGCGGTCGCGTCTCTATCATTTTCCAGGAACCGATGACGTCCCTATCGCCGGTGCACACCATTGGCGACCAGATCGGCGAGGCGCTGCTGCTGCACCGTGATGTCAACAAGAAGCAAGCCCGCAAGCTCGTCGAGGACATGCTGGAGCTGGTTGGTTTCCCAAGCCCTGAACGCTCCGTAGACGCCTATCCGTTTGAGCTTTCAGGCGGCCTTCGCCAGCGCGCGATGATCGCCATGGCGCTGGTCTGCCGGCCAAGCCTGTTGATTGCGGACGAACCCACAACAGCGCTTGACGTGACCATCCAGGCGCAGATCCTGAAGCTCATAAAAGACCTCCAGGCCGAACTGCACATGGCCGTGCTGATGATCACCCATGATCTTGGCGTCGTCGCCAATGTTGCGGATGAAGTGGTTGTTATGTACCACGGCAAGGTGATGGAGCAGGGCGCGGTCAAAGACATATTCCGCAATCCGCAGC
Source organism: Alphaproteobacteria bacterium (assembly GCA_038102935.1). GTDB lineage: Bacteria > Pseudomonadota > Alphaproteobacteria > Bin95 > Bin95 > VMCJ01. Next base: position 8,545 of record JAYNYG010000002.1, on the reverse strand, counting down.
ATCCCTATTTGAAGGCGCTTTTGGCCGCCGTGCCGCGCTTCGATATGGATGAAGGCGAGCGCCTTGTGCCGATCCGCGAGATCAAACCTTCGACCGGGCATTTGCTGGCGGATATCGAAAAGCAAGGCAAACCCAGCGAACCGCCGCTTCTGGACGTGCAAGGCCTCACAAAAGGCTTCCGTATCCGCAAGGGCCTTGGCGAGGCGAAGAAGTTCCTGGCGGTCGATGATGTTGGGTTCACGATCCAGCGCGGTGAATGTCTCGGGCTTGTTGGCGAGTCAGGTTGCGGCAAGTCTACGACGTCAAAGATGATCATGAACGCGCTCAAGCCGGATGAAGGCCAAGTGCTATTCAATGTGGACGGCAAGCAGATCGACCTGACCCACATGACGCCGAAGCAGCTTTTCCCGTACCGCAAGCGCATGCAGTACATGTTCCAGGATCCGTTCAGCGCGTTGAACCCGCGCATGACGGTGCGTGAAATTCTCCAGGAACCGCTGATCATCCATAAGATTGGCGATGCGGCATACCGACTGGAGATGGCGCGGGAGCTGATGCAGCTTGTGGGCTTGGATGACCGACATTTATCCCGCTATCCGCACAGCTTCTCAGGCGGGCAGCGCCAGCGCATCGGCATCGCGCGGGCGCTGGCTTTGAAGCCGGAGATCATTCTCTGTGATGAGCCGGTTTCAGCGCTGGATGTGTCTGTGCAAGCGCAAATCCTCAATCTCTTGAAGGATCTGCAATCCAAGCTTGGCCTCACATACCTGTTTGTCAGCCACAATCTCGCGGTTGTCGATTATATGGCGGACAGGATTGCGGTTATGTGCGCGGGCCGGTTGGTTGAAATTGCGCCAAAGGCGGAACTGTTCGCCAATCCACGTCATCCCTACACCCAAGGCCTTCTAGCCGCCGTGCCAGAACCAGACCTGGATCATCCGCTCGATTTCGCCAAGTTGATGGGCGAACGGGCGTCTAACCCTGCGAACTGGCCTGCGCCCTATGGCTTGCAGCCCGGCGCGCGAGCAGCACTCAAAGAAGTCGCGCAGAACCACTTTGTTCGTGTCGCGGTTCACCATAAGGAGGCGGCTTAAAGACATGCATATCCGGTCCCTGATTTCATTAGCGGCGATCTCCAGCCTCGCGTTTGGTCTGTCGAGCGCGAGCGCTGCGACCGTCGTTTACAAAGAATCCTTAGCGCTGACGGATGCCGTCGCCGCTGGTGATTTGCCAGCCGTCGGGCAGCGCCTGCCAGAGGAACCCTCCGTGGCTGATTTCAGCCGTGAGGGCGCTAAGCCTGGCAAGCCGGGCGGCGAAATCCGGGTGCTGATGGCGAAGGCCAAAGAAACCCGTCAGATGGTCGTTTACGGCTATGCGCGCCTCGTCGGATTCAATGATCGGCTTGAGCTTGTCGCAGACATCTTGAAAGACTACACGGTTGAAGAGGGCCGCATTTTCACGCTGCGGCTGCGCAAGGGCCACCGGTGGTCTGACGGCCAGCCGTTCACGACAGAAGATTTCCGCTACTGGTGGGAAGATGTCGCCAATAACCCGGACCTGTCGCCCTCCGGCCCACCGGTGAAAATGCTTACCGATGGCAAGCCGCCAAAGGTCACGATCATTTCGCCAACGGAAATTCGCTACGAATGGCCCTTGCCGAACCCGACGTTTATTCCCGCACTCGCCCAAGCGTCGCCGATGTATATCTACGCGCCGAAGCATTATCTGCAGCAGTTCCATGGCAAATATCAGGATGCTGCAAAACTTGATGTGTTGGTGAAGGAAGCAAAGCGCCGGAACTGGGCCTCGCTGCATAATCGCAAAGACAACGCCTATAAGAACGACAACCCGGATCTGCCGACGCTCCAGCCATGGGTTCCGCAAACGGCCCCGCCGGCAGAGCGTTTCGTCTTCAACCGGAACCCGTATTATCACCGCGTTGATGCGAATGGCGTGCAGCTGCCCTATCTTGACAAGATCAATATGGACATCGTTTCCGGCAAGCTGATCCCGGCGAAAGCTGGCAGTGGCGAGGTTGATCTGCAGGGCCGCTATCTGCAGTTCAAGAACACGCCCTTCCTCAAAGAAAACGAAGAGCGCTACGGCTACACCACGCGCCTTTGGCGGACGGGTAAGGGCTCTCACATGGCGCTCTATCCGAACATGAACACCAGTGACCCAGTGTGGCGGAAGCTGTTCCGTGACAAGCGCTTCCGCCAGGCGTTGTCCTTGGCGACAGACCGCAATGAGATCAACGAGGTCGTCTATTTTGGCGTGGCGCTGCCCCAGGGCAATTCCTTGTTGCCAGGCAGTCCGTTGTTCGATGAAAAAGCCGCTATGGCCTACACGGAATTCGATCTAAAGGCGGCGAATAAGCTGCTGGATGAGATTGGCCTTAAGCGCGGGTCGGATGGAACGCGGCTTTTGCCGGATGGCCGCAAACTAGAAATCATCGTTGAAAGCGCTGGCGAGAGCACGGAAGAAACAGACGTGCTGGAGCTGATCAAGCAGACCTGGTCGAAGGCCGGAATCGCGCTCTTCACCAAGCCGCTGCAACGCGACGTGCTGCGGAACCGCGTCTTCACCGGCGATACGCAGATGTCGATCTGGTTCGGCTTGGAGAACGGGTTGGCGAATGCCGCGATGAGCCCGGAAGAACTGGCGCCGACATCGCAGCAGCAGCTGCAATGGCCGAAATGGGGCCAATATGTCGAGACCAAAGGCAAGGCTGGCGAGATCGCCGACATGCCGGTGCCGCTACAGCTCAGCGGGCTCTATAAGCAATGGCGTAACGCCGTTGATATGGAGACCAAGGAGAAAATCTGGAAGCAGATGCTGACCATGTATACCTCAGAGGTTTACGTGATCGGCTTGGTCGCCGGCGTGCTGCAGCCCGTTGTCGCGAATTCACGGCTGCAGAACATTCCCGATGAGGGCTATTACAACTGGGATCCGGGCGCGCATTTTGGCTGCTACCGCCCTGACACCTTCTGGCTCGCGTCTAAGTAAGCGCGAAGCAAGACCGGACGGAGCGCGCCTATGCTCAGGTATATCGCCCACAGGATCATGGTGATGATCCCGACACTGCTCGCAATCAGCGTGCTGGTGTTCGTCATCATCCAATTGCCGCCCGGCGATTACCTGACCACGATGATCAACGAGGCTGTCGCCTCCGGCATGGATGTCGACAAGGCGAAGGTTGAGTTTCTGCGCCAGCAATACGGCCTGGATAAGCCGATGTGGGAGCAGTACCTGATCTGGCTGTTCGGCATGCTGCAGGGCGATTTCGGCTATTCGTTCGAATATGAATTGCCGGTGTCTGACGTCGTTGGCGACCGGCTGTACTTGAGCTTCTTGCTGTCCTTCTCGACCATCCTGTTCACCTGGGCGATGGCTTTCCCAATCGGCGTTTATTCCGCTGTGAACCAGTATAGCTGGGGCGACCATGGGCTGACGTTCATCGGCTTCTTAGGATTGGCCACGCCGAACTTCCTGCTGGCGCTGGTCATGATGTATCTGGCGAAAGTCCATTTCGGCATATCCATCGGCGGGCTGATGGACCCGAAATATCTTGACGAGCCATTCAGTTATGACAAGTTCATATCTGTCCTCCAGCATCTTTGGGTGCCGGTGATCGTCATCGGCACGTCTGGCACCGCTGGCATGATCCGGCGGTTGCGCGCAAACCTGCTGGATGAATTGCAGAAGCAATATGTCGTGACGGGCCGCGCGAAGGGCCTCACGCCCCGCAGGCTGCTGATCAAGTATCCGCTCCGCATGGCCTTGAATCCGTTCATTGCGGATATCGGCAACCTGTTGCCCCAGGTCGTTTCCGGCGCCGCTATCGTCTCGATGGTGCTTTCGCTGCCGACAACTGGCCCAATGCTGATCGAGGCGCTACAGGCGCAGGATATGTATCTCGCAGGATCGTTCCTGATGTTCCTGGCGTTGCTGACCGTTATCGGTGTGCTCATCTCGGATATCGCGCTCGCAGCGCTTGATCCGCGCATCCGGCTTGGCGCGGGGAACGAAAAATGAGCGACATGAAGCCGACTCGCCCAGATAACATCATTGAGCATTACGTCTCGAAAGAGCCGTTTGATCCGTATTCCGTTGAAAAACTGACGCCGGAACAGGAACGCTACTACTTGGCGACCCAATGGAAGCTGATGTGGTGGAAGCTTAAGCGCCACAAGCTTGCTGTCATATCGGGCGTGTTCCTGCTGCTGATGTATTTCTCCGCCATCATCTCGGAGGTGATAGCGCCCTACGCGCTGGATACGCGGAACTCGAAATATATCTATGCGCCGCCGCAATCGATCAGCATGTTCCATGAGGGCGAGTTCATCGGCCCGTTCGTCTACGAGTACAAGAAAAAGCTCGATTTCAAGACGATGCAGCGGATCTATACCGAAGATACGTCCAAGCCGCAGCCGATACGCTTCTTCTGCCTTAGCGATGAGTTTAGCTATTTCGGGCTGTTTAGTTCGCGCTTCCATCTGTTCTGCCCGGCCAAAGGCGGATCGCTATTCATCATGGGGACAGACCGGTTAGGCCGGGACGTCTTCAGTCGGATTGTCTATGGCGCGCGTATATCGCTAACGGTAGGGCTGTTTGGCATCGCCATCAGTTTCATGATCGGCATCGTGCTTGGTGGGCTGGCAGGCTACTATGGCGGCTGGGTTGATAGTATCGTCCAGCGCATGATTGAGGTCGTGCGTTCCTTCCCGGAATTACCGCTCTGGATGGCGTTGTCCGCCGCTTTGCCGGTGACCTGGAGCCCGGTGCTGATCTATTTTGGCATCACCATCATTCTGGGGTTGCTGGATTGGACAGGCCTCGCCCGCGCCGTCAGATCGAAGCTTCTGTCGCTCCGGGAAGAGGATTTCTGCCAGGCCGCACAGCTCATGGGCGCATCGCCACGGCGTGTGATTGGGCGGCATCTGCTGCCCAGCTTCGCCAGCCATTTGATCGCCTCGGCGACGTTATCCGTCCCAAGCATGATCCTTGGTGAAACGGCGCTGTCGTTCCTCGGCCTCGGCCTCAGACCGCCGATCACCAGTTGGGGCGTGTTGTTGGCGGAAGCGCAGAACATCAACGTTGTCGCGCTGTATCCATGGCTGATGCTGCCCGTGGCGCCGGTGATCCTGACAATCCTCGCCTTCAACTTCCTAGGCGATGGGCTGCGCGATGCGGCGGATCCGTACAAATAGGCAAACGCACGGTGCCTAAGCGCCTGTTCGCGACGATTTAGCCCGACGGAGGAGCATCGTTAGTCATGGAGCGTGCGGCGGCAGTGCTGTCTGTCCTAGCGGTCTTTGGCGCGATCATGATCCTTGGGCGTCTATTCGTCCGTCGTCGCTTTGACGTGATGTTTCTGTCGCTGCTGCTGTTCGGGTTCTGGTTCGTCTTCCGACCCATCCAGCTGGCGATAGGCCTGGATGGCCCGACACCGGATTATATCTTTACGACAGGCCATCTGGATCTGGTGATTATGGCTGAGGGCGCCGCCCTCGCCTGGCTCGCCAGCTTCGCGCTCGGCGCCTATGCCGCAAATGCCGTTGGCGCGCCAGTGATGGCGCTTTTTCCAACGCTCCGGGCGGAACCGAACCCATCCTTGGTCCTGATCGGGCTGGTGGCGCTGACGCTGCTCTCAACAGCCGTGACGCTCTGGCTGCTGGCGGCGTCTGGCGGGACATTGGCTGAATCCATCCGCTTCGTAAAAGCGGAAAAGGCCGTCACGGGGTTCTATTTCCTGCGCCAGTTTGCGGTGCTGGGCGTCCTCCTGGCGACATTCGCGTTCTTCTATTTCTCATATCTAACGCGCGCCAGAGGCCTCTATGCGCCCAGATGGTGGAGCGTCCTGGCGCTTCTGTGTTTTGCCGCCTGCGCCTTTGGCATCTACGCCTGGGGCCAACGCTATTCGATCGCCATGGCGACGGTCGCGCTCGCCGCCGGCTTCCACTATTTCGTCCGGCGGCTGCGCTGGGCGGAGCTGATCGGCCTCGGCGCAATCTTCTTATTCGCCTTCCTTGGACTGCGCCTGCTCCGGGATGCGCTGGTCTTCCACGAAAGCGTCATCAGCCCGCTCGACACCGGCAATATCTGGCGAAAGATCGCTGTGTCCATGCACGGCTCGCAATTCGATGCGCTGTTGCTGGCGTTCCGGGATTATGACCTTGAGGCGGGCCTGCGATGGGGGGAGGACTTCTTTGCGGGCCTCGCGGCGTTGATCCCCCGCCAGCTCTGGCCGGACAGGCCCACATACAATACCGGCGCATGGTTCCGCCAAATCTATGAACCCGAAACCCTGAACGGCTGGCCGTTGACGCCGTTGGGCGATTGGCTGGTGAACTTTGGCTATGCCGGCCTCGCTATCGGGGGCGCGCTATCAGGCTATTTCATCCGGAGCGCCCAGCTTGTCTATGATGACCTCTGGCGCAATCCCTGGTCGATGATGATGAGCGTCGTAGCGGCGTTGTTCGTGCTGCCGGGCGGGTTGACCGTCGCTTCGCCGCAATCGTTCCTGTCGACCGTACTGCCCTTGGCGATCATCGCGCTGGCGCTTCGTATATTTGGCCAGACACGCCGTCCCTGGGGCGTTGAGCAGTATGATCCTGTCCCTGACAGCCCGTCCAGGCGAGCGCCGGATTTTGCCTAAACAATCGCCCGCGCCGCCCGCCCCATCCAGCAGCCTCCGCAAGGACGCCCTATTGCTCACTGGCGGCCAGGTCATGTTCGCGCTTAGCCAGGGCGTTATTGCAGCGATCATCGTTAAGTTCGCAGGCGTTGAGGCGCTGGCGGTGTTTGGTTTGGCCTTAGCCATCAGCAATCCCTTGTATTTTTTGACAGGCATGGGCCTTCGCCCCATCGTCGCGGGGGATGCATCATCCCGGTTTCCATTTGCTGATTGCTGGCGGGCGCGTTTGCTGACCACAGCCTTCGCGGTCCTCGTCATGGGCCTTGCCGGGATGTTGGCGGGTGAGGGGAGGGGGCTTTCCATTCTAGCGGCGTTTCTGCTCTTCGCCGTCGTGAAATCTGCCGATGCCGGGTTTGATCTCGTCTATGGCTGGCGCCAGCGGCAAGGGGAAACCCGCGCCGCCGCTATTTCAATGCTCGCCCGCGCTGCTCTGGGCCCACTCGCAATGGTTGGCGGCATTCATGCTTCAGGCGGCGCTTTGGCGGGCGGATTACTGGCTTGGGCAATTGCAGTGTTGGCGCTCCTCGCCCTCACCGAAGCCCGAACAATCCGCGCAGCCGCCAGCAAAGAGCCGCGCGGCGCGGGCGCGATCAGCGTGATCCTGAAGGCTTGGCCGCTTGGCCTCAGCGTCGCGCTTGCGGCGTTCGAAACCGCGATCCCCCGCTATGTGATCGATTGGTGGATGGAGCCTGCAGCACTTGGCTTCTTCACTGGCGTGTTCTTCTTTTTCCAGGCAGCACTGGTGGCGGGCGGCGCGCTCGGCAATGCCGCATCAGCGCATCTTGGCCGCGCCTTCGCCGCCGGAAACGCTAGGCGCTTCAATATGCTGTTGCTGCGGATGTCGCTCCTCATGGCGGCGCTTAGCGGCGTCGGCGTTCTGGCGGCGGTTCTGGTCGGCGGCGACCTTCTGTCCGCCATGTATACTCCGGCCTTCGCCGTCTATGCGCCGCTGTTGGCGCTGCTCGCGGTCGCGGCGACGTTCCGCTGCATCGCCTCAATCCTGCAGTTCGCCTTGATTGCCGCGGGCCGCTTCCGGGCGCCGCTACAAGTCCATATCTGCCTCACGGTTTTTACCGCAGCGCTCGCCATTCCGCTTGTAACGGATTTCGGGTTGACCGGAGCCGGATACAGCCTCATCGCCGTATCCGCAGCCCAGGCCTTTGCCTATACCATCATTATAGCGCGCCTACCGTGGCGGTGAGCCGCGGCGGCCCAAGGCCGATAATGATTGACAATCGCCGCACTAACGCTATTGGTTTCCCGCACAGCCCGCTGCATCTGCAGCCGCCTGCCGCCCAAGCGTCCCGCACGCTTTGCCGACGTAGCTCAGGGGTAGAGCAACTGATTCGTAATCAGTAGGTCCGCGGTTCAATTCCGCGCGTCGGCACCATATTTCCCAATAGTTTAGAGAAAATAAAGCGTTTCCGGAATTAGCCGACTAGGCGGTTAGGAGACACATAGGAGACAAATTTTCCATAGTTTGAGGCTTTGGATAAGGTGTTTCGGCTTTGACTAGTTTGAAGGTGGCTTGCGCAAGCAATTCCTTCGGCTATCAGGTTTAGCTCTTAGGGTAATAGTGGCTTGGCTGAGGCAGCCTTCACTGAAAAAACTACAAATAAATAATATGAAACAATGTCTTAGTTGTTATTTAGGGTAGCTGAGACAATGCCCTCATAATCTGTCAGCACCAAATGTTGAGGTTCCTGGCTGTTTTTCTTTGGTCGTTTGACAAATTAGATAGGGCCATCTCAGGATATTCCGCATTTCCAGCCTTGAGACAGCCCTGATGCAACTCATTATAGATGGCACAAAATATAATGAGACTTGGAAAACTGCGGGTTACAG
>JAYNYG010000017.1:0-74711 GCA_038102935.1 Alphaproteobacteria bacterium | reverse complement strand
TCATAAGGCCGAAAGTGACCGCGGATGGCGGTCCAGCGTTCGGGGCAGGGTCACATAAACGCATTGTTTCATTGACCGCAGTCCTGTTTTTGGTAGCGGCATGTGGTACCCGATACGACACCTATGCTGAGGCGGAACGCGCAAATGTCGTTGACAAAATTGGGGTCACAAGCATCGTAGCCCCATTGCGCGGTGGTACAATCGAGGTTTACTCTGCGAATGCAGGCTCGAAAGATTTTGAGTATCATTACTTCTTCAAACATCAAGACAAGCTAGCAGTAGTATCCAATTACGGACGCAATATTTACAACATAAAGATGACATCAGAGAGGCTCTGCCGTGATAAGGGAGATGTCTCCGAACGCGATCCGAAGACTTGCCTAATCATGGCCGTGAAAAAAGACCCCGAAGGAAAAGCAAACGGGAGTTATCGACATTTTGCGCTGTTTACAGCGGCTGGAAAATTTTTGTCTTGGTCCTCTAGGAAATTGCGCCCTAGCGTTGATTTCTCCCACGATCCATCGGCAGTTATACTTGGCGGCTATCGTAAGCCAGGCCCCGCGAAGGCAAATAAAGAGCTTGAAACGTTGGTTCGGAAGATGGATGTTCCAAACCCGTAGCTGGAACGAACAATTGGACATGTAGTTCAGATGTTTCCTTGGCTTATCATAGGATGCCTGGGCCAATTTAATTCGGCCTTTACCATGAGCCTTGTCTGATGCCGCCTCACGCTGAGGAGCTTGGGCTATGGAATTGGATGGCAGTGATCCGCGGATCCGCGCGATGGTCGAAACCTATGAGCGCGCGATCCAGGCTATGCGGAACGGCAGGACTCCCGCCGCTGCCGATGGATTTCGCGCCCTTGTGCGCCAGGCCGAGCGGATTAGCAGCTTGGACGCCGTGTGCGTCGCCAGCGCTGCGCTGCATCAGCTTTCCCGCATCACCGACGGCGCCTTAAAGCCAAACGATATCAAAGCTGCAGAAGCGATGCTGGCCGGGCTCACACCTGGGTCAGAGCCCACATGGAGCTTACAATTCGCACTCGCAGGCCATGCTATCCGTGAGGGCGACCCTGCGGCGGCCATGGCCTTGTTCGATCAAGCGAATGCCGCCAAGCGCGCGACGCTGCATTATAACGCGGACACGGTTGACCAATTCTTCGCAAGCCTGATCCGCTGCTTCGATGCGGAGTTGATTGATCGATTGTCGAGCGCTGGCGATCACAATGCGAAACCCGTTTTTATCATTGGGATGCCTCGATCTGGCACAACGCTAGCGGAGCAGATCATCGCCAGCGTACCGGGCGTTCATGGCGCAGGCGAGCTATCTGCCGTCGCCAACCTGGCCCGCGACATATTCAAGCAAGAGGGCGCATGGCCAGGCGGCGTGCGGACACTGACAGCCGAACACGCTGCGGCTCTGAGCGCTCATCATATGAGAACCCTTACGGAGATCGCGCCCGGCGCCGTTCGTGTAGCAGACAAGATGCCGATGAATTTCCAGAATCTCGGCCTGATCATGGCGCTCTTCCCGCAGGCGAAAATCGTCCACATCGAGCGCGACGCTGTGGATACCTGCTTCAGCTGCTACCGCCAGCTTTTCACGGGCGACCTTGGCTACACCTATAATAAAACAGAGCTTGGCCGCTATTACATCAACTACACCCGCCTGATGACGCATTGGCGGGAGGCTGCGCCGGGCCGCATCCATGATGTAAGCTATGACGGGCTTGTCGAGAACTTCGAGGAAGAAGCACGGGCCATGGTTGACGCCATCGACATACCCTGGTCTGACGCCGCTCTCGCCTTCCACGAGACTGAGCGACAGAACACGACCGCCCAGCGCCCACCAGGTGCGACAGCCCTTATTCTCGACGGGCTTGAACTCAGCGGAGGCCTACAGGCCTTATCTCGGGCCGTTGCTTGAGGCGCTCACAGGAAATCCCGCAGCATCGCCACAAGCGGCTTATCTGCCGGCGGCATAGGATATTTCAGCATCTCCTTAGGCGTCGCCCAGGCGAGACGCTGGCCCTCAAGCCCTTGCGGATTGCCCTGCCACACGCGGCAGATGTAGAGCGGCATTAGCAGATGAAATGCCTCATAGGTGTGGCTGGCGAAGGTGAAGGGCGCCAGGCAGGACGTTTCCGTGTCGATGCCTAGTTCCTCCTGCAATTCCCGGATCAATGCCGCTTCTGGCGTCTCCCCTTCGGCCACTTTACCGCCTGGAAACTCCCACATTCCGGCTAAGTTTTTGCCTTCGGGTCGCTCAGCCAGGAGCACCCTGCCATCGCGGTCTACCAATGCGACGGCGACGACCAGGAGCGTCGGTAGGCTTCCACCGCTCAACTGCGATAATCCGCGTTGATTTCGATATAGCCGTGGGTGAGATCGCAGGTCCAAACGGTGGCCTTGCCGCGCCCAAGACCGATATCAACTTCAATATTGATCTCCTGGCCTTTCATATGGGCCGCGACCGGCGCTTCGTCATAGCCTTCGACGACCATGCCATTGGCTGTAATTTCAGTCCCGCCGATCAGAATGCGCAAACGGTCCCGCTCCGCTTTTGCGCCGGATTTCCCGACGGCCATCACGATACGGCCCCAGTTCGCATCCTCCCCCGCAATCGCCGTTTTCACGAGCGGGGAATTGGCGATGGCGAGACCGATGCGCTTAGCCGCGCCCGCCGATGTAGCGCCCGTAACGCGAACGGCGATGAACTTGGATGCGCCCTCCCCGTCCCGCACGACCTGTTGCGCCAAGTCTGTGCAAATCGCCAGTAACGCCCGTTTGAAATCCCTGAGCGACGGGTCTTTGTCATGCTCTGGGCGCGTGTTGCCCGCCTTGCCCGTCGCCGCGAGCAGCACCGTGTCTGAGGTAGAAGTGTCGCTATCGACAGTGATGCAGTTGAAGGTCTTGCCAACCGCACGGACCAGCATCGCCTGCAATGCAGGTTGTGGAATATCGGCGTCCGTGCAGACATAGCCCAGCATCGTCGCCATATCCGGCGCGATCATGCCGGAGCCTTTGACGATGCCGTTCAGCCGCACTTCAACGTCGCCAATCTTCGCGGTCTCTGTCGCGACTTTCGCGAAGGTGTCTGTCGTCATGATCGCCGCGGCGGCTTTATCCCATCCGCCGGACTGAAGTTTCGGCGCCAGCGCCCGCACGCTCTTCGGGATCGCGTCTTTGGGCACTGGCTCGCCGATAACGCCGGTTGACGACACATAAACCGCCATCGGGTTGCAGCCGAACACCTCCGCCGCCGTATCGATCGTCGCCTGCACGACGACATCGCCCGCGCGGCCGGTGAAGGCGTTGGCGTTGCCGGAATTGACCACAAGCGCGCGCGCATGGCCGCCCGCCGCCAGCGCATCGACGCAATGCTCAACCGGCGCAGACCGCGTTTTGGACTTCGTCACGACGCCCGCCATGACGGACCCTGGATCAAACGCCATCACCATTACGTCATCACGGCCCTTGTATCGGACACCGCTATTCATCGTGCCGATTTGGACGCCAGCGAGCGGCGGAAGCTCAGGCGTCGATCCGGGCGCTAAGGGAGAGCGTTGCATTACTGTTTCTTCTCTTGCTCTGCCGGGGCCACAGTCGCAGGCGCCTGGTTTGCCGGCATCTGATCTGCCGGCACTCGGTTGACTTCAATCGGCGATCCGTCTGGCGCAAACCGCTTGATCGTCGCTTCTGCGCGCAGTTTGGTAAGGGCCGCGATCATTGCATCTGTGCGAGCTTCTTCCGCCAGCTTTGGCGCTGCTTCATAGAATGGCGGCGGCGCGACCTGGCGCGTTTCTTCCACCTTGATCACATGGTAGCCGAATTGTGTTTTTACCGGCGTTTTTGTGTATTCGCCCGCATTGAGAGCGAAGGCGGCTTCGGAGAATTCTGGCACCATCTGGCCGTCGCCGAAGAACCCAAGATCACCGCCGCGCGGGCCGGATGGGCCAACAGAATGCTCTTTCGCCAGCGCCTCAAAGTCGCCGCCGAAGCCCAGAAGTTCGGTGATTTCCTTGGCAAGCTCCTCTGTTTTAACAAGAATATGGCGCGCATGGATCTGCTTAACGCCATCCTGCCCCATCGCCTCATGGCGGCGGCGGAGCGCGACTTCCGTTGTCGCTTCTTCGCCGACTTTCAGCATATAGGCATCCGCCAAAACAGCATCCTGCGCCGCTTTGAGCCGTGCTTGCACCGTTGGCGTATTCAACAGCCCGGCGTCCTTCCCCGCTTTGGCGGCGAGACTCTGATCAATCACACGGTCCATGATCGTGATGTAGAAAGTTTGCGGGTCCAGCTGTCCCAAGTCCTTGCCAAACGCCTGCAGCGCCTGCTGCAGGCGGCTCAACCGGATCTGCTCGCCGTTGACGATTGCGACGACCTGATCCTCATCACTGGGCAAGGGCGAGGCCGCCGGGGCCGGTTTGGCTGTGTCCTGCGCTTTTGCAACCGTCACATGGAAAGCCAGAGGCAAGGATAGAAGCGCAGTAAGCGCCAGGCCGGTCATCGTCCGCATATGCGGTCTCCTCATGTAAAATTGAGCGCCAAGATCACGCCCGCGCCGCATTTAGCGGGGCGTTCTAGCCCGTCATTCGTTGACAGGGCCGCACCTCACACTTATCTGTCAAGCACCGTTGTTATGCTTGCAGCGGCGATAGCGCAACACGCGCCCATTTTATCCAGATATTGAGGCCCATATGTTCGGCGCCATCGTTAAGCGCGTGCTTGGCACTGCGAATGATCGTTACATTAAGTCGCTCCGCGCGACTGTAGCCAAAATCAATGACTTAGAGCCTGAATTTGAGGCGCTTAGCGATGATGAAGTCCGGGCGCTGACGCCTAAGTTCCGCGAGCGCGTGGAAGCTGGCGAAACCTTAGACGACATTCTACCAGAAGCTTTCGCCGCCGTGCGCGAGGCTGCGAAGCGCACACTGGGTCAGCGCCATTTCGATGTGCAGCTCATGGGCGGCATTGTTTTGCACACCGGCCAGATCGCTGAGATGAAAACCGGTGAAGGTAAAACGCTCGTCGCGACCCTCGCCGTTTATTTGAACGCCCTTGAAGGAAAAGGCGTCCATGTCGTCACCGTGAATGACTATCTGGCGCAACGCGATGCCGGGTGGATGAGCGCTGTATACAATTTCCTCGGCCTCAGCGTCGGCTGCATTCTGGGCGGCCTGATGGACGACGAGCGCCGGGTGCAATACGCTCAGGACGTCACCTACGGCACTAATAACGAATTCGGCTTCGACTACCTGCGCGACAACATGAAGTTCCGGCTGACCGATATGGTTCAGCGGAGCTTCAACTACGCCATTGTCGATGAGGTCGACTCGATCCTGATCGACGAAGCGCGAACGCCGCTGATTATCTCCGGCGCCGCCGAGCAATCCTCCGAGCTTTATCAGACCGTCGACGCGGTGATGAAGAATGTCCAGCCGGATGACTATGAGAAGGATGAGAAGTCGAAGGCCGTCGGTATGTCGGATGATGGTTCTGACCGGATCGAAGGCCTGCTGCGCGACGCGGGCATCCTGACCGAAGGCGGACTCTATGACATCGCCAACGTCTCCATCGTCCATCATGTGAACCAGGCGCTCCGGGCGCATACGCTGTTTGAGCGTGACGTCGATTACATGGTGCGCGACGGTAAAGTCGTCATCATCGACGAATTCACCGGCCGCGCCATGGATGGCCGCCGCTTCTCAGAAGGCCTGCATCAGGCGTTGGAGGCGAAGGAAGGCGTTGAGGTGCAGCTGGAGAACCAGACGCTCGCATCGATTACCTTCCAGAACTATTTCCGCCTCTATCCGAAACTCGCGGGCATGACCGGCACAGCGATGACGGAAGCCGGAGAGTTCGACGAGATTTACAAGCTAAGCGTTGTGGAAATACCCACCAACGTGACCATCGCGCGTGAGGATTTCGATGACGAAGTCTATCGCTCCATGGTCGAGAAGAACCGCGCCATTGTTGCAGAAATCAAAGAGCGGAATACGGCAAAGCAGCCGGTGTTGGTCGGCACGGTCTCCATCGAAAAATCTGAAATGCTAGCCGAAGAGCTAAAGAAGGCCGGTATCGAACATCAGGTGCTAAACGCCCGCTACCACGAGCAAGAAGCGAAGATCATCGCGCTTGCGGGCAAGCCGGGCGCCGTCACCATCGCGACCAATATGGCCGGCCGCGGCACAGACATTCAGCTTGGCGGCAACCGCGACATGATGCTCGCGGATTTGCTCAGCGGCATCGATGATGAGACGAAGCGCGACCAGATCACAACCGAGGTCGAAGCTGAAATCGAGCGTGACAAGAAAATTGCGCTCGATGCGGGCGGCTTGTTCGTTCTAGCGACTGAGCGCCACGAAAGCCGCCGGATCGATAACCAGCTCCGCGGCCGTTCTGGCCGACAGGGCGATCCGGGCGCCTCCAAATTCTATATCAGCCTAGAAGATGATTTGATGCGCATCTTCGGTTCTGAGCGCATGGACAACGTGCTCCGCCGCTTAGGCCTTAAAGAAGACGAAGCGATTGTGCATCCTTGGATCAACCGCGCGCTCGAAAAAGCGCAAGGCAAGGTCGAGGCGCGGAACTTCGAAATCCGGAAAAACCTGCTCCGCTACGACGATGTCATGAATGACCAGCGGAAGGTCGTCTACGAACAGCGCCGCGAGATCATGGACGCAGACGATGTCCGCGAAACAGTTGAGGACATGCGCCGCCAGGTGGCCGAAGATTTGGTCGCTGAGCATATTCCGCCAAACGCGCTGCCCGACCAATGGGATGCGGAAGGCCTACAAGCGGCCCTCGTCGCCAATATCGCGCTTGAATACCCGGTGGTCGAGTGGGCCAAGGAAGAAGGCATCGCGGACGAAGAAATCTTGGACCGCATCCACGCGGACCTGGACCGGCGTATGGCGGAAAAAGCCGCAAACTATGGCCCGGACATCATGCGCTTCGCTGAAAAGAGCGTCCTGTTGCAGCTATTGGATCAGGTGTGGAAAGAACACCTTTTGGCGCTGGACCATCTCCGCCAAGGCATCGGCCTCCGCGCCTATGCGCAGCGCGATCCGCTGAACGAATATAAGCAGGAAGCCTTCAATCTATTCGAAGGCATGCTTGGCCGCCTGCGCGCATCTGTTACCGCGATGCTGGTGCATCTCCAGGTCGACGCCCAAGCGCCGGAGCCTGGACCGCTTAATGAGATGGGCGAAATCTACGAAGAACATCCCGATGCCGCCAGGATCGATGCGATGGACCATGCTGATACAGACGCGCCGCCCGCCCGCGCCGAGCCTCGCCAATCGCGCGCAGCGTCGAACGAGGCAGTGGACCCGAATGATCCCTCAACCTGGGGCCGGGTTCCGCGGAACAGCCCTTGCCCCTGCGGTTCCGGCAAGAAATATAAACACTGCCACGGCAAAGTTTAACCCAAAGCGAGGCCTGCTGGCGCGTGCGGCAGGAGCTCGCTTTACATGCTATTAATTAGCACACTAATATATAGTCAGATCATTATATGACAGCTTATTGATAGGTCTCGGCCAAATGCAAGAATTGCCCAATGTAGGCCGTCAGGTCGCACTACTCGGGCGGCTTTGGCGGACGGAGCTCGATAATCGGTTGCGCCCGCATGGGCTTTCACAGGCGCGATGGATATTACTGCTGCATTTGTCAGAAGCCGCATCCGGTCTTGCTCAGTTGGACTTGGCGGACCTGGCAGGCGTCACCGGCCCAACCTTGGTGCGCCAGATTGATCAACTGGAAGCGGCGGGCTTCGTCCAACGCCGCGAAGATGAAAACGACCGGCGCGTCAAACGCGTCTCCCTCACGGCGGCAGGCCGCGTCAAGCTTGAGGATGTCGATACAGTCGCATCCGCACTCCGCGCCGACATGCTCGCCGATTCCGATCCGAAAGATATAGAGGCCATGATGGCGCTATTGACGAAACTCACCCTCCGCATCGAAACGCTTTCTGCGCCCGAAGCAAAAGGGGCTGCATGACATGGCTGACGATAACGAGACAAAGCCCGCTGGGTCTGATGCAACGCCCGCAGAACCGGCCAAGCCAGCTATGACCGCCAGCGGCCCGCCGCCAAATATTCGGCGCAAGCGGGGCGCAATACGGTTTCTGCGTTATGGCCTGATAGGCCTAGTCGCCATCGCCGCCGTGCTCTTCGGCATTCGCGAGGTCATCAGCCGGATGACCCATGTTTATGAGTATGACGCCCGCGTCGTTACCGATCACGTGACGATTTCCAGCCGTGTCGATGGCGTACTCCGAGAACTCAAGGTGGATACGGGCGATATGGTGTCCGCTGGCGCGGTTTTGGGCCAGATGGATGACCGTGTGCCTTCGCTTGAATTGCGTGCGCTACAGTCTGAACTCGCGGCGCTTCAAACTGAGCGCAGCCAGTATTCGGCCCGCTCCACCATGGTGACGCAGCAAACGGATAGCCGTTACAAAACCCGGCTCACCAGCATCCGCGCTGAACGCGCCCGCCGCTCTGCCTTGGCTGCAGAACTGCGATTGGCGCGCCAGGAATTAAAGCGGTTCCGGAGTTTATTCGAGAAACGCGTCATCGCCCGCTCACGCCTAGACCGGGCTGAATCCGAAGTCGCGCGCCTCGCCAGTGACGTGCGCCGGGCAGATGCGGGCATCGCCGCATCACGTGGCGAAGCGCAAGAGGCGCAAGCGGATAAGGCGGAACTTTCTGTGATCGAACAGGAAGCGGCGCTGATCGACTTCAAAGAAGCCATGCTGCGCGCCCGCATCGCCCGGCATGAAGCGCTGCTCAGCTATCGCACCATCCAGGCGCCAAAGGCTGGCGTTGTGGACCGCGTGTTCGTCGAAGAGGGCGAGTTTCTGGGCGAAGGCAGGCGCGTGTTGATGTTGCATGATCCGGAGGACACATGGGTCGAGGCCAATATCAAGGAAACCCAGGTCCGGCGATTGCGGGTCGGCCAGCGTGTCGCAATTGATGTGGACGCCTATCCTGACGATAAGTTCGTCGGTCGTGTCGCCAAGATCGGCGCCGCCGCTACATCCAGCTTCGCCCTGCTGCCAACGCCAAACCCTAGCGGCAACTTCACCAAAGTCACCCAGCGCATTCCAGTTAAAATCATGTTCGAGCAGCGCCCGCGCCCGCTCGCGCCTGGTATGATGGTTGAGGTCGAGATCGATACCCGCGACGGCGGTTAATCGGCATTGGCCGTGCAGCCGAACCTGCCCACATACGCGCAGTACACGGAAACTGAACGTTGGCTGATGACGGGCGCCACGCTGATCGGCATGATCGCGATGGTGCTCTCGTCCACCAGCGTGACTGTCGCTGTGCCGAATGTGATGGGCGCGTTCGGCGTTGGCCAAGACCAGGCGCAATGGCTGTCGACCGCCTATTTCGCCGCCATGACCGGCGCGATGCTGCTGACCGCATGGCTGCAAAATCGCTTTGGCCAGCGAACCGTGTTCCTCGGCACGATGGTCGCATTTGCCGGCGGATCCTTCCTGGCCGCCAGCGCGCCGGACATGACGATGATCATCATCGCCCGGGTGATCCAAGGATTTAGCGCTGGCCTGATCCAACCCTTCACGATGTCCATCATCTTCACGGTGTTTCCACCGGAGCGGCGCGGGACAGCGATGGGATTGTTCGGCCTCGGCGTCGTCCTGGCCCCGGCGCTTGGCCCTGCCGCCGGCGGCGTGATTGTTGATGAGCTTGGCTGGCGCGTCGTCTTCCTGCTGCCGCTGCCGCTGACAGCCGTCGCAACTCTCGCAGGGGCTGCATTTCTACCGAACCGCAGGCCAGGCGTAGCTAGCCGCTTTGATTGGATCGGCCTCATCCTGCTTTGCCTGTCGCTTGGCCTCATCCTCGACGGCTTGGCGAGCGGTCGGCGGTTCGGGTGGGCGTCAGACAGGATCGTGCTTGAGTTGACGCTTGGCGTTCTGGCGACGCTCGGCTTCATTCTGCGCCAACTCACAACACGCGCGCCGATGCTGGACCTGCGGCTCTACGCCAACGTCCAATTCGCATCTGCAGCGATTGTTGGCCTGATTTTTGGCTTCGGTATGTTCGGGTCAATCTATGCAATCGCCGTATTTATGCAGGAAATCCAGGGCTTTTCCGCAACCAAAGCAGGTGTTGCGTTAATTCCGGCAGGCATATTGATGACCGTGATGTTCCCAACCGCCGGGCGACTGGTGGATAGGTTTCCAGCCTATGTGCTGATCATGATCGGCCTGGTTTGGTTCGGCGTCGGCTTCGCGCTCATGTCTATCGCGGATGCCAGCACGCCCTATTGGGTCTTCATATTCTTTACGTTGGTGAACCGGTTCGGCCTGTCACTGATCATCCCATCGCTGAACACCGGCGCGCTTCGGTCGCTGAAGCCGGACCAAGTATCCCAGGGCGCTGGCATGGTGAATTTTGTGCGCACCCTTGGCGGCGCAGCTGGTGTAAACCTAATGGTGGTGTTCCTGGAAGGGTCTACCGCAGCCCATACGCAAACGATTGTCGCCGGGCAAACGCCAGACAATAGCGCCGCGCAGGAATTGCTGCGGCATATGGAGAATCTGATGCGCGATGCAGGCGTATCTGCGGCGGATGCAGCGGCGGGCGCGCTCCAGTATCTGGGTCAAACTGTCTATGCCCAAGGCCAGACCCAAGGCTTTCAGGATACCTTCATGCTGACGGCGTTCATTGCCGCCGCAGCGCTGATCCCAGCCTACGTCATGGGCCGGGACGCCCGGCGCGGGCTTTAGAGTATCCGTGATGATCGATCAAATGCAGGAATGATCCGGCGACACGGCCTTTGACAGCGCCGAACGCGCCCAGCGGCTTGCCAGTTGCATCCTCAGCATTGGCGAAGTGCGGCAGGTTCGACGGACGCTGAACTTCTTGAGCGTGATGATGCTCATGGCCGCGAAATGCTGAACCTTGTATCGGCGCGGCTTGGGCCAGCCATACACGCCGGTACCCAAGCCGCGGTCGAGCGTCTTGCATGGATGTTTCGATGGGAAGCAATCCCGCCATCTCGTGACCCGCGCCCTCAGCGTCGGTCAGCCCCTCCCCCAGAACCATATAGCCGCCACACTCGCCGTAGATCAGCACTTGGTCTGCAGCACGGCGTAGGTCGCGCAAAAATGTTCCCGCCGCAGCGATCCGACCAGCGTGCAATTCCGGATAGCCGCCCGGCAGGTAGATTGCGTCAGCATCCCCATCTGGCGCTTCATCTTCGAGCGGCGAGAACGGCGCAACTTCGGCGCCAGCATCCCGCCAGCCATCCAGCACATGCGGATAGGCAAACCGGAACGCCTCGTCATAGGCGACGGCGATCCGTTGGCCGAGCGGCGGTATGGGCGGCGGTGCGTCAGCGCCTTGTGTAGCGACGGGCGCCGCGAGTTCAAGCAGGCCATCTAGATTAACGGTCTCTGATAGTTTCCCCGCTGCGATACTCAGCGCTTCGCCAAGGCCTCCATGCTCGCCAGCTTGCACAAGCCCCAGGTGCCGCGATGGCAATTCCAGCGCCAAGTCCCGGCCAATCCAGCCGAGCGGCGCGACGCCGACAACCTTCGCTGCATCCGCTAGCATGTCATAGTGGCCTGAATGCCCAATTCGGGTGAACACAACGCCCGCGACGTTAATATCCTCCCGGTGGTGGGCAAAGCCTTGGATCAGAGCCGCTGCAGATGCCGCCATGCCCCGACCATCAATGACCAGCACGACCGGCAGCCGCAGCGCCGCCGCCAAATCCGCTGTTGATCCAGTTCCATCACGCGCGCCATCAAACAGCCCCATGACGCCTTCGCCGATCACCAGGCTGGCGGAGGCAGATATCTCAGACAGGATGGCCTGCTGCGTCTCTGGCCGCATGCCCCAGGGGTCAATATTCGGCACGTCGCGGCCAGCACCTGCCGCTAGAAACCCAGGGTCAATATAGTCTGGTCCTGTTTTGAAGCTCGCAACGGCCAAGCCGCGCTGGCGAAAAGCCGCCAAAAGCAACGCCGCCGCCACCGTCTTGCCTGTCCCAGATGCGGGCGCAGCCAAGATAAATCCACAGGCGGTCATGTGAGCGCCTCCCGCTTAGCCAGCCACGACAGCTTTCAGGGCCTCAGCAATTTCTTCAGGGGCTGAATTCATGCGGAAATGGCGGAAATAGCGGCCATTTTTGTCCATGATGTAGATATAGGATGTGTGATCCATCGTGTAGCCGCCGCCATCACTTTCGCGCTTGGCGTAGTAGACGCGGTAAGCCTTGCCAGCCGCCGCAATCTGCTCCGTCGTCCCCGTCAACCCGACCATGTTTTCGTGGAAGTTCGCGGCGTAATCTTTAACCAACGCGGGCGTGTCACGGTCTGGATCAATGGTGATGAATATCGGCGCGACCTCCGCCGCAACATCGGACGGCAGCAAGTCTATAGCGTCCGCGACAATGGCGAGCTCGGTCGGGCATACGTCCGGGCAATAAGTAAAGCCGAAATAGACCGCCATCGCTTTGCCCGCGAAGGCCTTCTCCGTAACCGCCTCGCCATCGCCGTTCACCAGCTCGAATGGGCCGCCGACAGTGGGCTGGCCGAATATCCCGCCTTCCTGGTTCGGACCGCCCTCAATGATTGCAATCATCAAATATATGAACCCTGCGGCCAAAATCAAACAAAGGCCTGCGACCCCGTAAACGATCCATCGCATCGGGTCTGACTTAGTTTGTTCGCTCATACGATCACTAACCTCACGACGACGGCGATACAGGCGCCGATTTGGGCGATTGCGATAAAGCTGCTTCGGCTCTGAACGCGGACCAGTGCCCGTTGCACATCCGGATCACGCCGGTAGTCCGTATCTGCATCGATGCCAATTTCATCCGCCAAACCTTCTATAGCGCCCTCTGCGCCAACGCCAAGCCGATCCGCCAAGTCAGATGTTTGTTGCGGCGGTTGCTGCGCCGCCGCCCGCTCCATGCGCAGATCGTCGAGATTATGCGCAATCGGGAGGAGCCAGAACCGCGCAAACAATGCCAAGGACGCAACGGACCCCATCATCGCCGCCTCAATCGGGCGGGGCACGACGAGCAACGCGGCGGCGAAGCCCGAGAAGCAGGCCAGCATCAGGTAATATGTGGGGAATGCAGCGCGCAAAAATTTGGCGGCATTTGCATCATCAAGGCTAAGGAAGGCGACGCGGCCGATGAACAGCGTCATCGCTGGGATCAGCCCAAGCGCCAGCGCCGCCCAAATCGCCGCAACGCCAATCATGAATTCTTCCGCCATCAGGCGCATTCTCCCGTCGCGCAAGCCCGCCGATACGGCTAAGATATAGCCGCAAGCAGGGTGGAACGTCAGCCCATCCCAGATAGATAGTTCGTGATGGAGATACTCGGTATGAGCCGCATCGTCGCGCGCACAGCAGGCGCCGCCTTGGTTCTAGCACTGGCGACAAGCGCGCAGGCCTCGCCTAAAGGCTACGATGTAGATCGGCTTCTTCGGCAAGGCGCGCCTGAATGGCTGCACGCCCCAGCGTCTGCGCCCGCACCGCAACAGGCCCCACCAGCCTATGCGCCGCAGCCGCTCGACCGGATTCCGCGTATGCCGGCCCCTGCTCTCCTGCCAAAAGACAACGCGTTGACAGTCCCGCCCCCGCTCCCGGAGACACATCAGGCGATGCCGCCAGCTATGCCCACACAACGCCAAATCATCCGCGCGCCCGGCAGCCCGCGCTCAACCGTTTCCGGCGCTTGGTCGCCGCGTCGCTAGAAGCGCGCCTTTATATTCGGTCGCTAAAAGCCGATCCGCCGCGTTGACAGCAGGCGCTTGCCTTCGCATTGTCCCGCTCAAACTTCAATAAGCAACTTCACTCAGCCGATCAGAAAGCCTGTCCCTATGTCCTACGCAGAACTTGAACGCACCATCGAAGCCGCCTGGGAAGACCGGGACAGCATTTCCGTCACGACCAAGGGCGCCGTGCGCGATTCCATTGAAGCGACGCTGGATGCGCTGGACTCCGGCGAAATTCGCGTTGCTGAAAAGAAAATGGGCGAATGGGTTGTGAACCAGTGGTGCAAGAAGGCGGTGCTCTTGTCGTTCCGCCTGCATAACTCCGCCCCTATGGCTGGCGGCGCGGTTGATCCTGAGCGCGGCCGGTCCGCTTGGTATGACAAAGTGGCGATGAAAACCTCCGGCTGGGGCCGAGAGCAGTTTGAGAAAGCGGCGTTCCGCTCCGTTCCGGGCGCAATCGTTCGTCGCTCGGCCTATATCGCGCCAAACGCCGTTCTTATGCCAAGCTTTGTGAACCTCGGCGCCTATGTCGGCGAGAACACGATGGTCGACACCTGGGCGACGGTCGGGTCCTGCGCGCAGATCGGAAACAACTGCCATCTTTCCGGCGGCGTCGGCATTGGCGGCGTGCTGGAGCCGATGCAGGCGAACCCTGTCATCATTGAGGACAACTGCTTCATTGGCGCCCGCAGCGAAGTCGTCGAAGGCGTGATCGTCGAGGAAGGCGCCGTCCTATCCATGGGCGTGTTCCTCTCCCCGTCGACCAAGATCGTGAATCGGGAAACCGGCGAAATTCACCGTGGCCGTGTACCGGCATATTCCGTCCTCGTACCGGGCAACATGCCAGGCCACGACCTGCCGACCGGCGGTCCTGGCCCTTCCACCTACTGCGCCGTCATCATGAAAACCGTTGACGAAGGCACCCGCGCCAAGACTTCCATCAACGACTTGTTGCGCGACTAATGATCAATTGGCCGCTCGATCCGGTCGAGCTTGCACAAGCACTGATCCGCTGCGAAAGCGTGACGCCCATTGAAGGCGGCGCGCTTTCCACGTTGGAAGGCTGGCTGGCGCCGCTGGGTTTCGCTTGCGAGCGCATGCCGTTTACCGATGACGGCACGCCGGATGTGGACAACCTGTTCGCCCGCGCCGGGTCGCCGAATGCCGGGCCGCATATTTGCTTTGCCGGGCATACAGATGTTGTGCCCATCGGCGACCGCGCCGACTGGAAACACGGACCGTTTGACGCTGATATCGCTGATGGCGTGCTTTACGGGCGTGGAACGGTTGATATGAAGGGCGCTATTGCGGCCTTTGTGGCGGCGAGCGCGGCATATGTCGAAGAAACTGGCGCTGATTTGCCAGGCGCAATCTCATTCTTGATTACCGGGGATGAAGAAGGCCCATCCGTCAACGGCACCAAAAAGATGCTGCCTGTTCTGGCGGAACGCGGCGAGCGGTTCGACGCCTGCATCGTCGGCGAGCCTACAAATCCTGACGCCATGGGCGACATGATCAAGATTGGCCGGCGCGGCAGCCTGAATGGCGTGCTGACGGTCAATGGGGTGCAGGGCCATGTGGCCTATCCAGAGCGGGCTGATAATCCCGTTCACAACATCCTGCCGCTGCTGAACGCGCTGGTGCAGGAGCGCCTGGACGAAGGCCACCCGCATTTCCCCCCCTCCAGCCTTCAGGCGACGAGCATTGATGTCGGGAACGCCACGACCAACCTGATTCCAGCCAAAGCCCAGGCTCGCTTCAACGTGCGCTTCAATGCGAATTTTGATAGCGCCGCGCTCGAGACAGAGATTCGCCGCCGCTTGGACGCCGTCGGCCAGCCCTACACATTGCAAGTCGCTGTATCAGGCGAGAGCTTTGTGACGGAACCTGGACCATTAACGGAAACCATCGCCGAAGCGGTTGAGGCTGTCAGCGGCAGACGGCCAGAATTCTCAACCTCCGGCGGCACGTCTGACGCACGCTTCATCAAGGACTATTGCCCTGTCGTAGAACTCGGGCTGATCAGCGCCACAGCGCACCAAGTCGATGAGCATGTCGCAACGGCGGATATCGAAGCATTGGCGGAAACCTATCTGCATGTGTTGCGCAAATTCTTCCAGGCCAGCTCATGAGCGGGCGCGGCCCCGAAATTCGCCACGGCCTACGTACCGCCAGCAAGGCTGTGCGTTTTCAGCGTGATGCGCTGCCTGCTTTCAACGATAGCAATCGCGCCGTTGGCATTTCCTTTTGGGCGCTGCCGATCTTCATCATCCTGCAGTTTATGACGAGCATGTTCGCCGCCGAGCTGTTGACGGCGGCATCCACGATTGAAGGCGTCACAGAGGTCTCCAAAGATCGCCCTGCCGGTGAATTAACGCCCGTCATCGCTTTGCTCTCATTGATTGTCCGATGGCTGCTGCCGCTGGTTATTGCTTTTGAATTCGCACGCGGTATGGCGGTATCAAGCGCCTGGCCACGGTTTGTCGTCGCCGCCAATTGGTGTGCGGTGTTACAGGTTCTGCCAATCACGGCGGGCGCAATTGCAATGCAGGCTGTCGGCGCGCCGCCTGCAGCGCTCCAGGTGCTGTTGTTTGTGACGATGTTATGGGTAATTGGCGTTGACTGGTTCGTCGCCAAATGGGCGCTTGGCGTCAACGGCGGACAGGCGGCGATGCTGGTGGGCGTATTGCTGGCGTCAGACGCGATGCTAACGCAGATAACGGCGTCGCTTCTAACTTAGAGCTTCGTCCGATGAACGCGGATTGAGTGCATCGCGCAATCCATCGCCGACAAAGTTTACTGCGATCACCGTCAAGAAAATCGCCAGGCCCGGCCAGATCGCGAGCATCGGGCGTTCCCAGATCGTGTCCTGCGCATGGGCCAGCATAGCGCCCCAACTCGCCAGCGGCGGTTGGATGCCAAGGCCAAGGAAGCTGAGGATCGATTCAAACAGAATTACCTGGCCCATAGCTAGTGTCGCCGCCACGATAACCGGCCCCGCCGCCGCTGGAGCCACATGCCGGAGCGCGATCCTAACAGGGTGTACACCGACAGCCCGGGCCGCCCGCACATAATCCTGCGACCGTGCCGAAAGCGCCGCCGCACGCGTCAACCGCGCCGCACCTGGCCATCCAACCAGGGCCACGATCAACACAATGCGCGCGACGCTGGTGAACCCGCCTGAATCGGCGCTTATGCCAAGTTTGGTTGGGTCCACTGCAGCCAGGACGATCAGCAACGGCAGGACCGGGAGCGCCAACATGCCATCCGTCAGCCGCATCAGGATGCTGTCTGTCAGCCCGCCGCGGAATCCTGCCAGCAAGCCAATAGCGGCGCCAATCCCAGCCGCAGCCACGGCCGCTGCAAGGCCGACGCTGAGGGACACCTGCCCTCCCTGCAGCAGCCGCGCAAGCACATCGCGGCCCAGTTCGTCTGCGCCCAGCAGGTGAGCCGCCGATACAGGCGCATAGCGATTTGCGAGATCGACAGCCTCCGCGTCAACGCCTAGCGCCGATGTGATGACGCTGGCGAAGACAGCGGCAAGCGCCAGGATCGCCAGCAGCACCGCCCCCAGCACCGCCGCACGGTTCCGGCGAAAGCGGCTCCAGGCGCGGCGGGCAGGCGTTTCGATTGTCAGAGAAGCGGCAAGCGCGGTCATGCGTCTGTCCTGCCAAAACCGATCCTTGGATCAAGCGCTGCATAGGCTACATCCGCCGCGGCATTGGCGATCAAAATAGCGCCCGCCCCCAGCAGCAACACCGCCATCGCGAGATTGTAGTCAGCGCCCAAGATTGCGTCATAGAGCAATTTGCCCATGCCCGGATATCCGAACATGACCTCAACGACGACAGCGCCTGATGCAAGCGCGCCCAGGTCCAGCGCCAACACCGTCACCAGCGGCGTCATCGCATTTGGCAGAACGTGACGCCAGATGATCCGAAAATCACTGAGGCCTTTGGAGCGCGCTGTTTGCACATGCGCATGGCTTAGCGCCTCGCCGACTGCAGCGCGGGCATGGCGGAGGATGGAGGCGGTTTCCAAAGCCGCTAGCACCGCTATCGGCAGGATCAAGTGGCGCGCACGTTCAAAGAAGCCAGCGTCCGGATCCGCCGGGAGCGCGCTCGCGGGCAGCCATCCAAGCGTGATCGAGAAGAGCGCCATACCCATCAGCGCTAGCCAGAATGACGGCGCGGCGACGCCTGCAAATGCTAGAAGGTTCACGCCATAATCGAAGATAGACCCCGGCTTCAACGCCGCAATCGCGCCGCCCGCAACGCCAAGCACCGTCGAGATGGCCAGTGCCGCAATGGCAAGCGAGAGTGTGCGCCAGAGGGCTTCTGGCAATACATCCGCGACGGGTGCAGCAAACATGCGGGAATAACCGAACTCGCCCTCAAACAACCTGCCAAGCCAGGAAATCCAGCGCTCCCAGAAGGGTTTGTCGACGCCATAGAGCGCCTTCAGGCGGGCAATATCGTCCGGCGTCAGGCGTGGATCCGATCCTGCCAGCAAATCAACCGGATCGCCCGGCATCAGCGCCAGCAGGGCGAATGTCAGACCGGACAGCACCAGCAGCGTAACGCTGGCGCCAAACATGCGCTGTATGATGATCCGGCCCACGGAGGCGGCTTGCCCCTACGCTTCCGGCAAAACGTTCTTATATGTGTCGAGCACATCCTCGAACGCAGCGACCAGACCATCGATTTCCGCGGCGCCCATGGGCAATGACAGCACGATCATATTGCGCCGGGCGATGTAATATCCGCGCTCTATCAGGCCTAGGTGGATCAACCCGCGCAAAGTGCTGGAAACCTGATCGGCATCCGTCGGACCGGTCAAAGGCTTGTCCGTCAAATGCACCATCATCATGGAGCCAATGCCCGTCACTTGGCCCGCAACGCCTGCTTCTTTCAATGCATCATTCAAGCGCCCACGCAATTTTTCGCCGTCGCCGTTCAGGCGGGCAGCGGCTTCCGGTGTATAGACTTGGCCTAGGCCTGCGATTGCTGCAGAGAGCGAAAGAACGTTGTTGTTAAATGTGCCGGCATGCGCGAATGCGCCGGGCTTGCTCGGGTCAAACCGGTCCATGATATCCGCACGGCCGCCAAATGCGCCAAACGTCAGCCCGCCGCCCAAATACTTGCCGAAGGATACCAGATCGGGCTTCGCGCCCCACAATCCATGCAAGCCGCCAGGGGAGAGGCGCGAGGTCATCACCTCATCCATGAGCATCAATGCGCCTGCGCGCTCCGTTTCTTCCCGGATCATGGCGACGAACTCCGCCGTCGCTGGAATGCACCCGCCAGACCCTGTCATCGGCTCGAAGATCACTGCCGCTAGCTCTGATCCAAGTTCGCGGATCTGCTGGCGGGTCGCCTCGACGTCGTTGTAGCGACCAAAGGTCCAATCGAACGGCACATTCATGGAGTTGCCGTAAGCGCCGAAGCTGATGACGCTGCCGTGGTATGAGCCTTTGAAACCCAACAGCTTGTCTCGCCCGGTTACGGCGCGGGCGGTCGATAACGCCAGAAGGTTCGCCTCGGTGCCGGAATTGGTGAACCGCACTTTCTCCACGGCTGGGAAACGCTCTTGGAACATTTCCGCCAAAACGCCTTCGCGACGGGTCGGGCCGCCAAGGGTGATGCCTTCAGACATAGCGTCCCGGACGGCATTCAGGATGACAGGCTCTGAGTGGCCATAGATGCCCGCCGTCTGCTCCACCTGGAAATCGACATATTCATGGCCATCTACATCATATAGTCGGCAGCCCTCGCCGCGCGCCAAAGTTAGCGGGAATGGTGGGTAAAACAGGACCGTGCGGGTATTGCCGCCCGGCATGCCTTTGCAGGCTGCCTCATGTGCGGCGGCGCTATGCGGATTTGCTGCAGCCATCCTCGATTCTGCATCGGACAGAGCGGCGGCGGCGTCAAAATTCTGGCGGCTATCATCGGGCATTGGGAATGCTCCCCCTTCAGCGCAGTCCTACGCGCTATTTTACGCCCCGCTCCTCCGCCGCCAGGGATGACAGCATGGCGAGGCTGGCTGAATAGTAATCGCCTTCATTGACCGCAGACCAGAGCGTTCCGCCGTCTATTCGACTGGCGCTGATCAATTGCGCAATCGATTTGACGCCGTGGGACGCCTCATACTCCGCATTCGGCCCAGATTCGAGCGAAAACCATGCTGGCGCATTCGGCTCCGACCACGCCGCCGCAAACGGGCCAAGATGCTGCACTGAATCATATCCGGCCCAATACAGATATAGCGGTATTCTAACGGCGTCGAAGCCGAAGCGGGCCGGCCAATCTTTCGCCGGCTGCATCTGCCCATTTGGCAGGACAGCAAGCCAATCCGGCGGCAGGTCGTAACGCCCAAACCGCGCCCTCGACGCGAGCGCTGCGCCATTCCGCGAAAGCACGGCCCATAGAGGATTCGGATCAGCCTGATTGAAGTGAGGAAATGCCGGGAAGACGTAGTAGGAGAGATTAATGGTCGCCTCAGCATCCTTGCTGAACCCAGAAAACCCCGGAAGCAGCGCATCCGCGCCTGCGACTTGGTCCGTCACGAGCCGCCTAATTGCGACGGCAGACGCCCGGCCTGCGGCAACCCAATCAGAACGCTGCTTGAAGTATCCGGCGCGGATCAGCGCCCAAGCGATGAGAATACCGCCGTCGCTTGCGTTATTTGGATCAACGACTTCACGAGACTGCGGATCCCATTTCCAGGCGTATAGCGGCGCGCCGCTCCAACGTAGATTGGCGTCTGTCCAGCGCCAAATGCGCTCGAACGTTCGCCAGTCCCCAGCCGCGCCTGCCAGCAGCAGACCCCAGCCCTGACCTTCTGAATGCGTAATGCCTTTATTGCCAGTGTCAATTACGCGCCCATCCGCCTGCACGAACCTATCGCGATATGACGGCCACAATTGGTCTACGCGCACTAACCCAGCCGCAGCAGCCCCCAACGGCGTTGGCGCTATGGCGAGCGCTGTAGCGGTTTTGATCAATGTCCGCCGGGTTAGCTGCATCGAAGATCGCTCCATACCGATTTACGCCAGCTCCGGGATTATTCGCCCCGACCCCTTACAATCCCGTATATCCAATATATTGTTTCTGATGGACAGATATCCAATGCCAACCAAACCGGGCTTGGATCGGAGAAACACTATGGCCGGCATTGACCGCGCAAATGGCTCTGAATACGGGGATGACGACGACATGGGCCGCGAGCCCGTGCAGCCCGATCTCCGCCCTCGCGCGGATCGGCTTGCCTATGACCTTGCCGCTAAGGCGCGGGCGGTCTTCACGCTTGAAGCCAAAGTCCCGCCAGATGCTTTCACGGCCAATAGCCTCGGCGTGGAGCGCGAGGGCAATGCTGTACTGATCGGCGAAGATGGACTGCTGCTGACCATCGGCTATCTCGTCACCGAAGCGACGACGGCTTGGTTGACCGACAGCGATGGCGAGCGGCATCAAGGCGAAGTCATCGGGTATGATCAGGCGACGGGCTACGGCCTTGTGCGCCTTGATAATCCTGTTGACGCCAAGCCGATTCAACTTGGCTTTGCTGCGGAGACCCCTGTCGGCGCCGAAGTAACGGTTGTAGGCGGCGGCGGGCTCGATCACGCTATGGCCGCGCGTCTGCTTTCTAAGCGCGAATTTGCTGGTTATTGGGAGTATTTGCTGGATGAGGCGCTCTTCACCGCACCACCGCACCCACATTGGAGCGGCGCCGCCCTCTTAAACCCCGAAGGCGACATGATTGGGCTTGGCTCGCTCTATGTGCAGGACGCCCTGCCCTCCAGCGTATCGCCGCCGGGCAACATGTTCGTACCGGTGGATATGCTGCCTGCCATCATCGACGAAATGGCCGCGACGGGCCGCACGTCGCGGGAGCCAAATCCATGGCTCGGCATGTTCGTAACGGAGGCCGATGGGCAATTGGTGATCGCAGGCATGGTCGATGGCGGCCCTGCGTCGCGCTCCAACTTGAAGCTAGGCGATGCAATCCTTGGCGTTGCTGGCGAAGATGTGAGCGACTTGCCGGAATTTTTCCGTGCGCTCTGGGCCAGAGGCCCCGCGGGGGCTTCGGTGCGCCTGAATATCCTGAGGGATAATCGTGTCCGCGATATTGCCGTGCGCACTGGCGACAGGCAGACTTACCTAAAGCGCATGCCCGGTCAGCGCTAAACAGTCGAGCGCTAAACAGATCAGCGCTCAATCTCGCGCATTCTAGAAGGAATCCTCACATGTCTGAATTCTACGAACTTCGCCAATATCCCGTTCTGCCCGGCAAGATGGACGAGTGGATCAAGATCATGGAAGAGGAAATCATTCCTTTCCAGGTCTCCAAAGGCATGGTGATCTGCGGCAGCTTCCGCAGCGAAGAAAACGACGACACCTATGTCTGGCTCCGCCGCTTCGAAAGCGAAGCCCAGCGTGAAGCGCTCTATAAGGCCGTATACGAAACGGACTTCTGGAAAAATGACATGGCCCCGCGCGTGCCCAACTACATCGACCGCGCCGGCATCAACGTCACCCGCATCAACCCAACGCCGAAGTCGACTGTGCGGTAACGCCAGCGAAATTAAGGCCACAAAAAAGGCCCGCTCTGGAGATGCCAGAGCGGGCCTTTTCTATTGGAGAATTTACGCTGACCTTAGGCGACAGCCTGCGTCAGGAAGAGTGCGCCGACAGCGGCGATAGCGGCGCCAGCAGCACGGTGCGCCAAGGCCCAATTCTTGCCGCGCATCAGGAGGCGCGCAGCAAAACCGGAAGCAGCGGCGATGGCCCATTGGGTCAGGCTGAAGCTAATTAGGTAAGCCGCGATCACTGTTTGCTCCGCCCCAACGACAGCTTCGGCATAGGCATAGCCATGCACGATACCCGCAAGCGCGAACCCGGCCATGATCACGCTAGCGCCAATGCGTGCGCCAGCAAATATTAGCCCGCCTACGACAACGACCGAAAGCGCGATCAAGATTTCAGCGCCAGGGATCGTCACCGCGCCAAAGTGAATAACCGCGCCCAAGAGTGCGCCCGCAACCAGCGCCAACGGCGCCGTCAATCCGCGACCAACCATGGCGGCGATGACGCCTGCGCCGATGATGAACGCCAGATGATCAAACCCAATGATCGGATGGCCAATGCCCGAAAGCAGGCCCTGGCTGATCGTCTCAGGCATCGCACCGTCCATTGGATGGTGCGCGAGGGCGGGCGTTGCAGCGACAGTCGCAGCGAGGCCCGTTAGTAAAGCGGCAAAACGCATGTCAGATCGATCCTTGGGCATTAATGAGAATCACGTCGCACTATCCTTCATGGATCGCGCTTTCAGGTCAACGCGTATATCCGCCACCGTCTAAGGTAATGACAGTGCCAGTGATCATACAGGCGCGCGGGCTGGCGAGGAATGTCACCAAATCACCGACATCCTCAGCCTTTGCGGGGGCTGGATCAGTCGGAATGCATTCCTGCCATCGTTCCGCATCGCCGAACTTTTCATTCGCTTGGCCGCGCAGCATCGTTTCCATCCGGTCTGTTAATGTCAGGCCCGGATTGCAGGCGACGACGCGGATGTTATCAGCCAAAGACACTTTGCCGACAGCCTTCGTGAACGCCATCAGTGAGGCGTTACCGGCGCTGCCCGCCACATATCCCGCACTCGGGTTCTCGCCCGCTGCGCCGATGACGTTGACGATTGTGCCGCCGCCCCTGGACCGCATATTGGCGTATGCCGCACGGGTCATGTTGATATAGCCAAAAATCTTGAGGTCCCAAGCTTCCCGCCAGCGCGGCTCCTGAATGTCATCCAGCGTGCCGGCAGGGATGGCGCCTGCGTTATTCACCAGAATGTCGATATCGCTGAACTCAGCGATCAAGGCACGCGCAGCATCGCCATTGGAGAGATCAACCGCCCGCCATTCCGCATCAATGCCATGGCTTTGTTTGATTTGCTGCGACGCGCGGACAAGGTCCTCCTCCGTTCGCGACACCAGGACAGGAATAGCGCCCTCTTCCGCAAGCTGCTTGGCGCAAGCGAGGCCAATGCCTTTTGACGCGCCCGTAACAAGCGCCTTTTTACCAGCGATCTGCATATCCATGGTTTTATGTTCCTTCGGTTAGGCTCGGTGTTGCGCGACGACGCCGGAGCGCTGCAGCGCAGTGATTTCATCATCCGTATAGCCGATTTCGCCGAGGATCGCTGCTGAATGTTCGCCATGCCAGGGCGCTGGCTGCGGCGCATTAGCAGGCGTCGCGCCAAACCGCGCCGCTGGCCTAGCTTGGCGTATCGCGCCGACGCCTGGCTGCTCTATCTCATGGACGATCTCATTATGCGCCACCTGCGGGTCGTCAAGCATTTCGTGGCGGCGGCGCACCGGCATGCAGGGCACGTCTGCGGCTTCGAGCGCAGCCAAAACCTCTGCGGAATGCTTCCCTCTTAGCGTCGATTCTATCTCCAGCATGCGTTCCTGGCGGTTGGCGGACCGAGCGGCCTGGGTGGCGAAGCGCGCGTCTGTAAGCCATTCCGGCTTCTGCAAAGCTTGGCAAAGACCCTGCCACTCGGCATTGGACACGGCGCCCAGCGTTATAAAGCCATCCGCTGTTTCAAAAATCATGTCATGCGCGCTGGCGGCTGCGGATTGCACATCATCCGCGACGATTGCGAACGGCGACATACCCTCCGGCCAGAGGAATGAGAGCATGGCGTCAAGCATCGCCATTTCCACATGCTGACCTTCGCCGCTGCGTTCCCTGGCGTATAGCGCCGCTGTAACGGCCTGAGCGGCGTAGATCGCCGTTGTTTTATCTGCAATCAGCGTGCGGATCATCTTGGGCCGCCCACTCAATGGATCCGCTTGGATATCCGCCAGACCTGAAAGCGCCTGAATAACCGGATCGTAAACGCGCTTTTTGGCATAGGGGCCTGATGGCCCGACGCCGCTGATCGAGAGATAAATCAGCTTCGGATTGCACGCCTTCAACGCTTCATAGCCAAAGCCGAGCCGCTCAATTGCGCCCGGGCGGAAATTCTGGGCGAAGACATCCGCCTGTTCCGCCAAACGCCAAAGGATGGCCTGCCCTTCAGGCTGCTTCAGGTCGAGCGCGATGCTGCGCTTGCCGCGATTGCAAGCGACGAAGTTCGCGGAGAATCCAGGCGACGCCGCCCGGCCATGGCGCATCACGTCGCCGGCCAATGTCTCCACCTTGATAACGTCTGCCCCCTGGTCCGCCAGCGTTGCCATCGCAGCGGGGCCTGAAACAACACTGCAGAGATCAACGACCTTCAAGCCGCTCAGCGGCCCGCTCATGCCGGATTATTCGCGGCTTCCGCCGCCTGATATTGCGGCCGTTCCCGCATGCGCGCTTGATATTCGGCGAAGATATCGGGATAGGCGCATTCATAGCGCTCGGCCCAGTTCAGGATCGTCATCATCAGGATGTCAGGACCATAGAACTCGTCCCCGAGCAGATATGGCCTGCCGTCCGCCATCCTGAGCGCCGCCGCCTTCATCATACGGTCAAAATAAGCGCGGGCGGCGGTGTTGGCCTCCGGCGCATCGCCGTAAATCTCAGGCAGGCCTTCATGACGGCGCAAAACGTAAAGCGACGTCGCATCCAGCTCCATTGAGATGAAAGACATCCATTCGAAATAGAATGCCCGACTGGCTGCGTCCTCAGGGATTAGCCGTCGCTCGCCCGTCGAATACCGGTCCGCCAAATACATAACGATGGCAGGGCTTTCAGTGATGGTAACATCGCCATCGATCAATGTTGGGATTTTGCCGCGTGGGTTGATGGCCCGGTATTCCGGCCCTTCCATTGGCGGTGTCCGCGTTTGGATCGCGCGGGTTTCATAGTCCAGCCCAAGCTCAATCAACGCCCAATGCGCCCGGATAGTGCGGGAGGACTTCACGCCCCAGAGAATACGGTCCGCCATTAGGTCACTCCGATTACTAATGCTCGACGAAAGAGCGAATGTCGGGTTCCTGCGTTCGTGCATGCCCCGTGATAGTCACTTGCCCCTACACACCTGCAATGGTGCGACAGAGCGGGCCCGGCCTGCAACCATTCGAGCCAGCGCCGGGTTTGTGTACCTAAGGCGCCGCCACATATGGCCCCAAACTCCGTGCAATCGTACAATCCGCGCGACATGACAGATCAACGATTCGACCCAAGCCGAGATGCCGCCCGCGCCCGCTTTCTAGAGAAAGCTGGATATGCAGATGCCCGACTGGAATGGCGGCCGGGCGATGCATCCTTCCGCCGCTACGCCAGGCTGAAAGGCGGTCAGCGACCAACAATGCTTATGGATGCGCCGCCAGCGAAAGAATCTGTCGGGCCTTTCCTGCAAACCGAGGCGATCCTCCGTGACGCAGGCGTTACGACGCCGGGCATTTTGGCAGCCGATGAAGGCCAAGGCTTCTTATTGCTGGAAGATTTTGGCGACACGACCTTCACCAACCTTCTAAATTCAGGCGGCGAGCCCGGACCGCTCTACGCACTGGCGACGGGCGTTCTGATCACCATCCGCCAACGCCTTGGAGGGCCTCAACCGGCGCTGCCCAACTATGATCCAGCGGGCCGCGCGGAACAGCTTTCAACCTTTCTCGATTGGCTTTGGCCGGAATGCATGGCCGCGCCGCCAACAGCCGCCGAGCGGTCGAAGTTCACGAAACTTTGGCGCGACGCGCTCAAAACTGCGCCGACGCTGGGGCGCGGGTTTGTCCACCGGGATTTTCACGTCGATAACCTGATGCGGCTTCCAGGCCGGGACGGCGTCGCCGCCTGTGGCGTGCTGGATTTCCAGGATGCAGGCTATGGCCCCCTCGCCTATGACCTGGCTTCGCTGCTGGAGGATGCGCGGCGCGGTGTGCCATCGAACGTGCGCGCCGCTTGCCTCGCTCAGTATCAAGCCGCAGCGCCGCAACTAACGCCAGAGGATATCACCTGGGCTCTAGCCGTGCATGGCGGCCAGCGGCATTGCCGGGTGGCGGGGTTATGGGTTCGGCTCTGGCGGCGGGATGGCAAACCGGGCTATCTGAAGCACATGCAACGCACGCTCAAACACCTTGATCGCAGCCTCCGACACCCAGCTATGGGGGATATCCGTGGGTTCCTGGCGGATGCGTTCCCCGCAGACGCCCACGCCAAGGCGCTCAGCCTCGAAGCGAGCGCAACAGAATGAGCCAGGATGCCGAAACCATCGCCCGTCTCGTGCTGGCGCCAGCGCCCCAGGCAGACATTCGAAGCGGCATCGTTCTGGCGGCTGGCCGGGGCACGCGCCTAGGGCCGCTTGGCCTTGCGACACCGAAGGCGCTGCTTGATATCGGCGGCAGTATTTTGCTGGATCAGGCGCTGGATGCGTTTGCCACAACCGGCGTCTCCAACAGCGTCGTCAACGCCAGCCATCTCGCCGAACAGATCGTTGCGCATGTTGAGCGGCGGCCTCACTCTGGCGCCCAGATATCAGCTGAGGATGAACCGCTTGAAACGGGCGGCGGCGTGCAGAAGGCTTTGCCCTTGCTCGGCGCGGACCCATTCTATGCCGTCAATGCGGACGTATGGTGGGGCGGGTCGCTGCCATCTGGCCTTCGCGCATTAGCAGCGTATTGGCGCCCCGAAGCCATGGATGCGCTGCTGCTGGTACAAGCGACGGCGAAAATCGACGGCTACGATGGCCGGGGCGATTTCTATCTGGATGGCCTTGGCCAAATCACACGTAAGCAGGATGGCGAAACGGCGCCCTTCGTTTTCACCGGCGCACAGATATTGAGCCCAAAGGCATTCGAAGGCGTACAACGTGGCGCGTTCTCCTTGAACAAAATCTACGATGAAGCGCTGGCGAATGGCCGGCTCTTTGGCGTTTCCCATAGCGGCGGATGGGCGGACATCGGCACGCCTCAACGGCTAACGCGGGCGCGGAATGCGGCGGAGACAGCACGCGCGCGCCGATTGATATGACCGGAGAAAACCTTGCCGCCAGCGGCATATCCGGCATCTACACAATCCCGCCCGGCGCAGATTTTCTAGCCGCATTGGCAAGTGGTCTCGCCAAGAGCGTACCGCCGAAGCGCCTTGGCCAAACAAAGATATTTTTGCCGACCCGCCGCGCCTGCCGCGCTCTGACCGAAGCATTTCTGGAGGGCAATGAAGCGGCTGGTCTGCTGCCTGCTGCCTATCCCCTCGGCGATGTGGATGTGGATGATCTGGCGTTCCAAAGCGACATCCACGCGAGCGCTGCCGCTGAAGCTGCAATTGATTTGCCGCCAGCACTGGCTGCGACACGCCGAACGTTG
This sequence comes from Alphaproteobacteria bacterium, assembly GCA_038102935.1. Lineage (GTDB taxonomy): Bacteria > Pseudomonadota > Alphaproteobacteria > Bin95 > Bin95 > VMCJ01. Next base: position 46,648 of record JAYNYG010000017.1, on the reverse strand, counting down.
CTCCTCGCCCAACTCGCGCAGGCCAAGGAGCGCAGCGAACACGGCGCCGAGATGCCGCTGCCCGCCGCGCTTCGCCTTGGCCTTGAGCTTGGCCGGTTCCTCGATGACCTGGCGATTGATCGCGTACCGCCAGACGCCATCAATCGGATTGATGTTGGCGCTTACGCCGCCCATTGGCAGCGCGTCAAAACCTTCCTCGAAATCGTACTTGAGCAATGGCCAGTCATGCTGGCCGAACTTGATCGCATGGACCCAACCGCTCGCCGCGAAGCGTTGATCGACGCACAGGCTGCAGCCTGGACACATGAACCGCCAACCGCGCCGACAATAATCGCAGGCTCCACCGGCGCGCAGCTTGGTACGCGTTCATTGATGCAGGCGCTGCTGAGCGGCTCAGCAGGCGCGGTCGTGTTGCCGGGCTTTGACAACGGAGTGAGCGAGGCCGGGTTCAAGCACATCCTGAACAGCCCAGGCCACCCGCAGCATGCTATGGCGACGGCGCTGCAAGCGCTTGGGCTGAAGCCTGGAGATGTGCAGATATGGCCGGGCGCGGACGTGGCGTCATCGCCGCGCGCAGGGCTGGCTATGGAAGCGTTGCGCCCAGCTGCCGAGGCAGGCGAATGGCGCAATATTCAGCCTGGACAGTTCAGCCGCTCAATTCAGAATCTGCAGCGCGCCGATGCGTCCAGCCAGGACCAAGAAGCGCGCATCGCTGCACTTTACCTCCGCGAGCAACTGCAAATCCTCTCATTGGAAAAGCCGTATCCCAAACTGGCGCTGGTGACGCCTGACCGAGGCCTTGCGCGCCGCGTTCGGGCGGAATTACGGCGTTGGGACATCGAAGCGGATGATTCCGCAGGCGAACCGCTTGGCCAAACGCCGCTCGGCGCATTTCTCCGCCTTGTCGCCCGCGCCTGCCGACCGAGCGCGGCCACGGTGGATATTCTAGCACTGCTGAAACACCCGCTGACGGCTGGGGGCGACGACCGGGCTGCATTTCGCGCCAACGCGCGCGCGCTCGAACGCGCCGTATGGCGAGATGATCGCCGCCAGCGCCAAGCCCGCACATTGGCAGATGCTGCAGCTTTGCTCTTAGCGCAAGACCATCCAGAACTTGCTGCCTTCGCCGCTGCTGCGGGCACGCTATCGGCGCCGCTAACGCAGGCGCTACAGGATGGCGACGTGCTTCGGCCAATACTGGAGGCGCATATCCGCACCGCTGAGGCGTTTGCAACAAGCCAGGAAACATCTGGCGCAGAAGCTCTATGGCTCGGCGACGCTGGCGAGGCTGCCGCCGCATTAATCGCCGAAATACTCGACGCTGCTGACGCCAGCCCACCGCTCGATGGCCAAGACTACCCTGAAAGCTTTGACGCGCTGATCGAAAATGCATCCGTCCGCAACAATCAGACGGCCGGCGCGCCGGTGCAGATTATGGGCGTGTTGGAAGCCCGCCTCGCCGGCTTCGACGCGGTCGTGCTCGGCGGAATGGACGAGGGCGTGTGGCCGCGCCCGCCCGCTGCTGATCCTTGGTTCAGCCGGGCGATGCGACGGGAGATCGGCCTGACCGACCCCGAAAAGCGCCTTGGCCTTTCCGCCCATGATTTCGCCCAGTTGCTGCATTGCCCAAATGTGCTGCTGACCAGAAGTCAGCTGCGTGATGATGCGCCAACGAAACCGTCGCGCTGGCTGGTGCGTCTTGATGCAGTTCTGGCGGCAGATGGCGCTACGCTGCCTCTTGCGACAGGCCAGGACTACTATCGATTCCTGGCGGCCGCACTTGATCCAGCACTGGATGCGCCTGGCGCAGAACCGCCAAACTTCGCACCACCCCTGGCAGCGCGGCCCCGCCGGTTATCAGCAACGGAAATCGAAACGCTGATCCTCGATCCATATGCGATCTACGCGAAGCGGGTGCTGGGCTTGTATCCGCTCGGCGCACTTGATCCGCCGCCCAGCCCCGCAGACAGAGGCCGGATCGTCCATGCGGCATTCGAGGCGTTCCTGAAAGCGCATTCCGAAACTCTGCCAGATGATGTTCTCGCCGCCATTCTTGAGGCGGGCGATCAAGCCTTCGTAGAATTCGCAGACCATGCGGAGGCCCAGGCCTTTTGGCGGCCTGCATTCGAGCGCTCGGCGCGTTGGGCGGCAGAGCGTGAAATCGCGCATCGCCGGAGTATTGCCTTGGCGAAGGCCCATGCCGAACTCACGGGCGAGGCTGTATTCAACGCGCCTGGCGGGCCTTTCAAGCTGACAGCCAGGGCAGACCGGATTGATATCGGCGAAGATGGGGCATTGGCGATTATCGACTACAAGACGGGAACGCCGCCCGGAAAAGCCGCCATAGCGTCTGCCGAAACGCCACAATTACCGCTGGAAGCAGCCATCGCCCGCCATGGCGCGTTCACGGATGGGGATGGCAAAACCTTGGCCGGATTGGCGACCGACATACTCGCGATCTGGCAATTGGCCGGTCGCGACGGCGGTAAAATTACGGCGATTGAGGGCGAATCCGCCGCGACGGCGCTGGATCTTGCCTGGAACGGCGTCCAACGGCTGATCGCCGGATTCGATTATCCGGACACACCCTATCTCAGCGAACCGCGCACGGCCTTTGGCGAAGCGCCGCGCTTTTCCGAATACCGCGCCCTCGCCCGGCTCTCCAATGATGTGGAGGAGCCCTGATGGCCGATACGCCGACAGAAAGCGCCGCCCGGAGCCAACGAATTGTCTCGACGCCGACGCTCTCAGCCTGGGTAAGCGCTTCCGCAGGGTCTGGGAAAACCAAGGTGCTGACGGATCGGGCGCTCCGGCTGATGCTGGCGGGCGCCGGACCAGATCGCATTCTCTGCCTGACTTTCACAAAAGCCGCTGCAGCAGAGATGGCGAACAGGATCATCACCCGGCTCAGCCTCTGGGCCGCTGCCAGCCAGGACGATCTGCGTAAAGACCTGGCTTCTATGGGCGCATTCAATCCGCCGACTGAAATCCTCGCCCGCGCCGCAACACTGTTCGCCACAGTCGTCGATGCGCCCGGCGGATTGAAAGTACAGACGGTGCATTCCTTCTGCCAGTCTGCGCTGGAGCGCTTTCCAGTTGAGGCGGGCGTTCCGCCAGGCTTTGCCGCGCTGGATGAACGCGCATCGGCTGAGCTGCTACGGGCCGCCCGCGATGGCGCACTCCACGACATCCTCGGCGGCACAGCGCAAAATCCGAAACTTGCTCCAGCGCTGGAGCGTCTCGCCCGGCGCGGCAATGCTGAGGCGTTTGATGAGCTTTTAACGGCTCTGCTAGCCGAACGCGCACGGATCGAACACCTTGGCGGCCCGGACGCCGCCATCACCGCCGTGCTCGATACTCTGGGGTTGGACGAAGACACCGCTGATCCGCAAGCCGCTATAGAAGCCATCGCCACGCCGCCGCCTGACATCGAAACCGAACTACGCCGCCTGATGACGGCATGGCTCGATGGAACCAAAACAGACAAAGGCAAAGGCGATGCCCTGGATGCCTGGCTCGCTAGCGACCTGGAGACCCGATCTGCAAAGCGCCAATCCTTATTTGGCGCATTCTTCACGGCCAGCGGTGAAGGAGGGCCTTATGCAAGAGCCGCGACCAAAGGCGTGCTGGATGCAAATGCCTGGTTTGCTGACGTGCATACGGACTGCTTTGACTGGGTCACGACTGCGCGAGAACGGCTTTGGGCGGCGGAGTGTGCTGCGGATACTGCAGCTGCAATCCGCCTCGCCAGCGCCATTGGCGCCCGCTACACACGCGCAAAACGCGTCGCCGCCGGTCTAGATTTCGACGATCTGATCCTGAAGACGCGCGATCTCCTGGAAGCAGACAGCGGCGCGGGCTGGGCGCTCTATAAACTTGACGCGGGAATTGATCATATTCTGGTCGACGAAGCGCAAGACACCAACCCGGAACAATGGGCCATTGTCCACGCGTTGGCTGAGGAATTCTATCGCGATGGCTCCGACATGGGCCGAACGCTGTTTGCCGTGGGCGATCCAAAGCAGTCGATCTTCAGTTTCCAACGCGCCGATCCAGCCGAATTCGCTAAGAGCCGCCAGCATTTCAAAACACTGGCAGAGGGCGCGGGGCAAGAGTTTGAGGATCGCTCGCTAGATGTCTCGTTTCGGTCAGTCCCAGCCATATTGCAAGCGGTAGATGCGACGTTTGCAGCGCCAGAAGCCTTTCAGGGGCTGTCGCCTGATGGCGCGCCGCCCGAACATATCTCCGCCCGCCCTGGCTTGCCTGGCCGTGTTGAGCTTTGGCCGATATTTGGCAAGCCGGATAAGGAGGACAAGCCAGACCGCTGGACGCCGCTCAAAGCCTATCCCGACGCCAGCGCCAGCGCTGAAGCCGGGCTTGCGGCGCGCATCGCGGATAAGATTGAAAGCCTGCTGAACAATCCAGCAGAGCGCCTGCCGCCAGGACCATCTGCGCCCGAAGGCCGCCGTATCCACGCCAGCGATATCATGGTCGTCGTGCAGACGCGGACAGCCTTTGGGGACCTCTTGGGCCGCGCACTCAAGGCCAAGAACATCGCCACAGCAGGCGTCGACCGGATGCGGCTGACGCGGCAATTGGCGGTGCGAGACCTGATGGCGCTCGGCGCTGTTGCGATCTTGCCGGAAGATGACCTTTCGCTAGCCGTACTCCTGAAATCACCGCTGATTGGGCTGGACGAAGAGGCGCTGTTCCACCTCGCCTACAATCGCCGCGACCAACCACTTTGGCGGCGCCTGGAAGAGCGCGCGGCGGAACCGGACTCCCTCTACGCCAGCGCCTGGGCATTCGTGGCGGAAGCGTTGCGCCGGGCGGATTTTGCGCCGCCGTTCGATTTCTACCAATGGGCCCTTGGCGAAACTCAAGGCCGCGCGAGAATGATCGCCGCTATGGGCGAAGCCGCGCGCGATCCGCTAGATGCCTTCATGTCGCTCGCACTTGCCTATGCCGAAGACAATGCACCGAGCCTGCAGGGCTTCCTTGGTTGGATTGAGCGGGACCAGGTCGAGATTAAGCGGCAACTGGAAGAGGGCGCGTCGGGTGTGCGCATCCTCACCTCGCACGCCGCAAAAGGCCTGCAGGCGCCCGTCGTCTTCCTGCCGCAAACAAGGCGTGGGCCGTCAAATTATACGCTCGGCTTGTTTTGGACCGACACAACGAAAGGCAGCGCGCCTATCCTTGGACCCTCGCGCAAAGCGTTGGACCCAATTGCTGTTCAGGCACTGCGCGCCGCTCGCGAACAACGCCAAGACGAAGAACGACGGCGCCTCCTCTATGTCGCCATGACACGAGCTGAGGACCGGCTGTATGTGTGTGGCTGGGCGACAAAACTAAACGCGGAGAAGCTCTCGCTAACTTGGCATGGCCTGATCGAAGCCGGCCTGCAGCGGATCACTGGTGTTACGGAGCATCCCGTGGACTTCGCGGATGCGCCGATGTTGGTTCACGACGCCCCAGGCGATGGCGCATCCGTGGACGCCGTTGGCGCAGTGGATGCGACTGCTCCGGCACATGCGCTCCCACACTGGTGGGGGAAGCCATTTGCAGCCCCGCCGCGCGCGCCAGATATCAAAGCGCCGTCGAAGCTCGTGCCGGATGCGCAGGCGGATATGACGCCGGTGCTCTCACCACTAGATTGGGGCCAAAAGGCGGAACGGACGGCGACGCGATTTGGCCGAGGCCTCATGATCCACCGCCTGTTGGAGCGCTTGCCAGCCATGGCCATCGCCAAGCGCGAAGCTGCGGCGGCGCGTTTCTTGGCGCGGGCGGATGGCGTTAGCCAGGTTGAACAGAAGGCTATCCTCGACGCCGTCATGCGTGTTCTGAATGATCCGGAGTTCGGGGATATCTTCGCGGCAGAGGCGCTCGCAGAAACGCCTATCGCCGGGATAATCAATGGGCAACCCATCGCAGGCGTTATTGACCGATTGCTCGTAACAGACGACGCCGTTCTAATCGTCGATTACAAGAGCAACCGCCCCCCGCCTGCAACGGCAGACGCGACGCCTGTGGAATACTTGGCGCAAATGGCCGTCTACCGGGACTTGGCCGCGCAGGCGTTTCCTGGCCGCGATGTGAAGGCAGCCCTGCTCTGGACGGAAGCGCCAAGGCTGGTCGCCTTGCCGGATAATCTGATCGCGCCACACAGTTTAGCGCAATCCGCATGAATGACGCCGCGACTATCCGTTGACGGATCGGGCGCCAGCGCCTAGCTACAACACAGCGATCAAATTTGTTGAAGGAATATGCGCAATGGCGACCCGCCCCGTTACTGACACCAGCTTCGATCAAGATGTTCTCAAGAGCGACAAGCCCGTCGTTGTTGATTTTTGGGCGGAATGGTGTGGCCCATGCAAAGCGATTGGCCCAGCGCTGGAAGAAATCTCTGAAGAACTCGCTGGCAAGGTTGATATCGTCAAACTTAACATTGACGAAAATCCAGGCATCCCCGGCTCACACGGCATTCGCGGGATTCCAACGCTGATGATGTTCAAGGATGGCCAGCTGGCCGCCACCAAAGTCGGCGCATCCGCCAAACCGGCTTTGAAAGCCTGGGTCGAAGAGAATATTTGAAGCGAATAGGGGCCAATCTATAAGGCTCGTATCAAGCTTCTGTTAATCCTAGCGCCGCTAGCCTGAGATACGCAGCGTCGAAAACAGATCGGCGCGCGGGAACAGGCAGCGGCGCCATGGATGATTTAGTCTCAGAGTTCATTACCGAAGCGGCGGAGGGCCTAGGCGCGCTCGACGTTGAGCTTGTGACTCTTAAGCAAAATCCCAATGATTCTGCCATTCTCGGCGGCATCTTCCGCATTGTTCACACCATCAAAGGGACATGCGGTTTCCTTGGCCTGCCTCGGCTAGAACGCCTGGCGCACGCAGCTGAGGATGTATTGGGCGGTATGCGCGACGGCGATCTAATCGTTGCCCCAGATGGCGTTACGCTCATTCTGCGCACCCTGGACCAATTAAAATCTATTCTAAGTATTTTGGAAGACACCGGGGTTGAGCCTGAAGGCGACGACGCAGGTTTGATCGCCGAACTGAGGGCGATGGCCGCGCCAGTCGATGCTGCAGGCGATGACGGTATGATCGATCTCGGCGCTCCGGCTGCAGACGGCGACGATATGATCGACCTCGGCGCGCCAGCGGCTGATGATGACGGCATGATCGACTTGGGCTTGCCTGCTGTCGAAGACATAACTATCGAGCCTTCACCGGCGCCGTCAGCCGCACCGGCAGAGCCCCCAACGACCCAAATGGAGCCGGGAGCGCCGCCGCGGGAGATTGCGGCCGCTGCCCAAAACATCCGCGTCAGCGTCAACCTGCTCGAAGATCTGATGACGATGATTTCAGAACTGGTGCTCACCCGCAATCAGCTCATGCAGACCATGCGCGGCGAGCAGACGAGCGCATTTACCGCCCCCTTGCAGCGCCTCAACCACATCACGTCCGAGCTGCAGGAAGGCGTTATGAAAACGCGCATGCAGCCGATTGGCAGCGCTTGGAATAAACTTCCGCGCATCGTCCGCGACTTATCCCAAGAGCTTGGGAAGAAGGTCGATCTCGAGATGATCGGCGCAGAGATGGAACTCGACCGCCAAGTGCTTGAGATGATCAAAGATCCGTTGACCCATATGGTCCGGAATTCCTGCGATCATGGCCTAGAACATAACGTAGATCGCGTCGCCGCCGGCAAACCAGAAATCGGCACGATTACGCTTCATGCGGCCCATGAGGGCGGGCATATCGTCATCACGATCTCCGACGACGGCAAAGGTTTGGATGTCGAACAAATCAAAAGCAAAATCTTGGAGAAAGGCCTTGCCAGCAGCCAGAGCTTGATGGGCTGACGGACCAGGAAATCCTACAATACATCTTCACGCCCGGCTTTTCGACCGCAACCACCGTGACGAATGTCTCCGGGCGCGGCGTTGGCATGGATGTCGTACGCACGAATATCGAGCAGATCGGCGGCGCTATTGGCCTTGAGTCGAAGGCAGGCGCTGGAACCACATTCTCGATCAAAATCCCCCTGACGCTGGCGATTGTCGCCGCGTTGATCGTCGAGGCGAGCGGCCAACGATTTGCGGTTCCTCAAATCAGCGTGCTTGAGCTTGTGCGGGCCTCCTCCAGTTCTGAGCACCGGATCGAACATATCGATCAAACACCCGTGCTGCGCCTCCGCGACCGGCTCTTGCCTTTGCTGCATTTGGGCAACCTGCTGCAACTCACCGACGAGACCGTAAGCACGGACATGGATAGTTTCATCGTCGTGACCCAGGTCGGCGCGCATACCTTCGGCATTGTTGTGGACGAAGTTTTCGATACCGAAGAAATCGTTGTGAAACCGGTAGCGCCTTTGCTGCGGGACCTTGCCGTGTTTTCTGGCAATACCATCCTTAGCGACGGCAGCGTCGTTATGATCCTAGATCCAAATGGCCTCGCAACGGAGATTGGCGCAGCGCGTGTCAACCAAGAAGCTGCTGCGCAAGGCCGCGATCAGAACCGTGACAAGTCAGTTGGCGACTTGGTGTCACTGCTTGTTTTCGATGCAGGCGATGGCATCCGAAAAGCCGCACCGCTTTCCCTCGAAGCGCGCCTGGAAGAAATGGCGACGGCTGATATCGAAACTGCAGATGGCCGCCTCTTGGCGCAATACCGCAATAGCCTAATGCCGTTGACACCGATTTATCCAGAGCTTGATCTGCATGCCCGCGCCCGTCGGCCAATCGTCGTATTCAATGATGGCCCGCGCTGGGCCGGCCTCATTGTTGATGAAATTATCGACATCGTTGAGCAGCCGCTCACCGCAGAGATCAGAGGCGCAATGCCGGGCGTTCTAGGCGCCGTAATCATCGACGGACAATCGACGGAACTCATCGACACAGCACACTATCTCACCCGCCTGCACAGTGACTGGTTCTCTGCTGGCGCAACCAAAGCGCCGTCGAATAACTCGATCCTCGTTGTGGATGACAGCCCCTTTTTCCGCCACCTGCTCAGCCCGCTTCTCCAGCAAGCCGGATACGCCGTAACCGCAGTCGAAAGCGCCGAGCGCGCCCTGGACCTGAAAGCGTCTGGCGCGGAATTTGACCTCATTGTCAGCGATATCGAGATGCCCGGTATGGATGGCTTTAGTTTTACCGAAGCCATCAAGGCATCTTCAGAATGGGGCCATATCCCGTTGATCGCGCTTTCAGGAAATCAAACCGAAGGGCGCATGGAACGCGGCCGAGACTCAGGCTTCATTGACTATGTCGGCAAGACAGACCGTGAAGCGCTTCTGGTCTCGCTCTCCAATACATTGGAAGCTGCAGGAGGCCGGTCATGAGTGGCGGGTTGCAGATGGCGATGCCCACAGGCGACATCGTCGCCCCGGTCACCCGCCAATCTTTCGTCACAGCGACCATTGCAGGCCAGCGCATCGGCATCCCGATCTCTGAAGTCCAGGACGTTCTGAACAAGCAAACGATCCACAGAATACCGCTATCGCCACCCGCGATCGTAGGGGCGCTCAATCTGCGTGGACGGATTGTGACGGCGATTGATCTTCGCCAATGCCTCGGCCTTGCGCCATTGGAGGCGGTTGATTCTGCAATGAGCATCGTTATCGAGCATGAAAATGAGCTCTATAGCTTGCTCGTTGATGCGATTGGGGATGTTGAGACGCCGCCTGCCCATCTCTTCGAGCGTCCGCCAGCAACGTTGAGCGCTTCCTGGCGCGCTATGTGTTCTGGCGTTTTCCGTTTGGAAAGCGCTTTGCTGCTGACGCTAGAAACTGCAGGCCTGCTCACTGCCGCCGGGGAGACGCCGTCCCGATGACCCGGCCCGACGAAACTGCGAGCGGCGCTATCGAGCGGCGCAGGCGACAGGCGAATGCCGACGCATCCGCCAAACCAATCCGAGTTATGGTCGCGGATGATTCCGTCGTGGCTCGCGTGGTCGCACGGCGCGCGCTCAAAAATGCGCCCAATGTTCAGGTCGTTGTGGCGGTCGCAGATGGGCAGTCAGCGATCAATCGTCTGCCATCCGCCCGTCCAGACGTGCTGATCCTGGACATCGAGATGCCGATCAAATCAGGGCTGGAGGCATTGCCAGAGCTGCTGGCGCTAGACCCCGGCCTTAAGGTCGTAATCGTCTCAAGCCTAACGAAGCGCAATGCCGATATTTGCATGGCGGCGCTTAGGGCTGGCGCAAGCGATGTCATGGCGAAGCCCTCGTCACAACCAGATGCGGTCACGAAATTTTCTGATGATCTGATGGCCAAAGTGATCAATCTGGGATCAATCCCAAGGTCACATCGCAATTCATCTGATGACGGCATTGAGCCATACGACCTGAAATCGGCCAACTCATCTGCCGTCGGCCAAGATTGGGGCGACATCACCGCCATCGCCATCGGGAGCTCGACAGGCGGGCCACAGGCGTTAACGGCGGCGTTGGATAAGTGGAGCGCCAATGGCGCCACCCAACCAATTTTCATCACCCAGCATATGCCGCCCATGTTTACGCGAAGCCTGGCAGACCATATCGCGCGCGCATCTGGATCGGTGGCGCGGGAAGCAGTGCATGGCGAAGTGGTAGAATCGGGCCGCATCTATCTGGCGCCAGGCGACAAACACATGAAAGTCGCGGATAAGCACGGCGCGGTGCGCCTGATGCTCAGTGACGGCCCATTGGTAAATTTCTGCCGCCCCTCAGTTGATCCAATGCTGATGTCGCTCGCAGAAATTTACGGATCCAAATTGCTGACAGTCATCCTCACGGGCATGGGCAAAGATGGCCTGCGTGGCGTCGAGGCAGCTGCAGCGGCAGGCAGCCGTGTGATCGTTCAAGATGAGGCCTCCAGTGCGGTCTGGGGCATGCCTGGGGCTGTCGCCGCCGCTGGTCTGGCGCACGAAATTATTCCCGTCCGGCAAATGGCGGATCGGCTCGTTGAGATCAGCCGCGGGAGGCGCCGCCATGTCGCCTGAGCATTTTCAATTCTTGGCAGCGCTGCTCCGCCGGGAATGCGGTCTCGTGCTGGATACATATAAAACCTATCTGGCGGAAAGCCGCCTGGCCCCGGTCGCACGGCAATTTGGACGCGAGGACATTGACGACTTAATTGCGAATGTCATGGCGACCGGGTCGCGGCAAGCAATCACATCCATCATCGACGCAATGGTTACAAACGAGACCTATTTCTTCCGGGATAGGCATCCCTTCACCCATTTCGCCAAAGAAACATTGCCGAGGCTCATTGAAGCGCGGCGGGATACTAAACGGCTCCAAATTTGGTCTGCAGCGGCGTCGACCGGCCAGGAAGCCTATTCGCTTGCAATGATTTTGAGCGCATGCGCGGCTGAGCTTGCCGGCTGGCGCATCAACCTGCTTGGCACAGACATCTCTCATCAAGCAATCACGCGCGCGAAGACAGGCATTTAAAGCCAATTTGAGGTTCAACGCGGATTGCCGATCAAGCAACTCGTCACGCATTTCGACAAAGTTGGCGACCATTGGCGCGTGAAGCCTGCGCTCCGCGAGGACGTGAGATTTGAGCGCGCCAATCTCCTCGGCGACCTCTCAACCCTCGGCCAGTTTGATGTGATTTTCTGCCGGAACGTATTGATCTATTTCGATACGGATGGCCGGCGGCGGGTGATGAACCAATTGAGCCAAGCCATCCAGCCGGACGGCGCGCTCTATCTTGGCGGCGCGGAGACCATCACGGGCGTATCGAACGCATTCATGCCAATCGAGGACGCGCGCGGCGCCTATATGCCCGTGACGCGCCCAGCAGCACACGCCGCGAAGTCAGCCTAACCAGCGCTATGCTGCAGCATGGGCAGGGTGCGTCGCGTCGCGCTGCGCCGCCTCCCAGCCGATCATGGCGAGTTTGCGCGGAATGCCCCATTCGTAATTCCGCACATATCCGTTGCTCAGGATTGCGCGATGGCAGGGAATGATCCAACTGATCGGGTTCCGCCCAATCGCAGCTCCAACTGCGCGCGCCGCCTTTGGTTGGCCGGTTAGTCGCGCGACATCGCCATATGTTGCCAGGTGCCCGCCCGGAATTTCTAGCAAGGCACGCCAGACCTTGAATTGAAATGGCGTCCCGATTAGGCAGAGTGGCAGCGGCGCGGCAACCCCTGCTTCCTGGAAGATGCTTGTCGCCATCGCTTTAGCGGCGTCCTCATCCTCAACGAAATCAGCAGCAGGCCACCGTCCCTGCATGTTCGCCAGAACGTCTGCTTGCTCCCGGGCGGCGCCCGGTTCCGCAAACGCCAGGCCCGCGAGGCCACGGTCTGTCATGAACAACAGCGCCTGGCCAAATGGCGATGGCGCCCAGCCCCAGCGCATCGCAAGCCCCTCGCCCCGGCGCTTGTAGTCGCCAGGCGTCATAGCTTCATGCACGACGAAAAGGTCGTGCAGTCTGCCAGGGCCAGACAGACCTGAATCCAGAGCCGCATCTAGAACGCTCTGGCTTTCCGCCAAACGCGCCTTGGCGTAGTCCAGTGTCAGGTGTTGGAGAAACTTCTTTGGACTCAACCCGACCCAGCGCTTGAAGACACGCTGGAAATGCGCGGGCGACATACCGGCTTCCGCCGCGACCCAATCCAGGTCCGGCTGTTCCGCCCGCATATCTGCGATGGCCGCCATGGCGGCTGCGATCTTCGGGTAGGCTTCACCATCAGTCATCTGAATGCTCCTTCGTCGTGTTGGAGCTTAGAATGGCGGCGAAGGCGCGGCCAAACCACCCGCTTCTTGCGCGCCCTAATCGTTTTTGCCCGCTTTGGCGTATATGGCCCGCTCAAACCGGTCTAGCAGGCCCAAAACGCCGGGATCAGCAAACGGAAATTGCTGCGTAAAGATGGCGCCGCATAGGTCTGATTTCGGATCAATCCAGAAGTAGGAGTTCCTGAGCCCAGCCCAGGCAAGCGATCCAGCGCGGCGGGCGCCGGGAACATCCTGCTGGTTGATCATAAAGGACAGGCCCCACTTCTTCGCCATACCCGGATAGAATTCCGCGTCATTCGTGAGATGCGGCATGCACGTCGCCAGCTTCTCGACCAACACATCGCCGATATGATTCTGGCCCATGATCGCAACGGTCTCAGGCTTTAAGATTTCAGCGCCATCCAGGCTGCCATCATTCAGGATCATCCGCATGAAACGGGAGTAGTCGGGCGCGGTCGAAAACATGCCGCCGCCGCCATTGAAATGCGCCGGGTTCTGCGGCGGCTCAAAATCGACCGCCACGACGACGCCATCCTCGCCGCGTTGATGCACGCCACCCAATCGCGCACGCAACTCATCCGTCAGCAGATAGCCAGTGGAGGCCATACCAAGCGGCTGCAAAATATTCGCCTGCACATAGTCATTCAGCGTTTCGCCCGTGATGGCCTCGACGACCTTGCCGGCCCAGTCAATCCCGACGCCGTATTGCCAACGCGTACCAGGGTCAAACGCTAAGGGCGGACGGTTAGCGAATTCGCCAAAGATGTCGTCGCGTTTGACATCGCTCGCCTTCATCCATGCCCGTTGATCGGCATTCCACATGTCATAGACATAGCCAGATGTATGCGTCAGTAGGTTCCGCAGTGTGATAACGCCATTGGCTGGGCGCAAGATCGGCTGGCCTTGCTTATCGAAGCCTTCCAGCACATCAGGCGATTTCAACGCTGGAACCAGCGCGCCGCAATCGTCGTCTAAACCGATACGGCCTTGCTCAACGAGCTGCATGCAGGCGGCGCCTGTGATCGGCTTAGTCATGGAATGGATCCAGAGCACTTGATCCTGGCGCATGACCTCGCCAGAGCCCTGGCGGCGCTCACCGACAGCGCCTTCATAGATCACGCCATCGCTGTCTGCCGCGATCGCTACGACGCCTGGCACAGACATCGACGGGTCCAGCGAACCGTTGACAACTTCATCTAAGATTTCGTCTATATCACGTGTCATATCAATGTTTTCCGTAATGTTATTCACCTTCCGAATCATGCGTCTTGGGTTTGCGGCCGCGGGTCTTGTCAAACTTATCCTGGCGCAAGCGGCCCCATTGGGCATCTTTTTCCATCTTTGCCCGCGCAGCCCGGTAATAGGCCTCTAAAAACTCTGCGTCATCAATAAGTTCATTGCCATACATACGATCATGGTCGATTTTTTTAGCGATGGCGGCAGCGACAGCTTCGAACTTCTCGTCGAGGCCCGGCCCCTCGGCATAGAGCAAATCCGCAAGGGTGTTGAGTTCCGCAGCGCCGTAGGCGTCTAGTTGGGCTGGCGTAAAGGTGACAACCGGCTCATCATCAGGTTCGATCTCTGGCGATGGCTCGGGCGCGCCTATCGGAGCTGGCGCTTCACTGGCGACGCCCGGGGTCTCGGGGGCCGCGCCATCCGGGACAACCAGCTTGGCCGGTGTCGGGGCGACCGCTGGCCTGATAGGCGCAGCGCTATCATCCAACAGGTCACGCTCCAGTACGGCTTTCGGGTCAACGATGACCCAGGTGCCAGCAAGCACGTCACCGGCGCGCATCCGTTCGGCGCTGAAGAGCGGGATAATGGCGAAGCAAATGACCCAAGCTAAAGTCAGCAGGCTCACAAGCGAATCGCCACCGCTGCTCATCATCATGAATGTGAGTGGGAGCCACATCTCAACCTCCCGCGCGAGGTTGCGCGCCAGGACCGATGACGCCGCCAACGGCTCGCCATTCCGCCCGATAACGCGGATACCGACGGCGCGCTTGCCAGGCGTGCGCCCGTTCATCACAAGCTCGAAATAGGGGAAATACAGCGTGCGAGCGAGGAAGGCGAAAAAGCCGAAATAGGACCAAACCACCCCGCTCCGCATATCAGCAAAGAGCGCCAGCAGCGCCACGACAATAATCGCGCCGTACACAATAATGCAGTCAATCAGCGCCGCCGCCATACGCGTGCTGTAATCTGCGATCGAGACCCTGAGGCGAATACCTTCCGGCGTTATGATATCGCGCGCCCGTGTTTGCGGCTTGGTTCCGCTGATCGGAACGCGCCCACCGGGCTGTCGCGGCGTTGAGCCTGGGTCCGTTGCATCGGCAGAGGATTGGGGCGCATCAGCCATTTGGGCGGGCCCTCCGCGCTGCCCGGCCCCGACTGAAGTACCAGAGCCAGAAAGCCGCCGTCACGCCTGCGAACAGAAACCGCGCCCATGTCGGTTCAATCGCCTGTCGGAATACGCCTTCGAAAATCGCCGCCACAAACAACATCGCGAACGCGCCGGCCGCCAGAAACCCGCCATGCATGCCGTGTCGCCGCGCCGCCGCCATCCGCGTTTCATCATTGCGTGGAAACAGCAATCCGCGCGCAATCGCCAATCCGCCAGCGCCCGCGATGATGATGGCGCCAAGCTCCGTCACGCCGTGGACGCTCAGCCAGGCGATGAACGGGATGAGCAGCCCATGGACATCAAAAGCCGCCAGCATCGCGCCCAGGATTGCACCGTTATAGGCCAGCAGCAATATCGTCGGCAGGCCAAACGCGATGCCAAGCCCCGCCGCCAGCAACGCAATGCCCGCGTTGTGGCTGGCAAGCTGCAACACGAAGGATTGGGCGGCAGCCGCCGTCTCCACCCCGCCCTCAAGCGATTTGGCCATCAGTTCCGTGGTCTGATCAGGCCCGCGCCCGCCCGCCAGCGCCTCAGGGATGATGCTGTAATAAAGTTCAGGGTCGGTCGCGACCATCGCCCAACCTGCGACAAGCCCGACTGTCATGCAAAGCAGCGACAGCACGAGTTCTACGCCTGCAGCGCAGATCGCCCTTGGGAAGCCGCTCGATAGACCTTTCGCCACCAACCCACCGAGCCGCTCGCGGGGCGCGTAGACCACCACATAAGCGCGCAGACAAAGCGCCTCTAAATAGGCGATCAGCCGCTGATCCAGCACATAGTTCCGCGCAACGGATAGGGAGGATAGCGTTGTGCGATAAAGCTGCGGCAGCTCCGAGAGTTCTTCCTGGCTGAGCGCACGCTCCCGGTCGCCAATGCGGCCGAGCAGGTCTTCCAAGCGGCGCCAGGACTCCTCCCGCGTCCGCCGGAACTCTGCTGAATGGATTTGACCGTCTGCCATAGATCAGGCGAGCTCCACCATCGCGCGCTGCTTCACCTTGAGATATCTGTTCAAGAGAGCAGTGCTAAGTTCATGCGGCGCCACATCTATTGGATCAATGCCCAGGCGCGAAAGTCGCTTTAGGACAGTAGCCCGTTCGTCATCAAGCTCCATCGTGACGACAATCTCCGCCATGTCTTGGACTGTCTCCGGGCGCCGCCTTACCGCTGCTTCCATCCAGGGTTCCCGCAAGGCGACGAAGACCAGCACATGCTCGCGGGCCATACGCTCTAGGTTGCGGATCATAAGCTCAGCGGAAACGGTATCCAGGATGTCCGTCATCACGACGATGATAGACCGTTGCCGAAGCCCCGCCATCAGGGCGCCAAGGCCGTGGGTATAGTTGGTTTCGTCTGCCGCATAATCCAGCCGGTTCATTGCTTCCAGTACCTGAGGGAACGAGCGCGGGCCGCCATGGGCTCGCATTAAGCCGCCCGGTTTACGGTCAAAGCCATACACGCTGACGATATCGCCCTCGCTCAGCGCCTGGTACGCGAGCACGAGGCCTGCGTTGATCGCGTGGTCCAGCTTTGGCGCGCCTTCAATCGGCTCCCGCATCAATTGGCCGGTATCGAGCGCCAGGATGATGTTGTGGTTCCGCTCAGCCTTGAATTCCTTACAAAGCAATTTCCGGTGCCGGGCTGACTGTTTCCAATCAATCCCGCGCGTATCCATGCCGGGCTGATGCTCCCGGAGCGCATCAAACTCCAGCCCGTCCCCCGCCGCCATTTGCGGTTTGACGCCATGCACCGCCGCCCGCCGCGCCAGTTGGATCGCCGCGCGCTTCACGGCAGGCAGGTTCGGGATGGCCTGACAGACGATATCAAGCTCATCCCGCCTGACTTTCGTGATCAGCCCGAGCGGTCCTCGCCAGCGCAACCAGAGCCGGTTGATCCGCATCTCGCCCCGGCGTTTGGGGATCAGCGGAAACGCCAGCGCGCCTTGGCTGTCATCGTCGAGCGCGATCTCCATTGCTGGAATATCTTCCAGACAATCATCAGCATCCACAAGAGCTTCAACTGGTAAACTTCTGTTTCCATTTGGAAACGCCAGCTGAAATTCGAGAACGCCTTGGTCCGCCATAAAGAGCTTATCTGGCGCTTCATGTGCAATCGCGACGGAACGAACACTCGGCGAGGACACTTGGTCCGCCAGCACTGCAGCCGCCAAGGCCGCGAGATATCCGGCCGCTCCCACCCAGAAATCCGGGTCGATCACGATCAACAATGCGGCCAATGGGGCGGCAAGGCCGGTCAGTAAGATCAATCGGGGCGTTGGGCGGATCATCAGCGAAGCGTCAGCGCGGCGGGTTCACGGAGGCGATGACCTCTGCGACAGCGCTATCGGCTGTTTGCCCATCAATTTCAGCGCCGGGCGTTAGGATAATGCGATGGCGAAGCACAGGTACGGCCAGCATTTTCACATCGTCCGGCACCACATAGTCTCGCCCATCAAGCACCGCATAGGCGCGGGCGGCAGATGCCAGCATCGCAGCCGCACGCGGCGAGACGCCAACATCCAGCGCCACATGGTCCCGTGTCGCCCGCGCCAGATCGACGGCATAGGCCACGATTTCGTCGTTAATGACGGTCTGACGCACGGTCTGCCGCGCCGCCTTGATCATCTCCAAGTTTGCAACCGGAATGATGTCCTTGATCTTGTCCGCATGGCGCATTGTTCCGGTCGCCATACGGACAATATCACGCTCTGATTCAAGATCCGGATAATCAATCAAGTGCTTGAATAAGAAACGATCTAACTGCGCCTCAGGCAGTGGGTATGTGCCCTGTTGCTCAATCGGGTTTTGCGTGGCGATGACCATAAATGCGTCTGATAGCGCACGCACTTCGCCATCAATGGTGACGGTTCGCTCATTCATCGCTTCCAGCAATGCGGCCTGGGTTTTCGGCGGCGTGCGGTTCACTTCGTCTGCGAGCAAGATTTCGGTGAAGATCGGGCCTGGCGAGAAGATGAACTTATTGGCCTCAAAATTGAACAAGTTCATGCCCAGCACGTCGCCCGGCATCAGGTCCGGCGTGAACTGGATGCGGCCAAAGTCCAGCGAGAGTGCGGCGGCGAAGGCCCGTCCCAGCAACGTCTTGGCGGTTCCGGGCGGGCCTTCCAGCAGCACGTTGCCGCCGGTCAGCAGTGCTGCGAACAGAAGATCAACTGCTTCCTCCTGATCGACGATAACATTGCCGACCTCCTCTTGGATCCGGTCCCGCAGCTTGGTGATATCAGTCTCGCTCATTCAACATCTCCGTCCGCCAATCGTAGATACGTTTGGCTTGGTCTAAGATCGCGCCAGGCTCGCTCGCAGCCGATTTGGCCAGCGCGTCGGCGTTATGTTTCAAATCTGCGGCTTTGGGACCAGCGCCAGAGCGCTTGTCGAGCCAGGCGACACGTTCGGGGTCGCTGCTTCCTGCCGCTCGGCGCCCGGCGGCGACTGTCCGCAGGCTATGGCGCATGTATCGGGCAAGGGCCGCGCGACCGCTATCCTCGAACAGGTTCAGCCGGGCCGTAGCCCCAATCAAAGACGCCCTGCCCGCCGCCACGCCCGCCGCATCTTCCTTCGGTGCGCCAAAGCGGTTCAGCGCGGCAAAGCCGATCACCACCACGAGCGCGCCGAAGCTCAGCGTCAGCGCGAGCCATGGCAGCTCGAACAAGCGGGCGAAGGCGGACGGGCCCACAGCCGCCCCGGCAAAAGCTTCGTCAAACACGATCCGCCGGTCGTCGCCAGCCAGGTGCTCGATCAGCTCAACCGCGAAAAGCGCATTCTCGCCCTTGCCAATGCCATGATTGGCGACGGGGTCAGGGTCTGAAAGGACTAGAATGCGGGGGTTAGACTGGCGCAACTCCAACACTAAGGCATGGTGGATATCAAAGGGTTTGCCAGGGTCAACGATCGTGACAAGCGCGCGGCCATTATACTTGTTGATAAGCTGCATTTCGCCCATCGCAGGAAGCGCGCCAAGATCAGTTCGCGTCAGCCATCCCGTTGTAGTGACTGCATTTACGCCGAGCCTACTATCCGCCGCATGCAGCGTCCTGGCGACATCGCCAGGGTCGAGCGGCTGCGTTTCAAAGATGTAGCGGTCCTCCCTAAGCGCTTTCACAACCTTTCGCTTCGGCGCAACGATCAGGATGGCTTTGGCTTTGTCGAAGCGGTCCAAAGCGCCGGACAGTTCGTCACGATCTTCGAAGCCTGAGAGCACGACAGTCTGGCCCGCATAGCTTGCCCATGATTCCCTAAGGCGCGTTCGAACGACGCGATAGCGCAGCCGTTCCAGCAACTCCGCAAACGCGGAGAGGCCGAGCGCCGAGACGGATTTGGAGGTGGCGGCGCGCGGAAGTTGGTCGCTTTTGCCGCTGGTTTGTAGGTCCGAATACAGGAGATACGTCGCAAGAATCGCTGCGAGCGCGATCATGGCGATCAGCGGGCGGCGGCGGAACCCGCCTTCTTTAGCTTCAACCTGCTCCATCATGCCGCCTCCCCGGCTTCCGCCGGTTTCGGCTGCGGCGCCAATGCCGCTTCCAGCCTGCCGAATGCTTCAGCACAGCTCACGATGTCATCAATCGCGATGACTTCATCACGCCAAAGCGCCCGCTCCTCAACGCTGACGATCACGCCAAATGGAAAGGCCAAGTCTTGAGTGCGCCTCAACCCGCGCAGAATTTCGCGGTTCGTGGCGTCGGGGCGGATGCGGCGGCCAGCGGCGCGCATTCGCTCAATCGACGCCGCGACGAGCAGGCGCACGGCTTCGACCAATAAACCATCTTCCGCCAGCTGCATCGCCGCAGCCGCTGGATCTTTGCTGAGCGCAGCTTCCGCCAACGCCGCCTCGACTTCTGCCGCGGTCTTGAGCGTCGGCGCAATTGCGCGCTCTCGGAACAAGCGAAGGCCGCCGCCGGAGATCAGCGGAAATAGCATCAATCCGGCGAGGCTGACGACAATGACCCAGAACATCAGCCGGAAGCTTGGCCCCAACTGCCCTGGCGCAAACAGCGCGCCGGGCGGCTTCTTGGCGACGGGGGCTTCGGGCTCTTTATCGGCAATGTTGCAGACAGGCAGCGTCGTGCCGGGCGGCGCAGGCTGCTCTTTGTCTTCCGGCAAGCTGCGCTGCAGGCGGGGATTATCGAACACTTTGCCGAGCGCATAGCAAACGGCCTTCCGTTCAGCCGCATCCGCTGGCCCCGGCAAGCCTATGCAAACGGCCAGCGCCAATGCGCATGCCCAATACTTCAGGGCCCAATACCTCATGGCTCAACCTGAATCGGCGATTGCCACAGCATGATCAGGCTGAGCGGCGGATGAAACGCCCCTTTATCAGCCATCGCGCGCGCGGCCAAACGCTTTGAATCAAGCCATTCCTTCGCTGTAATGCCAACACCGTTGAACGCCTCAGCTTCCTGAACCAGGTATGCGTCATAGGCCTCGAAGCGCGCTTCAAGATAATTTTGGTGCGGATGCCAGCAGGCCAGCATCACTGCCCAGAGAATGAAACCGGCAGCCACGGCCCCAGCGCCTGCAGAGACAATCCGGCCCTCCAGAGACCCAAGCTCCGCCTGAAAAAACCGTTGCGATACTATTTGGCCAAGGAATAGCGCCAGGATCGTGACAGGAGCCGAGAGGATCAGCATGACGATTTCCAGGCGCGCCGCTTCCCGCAGCGCATCCAGGCCGTCAGGATCGAAGGCCGGGCCAGTCACCGGGAATAGCAGCCATACCGCTGCAGCAAGACCGCCAGCAATCACTGTTGCATAGATGATCATGCGGAGAGGCCGGAAGCCGGTATATTCACCCTCCGTCATCATTGTCGCAAAGAGAAAGCTCAGCGCGATCAGCGCGATGGCGGAGAATGCTCCGATGGCGTCTCCGGCGATAGTAAATTTCGATCCGGCGACGGCGGTCTGTAGCAGGGCGAAAAGCGCCATCAGAATCAGAGCAATCGACAGCGCGCCCGGCGCTTTGACACCGCCTGCATTGATGGCCGCTGTCCTGGTACGTCGTCTTGGCCGCACCAAGTTCCGGCCATGCAAACCATATCGCCATTGCTCTAATTGGCTGATGAGCGCAGCTCGCGCGCCCTCCTTGTCTGGCGACACCCCAACAGCGGCGCCATCAAGAAACTTGATGCGGCGCTGCACGATGCGGCGGTACATCGCAAACAGCATGCCCGCCATCACAAAATGCGCCACTAGATAGGCGAACGCATCGGCGCCGCTGGACAGCGCCAGAAAGTCCGGCCCGCGCATTACCATTTGTATTGGCCCGATGAGGGCGAGCAGCAAGAATTTCAACGGCAGGAACAGGAGCGCGATGATCCAGCAAGCCGTCGCGATTGAAAGCGTTGCGCGCCCGCCCGTCGCAGCATCAATCAGCGCCCGGTCGAGCATGACTGATGCGGCTTTCTGGTTCGCGCCATCCGCGGCATCCCAATCCGCTGCCAATTTGGCGGAAATATAGACCGCCGACGCCCGCCCAAGGCCGATGCAATAGGCGTCCGCCGGACCATCTGTGTCCGCGAGAATGAACGTTTTTAGGCTACGGGACGCGCCGAGCGTACGGGCGCGGTTTCGAATCGCTCGCTCCAATCGGCGCGGCGGCATCGATGCGCCGGACTGCGCGCCGCCGCGTCGCGCCAATACAACGGCCAGAACCAGCACGAGCACAATATAACCGGCGATCAGTGCAAGCGCCCAGCCAGGTTCTGCCCCATTGACGATGCCCCGCGTTTCAAAGCCCGTCGCGAAGATCAACGCCAACAACCAATAACAGGCCGTCAGGCCGGCAACTGCTCTGTCAGGCGCAACGAACACTCTGCGTCGAATCGGCGCTTTAGGACTGGCCAAAGCGTCCGGCTTTAGGGATTCCGATGCATCTGTTGACGTCGACTCCATGCCTATCCGCGCCCCACGTGGGCACAGGATCGACAAGTCAAAGAACTATAGCAGCTGCCAGATCGCATCAGGCAGGAGAACTCCGCACACGCACACATTGCAACAGTATACGCGGCCAAATTGGGCGAGCGAAAGGCGGCATCTTGCAGAAACTCGAAAAGCTCCGCTTGACTCTGAATGCTGAATAATTAAAAAATTTTTAAGTGTTCATTATTCACACAAGGCGATGCCATGAGCTCGAACCCAGATAGAACTGCCGCCAGAAAAAGCGCCTCCCTTGCAGTCCGCGCTGCGCGGTTCATCGTTTCGGCCCGCTGGCTTTGGGTCGTGTTGACGGTAGCGCTGGTCGCCATCTCCGTTGCCCGCATTGATCAAATCTGGCCGCTAGACCCGAACGCCCGCGTCTTCTTCGCACCTGAGAACCCAGACCGGCAGGCGCTGGACCGGTTCGAGCAGACCTTCGCCAAAGACGACAATCTGATGATCGTCGTCGTACCGAAAGGCGGCGATGTGTTTGATCCGAAGGTTTTGGGCGTGATTGGCGAGATCACGGATAAAGCGTGGCGCTTGCCGTTCGTGCGCCGGGTCGATTCTATTACCAACTTCCAGCATACATATGCCGAAGGCGACGACATGGTCGTCCGAGATCTGGTGGAGAACCCGGCGACTGTCTCAGCCGAGGAAGCCGCCGCCGCCAAGGACGTGGCGCTGAACCGCGTCGAGATTGTCGACCTGATGGCGCCAAAAGCGATGGACGTCACCCAAGTTTCCGTCCGTTTCACCTTGCCGCAAAAAGACCCCACGACTGAGGTCCCGTCGATCGTCGCCGCCGCCAAAGAAATGCGGGCCGAACTTGAAGCCGCATATCCCTTCATTGACATCCGGTTTAGCGGTGCCGTTATGATCAACAATCAATTCTCCGTCTCTGGCCAAGCCGATAGTAAGAATCTGCTTGGGCCGATGTTCGTAGTGATCCTCGTTATCGTCGGCTTGGCGCTCCGCTCCATATTTGGCACGCTTAGCGTGTCGATTGTGATGACCTTGTCTGCGCTCGGCGGGCTTGGCGCGCTTGGGTGGATGGGGCTGCCGCTGAATTCCGTCACGGTGCTTGCGCCGCTCTACATCATGACGCTGGCGGTCGCATCAGCCGTGCATATCCTGTCGTCCTGTCGGCAAACGATGCTGGAAACGGCGGATCGAAAGCAATGGGCGATCAAAGCACTGGAAGACCACATGGGCGTGATTGTTATCGCCTGTGTGACAACCTCCATCGGCTTTTTCTGCCTGAACTTCTCGATCTCCCCGCCCTTCCGCCAGCTTGGCAATGTTGTCGGCATCGGCGTTCTGGCGGCGATGGTCTACACGCTGACGCTGCTGCCGGCTCTGGTGACGCTGCTGCCCATCGGTCGCCGCACCACCCAAGCCAGCGCCAGTAAGCTCATGGCCCGGCTGGCTGAGTTTGTGATCGCCAAGCGCACGCTGCTACTGCCAGGAACGGCGCTCCTGGTGGTTGGCCTTGCGGTCGGCATCTCGCAAATTCGGCTGGAGGATGATTTCCTTCGTTATTTCGATGAGCGCTATGAATTCCGCCAGGATGCAGATTTCATTGAAGAGCGGCTGACCGGCGTCAGCGGTATTGAATTCCCGTTGCCATCGGGTGAGGCGCAAGGCGTCAACAATCCAGACTTCCTGAAAGAAGTCTCCGCCTTCACAGATTGGCTGCGCGAGCAACCGGAAGTGACGTTCGCAGCCAGCCTGACGGACACAATCAAGCGCCTGAACATGAACATGCACGCGGATGATCCTACCTACTACCGGATCCCTGATAACCGTGAGGAAGCCAGCCAATATCTGTTCCTCTACGAGCTTAGCATCGGCTACGGCATGGATTTGACGGACCGGATCGACGTCGACCGCCGCACCATGCGCGTCACAGTTTTGATGGCGAACGTCACGACAGCCGTCATGCGCGACCTAACACTCCGCGCTGGGGACTGGCTGAACGCCAACGCGCCCGTCATCCAAGCAGGCTGGAAATCCGAGAACCCGGCGGTGAAACTGGTGACGCCCACCGGGGTCGTCCATGTGTTCAACTTGATTTCCTATCGAGATGTGCGGGCGATGCTGTCTGGCACATTGATCGCGCTTATCCTCATATCCGGCATCATAACCATCGCGCTTTGGAATTTGAAGATCGGGCTGGTGAGCTTGATCCCCAATATCATTCCAGCCGTCATGGCGTTTGGCATCTGGGGTTATGGCGTCGGCGCAGTCACATTGGCGATTGCGGTGGTGCTGGCCGCGACGCTGGGCATAGTCGTGGATGACACGGTGCATTTTCTATCCAAATACACTGAAGCCCGAAAACGCGGCGCGAGCGCTGAAGATGGCGTGCGCCATGCGTTCAAATCCGTCGGCATGGCGATGTTCGTAACGACGCTTGGCCTCGTCGGCGGTTTCGCGGTGCTGGCCCAATCCGGGTTTGCCGTAAATGGCGACATGGCGAAATTGACCGCGATTACGATTACCCTGGCGCTCGTCGCCGACTTCCTCCTCCTCCCCTCCCTCTTGATTTGGCTGGAACACCGGAGAAAACCTATGATCAAACCTGCCGCCGCCGCGTCCCTCACAGCGATTATCCTGGCCGGGGCCGTGTTCTGGCCGGACGCCGCAAAAGCTGAGACGGCTGAAGAAAAAGGCCTCGCCATCGCCGTTGAATCAGACGAGCGCGACCTTGGCTTCGGCGACTTTACCGCCAACGGCGAGATGGCTCTGCGCGACAAGCAAGGCCGTGAGAGCCGCCGCGTATTCGACAACATGACCCGCGAGCGGCCTGCGACATCTGTCGGCGACCTGGGCGTGATCGTTTTCCGCAAACCCCGCGACATTCGCGGTACAGCGCTTCTGACCCACGCCAATATTGAACCGAACGACGATAACCAGTGGCTCTATCTGCCTGCCGTGAAGCGCGTGAAGCGTATCTCGTCGTCCAACCGCACCGGCAAGTTTGTGTCATCGGAATTCTCATACGAGGACCTCGGCAGCCAGGAAGTCGCGGATTATGACTACAAATGGCTCCGTGATGAGCCCTGCCCGACCGATACGGCGCTGACCTGCCATGTTACCGAGAGCTATCCGAAGAACAAGAAATCAGGCTATTCCATGCGCATTGCGTGGACGGATACCGCTGAATACCGCTTGCAGACCATCCAGTTCTTCAACCGCCGCGGCGACCTTGAAAAACAACTGACCTTCACCGGCTATCAGCAGTATCTCGGCAAATACTGGCGGGCAGGCAAGATGAACATGCAGAACAAGCAAACCGGCAAATCGACAGACCTGCTCTGGACAAACTACAAGTTTGGCAATGGCTTGAACGAGTCGGACTTTGATGCAAACCGCCTGAAGCGCCTGGCGCGGTAATGCGGTTCGTCCACGCAATCGCGGTGGCGGCGCTGACAATCTCCAGCGTCCCAGCGCTTGCCGAAGCGCCTGATCATCAGGAGATTTTCGGCGAGATTGAGCTTGAGGCGACTGGTTTCGCAGAAGCGCCGCAATTTGCCGGGCAGGACAGGCATTCAGCATCCATTGCCGGTAAAGCGACGCTGCTGCTGGAATGGAATGATGGCGATATCGCCTTCAAGTTCACACCCTTCGCCCGGTTTGACGAAGCGGATGATGAACGCACCCACGCCGATATTCGCGAACTCAAAGTCGACTACATCAGCGGCCCGTGGTCCGCGACGGTCGGCGCCGATACTGTCTTCTGGGGCAAAACGGAAGCCGTGCATCTGGTCGATATCATCAACCAGACGGACCAGGTCGAGGACCTGGATGATGAGGACCGGTTGGGCCAACCCATGATCCGTGTCGCGTATCTCGGCGATGCGGGCGAGTTTTCCGCGTTCTTCATGCCGTATTTCCGCGAACGCACGTTTGCTGGCGAGGACGGGCGGCTGCGCGCCGCCCTCCCCGTCGATACCGATAAGCCAATCTACGATACAGACGCAGAGGAATGGACGCCTGCCGCCGCCCTCCGCTTCGCTGGCGTATTCGGTGACGTAGATTTAGGCGTATCCGCATTCTACGGTCTCGGCCGCGACCCTTCCTTCGTATTTCAGGGCGGCGCGCTTCGACCTTTTTATGAGCTCATCGGCCAAGTTGGCGTCGATGCGCAATACACCTCTGGCGCAACGCTTTGGAAATTTGAAGGCATTGGCCGCATCAACCAGAAAAACCGCGATTTCAAAAATGAGGATTTTGCGGCGGCGACCGGCGGGCTTGAGCATACACTCTACGCCATCGACGGCGACAATATCGATCTCGGCCTGATCGTCGAATACGCGCTCGATAGCCGCTTCGCTGACGCAACTACAATCTTCCAGAATGATTTGATCCTCGGCGCACGGCTGGCTTTGAATGATCCAGCCGATTCAACCCTGCTGCTGACCAGCGCCATCGACGCCCAGAGTGCGGAAGCCAGTCTCCGCCTTGAGGCGAGCCGGCGCGTCTTCGATGACATGACGCTTGGAATTGAAGGCCAGGCTTTTCTCGATACTGATGACAAAAGCCTTGCGTCCTCGCTAGAACAGGATTCCTATTTGCGTCTGAAGCTCACCTATTTCTTTGGCAGCGCGTGATCCGATGAACGCTATGTCTCCCGATGCACAGGCCACCGCCACCCGCGCCGAGATTTGCCGCCATGCGCTTGATCTCTTCGCGCATTACGGCTTTCAAAAAACCAATATCGGCGATATCGCAGCGCGATGTGAGATGTCGCCCGGCAATCTGTACCGGTTCTTCAAGAACAAGCAGGGGATTGGCGTCGCGGTTGTGCGCGGCTATTTCGATCTAATTGAGGCCGCGATGGACTTGGCCTTGATGAAAGCTGGCGATGACCCTGAAACCCGCATCCGCATCTTCATCGAAACCGGCGTCGCGCATTTGGTGGACGAGCTGGAGCGGACGCCGAAGATTGTCGAGCTCGCTGAATTCGTCTGCGAGGATGGTGATGGCCTCGCCATGCTGAACGAGCATATCCGCTGGAAACGCGAACGCCTGGCCCGCGAGATTGCTAACGGAGCCGCTTCCGGTCACCTAAAAGCGCTTGATCCGGAACCGACGGCGGCAGCGCTCCTGAATGCGCTCAAAGCCTTTTGGATGCCCATGACCCTCGCCCATTGGATGGACCGCAGCACAATCTTGCCGGAGCTTCGCGCTATCTTGGACGTGATGTTTGCGGGGATTTCGGCTGATACGAACGAAAAACGCTGATTTGTGTGAGTTAGAGATTGGCTGTAACCCGCAGGCGCCCCTCTCACCCTACCCTCTCCCCCCGGCGGGGGCGAGGGTTCAACAAGAAATAAGGCGGCGCCTATCAGGGTCCCCTCTCCCTCCAATGGAGGGAGAGGGATCAGGGAGAGGGTGGAAGCCAGTGGCTAGGAGAAAGCCTAAGCCGTCTTCGCCGCCTCAATCCCCAGCTCTTCCATCATCATGTCCCGCATAACGAACTTCTGCGGTTTGCCGGTCACAGTCATCGGGATTTCGTCTACGAAACGGACGAGCGCTGGAACTTTGTAATGGGCGATCTGGCCTTTGCAGAAATCGATGATGTCGCTCTCGCTAACATCTACCTCCGGCTTCTTGATGATCCATACCGCACTTATTTCGCCGAAGCGGTCATCCGGCACGCCGAACACCTGCACCTGGCTGACGGCAGGATGATTGTAGAGATATTCTTCGATCTCACGCGGGTAGATGTTCTCGCCGCCGCGCACGATCATGTCTTTGACGCGGCCTGTAATGTTGCAGAAGCCCTCGGCATCAATGGTCGCGAGGTCGCCGGTTTTCATCCAGCCGTCGGCGTCAATGGATGCCGCTGTCTGCTCTTCATCGCCCCAATAGCGCAGCATAACGCTGTAACCGCGTGTACAAAGCTCGCCTTGTTCGCCAATCCCAACTTCCGCGCCGTCATCGTCGACGATTTTCACTTCCACATGGGGATGCACGCGGCCAACTGACGTGACACGCTTCTCCAGCGGGTCATCCACATTACTTTGGAAGGATACGGGGCTGGTTTCCGTCATGCCGTAAGCGATGGTGACGTCACTCATATTCATGACGCCTTGGACCTGTCGCATCACCTCAATCGGACAAGGCGCGCCAGCCATGATGCCCGTGCGGAGCGCCGATAGATCGTAGTGCGAAAGGTCGAGATCGAGTTCGGCCACGAACATCGTCGGCACGCCATAGAGCGCGGTGCATTTGGCGTCTGACACGGCTTGCATTGTCGCTTCGGGCTCAAAGCCTTCGCCCGGCACGACCATGGCAGCCCCTTTGGTGACGCAGCCAAGCGTACCCATCACCATGCCGAAGCAGTGGTAAAATGGCACCGGAATGCACAACCGGTCCGCTTCCGTAAATTCCATCGCCGCCGTGGTGAAATGGGCGTTGTTGACAATATTGCGATGCGTAAGCGTAGCGCCCTTAGGCTGGCCCGTGGTGCCGGATGTGAACTGAATATTGATCGGCTCATTCCGATCCAAAGTCGCCGTGACCGCATCCAAATCCGCGACGTCAACGCTATCGCCCATGGCGACCAAATCGTCGAAGGTTAGCATGCCGTTTGGCGCATTTTCGCCCATGCAGATGACGCGCTTAAGCTGCGGCAATTTCGAGGCTGAGAGTTCGGTTGCGGCATCATGCCCGGACAGCTCTGGCGCCAGGTCCGCGATCATCGCCGTATAGTCAGAAGTTTTGAAATTCCGCGCTGTAATTAAACCCTTACAGCCGACTTTGTTCAGCACATATTCGAGCTCATAGACGCGATAGGCCGGGTTGATGTTGACGAGAATAATGCCAATGCGCGCCGTCGCAAACTGCGCCAACAGCCATTCAACCCGGTTCGGCGCCCAGATGCCGACCCGGTCGCCCTTTGCGAAACCCAGCGCGTGCAATCCGCCCGCGAGCCGGTCAACTTCGCGGTCAAATTCAGCATAGCTCCAATGGATATCTTGCGCTGGAAAGATCGCCGCGTCCCGGTCGCCGAAGCGCGCCGCTGTGTCTTTCAAGACCGCCGGAATCGTCTCCTCAATCAGCGGGGAGGCGACGCCCCCGACAACGTGAGACACGCCCGCCTGAGGCTCCCGACCATCCAAAATTACAGCTGCTGAATCCATCGCTCTTTATCCTTTGCCGAAAAATACGCTGCCGTCGTTACGGCTCAGATCGGGTCCCAATCGAAATACTCGCCCGTGCCGTCCAAATCCGTCATTTCGCGGCGGATGGAGGGTTCCAACATGGCGGCTAGGCTGTCATGGGTCCACCCAGCGCCGTTATGCACGGTCTTGGCGGGGCGCGGTTGGGTGAACAGATAGATTTCGTTGCCGCGCACGCCAAAGACTTGCCCGTTAACGCCGCTCGCGGCATCGCTTGACAGATAACTGACGACAGGGGCCACATGCTCCGCCGTAGCGCCGGTGCGGAAGGCTTCAAAGGAGCGCGCTTGCTCTTCGCTTTTGATTGGAATGCTCTCGATCATCCGCGTCCAGGCGAACGGCGCCACACAGTTAGAGCGCACGCCCTTATGGGCGCCTTCCATTGCGATCACCCGGCTCATGCCGACAATGCCCATCTTCGCAGCGGCATAGTTCGCTTGGCCGATCTGGCCGACAAGGCCGGACGTAGACGTGAAATGCACGAACGCGCCATTGCCCTTCTCCCGCATATGCTCAATTGCGGCGCGGGAGGTATTGAAGCAGCCGTTTAGATGGACATCCAGAACACCCTGCCAATCACTTTCCGGCATTTTATGGAACATCCCGTCCCGCAAGATGCCCGCGACGTTCACGACGCAGTCAATGCCGCCGAACACATCCATGGCGGCTTCGACCATGCGCTTCGCGCCAGCCATTTCCGCCACGCTGTCAGTGTTGTAGGTGGCTTCGCCGCCTGCCGCGCGAATATCCGCCGCTGTTTCCTCAGCTGGACCAGCGCTGCCCTCGCCGCCATCAAGCCCGGCGCCCAGGTCATTCACGACAACCTTCGCGCCGCCCTTCGCCATATCCAAAGCAATCGCGCGGCCAATCCCCCGCCCGCTGCCTGTAATCAGCGCAACCTTGCCATCCAAAATGCCCATATCTCGTCATCCCTGCTTACCGCAAATTTTGATCGCCATATCCTGCTTTGGGCGGGCGCTTAGAGCAAGTCTAAGCCTGGCGATAGTCGCACCCGCTAGCGAACAGGCGTAGCCGCTGGAGCTTGGTGTTTGGCGGCCAAGGAAAATCCGACTGCGCCCATCACTTTAAGCACGGTCGCCAGTTCTGGGTTGCCATTCTCACTGAGCGACTTGTAGAGGCTCTCGCGGGAAAGGCCCGTTGCGCTCGCAACGGAGGACATGCCCTTCGCTCGTGCAACGTCACCTAGCGCCGCAGCGATTAACGCCGGGTCATTCGTGGCCAGCGCTTCAGTCAGGTATGCTTCGGTTGCTTCACTGTTATCCAGGTAATCAGCAACATCGAAGGGGGTTGTTTCAATCGTCATTGTGGCTCTCCAAATCTCTGGCCATTGTTCTCGCAATTTCAATGTCGCGTCGTTGCGAAGATTTATCACCGCCGCAAAGTAAGATGACGATGACGCCATTCAGCGTCGTGAAATAAACGCGATACCCTTTTCCTTCGGTAATGCGCATTTCGCTAATGCCAGCCCCAAGGGACTTAACGTCGCCAGGGTTGCCAAGACCCAATCGCCGAATACGGACTTCGATTTTAGCTTTCGCCCGAACGTCCCGAAGGCTGCGGAGCCATGCATCAAATGCCCCTGTCTTCCTCACTTCTATCATGACTATTTGTATCTCACAGGATACAATATGTCAAACTTATTCGATAAGAGCCAATTGCGAACGACAGTTTCATAAGCCCGGCGCCGCAAAGATTGAGCACGGCCATTTTCGTGATTGCTGGCGAGGGCTGTGGAGCCTAACAATAACCGATAAGAAAAATTGGGAGGCCGCCGTGACCGAAACGTTTGATCAGATGCAGCAACGCGCACTCAGTGACCCGGAAGGCTTCTGGGCTGAGGCGGCAAAAGCTATCGACTGGTACAAGCCAGCGGATCAGGTGCTTGGGTCAGAGAGCGAATTCCCCCGCCGCTGGTTTGTCGGCGCAGAGGTGAACACCTGCTACAACGCGCTCGACCGGCATGTAGAGAATGGGCGCGGCGATCAGGCGGCGATCATCTATGACAGCCCCATAACTGGCGCCAAAGCGACCCTGACCTATGCCGAGATGCTGGACAAAACGGCGCGTTTCGCAGGCGTGCTAGCGGGCCTCGGCGTTACCAAGGGCGACCGGGTCGTGATTTATATGCCGATGATCGCGGAAACGGCCGTCGCAATGCTGGCCTGCGCCCGGCTTGGCGCGATCCATTCCGTTGTCTTCGGCGGGTTTGCGGCGAATGAATTGGCGGTGCGCATTGACGACAGTGAGGCCAAAGTCGTCGTCGCCGCTTCCTGCGGGATCGAGCCTGGTCGCGTCATCCCCTACAAGCCGCTGCTCGATGGCGCCATCGACGCCGCCAGCCACAAGCCTGACCATTGCGTCATCTTCCAACGGGAGCAAGCTACAGCCGAAATGCAGCCTGGCCGCGATCTCGATTGGGCGGAGGCGATGTCGACTGCCGAACCCGCGCCCTGCACGCCGGTCGCCGCGACGGACCCGCTCTATGTGCTCTACACATCCGGCACTACAGGCCAGCCGAAGGGCGTTGTCCGGGATAATGGCGGGCATCTGGTGGCGCTCGCATGGTCCATGGAGCACATCTACGGCATGGAGCCTGGGGAGACCTATTGGGCTGCGTCTGATGTCGGCTGGGTCGTCGGCCACAGCTATATCGTCTACGCGCCGCTGATTTACGGCTGCGCTTCGGTGTTGTTCGAAGGCAAGCCCGTCGGCACGCCAGATGCGGGCGTATTCTGGCGTGTGATTGAAGAGCATGACGTGAAGCTGCTGTTCACCGCGCCGACAGCCTTCCGCGCCATCCGCCGCGACGATCCTGACGGCAAGCTGCTGAAACAATATGACCTTTCCGGCCTTCGCGCGCTTTATCTTGCGGGCGAACGATCTGATCCCGCGACGCTCGAATGGGCGGAAGCGCAGCTTGGCGTGCCTGTCGTCGATCACTGGTGGCAGACGGAAACTGGCTGGCCAATCTGCTCGAACTGCCTTGGCTATGACCTGCTGGAGATCAAGCATGGCTCTCCGGCGCGGCCTGTTGCGGGTTACGACCTCAGGGTGCTGGATGAAGGCGGGAACGAAGTCGCGGCGGGCGAGATCGGCGCGCTGGTCATCAAATCACCGCTGCCGCCGGGCACATTCCCGACGCTCTGGAACGCCCATGACCGCTACATGTCCGCCTATTTCACCAACTTCCCCGGATATTACGAGACAGCGGACGCCGGGTATATCGACGAGGACGGCTATATCTTCGTGATGGCGCGCACCGACGACATCATCAACGTCGCCGGTCACCGACTTTCCACGGGCGGCATGGAAGAAGTGCTGGCGGACCACAAAGACGTCGCCGAATGCGCCGTCGTCGGCGTCGCGGACCAGCTGAAAGGCCAGACGCCAGTTGGCTTTCTGGTGCTCTCAAGCGGCGTCAACCGGCCCCATGCGGATATTCAAACGGAATGCGTCGCTATGGTGCGGGAAAGGATTGGGCCGGTGGCGGCGTTCAAGAGCGCCATCGTGGTTGAAAGGCTGCCGAAAACACGCTCCGGTAAGGTTCTCCGCGGCACCATGCAGAAGATCGCCGATAGTCAGACGTTCAAGATGCCTGCCACCATCGACGATCCTGAGATTTTGGCAGAGATTGAGGATGCGTTGAAATTGGCGGGGTATGCGAAGGACTAGCGTCTCTTCCTCGCAACCTTCCCCCCTCACCCTGCCCTCTCCCCCTATGGGTGGAGAGGGTTCCAACAAGTGGAAACGCGGCCTCCGTGAGGGATCAGGGAGAGGGGGGAAGACTCCGGGTCTCGGTACACCCCCCGAGCGCCCCTACTCAACTGGATTGCGGCGTCTCAATAGCGTCTTGATCTCGCCATCCATGCATAACTCGTCCCGCTGGTTATGCACCGTTGAACGCAGGATGACGACGCCTGTGGTGCGCCCAGATTCAAGGCCTGTGACCTCAAGCATCGGGTAGGTTGTGTCGCCTGAGAACACCGGCGCTTTGAATTTCGCCGAGACTTCAACAACCGCCTTCAGCGAATCCTGCACGACGAATGGAAAATCGCCAGCGCCCGGCGCCGCCTGGATCAGCACCTGCAGCCCGTGCGCCAGGAGGTTTGGATAGCCCAAGCTGCGGCAATACTCGACGTCATAATGAATTGGATGATTATCGCCACTAGCAAGCTGAAACGCGGCGAAGAGCGCGTCCGTTTGCGTGCGGGAGGGGCTCAGGAACCGCTCGCCGATTTCGAAATCCTCGAAGTAGCGTTGTTCGGGGATTTTGTGTCCGCGCCAGGGGCGGGCTTCGGTTTGGCTCATCAGTATAGGGTTTCCTTGTAAGCGATTTCGATGCTGGCTTGCTGCGCTTCACCATCCATGCCGCCAGCCTGATCAGTGATCATTTGGCCCAGCGTTGGGAATGAACTACGCTCAATCTGCGCCTCCTCATCCCAAAGTTTTGAACGGATAAGCGCCTTTGCGCAGTGCAGATAAATCTCCCGCGCGGTGATGACCAAGCCGGACTTGGGCGCCCGTCCGTTGATCGCCGCGCCGCCAAGCGCTGGATGGTCCTCCACGACTTCCGCCGTGCCGTTCACGCGCAATGTTTCATTGACGCCGGGCAGGAAGAAAATCAGCGCCACTTCCGGATTCGCCACAAGATTACTCAATGTATCCAGGCGATTGTTGCCGGGACGGTCTGGCAGCAACAGCGTCCGGTCGTCCAGAACTTGCACAAATCCCGGCGGGTCGCCGCGCGGCGAACAGTCCAGATGGCCATCCGGAGAAGATGACGAAATCACCAGGAATGGCGATAGCGAGATGAAATGGCGGCAATGCTTATCGAACGCGCCGATCACTTTTTTCAGCGCCCGCTCGGATGGCTCTTTGCCGTAAAACTCGCGAAGATCAGTTTCGTCATCGATGCGCGTCATGGCCGAATTTCCTTTGCTGCCGGAATGCCGATGATGCCGCCCGCAAAGCCCCGGCACAAGCCGCCGCCCGCTTGTTGCGGAGTTCAGCTTCGTGAAACAATAGCCCGTCTTGCAATTATGAAGCCGCGCGATGCCTGAACCCAAATTGATCGCCATCGCTGGCGCCAGCGGCCTCGCTGGATCACACATCACGCGAAAGGCTTTGGCGCGAGGATATCGCGTGAACGGCACAATGCGAGATGCAGCGGCGCCTACCAAAGCGCCGTATCTGACGGCGCTGCCTGGCGCAGCAGATCGGCTCAGACTGTTCAGCGCGGATATGGCGGATGAAGCGACGTTTACAGAGCCATTTGAAGGCGCCGACTGCGTCTACATCGCCTGCCTCATTCCCGTCTATGCCGGGCCGACAGGCAAGCCAGCCCGGGAGATGGATGATGCGGAAGGCTACGCTGACATCATCATGCCGACGGTGGACGGTTGCTTGAACATTATGCGCGCCGCGATCAGCCAGGGCGTCAAAACTATCGTGATCTGCAGCAGCACCAGCAGTACAAACCCAATTCCCTCTGTGCCTTTAAAGAATGAAATTGATCATTGGTCTGACGCGACTGAACAGTGCCGCGCCAAGAAATACACCTCCGCCACGAAAACGGTGATGGAAAAGGCGGCGATGCAGCTCGCGGAAGAGCACGATGTTCACCTCTGCATCCTGTTGCCAACGGACATGTACGGTCCCGTCATCCTGCCAGAGCAGATGCAAGGCAATCCGCAGGTTTGGCTAAAGCGTGTGATTGACGGGGGCGACGCACGGCATCAGCAGGTCCCGAACGATTCCACATCCATGATCCACCTGCATGATTTGGCGGATTTGTTCCTAGCCGCTTACGAGAATCCCAAAGCTTCAGGTCGCTATTTCGGCGTTTATGGCAGTTGGCATTGGCAAGACCTCTACACCGAACTCCAGAAGATCCTGCCTGATATGAAAATGCCCGCGCCGATGGAGGGATCACCCGTAGCGCCCACAGGCTTTGACACAACCCGGCGCGACAGCCTTGGCGTCAAGGTACGGGACATTCCAACATTGCTGAGAGATACGGTGGAATGGCTAAAAACTCAGCCATTCGGCGCCTAGAACGCCGTGCGCCGATTACGGCGCAGCCCGGCGCACTATCACATTGATTGCGGGCAATTTTATCCGATCAATCTGATTCAGATTGATCGGATATTGCCCTAGAAAATCCAAAGCGCCTTTGACTGGTCACGCATTTGGAAATTCGCGGACGGACGCGCCAAGTCATGCTTGCGTGCGTAGAGCAGCTTTTTGGCGGTGCTCATGTTGTGGAACAGGATCGAATCCCCTGCCGCCATAGATTTCGCCGCAGTGAAATCACTAAGCGCAGCCTCGAACCATCCAAGCCGTGCATAGGATACGCCGCGATTGTTATGCGCGATTAACCGGTCTCCGGCGCTCAGCGTTCCAGTAGAGATCGCATTGGAGTAATGGTAGGCGGCTGTTTCATGCCGACCTTCATGAGCGGCTGCCAATGCGCGATCCAGCGGATTACCGCCGTCGCCGCTGAACGCCGCTAGCAGGATCGCCCCGCCTAAAACCAAAATCATCTGCATAGAAACTGCCCTCGTGGCTATTCCGCAAACGTGAACCCATTGCGCCTACTTGCGCCCAATGAACTTACCCAAGAAGCCTATCCGAAGAGTACTGCCAAATGGCTTAAGTCCATGGTTTATTTCTACCGCGATTGCTCAAACGTTTGCAACTCAAGGCAAGTTTGGGATCATAGCTTTCGCCCTGCCTGCCAAGGCTGCGCCATAGGATTCGACCGCGCGATCATAGTTAATGCGCCCATCCGCCAGGTCAGCGGCGAGTGCGATGGCAGGTCTTTTAGATGGCGCGCCATATCCGCCGCCGCCGGGCGTTTCCAGGCGAACCCGCGCCCCAGCGTCCATCGCGATCCGGCGTTGTTTGGTGTCCATCACAGCTGCCTCTGCCGTATCCGGATGCAGGATCACACGCGCCCGTCCGCCCTCCTCGCCGCCCGCAGCGCCTGCAGGCACTGTCTTGAAGTTGTCGCCCC
The DNA here is from genome assembly GCA_038102935.1 of Alphaproteobacteria bacterium. Taxonomy (GTDB): domain Bacteria; phylum Pseudomonadota; class Alphaproteobacteria; order Bin95; family Bin95; genus VMCJ01. The sequence continues at coordinate 10,352 of JAYNYG010000017.1, read as the reverse complement.
GACTGGAGAAGCTAGCGGGCGCGCCGACTGCTTCCACCTCCCGTGCGATCCCCATACCGCCGCGCATAGCGCCTGCACCGCCAGAACCTTCCACGAGCGCGTACTCGATAACGCGCAGGGGGTAGGAATTCTCTACAGCTTCTGCAGGCGTGTTCAGCGAGTTGGTGATGTGGCAATGGGCCCCGTCCATGCCGTCCGCATCCGTCAGCGCGCCGTTCCCGCCGCCGATAGTTTCCAGATAGACATAGGGGCGGCCATCTGCGCCATCGCCGCCAAATACCATAGACGCCAGGATATCGTGGCTCGACGCCATGGCGCGCGATGCTGGGAGCGCCGGCTGCAGCGCGCCGAAAATCGCGCTTGCCAGCTTCTGGCAGGTGGTCGTGCGCGCGCCAACTGCCGCTGGAAAATGCGGGTTTAAGATCGTGCCTTCTGGTATTTTTAGCTCTATTGCATCAAACAAACCGCTATTCGGCGGCAAATCCGGATCAAGCAATGCCTTCACGGCATAACCAACAGTCGCCATTACCCCGGACGGCAACAAATTGAACCCGCCGCGCGATTGCGGGCCAGAGCCCTCGAAATCTAGTGACAATGCATCGCCTTTGACGGTCAGCATCGCCCGGATCGGCAGCGGATCGCCGCCCAAGCCATCGTCATCCATCCATACGGTATGGCTGTAAGAGCCGTCAGGCAGCGCCTGGATCGCGGCGCCAAGGCGTCGCCGCGCATAGTCGAGCAACGCATCCGCCAGCGCCGCTGTGGCGCTGCCGCCTTCTTTCGCCGCCAAGTCCGCCATGCGTTTTGCGCCAAAGGCGGAGACAGCGATCTGAACGTCTAGGTCCAGAATGCGAATTTCAGGCTCGCGGGTGTTATGGGCGATCAGTTCGATCAACCCGCGATCCGTCTCGCCTGCCCGCACGACCTGCGTCGCAGGAATACGAATGCCTTCCTCGAATATGGATGCGGCGTCGGGCGCGATGGACCCCGGCGTTGGCCCACCGACATCGGTGTGATGGCCGATGCAGGCGGCGAAATACTGGACACGGCCATCGACGAAGACTGGCTGGACGATCGAGATGTCGTTCAGATGTGTGCCGGCACAGAGATAGGCGTCATTGGCGATGAAAGCATCGCCCGGTTGCATGTCTGCCAGCGGAAATTTTCGAACAATCGCCGCGACGGCGCCGAAGAGCGAGCCCAAATGGATCGGGATATGCGCCGCTTGCGCGATCAGGCGTCCATCCGCAGCGAAGAGCGCCGCCGAGCAATCCCGCCGTTCTTTGATATTCGGCGAAAAGGACGACCGCACCAACCGTCGACCCATTTCCTCCGCAATCGCCAGCAACCGGTTCGAGAAAACTTCAAGCTGGATTGCATCGATGGCAGGGATTGGTTCTGTCGCAGGCGCCCCCCTCACCCCGCCTCTCCCCCCGTTGGGGAGCGAGGAGTTCCCGAGGAAGCGCTGCAACGCATTCTCCTCTCCCACCAACGGGGGGAGAGGGACAGGGTGAGGGGGGCGCCTGCCATCGAAACCATGCGCAGGCCGCCTAGCCTGCTCGCACCAATTTCCCGGGCAACGCCCCTGTCGCTTCGCCATTTTCAAAAACGGGAGTGCCTGAAACGATGGTCGCGACATAACCTTCGGCGCGCTGCACCAACCGGCGCCCACCAGCAGGCAGATCAAAAATTACCTCCGGGCGGCGAATTTGGAGGGCGTCATAATCGATGATGTTGACGTCCGCCTTAAGGCCTTCACGAAGCCGTCCGCGATCCTTGAAGCCAAAGAAGTCCGCTGTTTCGCTGGTCAACCGCCGTACGGCCCATTCGACCGGGAACTTGCCGCCGCGGGAGCGGTCACGCGTCCAGTGGGTCAGCATGAATGTCGGCATGGACGCATCGCAAATCTGGCCGCAATGGGCGCCGCCGTCTCCAAGGCCGATTATAGTCGCATCATCCTGCATCATCTCGTGGACTGGCTCTAAATCGCCAGTGACGAAATTGGTTACAGGGAATAGCAGCATCCCGCCGCCATCGCCTTCCGTCATGAAGTCATAGACGAATTCTTCAGGCGATTTGTTGGTGAGCCTCGCAGCCTCTTCAACGGCAGCCTCTGGCGGCGGCTCATATTCAGGCGGGTCATTCAGGACATACATCCGGTCCCACCGGCTCGCGATCGCGCGCTGCAACGGCGGCAGCTTGTTCAGAAGCGCATCAGAATTTTCCTCGCCCAAGATTTGCGCGCGAATTTCCGCAGTCTTCAGCTTCGCGATCCGCTCTTCCTGCGGCAGGCCCTCAAGGCTGGCGAAGGTGGGCCGGCCGCTAAACGGCGTCAGTGAGGTTGAAAGGCCGAGGATGATGCCGACAGCACGGCCCGCGATCTGCGCCGTTACATCGGCGCCTGCGTCTCTTACAGCATGCACATTGCCCATCAGCCGCTTCCAGCGTGCGGGATCAGAATAGCGATCAGTCATCAGGAACCAGAGCGGACGGCCTGTTTCCTGGCCGACCTGCTTAATCCAATCAAATTCCGCCGCTTCATCCTCAAAATCATTCAGCATGCCGTAGGCGCCGTGATCGACTTCGCGGAATGCTTTGCCGATGCCGATAAGCTCTTCGAACGCCGCATAACGGCCCGGCACGCGCTCGCCTTTGGTAGTGCGGTGACTTTCGGTACGGGAGGTTGTGAAGCCGAATGCGCCTGCTTTCAGCGCTTCCTCGGTGAGGCGGCGCATTTCGGCGATGTCTTCTTCAGTCGCATCCTCGAAATTGATCGCCCGCTCGCCCATCACATAGACCCGCAGCGGGTGATGCGGCATCTGTGCGCCGACATCGATGGCGCGCGGTTGCCGCTCCAGCGCGTCCATGAATTCCGGAAAGCTCTCCCAATCCCATTTAAGGCCCTCAGCCAGGACGATCCCCGGGATATCCTCAACGCCTTCCATCAGGTCGATCAGCGCGTCGTGGTCCTGCGGCTTACAGGGCGCGAAGCCGACGCCGCAATTGCCGAACAGCACCGTTGTCACGCCATGCCAGGATGAGGGCGCCAGCATCGGGTCCCAGGTCGCTTGGCCGTCGTAGTGCGTATGCACATCGACCCAACCAGGCGTCACCAGCATGCCTTTGGCGTCAATTTCGCGTTTGCCGGGGCCGACTTCGCCGCCGACTTGCGCCAGCGTCTCGCCGTCAATAGCGACGTCGCCGATGTAGCCCTCGCTGCCCGTTCCGTCGATGATAGTGCCGCCGCGAATGACGATGTCATGCATATCCCTGCCTCCAGCGCTGTGTCCTGAAATTGAAGGCTACGGCTGAATCCTTGGGCTTTGCAAGCGTTCAGCAGTTGCCCCGCTTACTCCGCGCCAAGCGCCATACGCTGGATGGGTGCATGATCCGCCGTCGCCAAGCCGCGATATTGGGCGGTATTGCGGAAGCCATCTTTGGCGGGCCAGAAGAAGCCATTTGGCGTCAAATACCGGAAGATCGCGACCACGCGCGGCGTTCCATCCGCCTCAACCCGGCTGCCTTGGTGAAAACACCGAGCTGTATCAACAACGGCCAGCGTGCCTTTGGGACCAGTCAGGCGAACCTCACTATCGGGCGCCATGAAACGTTCGGCATCTGCATCCGCAACCCGATAGCCCTTGCCGCCATAGCGATATTTAACGCCATTTCGAATACGATCCGACGGCGCGCCTCGAATGGCGGTGACAGGTCCGCTCTTCTCATCCACATCGCTTGCATAAAGGAAAAGCGAGCTGTTGCGCTGATCGTCCGCATCGCAATGCAGAAACTGACTGCTCGCCATCTCGCCATCAGTGGCGGAGCTAATCCAGATTTCGACGTAATGCAGGATCGGCAGGCAGCCCATATAGCGCGCAATCCCAGCAATGACGCCTGGATTGACCCCAAACGCGAGCAGCGCAGGGTTATCTTGAAGGTCTGCTGGGCTAAGCGTCATGGTGCTGAGGAACGGCTTCTTTGGGTCCACGACCGTCTGCATTTTCAGACGATTGATGGTCTCGACCGCTGCGTCCGTGCCGGAGATGGCGCCGGGCAAAGCTTTCGTGACCCCGTCGTCGCCGACCAGGTCAAAGGCCGGTTCAGCGTCCATCGCTTCAAACGCCTCGCGCCGGTTGGACCAATCAGGTCTGCGCCGCTCCAGCCAGTTGGCATATGAACGCCGCCTCTCCACATCGCCTTTTACATAATGCGACCAGAGAAAACGGCGGTGGCCGAATTCGTTCAGCGTGAAGGGTTTGATCAATCCGCCAATCATCGCTGCTTCCATCGTGTTTGGGCCAAACGCGGCCAATCGCATTTTTGGTAGGCGCGAGCGGGGAAGCTGTCAATCAATCCCGCACCTCAAGCGCGCCCGCCCTGGCATTCCACGTCCACATCGGCCCACCGGAACGAACGTGAACGCCGCCCAGATGCATATCGCGGTCAATCATATCAAACGCATTTGTCTCACTTGCCAGAACAGCCTCGCCAGCTGCCGAGAGATAGAGCCTCTGCGCACGAAACGCCTCACGGCCCGCGCCATCCATGCGTGGCGCTTGAAAGTCAGGACCAGGCTCGGTCCTGAGGAGCGGGACGTCCGAATTCGCTAAATCAGCGACGTGCCGGAAGAAGCGGAGATCGCCGCCGAACAGCCACTGCTCCAAGTCCATATGCCGCCCGAACATAGCGCCCGGCCGGTGTTCGCCTGCCGCCACAACCTAGAGCATGTTGCACTCGGACAGCATCAACCCAGTGGCGCTATCAGGGAATTCCTGCAGGTGGCGTTGCAGACATGGGCCAAGGAATGGCGTCACTTCATCTGCTTCAGCAAGATAAATTTGGATAGCGCGCGGATCACTGGACCGGAAGGCCTTCCAGCCAGACCGTGCTGCTTGAAGTATCGCTTGAGATACAAGCTTCTGCGCTGGCCAAAGCGTCGCCAATTGCGCTGGCGAAAGCTGGCCAAGCCCGCGAAAATTCGGCATGCCCTCGAATACGCCGACGCAGATCATCATCAGGCCGTCATGCGTGTTTCGAGGTGCGGCGAACCAATCCAGTATTTGGAGAATTTGCAGTTGGTCCAAGAGATCATGCTCAAACCAGAGCACAAAAGTTTCGTATTCGCCCGCCCGCCGGAGATTGTCATCACGGTCTCGAAACGCATCCAGCGCATCATGCCCCAGTTCAGACAGATAGGCGGCGCGGACTGCACTCAGACCCGCAAGATCAAGGCCATCTGGCATCGGGCCATGATGCATCGGGTCGCGCCAAGGCAATATATCGCCAGCGATCCCGCTCGCTTGGATGATCCCGGCGGCGCCATCGCCGTTGGTGATATGCAGCGTTCCGCCAACCATCAGTCCAATTGCAGCAAGGCGCTCGTCAAATAGGCGCTTTCAGGCAGGAATGGATGGACCGGATGATCTGGCCCGGCGCCTGCCTCTCGCAGCAAGCGGCCGTTGCGGCCGCCGTCGCCAAGGCCGTGACGCACCTGTTCCATGAACTGCACTGCATCAACGTTGTGGGAACATGAGGCCGCGAACAAGAACCCGCCAGGGCTGACAAGACGGCAAGCCAGCCGGATGAGCTTCCGGTAGGCGCGCAGGCCAGCGGACAAGTCTTTCCGGCTTTTTACAAAGGCTGGCGGATCAACCACGACGATGTCCCAACGCTGGCCGCGCTGCACCGCTTCATCCAAGAATGCAAAAGCTTCTGAGCGAACGGGCGTCACTTTTTCACCAACGCCATTGCGCACCGCTGCCTCGCCCGCAAGCTCCAGCGCCTGGGCCGAACGATCAACCAGCGTAACTTCGCTAGCGCCCGCCATTGCGGCATTCAGGCCGAACCCGCCGAGATAGCAGTACACGTCCAATACAGACGTACCTTCCGCCAAATTTGCGACGGCGGCGCGATTTATGCGTTGATCGTAGAACCATCCGGTCTTCTGGCCTTCACGAAGATCCGCCAGGAAAATCACACCGTTTTCTAGAAGCTCAATCGGCCCCTTGAGATCGCCAATGATGACATCGTCCCGGTCTTTGAGCCCTTCCATCTGGCGCGCCGGAGAAGCCGCTCGGATCACGATTGAACGCGGCGCTAGAACAGCCTGAATAGCGGCGACGACTATATCCTGCCGCGCATCGAACGCCGCAGTGTTCAGTTGCACAGCGACTACATCGCCGTACCGGTCGATGATCACGCCGGGCAGGCCATCGGCCTCCGCATGGATCAGCCGGTAGAACGGCTCCGGGAACAGGCGTTCGCGCAGCGCCAGCGCCTTTTTCAAACGCCCTTCAATATAGGCTTGATCCAACGCCGCGTCGGGCGTGTTGGCGACCATGCGGCCAACGACTAACGGTTTCGGGTTGAACGCCGCCGTGCCGACAGGCTCACCCGCCGCGTTCTCTACCGTCACGAGGCTGCCGGGCTCCAACGCTTTTAGCGCCGCATCCGGTTTCATCTCATTTGAATAGACCCAGGGATGGCCGAGTTTCAGCCGGCGATGGCGCTTTGGCAGCAGCCGGAGCCGAGGATAAGGCGGTGATGTGTCTTGCATAACGCCGTTCGATAGAGGGTTCGGCGCCAAACGGCAAGCTTCAGAGCATTGTCAGCAAAGATCGCTATATCTGCGGGTTCCAGCCAGCGCCGCTCTAGGATATAAAGCGCGCAACGCGAATTCATTCCGCCACACGTATTTCCGGGGGTTCTTCAGGTCATGGCATCCAGCTTTCAGGGACGCAGCGTCACGGTATTTGGCGGGTCCGGTTTTATTGGCCGCTATGTGGTGAAGCGCTTGGCCGCAGAAGGCGCCCGCGTCCGCGTCGCTGTGAGGGACGCGGAAAAGGCGAAATTCTTGAAGCCCATGGGCGCTGTCGGCCAGATCGCACCCTTCCGGGTGAATGTCGGCAATGAAGCGCTGGTGCGCCAGGCCGTTGAGGGCACGGATGATGTGATCAACCTGGTTGGTATTCTGGCGGAGAGCGGCAGCCAATCGTTTCGCGGCATCCAGGCGGAAGCGCCCGGCATTATCGCGGAAGCGGCGAAGGCGGCAGGCGTCGAAGGGTTTGTGCAAATGTCCGCCATCGGCGCAAACGCCGATAGCGACAGCAAGTATGCAAAGTCCAAGGCGATGGGCGAAGCCGCCGTCAAAGCAGCGATGCCGAACGCGACTATTCTGAGGCCAAGCGTCGTTTTCGGCCCGGAGGATGATTTCTTCAACCGATTTGCGGCGATGGCCCGCCTCGCCCCTGCCTTGCCATTGATTGACGGCGGCAAGACGAAGTTCCAGCCGGTCTATGTCGGCGATGTCGCGGATGCCGTCATCGCAGCGCTCAAATCTGAGGATGCCGCTGGCAAGACCTATGAACTCGGCGGCCCGCACATCATGACGTTCAAAGAGGTGCTGGAATATGTGATGGCCGAAACGGGCCGCAAGCGCTTGCTGCTCCCAATGCCTTCTGCGCTCTTCCGCCCTATCGCTGGGTTGATGGAATGCGTGCCCGGCGCGCCGATCACCCGCGATCAGCTTATCCAACTAGAAAGCGATTATGTCGTTGCTGAAGGCGCAGATGGCCTGGATGCGCTTGGGATCTCTCCGACAGGCATCTCGGCGGTGGCGCCCTCATATCTCGTCCGCTTCCGTGACGGCGGCCAATTCGCTCGCGATGTTGGAGCATAGGAAAACACCATGGCGAAAACTCTAGGCGCGCTGATCTTCCCTGGTTACGAGTTGCTGGACATGTTCGGCCCGCTCGAAATGTTTGGCATGATGGGCGAAGAGGTCGAAATCCGCATGGTCGCCCAGACAGGCGATCCCGTTGCGAGCCGCCAAGGCCCGCAAACCATTGTCGATGACGCATTCGGCGACCGGGAAAGCTACGACATGCTGCTCATTCCAGGCGGCCCCGGCACCCGGCCAGAGGTCGACAATCCGATTTTGATCGACTGGATCAAGGCCATGACGCCGAAGGCCGAGCTCACCATGACCGTATGCACCGGCAGCGCGCTCCTGGCCCGCACTGGATTGATCGACGGCAAACGCGCCACGAGCAATAAAGCCGCGTTCAAATGGGTGATGGAACAAGGCCCGAAAGTAGACTGGATCAAGCAGGCGCGCTGGTGCGAAGACGGCGACATCATGACGTCATCCGGCGTATCGGCGGGCATGGATATGGCGCTCGCCGCTATCGCCCGTGAATACTCCGCAGCAGATGCTGACCGCGTCGCCAACAGCACGGAATATGATTGGAAACGGGACGCCGATTGGGACCCGTTCGCCAAAATCCACGGCCTCGTTTAGACGGTCTAACCGTCAGCCTCACCGCGGCACAGATACATGCTGGTGGATTTCATAGTGTGTACCGCCTCGCCGCGCTGATTGCGCACTTCGCGAGCGAACTCAATGATGCCCTTGTCGCCGCGGCTGGTCAGGCGCTTGGTCAGCACTTTCGCGGCCACTTCCACCGTATCGCCATGCTTCACAGGCTTGTTGACGCGCCATTCATCCGTGCCGAGCATGGCGACGATGGTGCCGTCATTCATGCCGCTTTGGCATAACAGGCCGCCGACAATCGCCATGATGAGAGGGCCATGAGCGATCGGCTCCTGATACGGCTGGTCCTTGCAGAACTCCCAATCAACATGCGGCGCGTTGAAATCGCCGGAGAGGCAGGCGAAACTTACAATATCCGTATTCGTGATCGTGCGGCGGGGCGTGGTGTAGGTTTCCCCAACCACAAAATCCTCAAAATACATGCCCGTTGGCTTGCGCGGCTCCATAAGTCATCTCCTGCTTGTCAGCGCTTTAAAGCGCTAACGTTGCAGGCGTTTGAGCGCTTCCGCAACGCCGCCAGCTTCTGTCACTGGCAAGGAGCAAAATGTGCTTGTGCAGGCAAAGGCGGCAGCCTCTGGATAATCGGGATAATTGACGTCGTGATAAGGCAGTTTGCCCTCGCGCTTATCCCACCACTGCACGCGCTTGTATTCCGTTGGATAGGCCAGCGCCGCCAAGTGCAATTCCACTGCCTGCGGATCATCTTTCGCGCCGACTATCGTCGCCTTCACAGGCTCTCGCGTTAGTTCTTGCTCGGCCAGCAGTACGCCCGGCAGGAACAAATAAGCGTCCTTGACAGCGGCTGATGTCAGATAGCCCATGCCCGCTTCTGCAATAGCCCCATAGCTATCCTCGCCCGTGTAATATTTCATCAGGTTGAAAAACCGCACCGCAGCGACGTTGTCATCCTTTTGCCGTGCAGGCTTCGGCAACATCGGATCAGGCGCTGAGGCCAGGAAGGCGCCGGTCGCCGGATCAATAAATTCAGCAGCGATGAAATTGGCTGCACGATTGGCGTGCACCAACCACTTCCTGTCTCCCGTGGACCGATACAGCGCCAAGAACGCCCGGCCCATGGCCAGTGTATCCACCAGGAACGGCCCGCCTGTATCTTTAGCGGCATGATTGAACCCGCCATCGCCGCGCGCCCGTTCCGCCAGCACCCATTCGACAGCAGTTACCGCATGATTGAGCGCTTCGGCCTCCCCAGTTGCGGCGTAGTAGGCAAGCAACGCATTCACGGCCATACCGTTTTCCCGCGCATATTGGCGGGTATCAATGCCCGGATTGCCTTCAGCCAAGCCTAGGGATGTGTAGAAGGCGCCGTTCGGCCCCGTCAGCATGCCCGTCAAATAGCGGTAGACCTTGTCCGCCGCCGCCTTATGCGCCAGGTCGCCCCACACGGCATAAGCTTGCGAGAACACCGTCAGGCCAGCTTCCTGGGCGAACATCGGGAATTCGCGGAAAGCGCCTGTCCAGTCCCGCGACGGACTGATTTGCGCGACGGCGCCAGTTTCCGCATCGATCAGCTTGGTGAAGCCGTCAACCGTTTTCCGCGCACGGCGCAACATCTCGGCGTCACCGGCGAAGCCGCGCTCCAAGGCATAGAGGAAGGTTGGGCCATCTGTAAATTTGCTGCGGCGGCGCCATCCGCCGTTCTCTTCGTCCCACATCTCATCCATGAAATTCAGGATGCGGGTGCGGTCTTTATCTGCGAGCTGGGTCGCTTTGGACGCTGCCCGTTCCGGCCCGCCAAGCGCGCCATATTCAACCGGGCTTGGGTCGACGACGATTTCTTTGATAATCGCCATAAAGCGCGGCGGCGGCACATAACCGCGAAGCTTCACGATTTCGGTTCCATCGGGTGCGAACACCACAGTCGCCGGCCAGCCCCAGCGCTCATACTGTTGCGAGATATCTGGGCGGCTGTCCTGGTCCACGCGCACGGTGATGTAGTTCGCAGCAATGGTCAGCCCCCACTGAGTGGTCCGGGTGTAATGTTAGTGCATGGACGGTCTCT
>JAYNYG010000114.1:0-4174 GCA_038102935.1 Alphaproteobacteria bacterium | reverse complement strand
CTGACGGGATAAATACTATCCCTAGGGGTGGACCACTTCAGGGGGGCTGCTCCAGGCCGAATGGCTAGATGATCGGAAGATCACCCATATCCGCGGGGCGCCCTACCATCCGCAGACCCAGGGCAAGATCGAGCGGTGGCATCAGACCCTGAAGAACCGCATCCTGCTGGAGAACTACTATTTGCCGGGCGCTCTGGAGGCTCAGATCGACGGCTTCGTCGAGCACTACAACACCCAGCGGTATCACGAGAGCATCAACAATCTGACCCCGGCTGATGTCTACTTTGGCAGAGGCCAGGCCATCCTCGAAGAACGACAGCGCATCAAGCGAAAGACCATCGACCAGCGGCGCTTGCTTCACCGCAAAGCCGCAGCATAATCATCAACAATCAGATGAGGCCAATCCTCCGTTAAAACGATCCCAATCTGATCCCAAATGATTTGATGATGGACACTCCAATGCCAACGCCGTGAATGTCCGTTCTCGATTGTCATTCTGAGAGCATCAACCCAGCCCGCATTCTCCTTATTCGACATTCGGCAGTCGGGTGCAGTTAGTTATAGAGACGCTGCTAGCAGTGCCTGCAATTCTGCGAGATCTTCGACCTGTACCGTTGGCGAATAATCGGCTGCGCCGTCAGTTGGATTGCCTGTTTCAACCAAGGCTGAAGGCATACCCATCGCACGTGCACCTTTGATGTCAGTTTCTGGGGTATCGCCGATCATCAATGTCGTCTCAGCGGAAGCGCCAAGCAGATCCAGTGCCATTTGGAAAATAAAGGCGTTCGGTTTACTTACGCATGCCGCTGCTTTGCCACCAGACGCCTCCAGAAAGGCTTGCACAGCGCCCGCCTCCGGTGCGTATCCGTATGGGGTGGGATGGGTTTCATCTGGATTGGTGATGATGAGCTTGGCGCCGTTCCGCAAAAGACGCGTTGCCAGCGATAAATCGCCGACAGTCATATCATATGAGATCCCGGCAACGACGAAATCAGCGTCATCGCCAACCTCCACGCATCCAGCCTCCTGAAGCTCAACCTTAAGGGCCGCAGGGCCTAGCCCGTGAATGCGAGCGCCAGGGGTTCTATTTGCCAACCAACGTGCTGTCGCCATACCGGCTGTGATGATTTTGCTTTCTGGAATGTCATAGCCAAGCTTAGCGAGCTTTAAGGCATAGTCTGCCGCAGACCGGCCAGCATTATTGGTGACGGCTGCGATATCGAGACCTTGCGCAATCGCCCAGGCAACGAATTCGGGAGCATTCGGTATTGGATCATCGTCTCGGTAGAGAACACCATCCAGATCAAAAACCAGAGCCTCAATACCGTTCAAGACAGCGTTTTTGCGCCATGCCCGTTTGAGATGCCGAAGCGGCGGTAGCGGATCTGGCCAACATTCAGCGGGTTTGCGTAAGGGCAAAGTCATCTCAATTGGGTCACGGCCATAGGTTTGCCAACGCAATTGGGATCCTTCCAATTCCATGGTCGCCCAGGCACCCGCAGCCTCGCCATTTGTCGTAAAGCTCTCCGAAAGAGATTGGATCGTCACATACGGGATCGCATTGACCCGGTGCATAGAGTTCCAATGCACATGCCCTGAAACACAGAGCACAACGTGACCGAGACCTTCAATTATTGCCCGTGCGTCTGTAGCGTTGGGATAGCCTGCATGGGCCGCATTATTCTGGAACCAATAGTTCCCAACCATAGAGCCTTCACCCAGCGGCACATGCGTGAATATTACTGTGGGAGCGTCGCTTTTCGGCAATTCTTTCGCTAACCAATCTAGGTCCGAGCGGCGGAGTGTGAATGGGTTTGGATATGGGATGAAGGCGTCTGCCTGCCAGAATATCAAGCGCCAGCCGTTCATCATGACCGCGTGACTGCCAGCTTCTTGCCGCAAGGTCTTTGCGTTTGCTGCCTCGCCCAAAAAGGCGACGTCATGATTTCCGTTTAAGTGGACATGCGGCGTATTGAGGTTGACGAAACGGGCGGCCACATCCTGTTCCAGCGCGGCATCAGTCGCCTCATCGATATCGGATATGCGATCGCCCAATTCCACAATCATGTCTGCGCCCCAATCACCAGTAAAACCAAGGAAGTCCTCCAGCAGGCCAAGGGCTGCCGACCCACGTTTGGTGAGTTTGTCATCACCGTGATGAATGTCAGAGACAAGGGCGAGGCGAAGAAGGGTTGGCATTCAGAGCTCCCAGCGAGGATCAATTTAGGGCAATGGCTTAGAGTTTTGAGCCGGGATTTCCCACGTAGAAGGCTTCCCTAGTGGAAATAAGTTTGTTGAGATTGACTTTATGCGCAAGCTGTTTGTCCATTGAGCCAATCCAGTTGCTTGAAAGCGAATTGGCGACCGTCCCTGGTTGAAGCGGGCATGTTAGCCAAATTTCAGGCGCACTGACGGTGTGAAGTTCTTCGTTAATTGATTTGCTAGCGGTCATGCGAGACATGGTTTTTGTCCGAGGCGGTCGATAGGGTACAGGATGTCCGCTGAGCAGACGTTAGTGCATGGCGCAGCAAAGGTTTGCTTCGAACCTTTAGTGTCGATGGTCGCTACCGGCCCATCGCGCTCCTCCCTTACCCGATTGGTCACTCGAAGCAGCCCCGTCGGCTCTGACTTATAGATCAACAGCTCGCTTGCCTCAGCCACACCGAATTTGAGACCGCCAGCGAAGCAAACAATCTTTGGGCTCTTCCAACAGCTGGAGGGCATGTCGCTCCCAGGTCCGCGTCGAAAAATTCTTCCCGCTTGATCTATGTCAAGGCAGCTACCCGAAGTGGCGGCATAGTCTGGAAGAACAACGGAATTCAGGAGTTCAGCTATGCTTAATACCCTATTCATTGGCATTGTTATTGGCGGTTTCAGCCTGTTCATCGCCGTATTGCTCTGGGCGCAAATCGCGACGCCGACACTGGCGCAACGGAACAGGGAAGCAAACTCGGGCGCAGGACCCTCAGATGATTAGGATCTAAGACCGGTCAGCGCTCCGGCAGGCCGTCTGGCGCTGTGCCGACTTTGAATTCGCCGCCAGCCGTTTCGTCGCCCTGGCTTAAGGTGACTTTAAGCCAGTCGTCGCCATCTGCCGCGTCGCCGGCGTCCGCCACCGTTACGCGAACGTCCAGGGTGTTCTCGTCCAGCCATTCAGCCACGCTCTGAGTGATCTGGGCGAAGGCCTTCAGCCGCCCACTGACGCCGTCCCAATGAGGAATGTCGGCGGCGCGCATTTCGTCATAGACCTCTTGTACCGTTTTCATAGACTCGATCCTTCTCAGGGTTGGCTGGACGTCACTTGCTTTCGTTCGCCATCGCGGCCATGGCGCCATCCTTGGCTTTGGAGCCCCGGCTTGAACCGAACTCGAACGAGTGCGCGTCTTTCAGCATGGCGATCAGGCCGCCAGGAACAGCTCGATGCGGCAGGAAACGGTGTAGTCCCCCAACACGTGGGCGATGGCGTTCACCAGCGTGGACTTGCCGTTGCCGCCCTCCCCCCGCAGCAGCAGGGCGATCTGGGCGTTGTTCCGCCCGAACAGCGCCAGGCTGAAGCACCGCAGCAGGAAGGCGCGCATCGGCTCGTTCGGCATGATGAGCGTCAGGAACGCGTCGAAGCCGGGGCAGGTCGCAGCAGGGTCAAACTTAGCGCCGAGCTTGCGGGTGCCTTTGTCGGCCCGGTCGTGGGGCAGCAGCCATGCGGCGCGCTCTTCGACATCACGGGCGACGCGGGCCGCCTTTTCTTCCGGCTCCTCGTGTTCAGGCGGCATGGGCGCGCGGGCGACCTGATTCAGGTCGAGGACGCCGTTGGGCGCTGTCACCCGGTGCGGCACGGCATCGAGCTGGTCCACCTTCGCGATGCGCTTTGGCTTCAGCATGGTCAGCGCCACCGCGACCTTCCCGGCGTTGCCGCTGGAAACCGCGAACTTGTTGGCCGAAACCCGCCGCCCCGCCAGAATGCGCTTGCGGGCGACCGCCTCCTCGACCTGGTTTTGCTCAACGTAGGCCGCCAGCTCGTCGTCAGAGACGCGCCCCTCCGCCAGCGCCGCCGCCTCGTCGCGGAGCAGCTGGTACAGGTCCGCCCCGCGCGCCTGGGCGTTCAGCTCGCCGGTAGACCCATCTGTCCATCATCAAATCATTTGGGATCAGATTGGGATCGTTTTAACGGAGGATT
>JAYNYG010000016.1:0-74935 GCA_038102935.1 Alphaproteobacteria bacterium | reverse complement strand
AGGACCGCAACGCTGTCCGAGGACGCGCTCAGGGCGGCCCGAAGGGTGAGGCATATTTTACGGACGATGCTCTAGGGCGCTGTTCGAACCTGCTTTTCACCAATTCGGCGCCCCAGGCTAAGCCCGCCGGATTGACCAAGCGCTACGCCGCCGATGACGAGGGCGGCGCCCGCGATTTGGATGGGGCTCAGCCGATCGCCGAGCCAAAGGGCGGAGAGCGCAGCGCCGACAACAGGCGACAGATACAGATAAAGCACCATTTTTGGCAGGCCCAAGCGCCCGAGCCCGCCGGACCACGCCGCGTTGCCCAAACAGCCGACGATAAGCGCCAGGTGCAGGAATGAAAGGCCAAGAGTCCAGTCGATCCTGCCCCAGCCGCCATCGGTCATGCCCTCCCAAGAGAATGGCAGCAGCATGAGCGCGCCAAGCAGTGCGGCCCATCCGGTTGTCGTCCAAGCTCCAAGGCGCATCACATAGGGGCGGGAGAGCAGGCCGAATAAGGCCCAGATGGCGGCGATGAACACGAACAGCATGTCACCGATGAACTGGCCGTCTTGGCCCAACCCATCGGGCAAAAACCCATCATTCACCACCAGATATACGCCAAGGAAGGCGACGCCTGCGCCCGCCCAGATCATCCGCCCGACCGTTTGCCCCGCGATCAATGCGAAGAATGCGCCAAAAATCGGCGTCGTCGCCACCAAGATCACGGCCTTCGACGGCGTGGTAAGGTTGAGCGCGACCGCCCAAATACCCTGGAAAAGCGCGTATCCCAGAACGCCAAGCCCAGCGAGCGCCAGGAAATCTTTCCAGGTGATCGATATTCTCTGGCCCATGCCTTGCGCCAGCAACAGCATCATTGATCCGGCGACCAAATAGCGGAAGCAGGAGAATGAGACCGGATCGACTGCCGAAACCAGCGGCTTGCCTACGGGATAAGCCGAGCCGAAGGTGATGGCGACAAAGAGGCCCATCAGATGCCCGGCCATAAGGCCGCCGGACTTCGCGGGCGGAGGCGTCGTCACGCCGCGTTGTCCGAATTGTCACGGCCAGATTGGGCGAGGAAGCCCATGACGGCGTCAATGAACACATCGTTCTTATCGCCTGCCACCATGTGGCCAGCGCCGCCGACATCCACGAACTGGCCTTTGGGCGCCAGATCGACGAATTCCTTGGCGGTTTCCGGCGTCACCAGGTCTGACTTGGCGCCGCGCACGAGCAAAGCGGGCATCGACAAACGGCGCGTCGCGGCTTTCATGCGTTCGGGGTCGCGGTCTTCCATGCGGGCGTCCAGGTCCGTCATGAAGCCGGGATCCCAGTGCCAGTACCAGCGGCCATCGCGCTGGCGGAGGTTTTTCTCCAGGCCTGCGGTGGATTTGGGGCGGGGCCGGTCCGGCAGATAAGCGGCCACGTAATCCGCAACGTCATCCAGCGTGGCGAAGCCTTCGTGCATTTTCTCCTGCATGAAGTTCACGATGCGCTCGACGCCTGCGCGTTCAACCGTCGGCGTGATATCCACGAGCACTATGGCGCGGGCGATGGCGGATGAATCGTCGGCCTCGCCGCAGCCGAGCATCGTCGCCAGCCCACCAAGCGATGCCCCGACGGACGCCGGCAATGTGCCGAAGGTTTGAGCGACGGTGCGCATATCGGCTGCAAAATCGCCGATCCGGTAGAGGCCGCCCGGCGCCCAGTCGCTATCCCCGTGGCCGCGCTGGTCCAGGGCGACCGCGTAGAACCCGGCTTTTGCAAGCGCCACAGCAGCGCCACCCCAGGCATGGCGCGTCTGTCCGCCGCCATGCAGCAGCAGAACGGGCGGGTTAGCGGCGTCGCCATAGGTATCGCCGCGCAGGACCACGCCGTCAGCCATCTTGTATTCGATGGGTGTTGGCGTCATCGGGCTTTGAATTCTGGCGTCGCTTTGGCGAGGAACGCCTTGTAGCCGGTTTGGAAATCCTCCGTGCCAAAGCAGTGGAAGCCCTCATCATATTCCTCCGCCGATAGCGGCGTTGGATCGCTGAGGCGCTTGATGAAGCGCTTATGCCAGCGGGCGACCAGCGGCGCGCCGGCTACGATGGATTGCGCCGATTGCATGGCCGCCTCCTCGACAGCGTCATCCGCCACAATCCGCGTCAGCACCCCTTTTGCCAGCGCTTCTTCTGCGCCGAAAACGCGGCCCTCAAACAGAATTTCTTTCGCGGCCGCCGGGCCGACGAGACCGACCAGCGCTTCCAGCTCCCCATAAGCCATAACGAGGCCGAGGTTCTTGATGGGCGCGCCGAAGCGGCTGCTTTCACCCGCGATGCGGATATCGCAGCAGCCCGCAATCTCCATCCCGCCGCCAACGCATATCCCATGGATTTGCGCCACGGTGGGCGCTGGGAAATCCCGCAAGGCTGTCAGCGTGTCATGCATGATGCGGCCATAGCTCCGCGCTTGCTCGACATTGCTGCGTTCGTTGGCGAATTCAGAAATATCATTGCCAGGACCGAAGGCCTTTTCGCCCGCACCTCGTAGCATCAGGCAGCGAATATTAGTGTCTGCAGCCAGTTCCGTCGCCAGGTCGCCAAGCTGCTTCCACATGGGCTTGGTGAGCGCATTCAGCTTTTCTGCGCGGTTGATAACGAGGCGGACGATATGGGGCGCTGCGCGTTCGACCAGGATTTCCTCGGGCATCTACAGCGCCTCCGGCATAGCGACGCCGAGCTTTTCGGCCAGAGGCGCGAGGTTCGGCAGGATGGAGGGATGCAGCGGCAGGCCATCCGCCAGGGCCGCTCGCTTACGGGCAAGCGCGCCGTCGCCGGGCATGCGCGTGCCGGATGTGCCGGGGATCGGGCGGGCGGCTCGACAGGCCTCCGCCAGGAACCCGGTCTCGTGCTCAAACGCTTCCCGGCCGCCGAAAGCTTCCGGGTCAATAACCTGGACGTAGACCGAAGCCCCCCATTGGCTGGCGCCCTGCGCGCGGCCGAAGCCGTTCAGGCCGGATGTTAGCGCCTCCGCCATCAAGCCAAGGCCGAAGCCTTTGTGGCCCCGGTCCATGCCGCCAAGCGGCAGGAATGCGCCGGGCGGGTCGGTGAACAGGGCTTCAGGGTCATCCGTCGCTTGGCCATCAGTGTTAATGAGCCATTGGCCCGGCAAGCGCCCGCCCTCCCCCTTGGCCCGCATGGCGAGGCCCATGGTGGTGGCGGAGGCGGAGATATCAATCAGCACCGGATCACCACTGGTCGGGTAGCCAAAGGCGATGGGGTTCGGCGTGAACAAGGGCTCCGTCGCGCCAAAAGGAGCGACGGCCTTCACGGATGGGTCGGAACAGACTAGCAGCACCGCCAACCCTTGATCCGTCGCGATCTCCAGGAACGCCGCCAAGCAGGCGATGTGATGCGACCGGCGAATAGATATCGCCGAAAGCCCATGCTCCTTGGCGCGCTTGGAGGCTTCACTGACAGCCTTCCATGTCAGCCAAACGCCAGAATGATAGCCCCCATCCCATACGCTCGCGACGGTGCGGTCAGAAATGATTTCGGGATCGCCCGTCGTAGGCATCTTCCCATCCAGCAGGTTCCCCAAATACCCAACCGCCTGCGCCATCCCATGGGTATCATGCCCCATAAGATCACCCTCCAAGAGATACTTGCCGACAACTTGGGACCGGTCGGCGGGCATCCCGGCGGCGGTAAAGAGATTGGCGGTGAAGGTGATGAGAGCGGTGGCGTCAAAGCGGGGTTGGGTCATAGGGCGTTCCATCGGATTTCGTCACTGATCGTTATGCCGGTAGCGGTGTAGATCATGCAAGACATACCGCGTGGGTGGGCGTCGGCAGGCTTACAGGTCCGGCTGCTCAACTTCCTCAACGAAGCGCTGGTCTATATTCATTCGGTGGGCATAAAGCGCTTCCAGCACGATTGCGCCAGTCGTATCGATGCGGAAAAAGGCGGATACAGGAAAGCTGCCAATCCGCCATTTGCGGAATTCTTGGCCTTCAATGCGGGTATAGATTGCGCAGGCGTATGGACGTTCTGCAATAAAATTGATGCCTTCGTCGATTTCGTCCACAAATCTCAATGCGATATCAGAGCCTGCCCGGTCACGGTACCCGCCAGTAATCTGCAGAAGCTGTCGCTTAAAAAGCGCACTCCTTCTAATTGTGGTCATGCCCGCTTAGTCTTTGGCGATGTTGCGCGCATCAGTTAGGTCAACATCACTCCATTCACTATAATTATGCTCACTCAAGGACTTTGCTAGGAGAGCGTTGATCTCGCTGCGCTCTCGGCCCTCAGTCCCCTCCATGTGTCTGCGAACCAGATCGCGAATGAACTCGCTGGGCGTTTCATACAAACCACCCTTGCCAGACATTTCGCCAACGTGATGCGCCAGCGGATCAGGCAATGTTGTATTCAGGCGTTTTACTAGTTTCGTGGCTTGGGTTTTCGGCATGTAACATATCCCTGCTGACCTGCGGTTAATGTACATATACATGTGTTCAACATCAATTAAATGTGCGCTTGACGCGCGCAGTGAGTTCAATTCAGCACCAATCTCAGCCGAAAAGACCCCTCTCAAAGAGACATTCCTAGAAATCTAAGAGCGGCCTATTTTGAAAACTCAATTGTACTAGCAATTAAATTATAGGCACTTATCAACTTTTCCTCGTAAGCATTATCATTATCACGCGTCAAATGCATTTCAAACAAGCGATTATCGCCTAATGGAGCATAAATTAGTGTAACGGATTTGGTCTTCCCTTCTTGGCCTCTGATTTTACCGTCAATCTTGAAAGATGAACGGCCATCAATAAAAATATCTTTTACCGCAAATGGTCCAAATTGCGAGATTGTTCCTTTCCATAAATTCGTGGTATTATTTTTAAATTCCGCCCATTCATCTCTATATTTCTCATCGAGTACAATGACATGAAGTTGAATTTGGGCATCTTTACCACTCTGATGCTCTAAAGTCATGTCACCTAAACCGGCTTCCGCTGCTTTTGTAGAAATTTTCCAGCCTTCCTTTGGGAAGCGAAAGCGAACTCCGCCCTGTTTCCAGAAGTATTCTACCAGTTTTGCGTCTTCCTTCGTTGCCTCTACAAACAATCCAGGCAATTGCGTCGGTGTCCCTTGGACCGTTAGCACCGCTGGATTGAAAAAATAGACCATCACCGCCACTGCCAGAGCACCGCCAGCACGGATATGGTTTGATAGTTCGACACGAAGAAAACCGGGGATCATAGCGGCTACACCGCCCGCCGCTAAAGCTAACGTCACTCTGAAGGTCAGAAGTTGAAATGGGCTTGGATACGGCATCAAAATCGCAATCGCAAGCATGACAGAAATAAATATCACGCCGAATGCGAACGCCAGGGACATCTGCAAAGACTTGTTCATTGGTGCCCCCTGTATCTTTTAAAATCGCCCTGCCATCGAAAAATCATACAATCTTACATCGCAATCTACTACCCAAGTTGTGCAATTTATAAAACAGCTCATTGGAGGCCTTCAAACCACCTTTCGCTCAACAAGCCCCGCAATCTCCGCCTCGTCATACCCAACCGACGCCAGCAGTTCTGCGTTGTGTTCGCCCAAGCCGGGCGCGTGGCCGTATACGGGTTTGTAGTCTGAGAATTGCCAGGGGGTGCCGTGGACTTTTAGGTCTTCGCCGATTTCGGGGTAGGGGACGGTGTCGATGTAGCCATTGGCTAGGTTGTCTACGTCGTTGGAGGCTTCGAGCAAGGTGTTGATGGGGGCTGCTACGATATCTGCGCCGCGCAGAATCTCTAGCCAGTGGCCGCGGGGGCCGGTTTTGAACATGTCGCGGAGGGCGCCGAGGATGAGGTTCTTTTTCTCGTCGCTAACGAGCGCTAGCCCCAAGTCATCCGCGCCGCGGGCGACGAGCGTGTCCCAGAAGCCGCAGGCTTCCATGGCTTTCCGCCAATCTTTGGAATCCAGTTGGAATACCACGGGCTTGCCGTCGCAATCATCGAAGGAGGCGGCGATGCCGGGGCGTTCGCGGGTGCCATTGATGCGGGCGCCGGTAATCGGGTTCTTGTTGCGCCACATGGTCGTTGTCAACGTCCAGCCCATGAGACGGACGGCGGAACCTGCGAGCGATGTTTCGATCTTCTGGCCTTTGCCCGTCTGCTTTGCTTGATGCAGCGCGGCCAGAATGCCGCCGAAAGTGAGGATCGCGCAGGTTTCATCCGCCACGGATACGACGCCTGTGCGCATGCTCTGGCCGGGGATGGAATAGGCCTCCGCAATGCCGCTCAACGCCTGGCCGACAGCGTCCGTGCCCGGCAGGTCCGCATGCGGGCCGTTTGGGCCATAGGCTGAAACGGAGGCATAGACGATGGCCGGGTTGATCGCCTTTAGCTGCTCATAGCCGAAGCCGTTGCGTTCAGCGGCGCCCGGGCGGAAGTTCTGGCCGAAGATGTCTGCGGTTTTGACCAGCCGATACAGAATCTCACGCGCTTCCTCGGTTTTGAGGTTAAGCGTCAGGCTTTTTACGCCGCGATTATTGGTTTCGAAGAAGGATGAAATCTGGCCGTTCTGGCCCTTGATCTCGCCCGCCTTACGGGAGGGATCGCCAGCGCCCGGCGCCTCGATTTTGATGACCTCCGCACCCAAATCCGCCATCAGCATATAGGGCACAGTGCCGGCTTGCGCCGTTGAACACGCGATGGCGCGAACGCCAGCGAGGGGGCCGGATTCATTCGCCATATCGACAGTCTCCTAAGATTGGGCGCGGCGCGCCTTGCGCTTCCTAAAGTAGCCCACGATATAAGGCTGTGAAATGCCCAGCACCGCCAAAATCAGGAAGAATGCGGCGAGCGGTTGCATGAGGATCTGCGTCCAGTCGCCCTCGAAGATTTTGAGCGAGTTTTGCAGGTTCGTCTCCACCATCTCACCCAGGATGAGGCCAATGGCGACCGGCGCCACGGCAAAGCCAAACCGGCGGAACAGATAGCCCACGACGCCAAAGATCAGCGCGATGTAGACGTCCAACATTGACTGCGCCAGCGAGTATGCCCCCAGCACACTGAACGCAAACACGATCGGCCAAAGGATGCCGCGCGGCACCAACGTTACCCGCGCAAACAATTTCGCGGCGAAGAGGCCAAGCGCGAAGAACATCACATTCGCCACCAGCATCGCGCCGAAGATGGAATAGACCTTGTCAATCTACTCAGTTCTTGCGCACACCGGAAAGTCTCACGTTCAAAATCCAGATGGTCAAGCTATGGCGAGGCGTTGCAGGTTGAGCCAAGGCGCTTACCATGGCGCTGAAGATAAAGCGCATATGGGTTTAAAAATGCCGGAAAATGAGACTTTTGACTACATTGTGGTGGGCGCTGGGTCCGCTGGAGCGGCGCTTGCACACCGGCTTTCCGCAGAGCGAAAAAGCCGGGTTCTGCTGTTGGAAGCTGGTCAAGCGAGCCATCGTTGGGGCAGCATTCCGGCAGGCTACGCCAAGATGCTGAAGGACCCGACAGCCAATTGGTGCTACGAATCTACACCCGAGGTAGGCACCGGCAATCGCGCCCTGCCCGCTCCGCGCGGCAAGCTTTTGGGCGGCTCATCCGCCATCAACGGCCTCGTGTTCGTTCGCGGCCAGGCCCAGGATTATGACACCTGGGCGCAGATGGGGAACCGGGGCTGGAGCTACCAGGATGTGCTGCCCGTCTTCAAGCGCTTGGAAAATTATGAAGGCGGGGCAGACGAATTCAGGGGCGATAACGGCCCCCTTCGCGTGACCAACCCAGACGAGACTGGCCCGCTTTACGACGCCATCATCAAGGCTGCTGGAGAGGCGGGCGTACCCCATAACCAAGACTATAACGGCGCCGATCAAGAAGGCATCTCCATGAGCCAGGCGACCATCGCCAACGGCAAACGCATGAGCACCGCAGCCTGCTACCTGGACCCAATCAAGGACCGCGACAATCTTAAGATCCAGACGGGCGCACTGAGCGAAAGCCTGATTTTGGAAGGTAAGCGCTGCGTTGGCGTTAGATATTCAGTGAACGGAGAGCAGCAGGAGGCGCGGGCGAAAGGCGAAGTCATTGTCTCTTGCGGCTCCTTCAACTCGCCGCAACTCCTGGAACTATCCGGCATCGGCCAACCCGAACGCCTGCAGGCGCTTGGTATAGACGTGCAGCACGCTCTTCCCGGCGTTGGCGAGAATTTGCGCGATCACTTCGCGCCGCGCACCCGTTGGGCCATCACTGCCAAAGGCTACACCTATAATGACAGGGGACGCGGGCTTGGCCTCTTCGCGCAGGCGATGAAATACGCGTTGCAGAAGAAAGGCATGCTTGGCATTCCGGCCGCCCCGCTGCGCGCATTCGTCAAAAGCCGCGAAGGGTTGGAAGCGCCAGACCTGCTGCTTGGGTGGGTGCCGATGCTCTACGAAATCAACGCCAAGGGCGCGCCGAAACTTTCAAAGCAATCTGGCCTGACATGCTATGCCCACTCCATGCGCCCAGAGAGCAAGGGCAGCGTGCATATCCGGGAAGCACGCGCAGGCGTGCAGCCAGATATCCGCTACAATTTCCTCTCATCCCCCGCAGACCAAGATTTAACGGTGCAGGCGATCCGCATCGCCCGATCTATCATGACGGCGCCCGCGATGGCCGATCTTGGCGTTACGGAATTATTGCCAGGCAGCGGCGAGACCAGTGATGACGCCATTCTCGCCTGGGCGCGCGCATTCGGCGAAACCACCTATCACCCCGTCGGCACCTGCAAGATGGGGTCGGACCCGATGGCGGTTGTGGACGACAAGCTGCGGGTGCGCGGCATCGACGGTCTCCGCGTGGCGGACGCCTCAATCATGCCGACATTGATCTCTGGCAACACCAATGCGCCCTCGATCATGATTGGGGAAAAGGCGTCCGATTTGGTGCTGCAAGACGCGCGCTAAATCATGCCCGCTTCACGCGCGGCGGCGCGGTAGGTCCTGCTAACCGGAATTTCCTGGCCAGATTTCAGCATAAGATAAAGCCGGCTTCCGTCCCGCCGGGCGCTTTCGACAGCATCCTTCGCGCCCCAATGGGACCTGTGCACTTGCAAACCGTCAGCGCCGCCCAATTCCTCCAGCGCATCCGAAAAGCGCAGTAGGATGAGCGTCGCGCCCTTCGCCGTTTCAACCTCAACATAATGATCATTCATGGAAAGCCGAATGAGCGCGGTTTCCGCCGCCATAGGCGCCACACGGCGTTGCGCGACGCCGATGCAAATGCAGCCAAGCACTAACGTGATGATGAGAACCGAGCCAAACAGCGACAGCACCGATACATGCTCAGCGATCCCAGGCCGAAACACGGCATTCGCCAAATAAACGCATAATGTCGCCGGGAAACTGATCGCGAGCGCGACCGCCAAAACAATTGGCGCGGGCCGTCGACCATTCGCAGCCGCCCACATCGCCGCCGCCTGAAACCCGACCGCGCTGATCGACCAGTTTACGATCATGATCATGCCCCAATAGAGCGTGCGCGGCCAAAGCTCCATGTCATAGAACGTGCCGAATGGGGCAATATGGACGAACAGACCGGTCGCCACAGCGCAAAGCCCCGCCTGCAGCAACAGGTTGGAGGGCTTGAATATTTCACGCATCGTGAAATGCAATCCGGTCATTTCGCGAAGTTTTCCAAGCGTTTCCCGCATTCTGTATTGCGGCTTCGAATTCGAACGGCAAAGTCCTGGCCAGCGCCACGGCGATGCCGTTTTGAACGACTTCAGCCAAGGCCAATCAAGAACACAGAACGCAATAACACAAGGAATTTCCTCCCATGCGTAAACTCTCTCTCACATCTGCCCTCGCCGCATTGATCCTTTCGCCCGCCCCCGCCTATGCAGGCGACCTCGTTGTCACGTTGGAAAAAGTTGAAAGCGCCGAAGGCTCTGTGCTTGTCGGCGTCCATACCACGAGCGCAGATTTCCCCGATGACGCATCCCGCATGGCTGGGCAGAAGCAGCCGGCGGCGGCGGGCAAAATCACTGTCCGCTTTCCTGGCTTGCCAGCCGGTCGCTACGCCATCGCATTGTTTCATGACGTGGACAATGACGGAAAGCTCAGCTCCAACATGCTCGGCATCCCAACCGAAGGCATCGGATTTTCGAACAACGCCGTCGGCAGCTTCGGCCCGCCGAAGTTTGAAGCAGCGGCGTTCGATGCACCGGCAACCGGTGAAGTCACACAATTGATCAAGCTGACATACTGATATCCCCCAAAAAGAACACGAGCACTCCGCCACAAGGTCTCCTCTCCCCCTGCGGGGGCGAGGGGACCCAATTGCGGCGCTGCCTGACATCGGCCAACGCCGTCAATACATCTAAGGATCAATCATGCTCACACGACGCACGCTCCTCACCAGTATGGCCGCAGCCGGGCTAACGCATGGACTGCCCGTCGCTGGCCCTCAAGCTTTGGCACAAAGTCAGGCGGATTGGGCGGCGCTCTTCGATGAAGCCTTGGCGGACAATCCACTACTGCTTGGCTGGAAAGGCGTCGATGGGACGCCGCTTGATAGCGGGAACCTAGAGGTATCGGGCGCATGGCCAGAAGGCTTGTCGGGCCGCTTCTACCGGAACGGCCCAGCCATCCACACGCGGTTCGGCAAGCGATACCAGCACTGGTTTGATGGCGATGGGATGATCCAGGCGTTCGCCATATCGAACGGCAAAGTGCGCCATCGCGGCCGCGTCATTGATACGCCGAAACGACGGGCCGAAACCTCGGCAGGCAAACGCTTGTTCAGCGGCTTTGGAACCCATGTTCTGGGCGGCCCGCCGGTGCGTGGCGCTGATATGCTGAATACGGCGAATATCAGCGTGCTCCATCACGGCGACGAATTAATGGCGCTTTGGGAAGCCGGGTCGCCAACGCTGCTAGATGCGGAGACTCTGAGCGCCAAAGGCTTCAAGCAATGGCTGCCGGACCTGGCGGGCGCGCCTTTCACGGCCCACCCAAAGACAGACCCTGACGGCACGCTCTGGGCCTTCGGCTATTCCGCCCTGCCACGGCCCGTGCTGCTGCTCTATCACATCGATGCGGCGGGGAGCGTCAAATCAACTGCGGCCGTTCCTGTCGATTATACCGGCCTGCCGCATGATTTCGTCGTGACGGAAAAGCATCTGGTCATCATCCTGCCGCCGCTTGTGCTGGACCGTGACGCGCTGCAGGAACCTGGCGGAACCTTTCTCGACGCACATAAATGGCGCCAAGCGTCGTTGGAAAGCGGCATCAGGCCGTCTATGAGCTCACCAGTTCGAATGAAAACCTGTTTCCGTTCAACGGGTTGGTGAAGCGGCAAATCGAATCCGGCCAAGCAGAAAGTTACGATTTCGGGCCTGATATCATCGCGGAGGAGCATGTATTTGCGCCGCGCGCAAAGCCAACTGCCGAGGATGACGGCTGGCTGATCGGCACTCATTTGGATGTGCGGGACGCCGTGACGAAGCTTTCAGTCTTTGACGCAAGGGCGATCAGCGACGGGCCAGTGGCGACCGCCGCATTGCCCTATCCCCTGCCGCTCGGATTCCATGGCCTGTTCGAGCCTGAGGCCTAAAGATCAGCGCTTAGCGAGCAGGCTCAATCGCAGGAATCGCCTTTGCGACCGATTCGCCGGGATCCGCAAAGATGATGGTGAACGCACGCGATTCGCCCGGTGCGAACACGCCGCCGCCGATAAGCTGGCGTTTATCGCGCACGATGCCGCCATTCTTGTCCAATAGCCTGACACGAATATATGCGTCCGCGCTCTCGCCTGACGCCGTGTTGGTGACCTCGCCGGTGACCTTCAGGTCATACCCACCGGCAGCGGAAGCGGCCCATTCATGGGTGAGTTTCGACGATTCGAGACCGCCGCTGTCAGCCACAGGCTTTGCAGGCGCTGGTTTTTCATCTGGCTTGGCCATCTCCGGCGCTGGATTGGGCGCCGTGTTGCTCGAAATACCAATCGCATCATAGATTTTCGCGGAGGCTGGCCATACGGATTTGATCTGATCAGACGCCAGCACGAATGCGGCAAGCAGCGCCAACACAATCATGCCAAGCGCCGCCCAACCCATCCAACCACGTCGCGGTTTTTCTGTGATCGTCGCAGGCGCTTTGTCGCGCGGCACCGGGTCGACCTGCACGGGTCTCGACCGGCTTGGCGGATCGACATGGGGCGGAGAAGGCGCTTCAGGCGCCGAACCGCCAGGCGGCGCAGAGTCTTGCGCGCCGTCCGGCGCAGCGTTCACATCAGGCGCTTCAGGCGGCGGCGCGCCTTCCGTTTTCCATGTGGTCTCGCAGCGCGCACAGCGCACACGTCTACCGCCCTGGCCGATCTTCGCATCGGGCACCAGGTAGCGAGCGTTACAATTGGGACAAGCTATTTGCATGCGCATTCAACGGCTCTCCCATGACAAGGATTTCCTGTATAGGAATAGGCGACCCTGGGAGGCAAGGCGGTCGACATATGCATACTAAGCATCATGAGGCGTCTGCGCCATTGTTTGATGGCCTGGAAGCTGAAGATACATCCGCACCGGCGGCCAGATTGGCCGGCGTGACGCTTGCCTATGGGGATAACCCACAGGTTTTGAATGGTTTAAACCTGGATATCCCCGCAGGCGCCTTCCGATATTTGATTGGCCCAAGTGGTGCAGGCAAATCCTCCCTGCTCCGGCTGATTTATCTTGGCCAGTTGCCGACTGCGGGCAGGATAGAACTTTTCGGCGCTGATACCGCAGGCCTTTCGCCTAGCAAACTGGCCGCGCTCCGCCGGAAAGTAGGCGTGGTGTTCCAGGATTTCCGCCTGCTTGAAGGCTTGTCACTCCTGGACAATATCGCCCTACCCCGCCTGATCGCGGGCGCCGCCGTCGTTGAGGCCAGGGCCGAAGCTGCGGAATTGCTGGAATGGGTTGGCCTGACTGACCGGTCTGACGCCGAGCCCGCCAGCCTCTCCGGCGGCGAGCAGCAACGCGCCGCCATCGCCCGCGCCGTCATTAGCCGCCCAAGTCTGATTTTGGCGGATGAACCCACCGGCAGCGTCGATGACGCCATGGCCGACCGGCTGATGGCGCTTTTCGAGGAACTTAACCGCCAGGGCGCGGCTGTTGTCATGGCGACCCATAGCATCGCCTTGATCGACCGCTTTCCACATCCAACAATTCGCTTAGGCGATGGCCAAGCGCACGAATCAGCGCCATGAAAATGCGATCCATCATCCAACGCCTGAACCCACTTCGCCGCGAAGAAAGCGCGGCCGCCGTCGCAGCTGGCGCGCTTTCAGGCGATTCGGCTGGGCGCATTTTGCCTTACGCAACGGCGCTCATGGCGTTTCTGGCGGCGCTGGCTCTGGCGGCTGCGCTGGCTGTTGGCGATGCTTCAACGCGCTGGTCCGCTGGATTCGGCGGCGGGCTAACCATCCAACTCGGCGCGCCGCCAGCAAAGGGCGCTGATCCTTTGCCGCGGATTGTTGAGATGCTGCTTGCAACGCCGGGCGTCGCTACCGTTAGCGAAACGCCGGAGGAAGATATCAACCGTTTGCTGGCGCCCTGGCTTGGTGGGTTGGTCGATCTGGATGGCCTGCCGAAACCCCGATTTCTGGAGGCGACGCTAACGCCTAGCGCCTCACTCGACGCTGGCATCGTCGAAGCGCGTTTGCGGGAGGCGGACCCGAACGTGAAAGTCGACGATCATGATGTCTGGGCCGAAAAACTTGCGGAATATGCTCGCGCCGTCGCCCGTACGGCCTGGGTCGCCGCATTGCTGATCGGCATTATCAGCGCCGCCGCTGTCGCGGCTGTCGCCGCAGCGCGCATGGCGATCCACGCGGACGCGATCCGCTTGCTCCGGCAATTGGGCGCGACTGACCGTTGGATTTCTGGCCTGATCGCCCGCGCCTCGCTGCGCCAGGGCTTGGTCGGCGGCATTATAGGCGTCGGGCTGGCCGCAATCGCTGTGTATCTCGTTGAGCGAGCAGCCGAGGGCGCGAGCGCGCTGCTGCCGACGCCCCGCCTCGATGCTTGGGCTTGGACGGCCATGGCGATGCTGCCGCTCGCCGCTGGCGCAGTCGCTGTGATGGCGGCGCGGATCGCTGCGTTACTCTGGCTGAGGCGGCGGTAATGGGCTTCTTAAGGCGGCTCGTCGTCCGCACATCAATTCTGCTGCTGGTCTGCTTCGTGTGGTTCTGGTTCAAAGCCTCCGCCACGCCGCCGGAAGCGCCTGCAAAGGTGGACGCCATCATCGTCCTGACGGGCGGCGCCGAGCGCGTCGCATCTGGCCTTAGGCTGTTGGCGGATGGCGCGGCGGACCGGCTCTATGTCTCCGGCGCTGGCACAGATGTCACGGTCGCTGACTTGCTCGCGCAATCGCCTGATATCTCTGTACCGAACCCTGCCCTGATCACCCTCGGCCGCGCGCGGGATACGGAAGAAAACGCCATTGAATCCGCCGCATGGTTAGACGCGAGCGGCATTAAATCCGCCCGCCTCGTCACGAGCTACTATCATATGCCCCGCAGCCAATTGCTGTTAGAGGATGCAGCGCCGGACGTTACGTTCTATCCAACCCCGGTCGAGCCAGAGACGATCAATCGCAATAACTGGTGGAAATCTCCAAATGGCTGGGGGGTGATCGGGCGGGAGTTTTTCAAGTTCCTGGCCGCCAAATCGGGCCTCGTCTGATGGGCTTTTTCCGCTCCGTTCTGTTCAACCTCGCCTTCGCCATCGTCACGTTGGTGATGGCGGTGGTTGGCTTGCCTATGTTTCTCCGTCCGCGCTCCGGGATGGATATTTATGGGCGCCTCTGGGCGAAGGCCTGCCTCTGGCTGTTAAAGCATATCGTGGGCCTCGACTATGAAATCCGGGGCGACATTCCTTCGGGCGCATGCTTGATCGCGGCCAAGCACCAATCGGCATGGGAAACACTGGCGCTGGCGGCCCTGATCCCCAACTCGACCTTTGTGCTGAAACGCATCTTGCTTTGGACGCCGCCTTTTGGGCCGTTCATGGCGAAAGTCGGCATGATCCCGATTGACCGCAGCGGCGGGTCAACAACCGTGCGCAAGATGCTCGCCGCCGCCCGCCGGATGATGGAAGCGGGCCGCCCCATCGTCATCTTCCCCGAGGGCACACGCCGGGCGCCGGGCGCGCCGCCAGCGTATCACCCAGGCGTCGCAGCGCTCTATCGGGAACTGAAGACGCCAGTAATCCCTGTCGCCGTCAACTCCGGCCTGTACTGGCGGCGGAATGCGTTCACAAAGCGGCAAGGCGTTGTGATCATGGAATTCCTGGAACCCATACCACCCGGTATGAACCGTAAATTATTCATGCGCGAGGTCGAAGACCGTATTGAGACGGCGACGATACGGCTCGTCGAGGAGGGCGAACAGAACAGCGGGATCGTCCGGCAATAAATCCGCTGCCGCTAACGCCTCCCGCAGCGATGGTTCATCGGCGCCCATCGCCGCCATCCGGTCGAGCCCGTTCGCCAGATAATCCCGCGCACGCCCAGCCCGGCCCCTGCCGCTGGCGATGGCCGCAATCCGAACATCTGGCGCAACGTCGCTCGCATATGCCACATCATCGCGGTCCACCGTGAATGTCAACGCCTGATGCGCGCCAAGGTCGCTCGTGGTCTGAACGAATGCTGGTTGATAAATCGGATAAATCAGCTCCCGCTGAAATAGATAGGCGATGGCCTGCCGCCGGTTTTCGGGCGCCACCTCAAACACAACGCCCTTGCAGGCAGCGTCCTTCGCCGCCTCATCCAATCCAAACACAAGGCCAGGCCGCTCCCGACTGCCGCGATAGGCTGAAGACCAGACGCAAAGGCCCCGCTGATGCCCAAGCGCTAGCCCCGGCGCCTGGCGGACATACGGAAAGTCTGGTCGCCACATCAGCGAGCCATAGCCGAACACATACAAAGGTCTGCCAAAGGATGTTTGGGGCGATGTTCGCGACAAATGCTGTGATTCCGTATCGGCGGGAAACGCTCTATATCACGCTATCAGGCAGGGGCCGATCCCGGCTTTCGCCTTGCTAGAGACAGGTCAGAACCATTATGCGCCGCAGACTTCTTCTCACCGCATTCGGCCTTATCGTTCTGATGGCGCTTGGGGCGACAGCAGGTTGGTGGCTCTTCCTCGCAACATATGGCCAGCGCTTTGCAGCATCCGCGACCGCTGAGGGCAGCGAACCCCGCCTTAAGTATGCTGCGATTGAACGCTTCGGCTTTCCATTCACCGTCGGCATCCGCCTGCGGGACGCCGAGATGACGGGTCAATGGGGCGCTGGCCAAGCGAAGCTGAGGGCGCCTGTCGCCGAAATCTCCGCCCGCCCTTGGCGCCCGCGGGACATGGATATCCGTCTCCCCGAAGGCCTCGGCTGGACAACTACGGCGGCGACGCCTGCAAACCGCCAATCCGGCCAAGCTGCTCAGGCTGAGGGCAAAGCCGGGCCGAACCTTCCAGCGGCGGCGGGCGCAGAATCGGCGCCGCTTTGGGCGGTCGAGCTTGATCTGGAGAGTATCCAGCATACGCTCACCTATTCTGGAACAGGCCCGCTCCTGGCTGAACGCGGCCGCGTTGTATGGCGGAAGTTAAACGCTATCTCGCCAGAGACATCCGAAATCGAAATCGGCTTTGGGGATATGACCTTCCCGCCGGGGTCGCTCTTCGGCCCTAAAGCGAAACAGGCGGACGCAACGCTCGCCATCACCGGCGCATTCCCATTCAGCGGCAAGCCAGAGGCGATTAAAGCTTGGCGTGAGGCGGATGGCCGCGTCGATATCCTCCGGTCCCGCGTGCGCTGGGGCGCATTGGACGCCATGGCTTCTGGCGCTATTGGCCTCGATACGACTTATCGGCCAGCAGGCGGCGTCACGCTGCGCATCGCCAAGGGCGACGCCGTGATCGATAGGCTGACAGTGCTCGGCCAGTTGAACGCAACCGCAGCCGCAGCCGCCAAAACCATGTTGGCCTTCGCTTCCCTCAGCGCCAAGGATGGCCGAGCCGCCGCTCCCATCACCCTCGCAGACGGTGAGGCCGCCATAGCCGGGTTCACCCTAGGCCCCGTCCATCCGGTATGCGCCTGCGAGTAGCGCAGACATCATTCAACGGCCTATGATGCCTCCTCAGACATTCTGTGATTGGGAGATGGGTTTATGGCGCGGGCGTTTGAAGGCATTCGGGTTATTGATTTTACGCAAGTTCTGGCAGGGCCGTTTTGTGCGGAGCAGTTGGCCCTGCTTGGCGCGGATGTCATCAAGATTGAGCAGCCAGGGCGAGACGGGAAGCCAGGCGGTGACCAGGGCCGCGGCATCATGGCGGATAGCGATATCGGCCAGCTGGGCATGTCAGCGATTTTCTTGAGCGTGAATGCCGGCAAGCGTTCAATAGCGCTCGACCTGAAAGCGCCGGAGACCAAACCGATCCTGGAGAAGCTCGTCGCGAGCGCTGATGTGATCGTGCAAAACTTCAAAGCGGGCGCCATCGACAGGCTGGGCTTTGGCTATGACTGGGCCAAATCAGTCAAGCCGGACATCGTCTACTGCTCAATTTCGGGCTACGGCCAGGACGGTCCCTACGCTGGCGCGCCCGCCTATGATGGCGCGATCCAGGCGACATCCGGCATGATCGCGCTGACAGGGCATCCGGAATCTGGCCCGACGCGTGTTGGATTCAATGTGGTTGATATGGCGACCGGCATGACAGGCGCATTCGCCGTCGCCTCTGCGCTTTTCCGTCGGAGCCAGACGGGCGAAGGCCAACATCTGGACGTCGCGATGCTGGATACCGCGCTCACGATGGCGGCCCAACCTTTCGTGAATTATAAGGCGACCGGCGAAGTCCAGCCGCTCATTGGCAACTCGTCTCCTGCATTTTTGCCGACAGCCGGACTATTCGAGACAGGTGACGGGCGGTTGATGATCAGCGCGCTGACCGATGGCCATTGGCGCGGATTCTGCAAAGCCATTGGCCGGGACGACTTAGCGGAAGACCCACGCTTCATCGATACAGAAGCCCGGCGCGCCAATGGCGACCAGATCAAAATTGAGATGGAAGCAGGCCTCGCCAGCGCTGGCGCGTTCGAATGGGAAAAGCGACTGGCCGCATACGGCGTGCCAGCGGCCCCCCAGCTACCGGTCGACGAAGTGCTGGATCACCCAGCCCTGGAACATCGCGATGTGTTGCTAGAATTTACAGACATCCCCGGCATCGACCGCCCACTCATGGGGATCGGCGCAGGCTTCAAAGCCAATGTTGATGGCCCCAAAGCCGACCGTCCGCCACCGATGCTGGACCAGCATCGGGACGAAATCCTGAAAGACCTCTAGCGCGCCGTTATTCCGCAGCAGCAGCGGCTGGCGGTGTGCGCACCAGGGTTTCGTAATCCGTCAGCAACGCTTCAGTGATTTGCCCAGGCGTGAAGCGATGCTGGTCGATCTCGCCGACGGGCGTGACTTCCGCCGCTGTGCCGGTGACGAACACTTCCGTGAAATCGCCAAGTTCTTCCGGTTTGATGAAGCGCTCGACGATCTGGATGCCGCGCTTTTCTGCAAGCGATAGCACCGTCTGCCGGGTAATGCCGTTCAGGAAGCAGTCTGGCGTGGGCGTATGGATGACGCCGTCTTTGATCAAGAAGATATTCGCGCCCGTGCCTTCAGCGACGAAACCGCGCCAATCCAGCATCATTGCATCCTGGTAGCCTTCAGCCTCCACTGCATGCTTGGAAAGCGTGCAGATCATGTACAGGCCAGAGGCCTTGCTTTCCGTTGGCGCGGAGGATGGGTCCGGGCGGCGCCAGGGGCCGGTCTTCATGCGGATGCCCTTGGCGCGCATTTCTGGTGAGAAATATGAAGGCCATTCCCAAGCCGCGATGGCGACGTTGATTTTGGAACCATGGGCGGACACGCCCATTTCCTCAGCACCGCGCCATGCCAGCGGGCGGATATACCCATCGACAATGCCATTGGCGCGCATCACGTCATATTTCGCGGTCTCAAGCTCTTCGACCGTATAAGGCACCTTGAAATCCAGCAGGCGGGCGGAGTTATGCAGGCGCTCGCTATGCTTCACGCTCTCAAAAATATGGCCGCCATAGGCGCGCTCGCCTTCGAACACAGCGCTGGCGTAGTGCAAGCCGTGGCTCAGAAAATGGACCGTGGCGTCCCGCCAGGGAATGATCTTGCCATTGAACCAAATGGCGCCGTCACGGTCGTCAAACGGAATAAGACTCTCAGCCATATCAGCGGGATCCTGCGTAAAATGTGTGTCTGCGCCTATGCGCGCTTCAAGCCTACAGCATACTCAGCAGAATCTATCCCGCAATCATCCATAGGTTATCCACCAAAAGGGCTTGACGGGACGGGGGCAAATAGTGGCTTAATAGAGGATTAACACACTATATATGTGGTGTAGGGTTATCTCCCATACACTCTGTAGCGTTTTTAGCCAGGAGGCATGCATGAGTTGGACGCCAGAACGGATCGGCAAGCTGGAAGAACTTTGGGCTGAAGGCCACAGCACAGCCGAAATTGGCCGCCGCTTGGGCGTCTCCAAGAATGCCGTCGTCGGCAAAGCGCATCGGATGAAGCTTCCGGGCCGCCAGTCTCCAATTGAGTCTAAGCGGAAGGCGAAACCGGCGACTGCGAAAGCGCCTGCAGCCGCCAAGCCTGCTGCAAAACCCGCCGCTACGCCAAAGGCTACGCCGAAGAAAGCCGCCGCTAAAGCAGCGCCAAAGGAAGAGGCTAAGCCAGAACCGGTCACCGCCAAGACCAAGCCTCAACCGAAAAAGTCTCAACAGAAGCGCAGCGGCCCCGCATGCCAATGGCCAATCGGCGACCCGCGCTTGCCGGGCTTCCACTTCTGCACGGAGCAGGCGACCAGCGGCAAGCCCTATTGCGAGCACCACTGCAACATCGCCTATAACCGCCCCTCATCAAGCTCCTCAGAAGCGAAAGCCGCGTAGCAACGCTTTGCAACGCCCCCTCCTCTCTCGCTAAACTGGCGGGGAGGAGTGCTTTGACATGACTGTAGAGATGATCGGTTGGATCGCGCCGCGCATATCCTCCGAGATCATGCCTCCATCCGGCCCGCCATTTGATCCAGATGTGATCAGCCTAACAGCGCGCGTGCATGAATCCGCCGGGTTCGACCGCGTTCTGATCGGCTATTTCTCCGATGCGCCGGATGGATTTCTGGTTGGCGCACATGCCAGCCATGCGACCGACCGGTTGGGGTTTCTGTTGGCGCATCGACCTGAATTTGTCTCGCCAACGGTCGCCGCCCGGAAGCTTGCAACACTGGATCAATTGACCGGCGGGCGGCTCGCGATCCATCTGATCGCGGGCGGCAGCGACACGGATCAAGCCAAGAATGGCTACCATGCCAATCATGCCGAGCGCTACCAGCGGCTAACGGAATACGCAGAAATTCTCCGCCGCACCTGGACAGAGCCTGAGCCTTTTGACCACCAAGGCGTATTCTACGAGATACGCGGCGCTTATTCTGAAATTCGCTGCAGGCAAGCGCCGCATATCCCAATGTTCGGCGGCGGCGGATCTGACGCCGCAATCGCGGCGCTGGCGCCTTTTGCCGATACCTTCATGCTATGGGGCGAACCGCTGGCGGATACTTCTGCGTTCATGACACGCGTGACCGCCGCCGCCGCGATCCACAATCGTCGCCCGCAATTCAGCCTCTCTACCCGCCCGATCATGGAGGAAACTGATGATAAAGCCTGGGACCGGGCGCATGCCATTCTGGAGGATATCCATCGCAATCGGGGCGACGCGCCGCCGCCCGCCCGCCAGAACGAAGGCTCCAAACGCTTGCTCGCCGCCGCCGCGCGCCAGGATGTGCATGACGCATGCCTTTGGACCAAACTGGCTGAGGCGACGGGGGCTGCAGGGAATTCAACCGCGCTTGTCGGCGCGCCAGATACAGTGGCGGATGCCCTTGTTGAATATTACAAATTGGGCGCGGCCAGCCTGCTAATACGTGGGTATGATCCGCTGAACGACGCCGAGCAATATGGCGCTGAGCTTATTACGTTGGTCCGAGAACGCGTGGCGGCGGTCGACGCGGCTGCTGCTTAGAATGATAGGCGTCAGCCCGCGTCGCGCACGGATTCGGCTAGGCCCAATGGATCGCCATTCAATTTGCGGCCAAGGTCCAACGCGCCGAGCCAATCGAGACCGTCCCGCAGGCGCACCACATCACCGATGACGATGACGGCAGGGGCTTCGGCGGTACGGGCGGCGTCCCCTGCAGCGCCAAGCGTTGTTTCAATGACAGACTGGCGCGGCGTCGCTGCATTCGAGACGAGCGCCACCGGCTCGCCAGCCGGGCGCCCGGCCTCCATCAGACGGGCGGAAATTTCGGGCAGAGTTTTGATTGCCATATAGAGCACGATTACCGGCGCGCCTTTGGCAAGCGCCGCCCAATCAATGCCGCCTGGAACCGCGCCGCTTGCGCCATGGCCGGTGATGAAAGCCACGACGGAGTTCACATTGCGGTCTGTCGCTGGAATGCCGGCATAGGCCAATCCGCCGATGCCGGCAGTGATGCCCGGCACGATGCGGAAAGGCACCCCGGCGCGGACCAGCGCCAATGCCTCCTCCCCGCCCCGGCCAAACAGAAATGGATCGCCGCCCTTCAGCCGGACAACACGCTTACCGGCCTTGGCTTCTCGCACCAGACGCGCCGAAATATCCGGCTGCTTTGGCGATGGCCTGCCGCCCCGCTTGCCCGCATGTACACATTCTGCGCCCGTACGCGCCAGCGCTAGGCAGCCTGGATCAACCAGCGCGTCATGGATGACGATATCCGCCTGCGCCAATCCGTTCAGTGCGTGGAGCGTCAGCAACCCAGGGTCTCCCGGTCCCGCACCGACAAGCCACACGGCGCCAGGGTCCAACGTTGGCAGGCCATCGAAAAGATGTGCGGCGTGGCTAATCACAGCGTCCATCAGGGCGCCGGCGTTGCAGAGGCGAGGGCGCGGCAGATGGCGACCATCTTGGAGATCGGGTGCTGGGTGAAGAGCGTCAGCACTTCACGGATATCATCAATCGCGGCTTGGTCGAGGGTTCCGTCCAGCGGATCCAGCTCTGCCGCAATGGCGCGGGCCCGAGTTGCGGATTGTTGGCGCGCTTCATTGATCACGGCCTGCATGCTGCCATCGGAAGCAATCGGCGTCAGGAGCGTCCAGGAGAGCGCCAGATAGCCCGGCCAATAGGCCAGATGCCGGTACATGCTGGCGATCACGCGCCCATCTTCCTCACAGATCGCATTCAGCATATCGACCAACTGCCGGATCGGCGGATCAAGTGCAGTCAGTGACGGCAAGGGCGGCAATGCAGGCAACGGCGGCTCCTGCATCGGCGTTGGCGGCGATCCCGCGACGCCATCCGCTGCGTCCAACCGCGCCAGCACGGCGGAGAGGCCGATCAGGTTCATGGCATTGGTGCGGTCATAGGAATCCAGGATGGCGCGGATCGTGATCTGGCCAAGCTTATCGACGCCTGCCGCCGCCAGCGCCGCTTTTGGGATCAACGGCAATTGCGGCGGGCGGAGATGGCGGCGGAACGCCTGCGCTTCCGCAACGACACGGCCAGACACGTAGATCGGGCGGACCATGGCCCATACAGCAGGCAGCGCGCCCGGCGTTACGGCGAGACGCCGCCAGATCAGATTAACCACATCTACGCCGGTCACGGCTTTGATGTCTTGATACACCTCCCGGATTTCACCGGTGGCTTCGCTTTCCAGGATCGCCGGAATGGAATCGGCTGCGGGGGTCATCGGCTTTGCCTCAATCTGTCGGGTGCTGGTGTCTGGCTTTCTGCTAGGATAGCGGCCATGACCGCTCCCGTCGCCCCCGAACTGCAGCCTGCCAGCGCGCCATTGCGGCGCGGCTGGACGACGGGCGCCTGCGCCGCCGCCGCCGCGCGCGCCGCCTATGCCGCGTTGCTGACCGGAAAGATGCCGGATACAGCGCCTTTGCTTCTGCCGCGCGGCCTACGTAATGATTTCGAGATCGCACGCTCTGGCATTCAAGCAGATGGCCGCGCCATGGTCGCCATCGTGAAGGATGCAGGGGATGACCCGGACGTGACCCATGGCGCCACTGTCGAAGCCCATGTCGGCCTTTTGCCGCCGGGCAGCGGCCTCAACTTTCTGGCGGGCGACGGCGTTGGCACGGTAACCGCGCCTGGATTGCCGCTGGCTATCGGCGAACCGGCAATCAATCCCGGCCCCCGCCAGATCATTCAGGACAATCTTGCCGCCATTGCCGATGGCGCGCCGCTGGACCTATCGGTGGAAATCTCCATTCCAGGCGGCCAGGCGCTGGCAGAGAAGACCATGAATGGCCGCCTTGGCATCCTCGGCGGGCTTTCAGTGCTGGGCACGAACGGCGTGGTGACGCCCTATTCCTGTGCGGCTTGGATCCATGCGATCCACCGGGGCGCTGATGTCGCCTGCGCGCTTGGTCACACGCATTTGGGCGCCGGCACGGGCGCGCGTTCAGAAGCGGGCGTGATGGCCGCGACTGGTCTTGCAGAGCAAGCAATGCTGGACATGGGCGATTTCGCCAGCGCCACACTTAAGTATGTACGCAGCAAAAAGGTCGCGCGGTTCAGTCTCGGCGGCGGGTTCGCGAAGTTTGTGAAATTGGCGCAGGGCGCGCGGGACCTACATTCCGCCCGTTCGCAGGTGGATATTACTGACCTTACAAAGCGTATGGAACGGCTGGGCGCATCTGCTGAAACCGTATTGGCCGTCAGCGAGGCGCCTTCGGCAGGCGCGGTGCTGGCGCTGGCGGAAGCGGCTGACATTCCCATTGCAGACGACATCGCCCATGATGCGGCTACAGCGGCGCGGGCGCTGCTAGGCGCTGGGCCTGCGCTCGAGATTATGCTGTTCGACCGGGCAGGCCGCCTGCTCGCCCGTCACGAAGGTTAGCGCAGCAACGCCGCCATCACTCGGTCACGCGTGAAAGGCATGTCGTGAATGCGGGCGCCAAGCGCATGTTTGATCGCGTTTGCAATGGCCGCCGCCGTCGGGCCGACCGAACACTCGCCGACGCCGAGGGTCGGCTCTTCCGGTAGGTCCATCAACTCCGCCGTGATCTCTGGAACTTCGCTGAAGCGCAGAATGGGGTAGCTTTCCCAGTCCAGCGTCGTGATCCCTTGGCCCTCGAACCTCGCCTGCTCCTTCAATGCCCAGCTAGCG
Source organism: Alphaproteobacteria bacterium (assembly GCA_038102935.1). Taxonomy (GTDB): domain Bacteria; phylum Pseudomonadota; class Alphaproteobacteria; order Bin95; family Bin95; genus VMCJ01. The sequence continues at coordinate 50,712 of JAYNYG010000016.1, read as the reverse complement.
CCCTGGACGCACCCGCCCTCAAGCTGATTACAGGCCCCCGATGGATTGATCACAAGCCCGGCGTCGCCCACGGTCCAGATATGATCCAGCCGCACCTCTTCCTCTACCGTCAACGCCACCGCGACGGCGCAATAGGCCGCCGTGTTCTTATAGCGCGCGAAAGCGATGCCGAGGCCCTGCCCTTCGCCGCCAGCGCCACGATCCTGCCATCCAGCCAACACCGCCGTTCTTTCAAGAACAGCGCGGGCGCGAGGGTCTTCGAGCAGATCCAGCCGATATTGGACGGGGTCGGCGCCAGCGCGCGCGGCCAGATCGTCCATCAGCCCTTCAATCGCGACGACGTTCGGCAAGGCGCCGAGACCACGCAGGGCGGAGGTGCGGATCGGCGCACGTTCAGTCAGATGATGCCGAACGCGCTGCGGGCCGGTTTTGTACAATGGAAAGCCGTTCCGCGTACCGCCGCCGCCGCGTTCTTCGCCAGGGTCAACCGGCGGCGCCCATTCAGGCGGCGGCGCCAGCGCCTGACTGCCTAGCATGACGACAGCCGGATTGCCGGGGCGCTGCACATGAACGGGACTCCAAATATCCGCCGTCCATTGCACTGGCAGACCCGCAGCGTCGACGACGGCTTCAGCCTTCACCAGCATGGCGGGGCCAAGCGGTTCATAGCCAAATTCTTCCTCGCGCCGCCATTGCACACGGATGGTCTTGCCCGGATGCGCGCGGGCCAGAATGGCGGCGTCGAGCGCTGCATCATCCGCGCCGTTATGCCCATAGCAGCCGGGACCATGCAGATGCTTGGCCCAAATCCTGTCAATGTCGATCTTGAGCGCAGCGCCGATGTTTTTGCGAAGATTATGCATCCCCTGCCCGTGGGACCAGATGCTGAGCTTGCCATCCGCATCCATCCGCGCCAACGCGCAAGACGGCCCAAGCGACGCATGGGCGACATAGGGCCTTGAGACCGTGAGGGATACGCGCTCCCCCGCCGGTTCGGGCGCGTCTGTAACGCCAAGTTCACGTTCAATTGCAGGCTGGCCTGGGAGCCATGCGGCTTCATCGGCGCCAACGGGAATATCGAGCGCGTTCTCCCATTCTACATACGGAGGCGCTGCGGCGGCGGCGCGTTCGGCGGCGGCTTCATCAACGCTCAAGACCGCCACGAAATTCTGCTCGCGATAGACGGATACATCCCCCTTCGCCGCCCGCTTAATCGCCGCTTCACCCAAGCTGACCAGCACCGCATCCGCGCCTGGCTGACGCAGTATGCGGGCGTGAACGAAGCCATCAACCGCCATGTCATGCACAAAAGCGGCGCCGGAAACTTTCGCTGGAAGGTCAAGTCTGGGCGTGCTTTGGCCGACAATTGTGTAATCGCTGACGGATTTTGTGGCCGCTTTCGCCGTCACTGCACGGGACCAATCGATTTCGCTGGCAACACTCCAATAATCGAGGCCAGTTTCCGCGCCATCCTGGAGGAAAGCGCCGTCCTGCACGGAAAGGTCATCGGGCGCGCAGTTCAGGCGCAGTGCAGCGCGTTCCGTCAAAAGCGCGACAGCCTCCGCCGCGACTAAGCGGATTGATCCGCCGGACATGGAGATGGAGAGACTAGACGTTGTGTACATTTCGTCCGGGCCGATATCGGTATCGCCAGAAACCAAGGTCACGCGATCCAGGGGCAGGTTCAATTCTTCCGCCGCAATCTGGTGGAGCGCCGTCACGACGCCTTGGCCGATTTCAACCTTGCCGCTGGCGACGCGGGCGGTTTTGTCATCCAGGAACGTGATCCAGCGATCCATCCTGGGGTTTGCGATCAAGCTGCCGGTGAGGCTCATGATGCGCCTCCCATTGCTTTTGCGGCCTGCTGGATCGCAGCGATGATGCGGTTATGCGCGCCGCAGCGGCATAGATGCCCATCGAGTGCGGCGATGATATCCGCCCGGCTTGGGTCTGAATTCTCCGCCAGCAACGCCTTCGCCGCCATCAAGATGCCCGCCAGGCAATAGCCGCATTGGCCGGCCTGCAGATCCATAAACGCTTGCTGCAAGGGATGCGGGGCCTCTCTCGCGCCAAGCCCCTCGATCGTTTCAATAGACGCGCCCGCCGCAGTTTCGACGGCCTGCGAACACGCGAATGCAGGCGCGCCATCCACCAGCACCGTGCAGCAGCCGCATTGCTCCAACCCGCAGCCGTAACGCACGCCTTTTAGGCCAAGTTGATTGCGCAGCACGTAAATCAACGGCGTATCGGGCGGCGCGGATACGATCTCATCCTTGCCATTGACGGTCAGCGAATAGGTTTCAGACATCAGCAATGCTCCCTGTCTCCAAAAGACTAGCGGCGCATTCCAGGCGGCGAAAGCAGCGTTAAGCGTTGACGGGGATGACGTCCGGGCGTAGCGCCAGGAACAGTAGGATCATCGCCAGCATCGCCACGCAGGCGATCCAGTGGCGGCGGGCGAGCTTCACCTCATCCGGCTCAAACTGTTCCGGCTTCCGTAAAATCTGCACATCCCGCATCCGCCACGGCTCTTGCGCGATCTTGGCGCGGCGGCGATAGCGGAACAGCTTGATCGTGGTGTCAATGACAAACGCCAGCGCGACCATGACGGCGATAGCGATCACTTGGTGAAAATGCATGGAACCCCGGTTCGCTATCAGCGACTGATTGAATGGCGCGGCCACTATTCACCACTTGGCGCGGCCCATGTACAGTCCCGCCTTGAGTAATTCAAAAACAAAGGGAGGCCCTAGCGCCATGAAACTTTACACATCCGTCGGCCCGAACCCCCGCGTCGTCCGCATGTTCCTCGCCGAAAAAGGCATTAAGATGCCGATGGAAGAGATTGACATCCGATCCGGCGTCAACCGGGAAGCAGCCTTCGTCGCCAAGAACCCGACAGGCCTTAGCCCTGCGCTTGAGCTCGACAACGGCGATGTGATCTCCGAGATCACAGCGATCTGCGAATTCATTGAAGATAATCACGCAGAGCCCGTGCTCGTTGGCTCTACGCCTGCAGAAAAAGCCAATACCCGGATGTGGACGCGCCGCGTCGACCTTGGCATATGCGAGCCTATGGCGAATGGCTTCCGCTACAGCCAGGGCCTGAAAATGTTCCAAGAACGCATGCGCTGTATTCCAGAAGCGGCAGATGGCCTTAAAGCCTGCGCCCAGGACAAACTCACTTGGCTGGATGGCCAGATGGAAGGCCGCGCGTTTGTCGGCGGCGACAGCATCTCCATGGCGGATATCCTGCTGTTCTGCTTCTTAGATTTCGGCGCATCGGTCGGCCAGGCTCTGAATGAGGACAACAAAAACATCGCCGCATGGTTCGAGCGCATGAAAGCCCGCCCAAGCGCCGCCGCCTGATCCTAACCTTAAACCAGCCCTGCGCCTGACCTCGACTAAGGCGCAGGGCCGCAATCGTCAGAGAGTAGAGCCATGACTGCAGACCCCCATCGCGTTCTCTGCTGCGGCGAGAACCCGTTCATCCGCCTATCTCAAACTGACGGCGGGCCGGAAACGACAATCGCCAGCTATTGGCGGAACGTGCTGTCACCAGCAGGCCCAGGCCATGTTTTGTTTCTGAAAAGCGAACTGACCGACAATGAATGGCGCATCTGGTCTGACAACATCGCCATGACGCGCTGGCTGCAGAACACCATTCAAGGCGTGCTCAATCCTGAACTGGCGGATACGTCCATCCCAGTTGAAGACGCAGCCTTTGAAAAAGAGGGCGATCCGGACCGATTCTACAGCGAACACGTGATTTCCGAGACAGGCAACATTTCAATGACTTGGCATGATCTCGGCGACCCGCTGATGATCCATACCGAACCCGGCTCCCGCCCCGGCGAGCGCCCCTACGGCGTCAACACCGTGCTTATCCCGGCGATGGGCACGCGCCTTGTGATGGACGGCATACAGGCGAGCGGAAACTCCTGGGCGCGCGAACGGGACGGCAGACCGTTCAGCACATCCGCCCTGGCCTTCTGCGAAAGCTGGACGGAAAAACGCTAAGGCGCAGATATCTTATCCTTGTGGCGGCAAATGTCCGCGACGGGGCAGCGCCAGCACTCAGGCTTCCGGGCTTTGCAGATGTAGCGGCCATGTAGGATGAGCCAGTGATGCGCGTGGGGCATGAACTCCATCGGCGTGCGCTTCAATAAAGCTTTCTCGACAGCCAGCACCGTCTTGCCCGGCGCCAGACCAGTGCGGTTGCCGATGCGGAAGATATGCGTGTCCACCGCCATCGTCGGCGCGCCAAACGCGATGTTGCGGACGACATTCGCTGTCTTCCGGCCAACGCCCGGCAGGCGCTCGAGCGCGGCCTGATCATCAGGCACTTCGCCACCATGTTCATCCATCAGCATATGGCTAAGCGCCATCACGTTCTTGGCTTTCGTATTGAAGAGGCCGATGGTTTTGATGTGCTGCTTCAAGCCATCCTCGCCAAGCGCAATCATCTTGGCGGGGTGATCGACGGTTTCGAACAAGTCCTTCGTCGCCCTGTTCACACCGACGTCCGTGGACTGCGCAGACAGGGCGACTGCGACCAAAAGCGTGTACGGATTGACGTAGTCCAGCTCCCCCTTAGGTTCAGGATCAATCGCTCGCAGGCGGTCATAGAAGGCCGCGACATCGGCTTTCGGCATAGGTCTCGGCATGGGGCTAATTCCGGGTTAGAAGGATGAGCATGACAGACCGCCACGATAAGCCGCTCTTCGAGACGACGCTATATCCACACCGCAGTTTACCGATCCAAGCATTCTGGATTTTGCTGGCGGGCGTGGCGCTGGTGAGCTTCACGCTGGGGCTGGTGTTTGCGGCGGCGGGCGCATGGCCGATCCTTGGATTCTTCGGCCTGGATGTGCTGCTGTTCTATTTGGCGTTCCGTTACAATTACCGCGCCGGGCGGCTCTGCGAGCATATCCAGCTCTTTCAGAACGAAATCATCATACGCCGCATCCATCCGAATGGCCGTGTGCAGGAATGGCGGATGCAGCCGAATTGGTTGCAGATCACGGCTATCCCGTCCTCCGAAGCGTTGAAGGCGCCGACGCCGGAAATTCGGCTGCGATCCCATGGCCGCAGCATTGGCATTGGCCGCTTTTTGACCGATGACGAACGCATATCCCTGGCCGACGCCCTCAAACGCGCGCTCAATGACGCCCGCACCCCGAACCTGGAGCACTAATTCATGCGCCACCCCCAAAGCCTGCTGGACGCATTAGCGGGTTTCGATACGCCGACGATCTGCAACGCGCTCGAAGTGCTGGACGACGGCTTCTGCGATTATGGCTACACCAAAGAGCCATTGATGTGCGCCTTCCCGGACATGGCGCCGATGGTGGGCTATGCCGTAACCGCCATGGTCGCAACCAGCCCGCCGAGCGAAACGGCAGAGGTATTGAATGCTAGGCGCGGCGCATATTACGCGGCTGTCGCGGCGGCGGACGGCCCGAAGATCGTTGTGTCTCAGGACGTTGACGGCGCACGCGGACCGGCTGCATCCTGGGGCGAAGTGATGGCGCATGCGCATCAAACACTCGGTTGCCTTGGCGTTCTTACCGATGGCGCAATTCGCGATATCGCGGGCATGCCGCCAAATTTCCAGTTCCTGGCGAAGTCTGTGAAGCCAAGCCATGGCCGCCTGCATTGGGTGGATTACGGCCAGGCCGTCACCATCGCCGGGCTGTTGATCAAGCCGGGCGACCTGATCCATATGGATTGCAATGGCGCGGCTCGCATCCCACATGAGCTGGCCGCTGCAACGCCGGATGCGGCGCGCGGCATCCAAGCCAAAGAAGAGAAAATTCTAAACGCCGCAAAGTCTGGCGATAAAGCTGGATTGCTCAAAATGTTTGGAGCGGAGAACCCATGATCGCGCCGTTTGATCTTTCCGGCCTGACAATCCTGGTGACCGGCGCCGGGCGCGGGCTCGGCCGCTCGGCTGCGCTCATGCTTGCGGAAGCTGGTGCTGATATTGTCGCCATATCGCGCACACTTTCCGAACTTGAAACGCTGCAGGCCGAAGTCAAAGCGAAAGGCCGGGCCTGCCAAATTGCGGCATTGGACGTGACGGACCGCACCGCAACACGTGCATTCGTTGATGGATTGGCCGCGCTTGATGGCGTCATCAACAATGCTGGATGGAACAATCCGCAACACGCGCTGGATGTGGATGACGAGAGCTTCGACAGGATCGTTGATTTAAACCTCCGTGCAGCGTTCACGGTGGCGCAAGCGGCGGCGCGGAAATTCGTGGCGCTGAAGGTTCCAGGTTCCATCGTCAACATGTCGTCGCAGATGGGCCATGTCGGCGGGCCGCTCCGCAGCGCCTATTGCATGAGCAAGTTTGGCCTGGAAGGCATGACCAAAGCGATGGCGGTGGACTTGGCTGAGCACAGCATCCGGGTGAACACCGTAGCGCCCACATTCGTGGCCACGCCGCTGGCAGGGCCATTCTTGGAGAACCCGGAATTCAAATCATTCGTGCTGGGATCAATCCCGATGGGGAAGCTGGCGACGGAAGATCAGATCGCCGGGGCTTGCGTGTATCTCTGCGCACCGGTTTCAGCGATGACGACCGGGACAAGCATTATCGTTGACGGCGGCTGGACAGCGAAGTAGCCGGTTACGCGACTTCAGTTTCTGCAACAGGCGCAGCTGATCTCGGCTCGTAGCCAAACTGGTCCATATAGGTTCGGCAAACCGTCTCTATCGCCGTGACGTCTTCATCGCTCAACACGGTCTTGTATCGCCCAATCTGCGTTGCAGACGGCGCTTGGCCATAAAGCGGCGTCACGGCGAAGTTCAAATCGCTCTCGGCCTGGAAATCATGGGAATTTTCAGGCCATTGGGCTGAGGGGTCGAATGCGGATAAGTCGAGACCCGTGAACCCGCCAAGCGCAGCGACAGTTTCAGCTGGAGCTGACACGGACTCTTCATACTTCAGAAACTTCACGTCGCGTTTCTCGACGACATCACGGAAACGCAGGATGCGGTTGTAGTAGCCCATGAAAAACTCTGCGGCCGCATGTGCGTCTTGGCGACGCAACACTGGCTTTGCGCCGGAACTGACGAGTTTGGCGTTCCATTCCAAGATCGACAGGCAAGCGTCGCGCGGGTCGCGGAGGCAGCAAACGAACTTCGTTGGCGCGAAGTTCATCAAGTTCAGCATTTCAAAGATATAACGGGTAAGCGCCGGGCTGCGGAACACCAGCGTGTCCGCCTGCTGGCACAGAAAATACTCGTCACAAAACAGCTTCAGATAATTCTGCGTCACGGCGTCCGCGATCCGGCGATTGGCGCCGCCGACAAAGGGCTCGGTGCTGTTTCCCGCTGCAGACCGTGCGTCGCCTTGCTCCATGCAAGATAGCTCGCCGCCAAGGTCGTGCCGGTCCGCGCCGCGCCCAAGACAACGACAACCGAATAAGGCGGCGCAACTTGAACTTCAGGCGCAGAAGCAGATCGACCAAACTGCAACATCCGCTTCAGCATGCGAGCGCGCCAGCGGTTTGTGATCGGCTTGAGTCTTTGGCCTTATCGTCCACACGGCGCTCCCAGCGGTTCAGGCGAATTCTGTGGATCTATTCGCTATACAGTATGAGCCAAGGACCCACCTACAAGCAAATCCGCGAACGCATTCCGCGATTGGCCAATAGTGAACAACATTGGTTAGCGTAATCCTAACCCGTCAATGACCGGAACGCCGCGCCATTGTCAGATTGTTGCGGTTCGCCGACGCGCATCAGGCTGCTGTTCCTGGAAAGCTGCGCAGTGATGAGCGTAGAAAGCCAGGGATCGCCCCGGCTTTGCGGCGGCCCATCGCTACCGCCGTCATTCGCGACTTTGGGCGTTGGCGAGAATGTCGGACGCGCGCTTGAAACAACCTGGATCGATTGGTGACGAGGAGGCGCCGCAGTGACAGCAGCCGCTGGAACATCATCCAGATCATCAGCGCGGGATGCGAGTTTGGCGCTAAACCTATCCCGGATTTCATCATAACTCCGCGCCCGGTCGCCTTGATAAAATATGCCGCGATTGGCGCGGGCGGCGGCGGGGAATGCGTCTGCCGCTGCGGCGTCTGGCGTTGCATCATAGCGTTGCAGCAACTTGGATGCGCCGCCCGGCCCCAAGAAATGCGCCAGATACAAATCCACATCATCGGGCGCGCGGCCAAGCTTGGCTTGTAGATGATCCCGATTTTCCGCCGCAAATTCAGCGCCCATCCGCGCTGCGATTTTAGGATCAAAGCGGAGGTCCATAATGCGGCGGCGCTCGCTGACCGATACGTCGCCGTTTGCTAACGCAGCGGCCTCTTTGCCGAGACCGACCTTGGCGCCGTGCCGCTCGACCATGCCTTCCCACGTGGATTCTATGAACTGAAATAAACCGGCTGCGGATATTGACCAAGGCGCCTTTCCAGCGCTGCCTGCAGATCGATACCGACACACGCATCAAAACCCAAGCGATCCAGAACATCTTCGCCTTCCTAGATCACGTTGATATCGCCATGGTCGAGTGCCACCCAGATAGCAGCATTTCGCGCGGCATCTGTGGCCAGTCGATGTTCAATGGCGGCCTCGTGTTGTTCAAGCAGTCCGCCAAGACGCAGCAGTTATTCGAAGCCTGGCGCGATCTTTCCGATAAGCATTTCCACATCGCCGACACGCCGGACCTGACGGGCGCCGCCTCCGAATGCCCTTATATCGCCCATGTCTCCGCCGTGGATGAGCGGCGCACGCTGCTTAGGCGGGACCAGTTGGCGCTGGCGCAGCTTTTCAGCCCCATCAACAACCGCTTTGACGTGACCTATGCGCAATTGTCTGAAGGCTGGAACTTCCGCGGCATGGGAGAGCATCGGCGGCTGATGGAGCCCGTCATCATTGACCATCGCAACGCCTATAAATTCACCACCTTGCAGGATTTGCTGAAGGAGGCGTTTCGCCGCTTCGCCAATGGCGACCGACCCTCCGCCGGGCTGATCTACAATCACGCCGCTACCCGCCACGCGCCGGAGATCGCGCGGATACCAGCCGCAGAGCTGGCGAACGCCTTCGCCGGTGTGGAAGACCCCATCGCCAAAGCCATCGCGGCGGACGCTAAATCCGCACTCGAAGCTGCCGGCGAGACGCCGCAATGGCTCGACAACGCGCTTCGGATCGCGGCCTTGCATCTCCGCGCTGGGCAGACTGAGATGGCGGGCAAGATCGGCGGGGCGATCAAAGGCCGCTCATCCGGCGGCTGACACGCAACATCTATCTCAGCGGAGCGAACCCATGCGCTTTCAGAATGCCACGATCATCGTCACCGGCGGCGCCTCCGGTATTGGCCGCGCGACCATCGAACGCGCGTTGGAGGAGGGTGCGGCCGTCCTCGCCGTGGACCGGGACGCCGATGCGCTGCGCGATCTCAAAGCCGAATTTGACAACAAGCCCTTGGAAACCCTGGCAGGCGATGTGGCGGATGCGGACCTTGCGGCCAAGGGCGTTGAGGTCGCCAGCGGCATGGGCTCGGCCCTCAAGGGCGTGGTGACGGCGGCGGGCATCTCCAAAAGCGGGCAGACCATCCAAGGCGTCTCGGCAGAAGATTGGGACGAGGTGTTCCGCGTGAACGTGCGCGGCTCCTGGACCTGGCTCCGCGCGGCCTTGCCTGCGTTTGAGGCCCATGGCGGCGGATCGGTCGTGTTCCTGGCGAGCCAGTTGGCCTTCGGCGGCGGGGTGATGAACGCCTCATATATCGCCAGCAAGGGCGCCATTGTCTCCCTGGCGAAGGCGGCGGCGCTGGAATTGGCGCCGCAGAACATCCGCGTCAACGCCGTTGCCCCCGGCGCCATCGACACCCCCATGCTCCGCCGCAGCATGAGCCTGGCCCCAGACGAACAATCCGCCCGCGCCCGCTCCCTCGCCCGCCACGCCATGGGCCGCTTCGGAGAGGCTCCAGAAATCGCCAGCCCGATCCTGTACCTGTTATCGGACGAAGCCAGCTTCATCACTGGCCACACGATGCTGGCGGATGGCGGGTGGACGGCGGCTTGAGGGAGGCGAACCTGCTACCTAAACGCCATTTCGCAGCGTGATGGGATACCAAATAGAAATATGACGATCATGGCATTCATTCTGTTCAGCAGTTTCTTCATTCTGATCGCACTCCTATTTGGGTACGTCATACGCGTTGCAATACGCCGCGCAGACCCTGTACGGCTTTTTGGCCGACGGCCCTATATTATCTGTTGGTTCGCAATATGGCTTGGCTGCACAATATTCGGGTGCTTGGTCGAACTAGTATTCAACGGAAAACTCAGCCTGCTGTACATTGCGCTCAATCTTGGTATTGCCATCACTGTGTTGGTGGTCACCACGCAAATTACCGTCTACCGGCTTCGTGACGCTTTTCTAGACCTGCGTTGGGCATACTCGCTGTTAGTCCCGATCGTTGGGCTGATTTTCGGTATTATTCTCATGTTCATTCCAAGCGACTACGGCATGAGCCGAAAGTTACGCAAGATTAGGCAGGCCAATTAAACGACGAACCTAGTCTGAACGCTGACCGTCCTATTCCCCCAACAACCGCCGCCTCAACTTCACATCCGGCACCCCGCACATATCTTTCCGCCCGAATAGCGCGTAGCGGTTGCGGGCTAGGCGGCGGTAGAGCCAGTCCTGCACAACGCGGGGGGGATGGCTAGCGGCGCCAGTACATGGCCCCAGCCGCCCATGTGGCGGGCGAGGCGGGTCATGGCGGGGAGGCTGGTTGAGGCCTTGCCGTCTATGATGGCGAGCCAGGTGTCCGGGTCTTCCGGGTCCAGGCCGTAATGGGCGAGGAGGGCGGCGCCCAGGGCGGATTGGGCGGTGGCGATGCGCACCTCTTCCCGCTTATCGAGCCGGGCGATCATGCGGGCGCCGATGGTGCAGAGCGCGCAATCGCCGTCCATCACCGTCAACGGGCCGTCATGGGGGATGTGCGGGACGGATGGGTCGTTGCGGTAGCTGTAGGGCGGGTGGGATTCTGGCTTACGGGTCATGGGGCCGGCGCTATCGGTATAAGGCCGCTGGCTTCCCCCCTCACCCTGATCCCTCTCCCTGTGGAGGGCGAGGGGACCCTCACGGATGCCACGTTCCTAAATTCTAGAACCCTATCCCCCCAACGGGGGGAGAGGGCAGGGTGAGGGGGGCGCCTGCCGTAGAACCTACCCCCGCCACTCACCGCACCTGCCGGAAACACGCCCGCACCTCGTCCACGAATATCTCTGGCTGCTCGAAAGCGGCGAAGTGGCCGCCTTTATCCAGCGCGTTCCAGTGGATGATGTTCGTGTAGGTGCGCTCCGCCCAATGGCGCGGCGGGCGGAAGATTTCTTTGGGGAAGAGGCTGCAGCCGGCGGGTAGGGTCGCGGGGCCGGTTTCCTTGATGATAGGTTTGCCGAAGCTTTCCCAATAGAGCCGCGCCGAGGACGCCGCCGTTCCCGGCAGCCAGTACAGCATGATGTTGTCCAGCATCTCATCCCGCCCAAGCGCGTTTTCGGGATGGCCTCGGCAATCCGTCCAGCGCCAGAATTTTTCGATGATCCATGCGGCCTGCCCCACCGGCGAGTCCACGAGGCCATAGCCAATGCTCTGTGGCCGCGTGCTCTGCTGCTTGGAATATCCGGAATCCCAATCCTGATAGGCCTTCAGCGCCGCAATCCCCGCTTTGTCTGCCTCTGATGGGTTCGCAATTTCTTCGCGGGTTGGACGGCCAATCGGCATGTTCACATGGATCGCCTGGCAGGCGCCCAGGTTCTGCGCGCCGATGCAGGTGGTGATCATCGACCCCCAATCGCCGCCTTGCGCAAAATACTGCTCATAGCCAAGGCCGCGCATCAGGCTATCAAAAAGCCGCGCGGTCTTCTGCACGCCGTAGCCCGTTTCAGCCGGTTTATCGGAATAACCAAAGCCCGGCAGCGAGGGCGCGACCACATGAAACGCATCCGCCGCATCGCCGCCAAAAGCAGGCGGGTCAAGCAGCATCGGGATCGCCTTGGCGAACTCGACGATGGAGCCTGGCCATCCGTGGCTCAATAACAGCGGTTTGGCCGCCTGGTGGGGCGAGCGCATGTGAACGAAATGCAGGCCAAAGCCATCCGCCTCGCCCTGGAACTGCGTCAACGCATTCAGCTTCGCTTCCCGCGCGCGCCAGTCATAATCCTTGGCCCAATAGGCCCCGATCTCGCGCATATAAGCCAATGGCGTACCTTGGGACCAATCGCTGACCGTCTCCTGCTCCGGCCAACGCGCATTCGCCAGTCGCGCTTTCAAATACGCGAGCTGGTCATCCGTCGCGTGGATTTGGAAGGGCGCCGGTATGGTCATGGTCTCAGGCCGCCTTAATCCATACAGCCGTGTCGTGATACACCGCGCCGCCGACGGGGCTGCCGGGTTCTGCAGACGTCAGCACGTTGATGCCAACGCCCGTTTCAAACGCTGCATTCGGCCAGATGGATTCAACAATCACTACGCCCACATTCGTCGCGTCATTGACGGAGAGATGCAGGACCGTCTCCCCCAGATCATTACCGATCCGCACCCGTTGCCCATCACTGAGGCCAAGTTTTTCCGCATCTTCGGCGCGCATTTGCACCGTCGGGCGGCCTTCCCGATCGCGGGAGGATTTGGTTTCGGTGAAAGTAGAGTTCAGGAAGCTTCGCGCCGGGCTCGTCGCCATGCGGAAAGGCTTGGCTGGGGTCGCGGCGTCGATGACGGCCCAATGATCCGGCAGGTCCGGCATGTCTTCCGGCTGATAGCCGCCGAAACCCTTGGGCGCTGGCTCAGACCAATCGGCCTTGAAATGGAACTTGCCGTCCGGATGCGCAAAGCCGTTCAGGTAATGCGCCTGCTCAAACGGCGGCTGCACATCAAACCAGTTTTCCTGCTCCAGCACATCGACGCCAGGGCGCTTTGACGCTTTCAGCGTCGCATCGATCAGCTCACGCGGGCTCATGGCGAAGCCTGGATGCTCAGCGCCTAAGCGTTCCGCCAGCGCGCAGATCACCTCATGGTTCGAGCGGCATTCTCCCGGCGGCTCAACGACTTTGAGGCCGTGGGAAATATGTTGATGCCCGCCGCCCTGATAGAAATCATCATGCTCCGTGAACATGGTGGCGGGCAGCACGATATCGGCCATCGCCGCCGTCTCGGTCATAAACTGCTCATGCACGACGGTGAGCAGGTCATCCCGCAGAAAGCCCTCGCGGACTTTCGTGTGGTCTGGCGCGATCATCATTGGGTTGGTGTTTTGGATGAAGAGCGCTTCAATCGGCGGGCCGTCCTTGAGCGCATCCGCATGGCCCGTCAGCACTTCGCCGATGCGCGCCTGGTCCAGCATGCGGACATTCGCATCCCGGACATCCAGGCCTTCGGTGATGGTTTTATCCCAGCCATAGATCGCGCCGTTGTTATGGAACGCCCCGCCGCCCTTGTGCCTCCAGGCGCCGGTGACAGCCGGAATACAGCTCGCGGCATGCATGGCGACGGCGCCATTGCGCTGGCGGGTAAAGCCGTAGCCCAGGCGGAAGAACGTGCGGTCGGTCTCGCCAATAACCTTGGCGAAGGCCTCAATATCCTTAACTGGCGTGCCGCAAATTTTGCTGGCCCATTCCGGCGTGCGGGATTTCAGATGCGCCTCAAGTTCCGCCGGGCAGTCTGTGTATTGGTTCAGATAATCCCAATCCGCATAGCCATCACGGAACAGCACATGCATGACGGCACAGGCGAGCGCTGCATCTGTGCCAGGGTTCACGCGCACGAAAATATCCGCTTGTTTAGCCGCACCTGTCTCATACACATCGACGACAGCGATCTTGCCGCCCCGGTTTTTCCGGGCCTTCACGGCGTGGGTCATAACGTTGACCTGCGTGTTGACCGGGTTTGTGCCCCAAATCACCACAAGATCGCTTTCCGCCATTTCCCGCGGGTCCGCGCCCCGTAGCGCGCCCGTGCCTGCGATAAATCCAGTGAACGCCAGTGTCGTGCATACGGTGGAGTATTGGCCGGAATAGCGCTTGGCATGGCGGAGGCGGTTGATCCCATCCCGCATGACCAGGCCCATGGTGCCTGCATAGAAATACGGCCAAATCGCTTCCGGGCCGCTCTCTGCCTCGATCGCCAAAAAGCGCTTGGCAATGGCATCCAGCGCTTCATCCCAGCTGACCTGGCGGAATTCTTTGGAGCCCTTCGGCCCTGTGCGCATCAAGGGATGCATCAGGCGGTCCGGGTGATGCGCGCGCTCGGCATAGCGCGCGACCTTGGCGCAGATCACGCCGTCTGTGTAGGTATTCTCAGACGCGCCCCGCACGCGGCCAATGGTGTTTGCATCCAGCCGCTCGACCTCCAACGCGCAGGTCGATGGGCAGTCATGCGGGCAAGTGCTGTGGCGAATTTCGATGTTCGTTGGGGCAGTATCGGGCATCAGCGCGCTCTCCAGTTAAGCGATCCCAGAGAGTGCCGCCTTGCCCGCAACCGCGCAAGCTAAAGTCACCCCGTTAAGGGCGGACGGGAGAACGGCGCCTGCGCCAGGCGGATATCATATGCGGCCTGGGCCAATAGCAGCAGGCTGCCAGAATAATATTTGAACGGCTCATTGCGGATGCTTTTGAAACGCGGCGTTTGCCCCGTCATCATCCAGCGGGAAAATTGGTAGATGCCGTGGATGCCCGCATTCGCGGCTTCGCCGGTCTGGCCCGTTTGGAAATCATACACGGCGGATGGCCGGGCGCCGCTCGCCCAGAAATCGACCATCGGCTCGATATAGGGGCGCGGGTCCGTCAGACTCCAGCCGAGATACAGCGGGATACGGCAGGCGTCATACGAGAAACGCGGGTTCTGCCCACTATACCCGAACGGCTTCAAGGACGGCTTGAGCGCCGCCCAATCCGCCGGCAGGTTCCGTGCAAACCGGTTCCGCCAAAGCATCGCGACGCCGTCATCCAGCAAACCCCGCCACGCGCCGCCAGGATCGATATGCGCCAGATCAACCAGCGCCGGGGCGACAAGGTATGAGAGGTTCAGTAACGGCTAACCGCCAGAACTCGCGTGGAATTCACCAGGGCGCAGCAGGTTCAAGCCATTAAAGCGGAAGATGAGTTTCTGCTGGATCGCTTGGCCAATTGCCAGCGCCTCGCCCGTATAAGCGGGCTCGTTGAAGAAATGCCCGGCGCGTAGCAGCGCCCAGGCGATCAACAGGTCGCCATCTGTCGCGTTGTTCGGATCGGTGACATGGCCGTTCTGCCAGGCCCAGGAGATCAGCTTGTCGGACCGTTGCAGGTTCGCCCGCGTCCAGGACCATGTGGCGTCAAACTGCGCACGATCCATAAAAAGCGTGGCGAGCACCATGGTGAAGCCTTGGGCTTCTGAGTGCGAAATGCCGGAGAAATCATCCTCGACGCAACCGCCCGCCTTAACGACCTGCTGCTTGTAATATTGCCAAGTCCGAACCGAAAGCGCCATCTGATCCTCCTAGAGACAACCAAAACATTAAGCGGATTGCGCCGATATTTTCATTGGTTGTCAAGCGAGGGATGGGTGCTATTTCGCCGTGTCCGCCAGGTAGCGCATGGCGGCATCAACGCCGCCGGCCTGGTGCGGTACGCCTGCGAGCTTCAGCCCAGCTTCGACCGCGCCCAGGGTTCCGAGCAGCATCGGCTCATTGAAATCCCCCAGATGGCCGATGCGGAAGACCTTGCCTTTGATCTTGCCGAGGCCGTTGCCCAAGGACACGTCAAACTGCTTCAAGATGACAGCGCGCAGCGCATCGGCGTCATGACCATCTGGCAAGCGCACGCCTGTCAGCACGTTGGAGCGTTCGTCTGGCACGTCGCATTGCACCTCCAGGCCCCAGGCTTGCGCAGCGTGGCGGGTCGCCTCGCCAACACGGAAATGGCGGGCGAAAACGTTCTCCAGGCCTTCTTCCAGCAACATGTCGATGGCTTCTTTCAGGCCGAACAGCAGATTGGTGGAGGGGGTATAGGGGAAGTAACCGCTTTCGTTCATCGCCAACATCGGCCCCCAATCCCAATAGGAGCGCGGGACCTTCGCATTCTCATACGCTTCGAGCGCACGTGGGCTAAGCGCGTTGAAGCTGAGGCCCGGCGGCACCATCAGCCCCTTCTGCGAACCCGAAATCGCGACATCCACGCCCCATGCGTCATGGCGATAATCCATAGAGGCGAGACCGGAAATCGTATCGACAAGGAAGAGCGCGTCATGCCCGGCGGCATCAATGGCTTTGCGGACACGGTCCACATGGCTGGTGGCGCCGGTGGAGGTTTCGTTATGAACCATACATACGGCGCGAATTTCGCCGGCTTTATCCGCCTTTAGCCGCGCTTCGACCTGCTCCGCCTGCACGCCCCGGCGCCAATCGCCTTCGATGAATTCCGTCACGTAGCCCAGGCGTTCCGCCAGTTCCTGCCAGAGGGAGGCAAACTGCCCGGTCTCCACCATCAGCAGTTTGTCGCCGGGATTGAACAGGTTGACCAACGCCGCCTCCCAAGCGCCAGTACCGGATGCGGGGTAGATCACAACCGGATGCTCGGTCTGGAAGATTTTCCGCATGCCGCCGAGCACATCTTTCGCCAGCACGACGAAATCCGGGCCGCGATGGTCTAGCGTCGGCTGGCCAATGGCGCTCAGCACCCGATCTGGCGAGTTAGAGGGGCCAGGGATTTGCAGGAAGTGGCGGCCACGGCGGACGGTCATGAGAAGGGCGCTCCTGGGAGAATCGATTACGGCGGATAGTAGATATGCATGAATCGTCGCGGCAAAGCGATGGGCGGTTCCAGCTTGCGGAAGCACGGCCTATGATGCGGCGAATTTCGTAGCCCTATCCCTGCCCTCTACAGGACGTCGCAGAGCCAATGAATAAGCCCAATTCCCGCCCAAAAGTCGTCGTCACCCGCAGGCTTCCTGATAGCGTCGAAACCCGGATGATGGAGCTGTTTGACGCTGACCTGAACGATACCGATGAAGCCCTTTCCCGCGACGCCCTAAAGGCGGCGATGGCCGAAGCTGCTGTTCTGGCATGCACGGTCACCGATCGGATTGACGCCGACATCATCGCCGCCGCTGGGCCGAATATGAAGCTCATCGCCAATTACGGCGCCGGCGTCGATCACATTGATCTGGAAGCCGCCCACGCCAAGGGCCTGACCGTCACCAACACACCGGGCGTGCTGACGGAGGATACGGCGGATATGGGCATGGCGCTGATCCTCGCCGTCATCCGCCGCATTGGCGAAGGCCAGCGGTTAGTGCGCGCAAATAATTGGGACGGGTGGCGCCCGACCGGCCTGATGGGCGCGAGCCTGCGTGGCAAACGCTTGGGCATCGTTGGTATGGGCCGGATCGGCGCGGCGTTGGCCAGGCGCGCGCGCGCCTTCGGTATGGCGATCCACTATCACAACCGCAGGCGCGCGGCGGATGAGATTGAGCAAGAGCTTGAAGCCACATACTGGGATTCGCTCAACCAGATGGTCGCGCGAATGGACGTGATCTCCGTCAACTGCCCGCGCACGCCGGGGACCTATCACCTGCTGAACGCGCCGCGCCTCAACATGGTCAAGCAGGGCGCCGTGATCATCAACACCAGCCGGGGCGACGTGATCGACGAGGCCGCCATGGTGCGCGCGCTGGCGAGCGGCCGCATCGGCGGCGCGGGCCTGGATGTCTACGAGCACGAGCCCGTCGTGACGCCGAAGCTGCTGAAGATGGAAAACGTCGTCCTCACCCCGCACATCGCGTCTGCGACAGTTGAAGCCCGCATCGCCATGGG
The DNA here is from genome assembly GCA_038102935.1 of Alphaproteobacteria bacterium. Lineage (GTDB taxonomy): Bacteria > Pseudomonadota > Alphaproteobacteria > Bin95 > Bin95 > VMCJ01. Next base: position 32,904 of record JAYNYG010000016.1, on the reverse strand, counting down.
CGAAAAAGTCATCGCCAGCATCCAAGCCTTCTCAGACGGCCACGCCGTCCCGGACCGCGTGCTGAAGAGCATGTTTTAGGCGTTAGTTCCAGGTGATGCGGACCGTTTCACACTAAAGTCCCCCTGCAATCTCAGAGCCAAGCAACCGCATTTGAAACGCGGCGCCGCCGAGGGTCTCCTCTCCCCCTATGGGGGCGAGGAGACCTGGAGGCAGTTGCCTCGTTTTTCAATGGAATGACTTGCTAGAGCGGTCTCACTAGGTAAAATCAGTCGCAAGGTGAGGGATAGAGGCAGGCCGCTCTTAGTGATGCACGAACACCGGGACTGGAGAGGCTGTCAGCAGGCGGGTCGTGGTGGAGCCGACGAACATGCGGCGGAGGCGGCCTTCGTGGCCGTGGGCGCCCATGACGAGGCGGCCGGCGCCGACGGAACTGATCGCGCCGAGCACCGCGTCTGACACTTTGCCTTTGGATGCAACGCCGTTCGCCAGCGCCGCATAGCCGTGGCTGCGGAACAAAGCGGCGCCGCGATCTGCGGTCGCGTTGGCTTTGTCGCTATCGGCATCCACAGACACAACATGCACCTCGCGGCCTTTCGCGAGGCCGAGCAGCAGGAACATATGCATCGCGCGGGACGAGGTGACATCCCCATCAAACGCAACGACGACCACTTCATCATTGGCTTTGGAGAAATCTGTTTCCGGGGCGACGATCAACGGGCGTGGATTGTTTTCCAGCAGCTTCTCAACCGTACCGCCGATGTGATGGTTTTCGCCGCCATGGAAATTGGTTTCCCGGCCAATGACGATGAGATCATGGCGGTCAGCCTCTGCATCCAGCTGCACCACCGGATCGCCCTCAGCGCCGATAGCCATGCATTCGAGCCCAGCTTCAGCAACTTCGGCCCGGAATGCATCAATCCGGTCACGGATCGCTTCCCGGCCTTCGGCGATGAGCGTTTCGTTGCGGTGGGTTTGATAAGAGCCTGCGCCGACAGGTGTGGCGCGCGCTTCGGTGATCCAAGGCGTATCGAGCACGCCAATGCCGACCAGGCTGGCGCCCGTCCGCTTGGCGACTTCTATCGCTGTCTTCCGCGCATTCACGCTTGAAGACGACCCGTCCAACGCTACGACGATGCTTTTCATCATGCCGAAATTCTCCCCACCCCGATCAATGGCTTCGGTTTAGCTTAATGCGCCAAACCGCGCCAGATGATAATCGCCATCGCCGTAGCTGCGATCAATCATTGTGAGGCGTTTGAAGTAGTGGCCCGCGGCATATTCATCCGTCATGCCAATGCCGCCATGCAGTTGGATCGCTTGCTGGCCAACGAAACGCGCGGACTTAGCAATCTGCACTTTGGTGGCGCTAGCTGCCTTGCGACGTTCGTTGGCGTCTTCGTCGTCGATCCGCATCGCCGCCATCATCGCCATGGATTTGGCTTCTTCATGAGCGATGAACATATCGACCATGCGATGCTGCAACACCTGGAATTTGCCGATGGGTTGGCCGAACTGCTCACGAGTTTTGATGTATTCGAGCGTCATGTCGTTCAGCGTGCTCATGGCGCCGACCGCTTCCGCCGCCGCAGAGGCGATGGCTTGATCAATTGTCGCTTCAAGCGCTGCGAAACCTTCGCCTTCTGCGCCCATCAGCGCATCCGCGCCGACTTTGACGCCGTCCAGCGTAACTTCGCCAGCGCGCATGCCGTCGACCGTTGGATAGCCGCGCACGGATACGCCTGCGGCGTCTGCATCGACGATGAAGAGCGAGATGCCGCCTTCGTCACGCGAGGCGCCGCCGGTGCGGGCAGAGACGATGAACTTGCCAGCCGTCGGCGCGCCGAAAACGACGCTCTTCATGCCGTTCAGGACATAATCGCCGCCAGATTTTTCAGCCTTGGTTTCAACATCCGCCAGATTGTAGCGGGATTGGCGCTCCGCAAAGCCAAGCGCGAGCTTCAAATTGCCTTCTGCGACCTGCGGGATCAGCTCCTGCTTCTGCGCATCCGATCCGCCGTTCACAAGCGCGCCAGCGCCAAGCACGATGGTGGAAATATAAGGTTCTGCGACCAGGCCTTTGCCGAACTCTTCCAGCACCACCATGGTTTCAACCGGCGTACCGCCATAGCCGCCATATTCCTCAGCGAAGGGCATGCCGAGCCAGCCAAGTTCTGCGAACTGCGACCAATGCTTATCGGAATAGCCTTGGTCCGTATCAACCAGCTTGCGGCGCTGCTCAAACGAATAATTATCGGCCACGAAGCGGGTCACGCTTTCCTGCAGCAGCACTTGGTCTTCGGAAAGTTCAAAATCCATCTTCGAATAGCTCCCTCAAGCTCATCTGGCGCTCTGTTGCCGCGCCGGTATTTTCATCAGAAAGGCTAAGCGCCCGACGCGCGGGACGCAAGCGCGGTTAGAGTCCAAGCGCGCGTTTGGCCAGGATGTCTTTTTGGATTTCGTGGCTGCCGCCAGCAATGCTCATGGCGCGGCTTTCGAAATAATCCGGGGACATGCGGTAGAGATAGTCAGGGCCGACCCAGGACGTATTCGCTTCGCCTCGGATATGGCCGGTTTCAAACGGTTGAGCGTAATAGGCGCCAGCCTCCATCATCAGCTCATGGCATTGCTTATAGGCGTCCATCACCCGGAGCTTCATGATCGAGGCTTCGGGGCCGACGGGCTTATCTGCAGATGCCGCCGCGAGCTGGCGCATGGCCATAGTCGTCGTCGTCAGCATGTCCTGCTCCAGGTCCGCCAGCTTGCGGGAGAATTCAGGCTCGTCCGCGAGGCGGGCGCCGTCCGCGCGTTGGTCCGCCGAGATTTCTTTCAGCTTGCGAAGGTTGCGCTTATTCATGGAGACATATGTCGCGTTGGAGCGCTCATGCCCTAGCAGGAATTTCGCGATCCTCCACCCATCGCCTTCCTCACCCACGCGATCCGAAACGGGCACGCGAACATTGTCGAAAAATTCCTGATTAAAGACATGCTTCCCATCAAGCGTGATGATCGGACGGATTTCTACGCCGGGCGTTTTCAGATCAATCAAGAGGCAGGTGATGCCCTCCTGCTTCTTCGCCTCCTTGGATGTGCGGACCAGCGCGAACATACGATCCGCGCAATGGGCGGATGTCGTCCAGATTTTTGTGCCGTTAACGATGTAATCATCGCCATCGCGCACGGCGGCGCATTGCAGCAGCGCCAAATCGGACCCCGCCTGCGGCTCTGAATAGCCTTGGCACCAGACCTCTTCGCTGGTCAGGATTTTAGGCACGTATTTGGCCTTCTGCGCATCCGTGCCGAACGCCAGCAGGACCGGCCCGACCATGCGGGTGCCGAAATGCACCATCTTTGGCGCGCCATTCATGAAGATCGCGTCTTCCGCCAGGAATTTCTCAGCGATGGAGAATCCGGGGCCGCCGTCTTTCTTATCCCAGTTGGTGGCGGCCCAGCCTTTTGCGCCAAGGATTTCCATCCAGCGGCGGACTTCCTCGCGCGTGAGTTCAATGCCGCGGTCGACTTTGTCTTTAATGTCAGGCGGGAGATTCGCTTGGACGAAATCGGCGACTTTGGCTTCAAACGCCAGTTCGGCCTCACTGAAATTCATATGCATATCAGAGTCCTAACGTGCGCTTGGCGATGATGTTTTTCTGTATTTCGTTTGAGCCGCCGGCGATGGAGCGGGCGCGCATTTCAAAATAATCCGACGAGAGCTTGAAGATGTAATCCGCGCCAATCGGCTCCTGGTTGCCCCAGCCTTCGCGGATCGCTTTTGGGTCAAACGGGTTGCCGTAATAGGCGCCCGCCCGCATGGCGAGTTCTGAGATGTCTTTGCGAATTTCAGCCATGCCAAGCTTCACGACGGAGGCTTCGGCGCCGACGGGTTTATCGGCGGAGGCGCGGGCGAGATTGCGCATCGCTGTCATCCGCAGCACCTCAAGCCGGGTTTCAAGGTCCGCCAGATTGCGGCGGAAGTCCTGGTCCTGCATCAGCGCTTCGCCTTCTGACCGTTCTGCAGAGGCGATGGCGCGGAGCTTTTTGAGCATGCGCACGGCGCCCGCGACCCCGGCGGCGTTGGAGCGTTCATGGCCGAGCAGGTATTTCGCGATCCGCCAACCGTCGCCCTCTTCGCCGACGCGGTCCGCAACAGGGACACGCACATCGTCGAAGAATTCCTGGTTGAAGCGGTGGCGGCCATCGATGGTGATGATCGGGCGGACAGTGACGCCCGGCGCTTTCATGTCGATCAGCAAGCACGTGACGCCATCCTGCTTGCGGCCAGAGTTATCCGTCCGGGCGAGGACGAAAATCATGTCCGCCATATGCGCTTGGGTGGTCCAGATTTTGGTGCCGTTCACGACATAATCGTCGCCATCGCGCTTGGCGGAGAGTTGCAGCAAGGCCAGATCAGACCCCGCGCCCGGTTCAGAATAACCTTGGCACCAGATTGTTTCAGCGGAGATGATGCCCGGCAAATACTTTTCCTTCTGCTCTGTCGTTCCGAACGCCAACAGCACCGGGCCGACCATGCGCGTGCCAAATGGCACGATGTCCGGCGCGCCTGTGGCGGCGCATTCTTCTTCGAAGATATGCTTTTGCGCCGTACTCCATCCAGGACCGCCGTCTTTCGTGTCCCAGTTGGTGGCGAGCCAGCCTTTCTTAGCGAGGATCTGCATCCAGGTCCGCATGTCGCTGCGAGTCATCTCAACGCCATCAGCGACTTTACGCGCAATATCGGCCGGGAGATTTTCCGCGACGAACGCCTGCACTTCCTTACGAAAGGCTTGTTCCTCAGGGCTGAAGGTCATGTCCATGAAGGCCGCTCCTTTTTATCCAGCAATCAGGATAACGAGCAGCGGCTGAAAATGCGAACGCCCACCGTTCAGTGAAGAACGGCGGGCGTTAGGACGGTCTCATCCGGCAGAACTGGGATATGGACGGTCAGGCAGAGGTTAGCTGAGCAGCACGCTCGGCAGGTAAAGCGCGAGACCAGGGAAGGCCATCACGGAAGCGAGGCCGATCAACTGCAGCATCACGAACGGAATGATGCCTTTGTAGATGTGCTGCATTTTCACAATCTTTGGCGCGACGCCCTTCAAGTAGAAGAGCGCGAATCCAAAGGGCGGAGTAAGGAACGATGTCTGCAAATTCACCGCCACCAGGATTGCGAACCAATAGATGATATCGCGGCCTTCAACGTGAACCCCGAAATCCATGACTTCAACGACCGGCGCAAACACCGGCAGGATGATCAGCGTGATCTCCAGGAAGTCAAAGAAGAAGCCCAGGATGAAGATGGTGAACATCAGGATGACCAGCAGGCCCCAAGAGTTCAGGCCAAGATATTCAACGCCAGCGATGATGAGATGTTCGCCGCCCAACGACCGGAACACATAAGAGAATGTGGTCGCGCCGATGAAGATGAAGAAGATCATGCCTGTCGTGAGCGCGGTGCGTTCACAGACATCCTTCATGTTCTGAAAATTCAAGCGACCGTTGAACACAGCCAACATGAGTGAGCCAAAGGCGCCGACACCCGCCGCTTCAGTCGGCGTTGCAATGCCGCCAAAGATTGAGCCGAGCACCATAACGATCAGGATGACCGGAGGCACAAAGCCTTTCAGCACCATAATCATCAGCGTTTTGTTGTCGACCATCTGATCGTCTGCAATTCGCGGCGCGATATGCGGCTGAATGCTGGAGCGCACGATGATGTAGACAAAGTAGAGCGAAGACAGCAGCAGGCCAGGCAAGATGGCGCCGACAAACAGGTTGCCGACGGAGATGGCCAGAAGGTCCGCCATGATGACGAGCATGATGCTTGGCGGGATCAGAATGCCGAGCGTTGCAGACGCTGCGATGGTGCCCGTCGCCAGTTCTTTCTGGTAACCGGCGCGCAACATGGCGGGAAGCGCCATCAACGACATCATGACGACGGATGCGCCGATGATGCCGGTGGTCGCCGCCATAATCGTGCCCATGGCCGTAACGGCCAGCGCAAGGCCGCCTGGAACGCGCTTCAAGAGCAGTTCCAGAATTTTCAGAAGGTCTTCGGCGACGCCTGATCTCTCAAGCATTGTGCCCATAAAGATGAAGCAAGGCACCGCGACCAGAACTGGGTTCTCAGCAGCGCCGCCCCAGATGCGTTCCGGCACGTTGAAGAACTCGATCATCGAAAACACATCGTAGTGCATGCCGATGAAACCGAAGGCGATGCCAACGCCGCCAACGACGAAAGCGACCGGGAAGCCCGTGAACAGCCCGCATGCCAGCAGGCCGAACATGATGACCGGAAGGAAATCCTCGAAATACATAGCTACTTATTCCTTCCGCTCAGGACGATGTGACGATGGGATCATCGTCTTCGCGGTTCAAATCTTCGTCTTCAATGCGCGGCAGATGCGCCGATTCGGCTGTGGTCAGCATATTCATCGGCACGTCGTCTCTGAGATGCGCCGGGCCGAAAAGGAACACGATGTGCCGCAGCAACGTCGCAAACCCCGCCAGTAAGGCCAGCAACAAGCCGATGAATAGGAAGGATTTGATGATCCAACGCTGGCTGAGGCCAGTCATCGACTGTGAAATTTCACCAGACGCGTAGGAAAGCTCAATGAAGCGCAGCGAGATAATGCCGATTACGAGGCAATACGGGAACAGCGCCAGCAGGATGCCGAAAAACTCGATCCAAGCCTGGGTCCGATCTTTGCACTTCTCACGGATCAGATCGACCCGCACATGGGCATTGTTACAATAGGCATAGCCCAGCGCCAGCAGGAACAATGCGGTGTGGAGATGCCACTCCCATTCCTGCAATTTGGTGGGCGAAATATATTCATAAAGCGGAGAATTCAAAACGGCCTGCTGGATAAACTGCAGCTTCCGTGTGGTGATGTCATACATGATCACAATGATCAGCGGCACGATGAGCCACGCACCAAGCTTACCAGCTTTTTGCGGGAACCACTCGCAGACATCCGCGATTTCAAGAAGTTTGCGCATTATAAAATGAGCCTCTCTGACGCATCTTGTTGTTATATCGCCGCGTTTTCCACGGTCGTTTTACTCGCGGGATTAAGCCTTCCTGCGTGGCCTATATGTGAAACGACGCCGGTTGTTCCCGAAGGATCAACCGGCGCCGCTCAACTGACTTGGTCGCAAGACCAGCGAACCCTACTTCAGGTAGCCGTGGTCTTTCCAAATCGCATAGCCTTCACGAAAGTTGGAATAGCTTTCCCAGATCTTCTTAGCGTCGGGGCTATCAGCGATTTCAGCCGCGATAACTTCTTTCCACTTGCCTTCGATTTCGTCCAGGATCTCCTGGCTCCAACGATGGATGGTGACGCCCTTTGTCTGATGGAAAGCCATCGCCTGATGCTGGAAGCCTTCAGATTCTGCGAAGGAACGCATGACTTGAGCCTGGCAAGCCTGCTCAAGCATTTCCTGCTGACCGTCTGGCAGAGCCTTAACCTTGTCCATGTTGGCGATCAGTGAGCCGAGCGTGGACTGCTGATGCCAGCCTGGGAAGTAGTTGTGCTTGGCGATCTGGTAGAAGCCCAGATCCTTATCAATCGCAGGCATGGAGAATTCGGTCGCGTCAATCGTGCCGAGTTCCAGAGCCGGATAGATGTCGCCGCCAGCGAGAAGCTGAGTGGAAACGCCAAACTTTTCCATGACTTTCGCGCCAAGACCGAAGAAGCGCATCTTCAGGCCTTTGAGGTCTGCCGTGGACTTGATTTCTTTGCGGAACCAGCCTGAGGACTCAGGAGCGATCAGGTTGCAAAGGTAATACTTGATGTTGTCGCGCGCATACATCTCTTCAGCGATTTCTTGACCGCCGCCGTGACGCATCCATGCGAGATATTCGCCGCCACGAGGGCCGAACGGAACAGCGCTATAGAAAGCATAAGCGAAGTTCTTGTGCGTGTCGTAGCCAGGCGTGCCCCAAGCCGCGTCGATGGAGCCGGTGGAGACAGCATCGAAGTACTTCGTGCCCGGCACGAGTGCGCCTGGCTCAAACGGCTTCATGATGAAGTCGCCTTCGGACATTTGCTCAACAGCCTTAGAGACGTTGTAGATGCCAGGCCCGATAACGAAAATCTTAGAACCGAAAGCGCTGTGCACTTTCCAGCGTGTGCGGGCTTCAGCGTCTGAAACAAACGCTGGGGCCACGAGTGCGGTGGCGATCGCGGCAGCCGCGACGGTCCGCAGAAGCGTACCTAATTTCATATAGTTTCTCCCTGTTTGAACCGCCATTCTGCGGCGGCCCTGCTCTTCAAACCGTAATCTTTCCGCCACAAAGGCGGCGCGCGGCACGGTCTAACCCCGCGAGCGCCCGGATGCTAGCTGCACAGTCCCAAATACACAAGCCAGTAGACTCGATACTTTGTCGCTGCCGAACGCCGCACCTGGGGCAGTTCGTTACAAGCCCAACATCTGCTTCGCAATAATGTTATGCTGAATCTCATTCGAGCCCGCAAAAATCGAGTGTTTGCGGTTGTTAAGGTATTGTGGCGTCAGCGCATTTGCGTATTCAGCGCCAATTGGCTCCTCATTCCAGCGCTCCGTCAGCGCGGCTTTGATATAAGGGGAGGAATAGTAGCCGACGGCTTCCATCTTGAGCTCAGTCAGCCGCTGCAGAATCTCTGAGCGGCGAATCTTAATCATCGACGCCTCGAAACCCATCTCGCGATCAGCGGATACGGCGGCGAGCAGGCGCATCATCTGCATCTCCAGCGCCATCAGCTCAATCTCGGTTTCAGAGATTTTGCGCCGGAACGTGTCATCATCCCAGAGCGCATTGCCGAGCCCGTCATCTTCCTCGCGGGCGATTTCTTTCAACTGCACCAACAGTTTCTTGACGCCGCCGAGCGCCCCGCCGCCCATCCGCTCATGGCCAAGCAGGTATTTCGCGACCGTCCAGCCCTGATCAACCTCACCAATGACATTGGCTGCCGGCACGCGCACATCATCAAAGAACACTTCGTTGACCTCATGCGTCCCATCCAGCGTGATCAGCGGCTTCACGGATACGCCCTTGGTCGCCATATCCAACAGAATGAAGGTGATGCCTTCCTGGCGCTTGCCGGTGTTGGAGGTGCGCACCAGGCAGAAAATCCAGTCGGCCATATGCGCAGACGTCGTCCAGGTTTTCTGGCCGTTTAGAACAAAATCATCGCCATCCCGCTCCGCTTTCATTTTGAGGCTAGCGAGGTCAGAACCCGAACCTGGTTCAGAATAGCCCTGGCAGAAAATAATCTCGCCAGACGCGATTTTGGGCAGGAAATGGTTCTTTTGCTCTTCTGTGCCGTAACGCATCAACACCGGGCCGCACATCGTAATGCCGAACAGGATGGGTCGGGGGGCGCCAGCGAAGGAGCTTTCCTCGTCGAAGATATATTTCTGGTTCGGCGTCCAGTTGGGGCCGCCCCATTCTTCCGGCCAATTCGGCGTGATCCAACCTTGGCGGTGCAGCGCATGATGCCAGGCCATAATGTCTTCGCGCGGAATATGGCGACCGTTGATGACCTTATCCGAAACATCCTTGGGCAACGCTTCGGCAAGGAAGTCGCGCACCTCTTGGCGGAAGGCTTCGTCTTCGGCGGAAAAGGCCATTTCCATTGTGGAATCTCCATGATTTTACATCGCTCGCCCGATCAGGCGATAATTCGCCAACATGCTAACCACCGCCCCGGACTGTTTCAATGACCGCCTCAAAACCTTACCGCCTTTACATGACGCCAACCTCCCCCTTCGCCCGCAAAGTCCGAATGGTCGTGCATGAATGCGGGCTGACGGACCAGGTTGAGGACTTCGACGCCCGCGTCCGGACACCAGAGAATGAGGTCCTGGACGTCAGCGCGCTTGGCAAAGTGCCGACATTAACAGGGCCGGATGATTTGATGCTGGTCGATTCTACGATCATCGCGGAATACCTGGACCGTCTGGATGGCCAACCCCGCCTGCATCACGAGATCGGCTCGGCGCGATGGCAGGCCTCAAGCGCCTGGGCGCTCTCAGAAAGCTTGCTCGAATCCCTAGCGTGGCGGGCGCGAGAGCTGCGGCGGCCAGTAGAAGAGCGCAGCCCAAAATTTCTGGATTATGAGACCGGCCGCCAGGCGCGGGTGTATGATTGGCTCGACGCTAACCTGCCTTTTCCTGGCCCGCGCGACATCGCCGCAATCGGCTTGGTGATCGCGATGGACTATGCCGATTACCGCTTCCCCGAAGACGACTGGCGCACAGGCCGGCCAAACCTAAAAGCCTGGTTTGAGGATGAGGCGGCCAAGCCAGCGTTTCAGGCAACCATTTTACCGCCAAAGGCCTGATCGAGCGGCGCAGAGTCTCAGGCGCGCGATGCTGCCTCAAAGCTAGGCATAGTAAGCGCATAAACGCGCGTTTGCTCGTATCTTAAGCGCTTCATTAACACCGCCTGGAGTAAACGATTTCACTTGATTCTAGCGCAATAAACACTAGTCTGTTGAGCGGGAAATTCGGTGTGGGATTTAGCAGTCTTGTAGTACGCGTGCCCGTGCGGCTTCTGAGAAGCGTGCGGATTTAGAAAAGGCGGAGGGCTTCGGCGTCGCCTGTGCATGCCTGAAAGCGCATGGTTTTTAGGCTTAGACTGCTAAACATCCAAACAGCGAATTTTGTTTACGGCGCAGGGTCAATACTGGCTTGGCGGTCGGAACAGGCGAATGTTTGGATGCGGCCCCTCCCCCGTATCGGTTTATATAGGGACTGGGCCTCATGGTCCGCCCCAGGGAATGAGCGCGCTATGGCTTTTCAAGATGATCAGCAACCGACGGAGACAGATGTCGACGTCACTGTAAAATGGTTCAACAGCGTCAAAGGCTACGGCTTTGTCACTACGCCAAGCGGCGATGACGCATTTATCCATGTGACCGCACTCCAAGCGGTTGGGCGGGATTCAATTCCGCCGGAATCTAAATTGAAATGTGATTTGGTCGCTGGCAGGCGCGGTCTGCAGGTCGGCACAGTCAAAGAAATTGTAGAACTCGGTGAAGAAACGGCCCCGCCGCCTCGCCCGCAGCGCCCTTATGGCGACGGCGGTTATGGCGATGACCGTGGCGGCTATGGCGGCGGCGGCGGTGGTTACGGCAATGACCGTGGCGGTTACGGCGGCGGCGGTGGTTATGGCGGCGGAGATCGCGGCGGCTACGGTGGCGGCGGAGATCGCGGCGGATATGGCGGCGGCGGCGGAGATCGTGGCGGTTATGGCGGCGGCGGTCGGGATGACCGGGCGCCGCTTGAAACCAAGACGGCCCGCATGAAATTCTTCAACTACGAACGTGGCTTTGGCTTCGCGCTCCCAGATGATGGCGGCCCGGATATCTACGTGCCCGGCCGGGCCATGGAGAATGCCGGCATCAATGATCTACAGCCGGATCAACCCGTCGAGATTGACGTGCGACCGGGCCCACGCGGGCCAATGGCGGCGCGGATGCGCCTTCTCTAATCCGACTGGTTTCAACACTTAGACCAGCGCCCCGGCTCTGCAATCTGCAGGTCGGGGCGTTTGCTTTGTAAGGTCAGATATCAATGAAAAACGCCGCCAAAATCGACCTGCAGACCGTGCTAGATGCGGTGCTGGAACGCGGGCGAAAGCATCTTGGCCCCGGCAAAGTCGCGACATATATCCCGGCTCTCGCCCGGGTCCCGGCGGACAAACTGGCCATTGCGGTTTCCTGCGTTGATGGGCGCGAGGCGGCGGCTGGCGACGCCGATGAAGCCTTCTCAATCCAAAGCGTCTCCAAGCTCTTCACGCTGCTGATGGCGATGCGGCTGCGCGACCGGGCTTTGTGGAAGCGTGTTGGGCGCGAGCCATCCGGCAACCCGTTCAATTCCCTGGTGCAGCTTGAGTATGAGAAGGGCGTGCCGCGCAATCCATTTATCAATGCAGGCGCCCATGTCACGACCGATTGCATTGTTTCAGACCATGAGGACCCAAAGCAGGCGATTCTCGACCAGATCCGCACGCTATCCGGCGCATCAAATATCCAATTCGATCTGGAAGTCGCCGCTTCCGAACGCGACCACGGCCACTGGAACGCCGCCATCGCGAATTTTCTGAAAGCGAATGGCAACCTGGAATCCCCGGTCGATGATGTGCTGGACGCCTATTTTCATCAATGCAGCATCGCCATGTCCTGCCGTGATCTCGCGCGCGCCGGGCTATTCCTGGCTAACCGGGGCGTGGACGGGCGCAGCGGCAGCCGCATCGCGACCGAGCGCAAGACCCGACGCATCAACGCGCTGATGGCGACATGCGGCCTCTACGATGCCGTCGGCAGCTTCGCCTTTCACGTCGGCATTCCAGCGAAAAGCGGCGTCGGCGGCGGCATTATTGGCGTGATCCCCGGCGAGATGACGGTCGCTGTATGGTCGCCGGCGCTGGACGCCAACGGTAATTCCTACGCTGGCGTCAAAATGCTGGAAGCGTTCACGAACGCGATTGGCCGCTCAATCTACTAGTCAGGTTTTTGCTCAGGCGGCTTTTCTTCCGGCGTGTCAATCGCGAGCTTACCTTGCCGGTCGCCGATATCTTCCGGCGTCACGATACCGCCTGAGACTACGAGCTTGATGCCCTCTTCAATCGTCATATTCATGACGCGTACATCGTCTTTCGGCACGAACAACAGGAAGCCCGATGTCGGGTTCGGCGTCGTCGGCAGGAACACGTTCACGAGCTCACGGTCCAGTTTGCGGCGCACTTCGCCTTTCGTCGGTCCGCTAACGAAACCCAGCGCCCAGATGCCTTGGCGCGGATACTCGATCAACACCACTTGGCGGAACGCCGTCGCCTTGTTTTGCAGCACCGTTTCCAGGATTTGCTTGATCGCGCCATAGACGCTGCGCACGATCGGCATGTTGTTCAGAATGCGCTCGCTGGTGCGCACGAAAAACCGGCCGACAAGGCCCGCGGTCAATGCGCCGACCAGGATGAGACCTAAGAACACAACCAATAGGCCAAGACCCGGAATTGAAATATCCGGATAGAAATCTGGCGGCATCAACCGGCGGACTGTCCGGTCGAAGAACTGCAGAATTTGCAAGGAAAGCCATACAGTGATGGTGATTGGCGCGGTCACCAAAATGCCCGTCAGCAGGTAATTCCGCATCCGCGCGTTGAACAACGTGCGCCAGATCATGAACCGCCGGGAGAATCCGCGAGACTTCGGCTTCTTGGGCGCTGGCTTGTCTGACGTTGAATTCTCAGGCTGCGCCATGGCGGCGGGGTCGCTCCAAATCTCGGAAGGTACTGGGTGGGTTGCCTATACAGTTGCCTATACATAGGACTACGCCAATGGAATGAACAGGGTCCGATTAGCGGTTAAGCCCCTTTCGCAATCGAGCGCGTCGTGGTTATGCTGAATGGTGAATGATCGATGAACGGACCTTCTGCCATGACGCCAATATATGCATCCTCTTGGGCCGACTTGATGGCCACATTGCGGCAGCCGGGCGGCGCCCGCGCCCTGGCGGAACAGGCGATGGTCGCCGCCGAAGCCACGGCTGAACTGAACGCCTACCGCCGCATCGACCCCGCGACCGTTCTGGCCGAGGCGGACGCCGCAGATATCCGCCGCAAAGCCTATCCGGGCGCGCCCGCGCTCTGCGGCTTGCCGGTATCTGCCAAAGATCTTTACGTCGTTGACGGCTATGACACATTCGCCGGAACGCCGATGGCGCTCGATAAGCATTTCCCGGCGGAAGGCCCGGTCGTACAGAATTTGCGCGGGCGCGGCGCTGTCATCACCGGCAAGACGCATACGGTCGAGTTCGCGTTTGGCGGCATCGGCACCAACCCGCACTGGCCAAGCCCGATCAATCCTTGGAGCACGGATGCAGACCGCGTTTCTGGCGGATCATCATCTGGCGCAGGCGTTAGCTTGTGGAGCGGTACGGCGGCGCTGGCGCTCGGCACCGATACAGCCGGCAGCGTGCGCGTGCCCGCCAGCTTCACCGGCGCCATCGGCCTTAAAACCACCCATGGCCGCTGGTCGATTGACGGCATCGTGCCCCTGTCGCCAAGCCTCGACACTGCGGGCTTCCTTGCCCTCAACGCCGAAGCGATTGCGGAAGCGTTCAAGGCCGTTGACCCAACCGCATCCCGCGATCCTGAGTTCATCCGCCGCGCATGGCCGGGTCGGGTCGAAGGTTTGAGGATCGGCGTCGCCCGACAGGCCTATGAAGGCGCCGAATCCGGTATTGGCGACGTCGTGGACCAAGCGTTGAAAGAACTGGAAGCCGCTGGCGCCACCTTGAAAGACGTGATGCTGCCCGAATTTGATGACGCTGAGGCGATGTTTAAAGTCGGCGGCGTCGCGGGCATTGAGTTCGCGGCGTCTATCGCCAACGACCTCCCTGAATGGCGCGAGAAGCTGGACCCCAACGTCAAAGCCCGTTTCGCGGCGATTGAGCAGGCGACGGCTGGAGAATATCTCCGCCGCATGGGCGCTCTCGCTAAGATGCAAGCCGGCGCCGCCCGCCGCATGGATGATCTAGGCATCGACGTGCTGGCTGGCCCAACGGTCCCCATCTCCCCGCCGACAATCCAGGAAGTCGCGGATGGCGACCGCTATGTGAACCGCAACATGCTGGCGCTGCGCAACACGATGCATGGCAACTTCCTGAAGCTTGCCGGATTGACCATACCAGCCGGTATGGACCAATTGGGCCTGCCCGCAGGGTTGCAAATCATGACCCGCGCCGGGGCTGATATTTACGCCATGGGCCTGCTGCTCGCTGTCGAGCGTGTGCTTGGCCGACCCTATGATCGTCTCGGCAAACCGCCAAAAATCGCCTAAAGGACCCTCCCGAATGCCCTACGCGCCTTTCGACCTTTCAGAAAAGACCGTCCTGATTACAGGCGGCAACAGCGGCATTGGTCTTGGCATGGCGGAGGCCTGCGCCGAAGCCGGCGCCAGCGTCGTGATCTGGGGAACGAACCCGGAGAAGAACGCGGCGGCGGAAGATATTCTGCTGTCCAAAGGCGGTTCCGCCAAAGCCATCCTCTGCAATGTCGCAGATGAAGCTGAAACGGCGGAGAAATTCGCTGAAACTGTCGAATTCCTCGGCCATGTCGATGCCTGCTTCGCGAATGCCGGCGTTTCCTCCAACCGCCGCGCGACCAAGGATGGTTTCGCTGGCATGTCGCTGGAGGAATGGAAGCGTGTGTTGGATGTGAACCTGGACGGCGTGTTCTTCACGCTACGGGCCGCCGCCAAACACATGGTCGAGCGCGGCCATGGCGGATCCCTCGCTGTCACGTCGTCCCTTGCCGCCATTATGGGCCAGGCGCGCGGCGAGCATTATGGCGCGACCAAAGGCGCCGTCATCGCGATGTCTCGCGCACTTGCTGTGGAATATGGCAAACAGGGCATCCGCTCCAACGCGATCCTGCCTGGCTGGATCGAGTCGCCGATGACCCATAACACCCTGAATTGGGACCGCTTCCAGGACGCCGTCCTGCCGCGTGTCCCCGCCGGGCGCTGGGGCGAGAAAGAAGATTTCGGCGGCATCGCCGTCTACCTCGTCAGCGACGCCAGCCGCTACCACTCCGGCGACACTTTCGTCATCGATGGCGCTTATTCACTGTTTTGATCCAACCGCACTAACCCTTTAGGATTTACATGTCTGATCTCATCAAAACCGAATGGACGGACCGGCCAGAGGGCGGGAAAGTCGCTCGGGTGATCATTAATGATCCGAAGCGACTGAACGCCATGAGCAGCGATATGATGCGCCAGTTCGTCGAGGCGATGGAGGCTGTATCGCTCGAAGATGATTGCCGCTGTGTAATCGTTGAAGGCGCCGGCGGGCGGGCGTTTGTCGGCGGCGCAAATGTGTTTGAGCTGGTGGCGCTCAAGAAATCTACCGCACGTGCATTATTAACGCTTGTCCACCGCTGCTGTGACGCGCTTCGCCAATGCCCGGTGCCTGTAATCGCCAAAGTGGACGGATTCTGCATCGGCGCCGGGATGGAGTTGGCCGCGGCGGCGGACCTCCGGGTCGCTAGCGACGCATCCGTATTTGGCATGCCGGAAGTGGCGATTGGTCTGCCATCTGTTGTCGAGGCCAGCCTGTTCCCCGGCCTGATCGGCTGGGGCCGCACGCGCCAAATCATGTTCACCGGCGAGAATATCGATGCAGAGACGGCGGAAAGCTGGGGTTTCGTCGAAACAGTGGCGCCCAAAGCTGCGCTCGAAGACGCCGTTGAGCGTTTCGTGCTGCCAATCGTTAAGGCCGGGCCAAACGCCATCCGCAATCAAAAAGTCCTGATGCGGGCCTGGGAATCCATGAGCCCAGTCGACGCTGCCCGCACCGGCATCGATGCGCTGGCCTCCGCCTTCGATACGGACGAGCCAACTCGGATGATCAAGCCGGTCGTTGATCATCTGCTGGAACGCCGCCGCCAAAAAGCCGCCGGAAAGGCCTGAGCCATGAAAAAAGAGATCATCCGCAGCCCAAAGGTTCCGGAAACAGGCGGGCCATTCAGCCTCTGCATTCGGCAGGGCGGTATGGTCTATGTGTCGGGTCTGCCGCCGTTCCAGGAAGACTTCTGCGAGGGGCTACGTAAAGCGCGGGAGGAAGGCGCGCCGCTGCCTGTGTACCAGCGGAAATCTATTGAGGATGAAACCATTATCGTCATGAACCACTTGAAGTGGCTCTTGGAAGAAGCAGGCTCCAGCCTCAATCACATGCTGAAAGTGGTCGTATGGCTGCGCGACCAGAAAGAACAGGCCGCATTCGACAGCATCTACCGCAGCTATTTTCCGGGCGTTGAATACCTGCCAACCCGCACCCGCATGCAGGCAGGCGGCACGCCGTTCGATTGCAGCCTGGAAATCGACGCCATTGCCTATGTGCCGGAAGCCGGCGATACGGGCGCGGGCTGAGGGTCAGTATGATGCGTTGGAACGGCCAGAACCGCACAGAAACCGGCGCAGCATTGCGCCCGCTCGGCGCCGTTGTCGGCGTGGAAGCTTATGACGCCGTCCTCGGCCACCCAATGCCAGAGCGCGAATGCCGCCGCTTCGCCCGCGCGCTGCGCCATCGCCATCTGATTTGCCTTCGCCGCCAAGATACGTCGGCTTCACGCATCAAGGCCTTCGCTGAATCGCTTGATGCAGGTGAGATTGGCGGCGTGTTGGCTGCGCCCAGCAACACGAGCGAGCGGCAATCCATAGCCTTTATCGATCAGCAGCTCTTGAGCCGCGCCCAAACCATGCGGCCAGAGTTCATCTACAGACACCAATGGCGTGCAGGCGATGTGCTGGTCTGGACTGCCCGCCTGAAACAGGCCGCATAGATGGATGGCCAACGCCTGGACGTGCCGCCAGGCAAGATTGCGGCTGTCGTCACATATCTGGAAATGCGCGCGCCGCCGTTACAAGCGCCCAAAGCCTCGCAGACCTGGCGCATTGTTCCTTGCCCCAAGCCAGATATTGCTTGGTATCGCGCGCTGTACCGGCAGATCGGCGAAGAGTGGCTTTGGTTCAGCCGCCTTGTCATGCCAGAAGCGGAGCTTGCAACTGCCCTGGCTGAAACGGATGTATTCGTCCTTCGAGATGAGCAGGGCAGCGAAATCGGCCTGCTGGAACTGGACCGGCGCGAACCAGGCGACGTTGAAATCGCCTTCTTTGGCGTCATTGCCGAAGCGACGGGAACGGGCGCCGGGCGGTTCCTGATGAACGAGGCGCTCCGGCTCGCCTGGACGGATGGCGTATCCCGCGTCTGGCTGCACACCTGCACTTTGGATCATCCAGCCGCCATGCGCTTCTACGTCAGCTCTGGCTTCACACCCTATAAGCGCACCGTTGAAATTGACGACGATCCACGTCTTCTAGGCGCATTGCCATTGTCGGCGGCGCGCCACGCCCCGCCTATCAATTAGCACGTTCCGGACACTGGCGAGGGTGCGCGAATGGCGGTATCCTGCGGACTGGCGCGGCGTATAACACGGACACCCTGAACCCATGACCATCGATGATCCAACCCAGTTGGGCGCGCTTGAAGCCGCGCGGGCTATTCAAGCGGGCGACTTAACATCCGTCGCTCTGGTGGAGGCGCTCGCCGCCCGCCGTGAGGATCGGGATAACGCCGTTGGCGCCTGGGCCAGCGATAGCGATGACCAAGATATCGCTCACGCCCTGGACGAAGCCAAAGCCCGTGACGCCGAAGACGCGCGCGGCCCCCTCCATGGCGTACCGTTTGGCGTTAAAGACATCATTGATGTCGCCGGGCTGCCGTCGCGCCTAGGCTCCCCAATCTATGCAGATGCAAGCCCTGCCATCGCTGACGCGGCCAGCGTGGCCCTCGCCCGCGACGCCGGGATGGTGCCGCTCGGCAAAACAGTCACCACAGAATTTGCGCTGCGCACAGCCGGTAAAACCCGCAACCCGCTGAACGCCAAATATTCGCCCGGCGGATCATCCTCTGGATCGGCTGCTGCTGTCGCAGACTTTCAAGCGCCCCTCGCGATTGGGACGCAGACGGGCGGGTCCGTCATCCGCCCCGCCTCATATTGTGGCGTCGTTGGCTACAAACCCACCTTTGGCCGTATTCCGCGCGCTGGCGTGAAAAGCGTATCCGAGAGCTTGGACACTATCGGCGTGTTCGCCCGCAACGTCGCCGACGCCGCCGCCTTCGCCGCCGTGCTCGAAGGCGTTGATCCCGTGACGCTGGATGATGCGCTCGACCGCCCCCGCTTCGCCTTCTGCCGCACGCCCGCCTGGGACAAGATGAGCAGTGACGCCCACAAGGCTGGTCGCGCTGCTGCGGACAAAGCCCGCGCCGCCGGCGCCAGCGTTATCGATATCGACCTGCCGCCCGCGTTCAAAGAAGCGCTGGAAGCCCAATCCGTTGTCCAGAGCTATGAAGCCTGCCGCAGCTTGGCGTTCGAACTGCGCTTCCGCTGCGATGACGTGAGCCGCGCGCTCAAAGACTATGTCGCTGCAGGCTATGAAACATCGAGAGAGCGCTATGATTGGGCGCGTAATGTGCAGGCCGTATGCAGGGCGGCAATGTGGCAGGTCTTCAGCCAGATCGGCGCGATCATTACGCCTGCAGCACCCAGCGTTGCGCCGGAGAACCCAGCAGACACGGGCTCGCCCATCTGCAATCAAATTTGGACGATGGTGGGCGCGCCTGTCGTCAACACACCGGGCATGACGGGCGCCGCCGCGATGCCAATCGGCATGCAAGTGATCGGGCCGCCAGGCCGCGCCGCTGAAACGCTCGGCCATGCCGCCTGGCTGCATCAGGCGCTCACCAAGAAATAGGAACACCGCCGCCATGCCGGACCTGACCAACGCCCTGGCCCTCGGAGCCAGCATCGCCAAGGGTGAGACCACTGCCGTCAAAGCCGCAGAAGCGGCCTTCGCCCGGATCGATGCGCGGGATGGCGAGGTTCGGGCCTGGAAGACGATAGACCGCCAAAAAGCCCTGGCCGAAGCCGCTGCGCGCGATGCCGAAGCGCCGCGCGGCCCCCTACACGGCGTCCCCGTGGGTGTTAAGGATGTGATCGATACGGGCGATCTGCCGACAGGTTACGGCTCGCCCATCCATGAAGGCGCGCAACCAGCGGCGGATGCAGCCTGCGTCGCGCTCTTGCGTGAGGCGGGCATGGTCGTTCTCGGCAAAACCGTATCGACCGAGTTTGCCATGCGGCATCCGGGCGAGACGCGTAACCCGCATAATTTGGCGCACACACCGGGCGGATCATCCTCAGGCTCCGCTGCAGCGGTGGCGGATGGGCATGTGCCGCTCGCCATCGGCACACAGACGTCTGGATCAATCATCCGGCCAGCCTCATTCTGCGGTGTTGTTGGATTCAAGCCGAGCTGGGGCGCTGTGCCGCGCGGCGGGCTGAAAATGCTGGCGGAAAGCCTGGACGTAATCGGCGCCATGGCGCACACGGCTGCGGACGCAGATGCGTTTGCACAGGCCATGGCCGGACGAAGTTTCAACCCGGTGCAGGCTGCCGCCAATCCGCCGCGATTTGGCATTGCACGCACAAAGGCTTGGACCAGCATTGAGCATGCGAGCGCCGCTGCAATGGAAACCGCCGCTGCGGCCTGTGAAGCAGCAGGCGCCACTGTGACGGATGTTGAGTTGCCGCCCGCCTTCGCCAAAGCGCTCGACGCCCATGATGTCATCATGACGTATGAATCATGGCGCATGCTGGCCTATGAGCGCGCCATGCATTGGGACCAACTTTCGCCCGCACTTCAGGCCGTGATGGAACGGGGCGCTGGCTTCACCGCTGAGGATTATGCCGAAGCGCTCAAGGTCCGGTCCGCTTGCCGCCATGGCCTTAAATCTGCGTTCGCGGATGTAGATGTGCTGCTAACGCCATCCGCGACAGGCGAGGCGCCCGAAGGTCTTAGCTTCACCGGCGCGCCGGAATTCAACCGCATCTGGACATTCACCGGCGCGCCATGCGTGACCGTGCCTGGATTGACCGGGCCGAAGGGCCTGCCCGTCGGCGTCCAGATCATCGGCAAACTTGGCGGTGACGCTGAAGCAATCGCTGCTGCCGATTGGCTCCGCCCGTTGCTTGCTGGATAGGATCATCCAATGACGCCCGAACTGGCCGCCGCCGTCGCCGACCAAACAGACTTTGCCGCTGACGTATTTGACCGGCTCCGCACCGCAAGCCTCGACGTGCGCGGCGTCACCCGAGCGAGCTATGGCGAAGGCGAGCAAGCCGCCCATGCGCTGATGGCTGAGATTGCTCGAGAGCTTGGGCTTGAAATCGCAGAAGACCCTGCCGCCAATACTTATATGACGCTGCCGGGACAGGACCGAAGCGCCCCGGTGCGCATGGTCGGCTCCCACCTGGATTCCGTTCCGCAGGGCGGTAATTTTGATGGCGCAGCTGGCGTTGTCTCTGGGCTGACGGCGATCCGCGCATTGCAGCAACTTGGCCATCAGCCGCAGCATGATATCCGCGTTATGGGTGTACGCGCTGAGGAAAGCTGCTGGTTTGGCACATCCTATATCGGCAGCCGTTCAGCGCTCGGAACGCTGCCAGATGGCGCCTTAGATGCCTCAACCCGTGCGGATACGGGCCGCAGCCTGGCTGACCATATGGCGGAATGCGGCGGCGATCCGGACAAACTGCGGAATACGGCGCCCTATCTGGACCGCGCGCGCATTGGCGCATTCCTGGAGCCGCATATCGAACAGGGCCCCGTGCTGGTCGAGGAAGGATACCCTGTCGGCGTCGTCACAGGTATTCGCGGCAACCGGCGGTTTCCGCACGCCCGTTGCATCGGCGAGTACGCCCATTGCGGCGGCGCGCCAAGGCGGGTGCGCCAGGACGCTGTCGTCGCCGCGACTGAATTCGTGCAGGCGATGGATTTGGAATGGGATAAGGCCGAAGCATCTGGCAACGATTTCGCTTGCACCATCGGCATGTTCCAGACGGATAGCGAACGCCACGCCATGACCGTGATCTCAGGAAATGTGAAATTCTCGCTCGATTTCCGCAGCGTTGACCCTGATTTCTTGCAGAAAATGGAGGCCCGCGTGCCAGCCATAGCCGCAGAGATCGGCGCCAAACGCAGCGTGCAGTTTGAGTTGGGCGCCATGACGCGCGCCGCCCCGGGTTTTATGGATGCGGGACTGGTCGATACCTACCGCAAAGCGGCATCTGGGATGGGCGTCCACGCGATGGATATTCCAAGCGGCGCCAGCCACGATTCCGCCGCCTTCGCAGACGCGGGCGTGCCGACGGCCATGTTGTTTATCCGCAACGAACACGGCAGCCATAACCCTGATGAGGCCATGGAAATTCCAGACTTCATCGAGGCGACAAAGTTATTGGCCGCAGGCCTAACCGCTTAGCGGCTCATGTTTTACGGACGAGGCTCTAGTCCGGCGAGATAGGCCAAAGCCGCATACCGGCTTGGGAACGGCGCACTGGCGAAGCCGTCACGGTCCGCCGGCGCAGATGTGGCGGCCCCATCCTCAGCCGCAGCATAGCGGACGGAAGCCAACGCATGCAGCGTGTTCGCCCGCTTGCCCCGGTGCGCGTAGGCGACCCAGGCTTCTGGCCAGATTTTGCAGTTCCGGAAGTTGACTGCGATCCGCCATTTCCGGCCCGTTCGGTCTATCTCCGCCTCGATTACGTCGAAGAAGCTATGGACCGCGTTCGAGCTGTCAAACAGATAGTCGCTGAAATCCAGATCAAGCACCTGCATCTCATCCAGAAATTCGATGCGGGCGAGATAGGCGCGGCGGGCGGGGTCCGCCTGTGTCGTCGGCGCATCGTCCGGCGCGTAGACTGTATCCGCCAGCGCAGTGACCGCTTGCTCGAGCCGGGCGCAAGCGCGGAGGGCGATGTCGATGAAACGGTCCCGGTCATCCGCCGCCAGGTCCGGCATATCACGCAGGACTTCCAGCGATCCGCGCACCGCCGTTAGGGGCGAGACGAAATCATCCTCAAGCGTCGTGCTGACGTTCGCATTGGACATATCGGAAGCGCATGTGGCCGCCATGGCTGCAAAACCCTGTTTGATCGGGAACCATCAGCATCCATAACTCGTGTCAAACCGTCAATAACATACGGAAATTACGCAGAACTTTTGTGATATTAGCGAGACGCGGATCGTCAATATTGTCAACCCATGTAAAATCGCCGCCCGCAGTTTCCTGCGAGCGGCGCTCTCATTCAGTCCCGTCAGATTACAGCTTGCCGTTCATCAACTCCGGCAGGAAGACCGCGATCTCCGGGAAGATCATCACCAGCGCCAGGCCGATGATCTGCAGCCCGATGAAGGGGATAACCGCCGCAAAGATGTTCTGTAGGGTAATGCCCGGCGGCGCCACGCTTTTTAGCCAGAAACAGGCCGGTCCGAATGGCGGCGATAGGAAGTAGATCTGGATGTTCATGACAAACAGAATGCCGAACCAGATTTTGGCGGCGTCCTCTGTCAGGCCCAGCTCCGGGGCCATGCCAGCAACAACCGGTGCGAAGATCGGCACGGTGATGTATGCGATGGCGATCCATTCCATGAACGTACCAAGGATGATGAGCACGCCTATCATCACGAAGATCACGCCAAGCGGCGGCATATCCAGGCCTTTCAGCAGGCCGGACATGAAGTCATTACCGCCGATGATGTTGTAGATGCCAACGAAGCTAACCGCACCCAGCACCAGCCAGATGATGGTGCCGACCGTGATCATGGTCTTGCGAAGCGCTTCCTGCAGCATCGCCCAGGAGAACCGGCCACGAACGGCCGAGGCCGCCATTGCGCCGAACACGCCGATCGCAGCCGCTTCCGTGACGGTCGCGATGCCGCCATAGATGCTGCCCAGGATCCAGAGGATCACCATGGCCGGAAGAATAAGGCCGATCAGCTTCTTCCGCTTTTCCGGACTGGGCGCCATCCGCCAGACTTTGAGCAGCATCTTTAGCCGCAATCTCATACCGCCAGACCTGAGCCCCATCTGGCCCCGCCGTTACTGGCATGGCGGATTTGGCATAAAGGCCTTCATCTGAGCCGAGCGCCTTATCGCCAAGAGCCGTCACAGCGCCCGAAAACACATAGCTGATCCGGTGGGCGGCCTTTAGCGGCAAGGCGAGAGACCCGCCACCGGCATACACATCCCGGTACATCCGCAGTTCAAGCTGATCGCTCATGGCCTACACCGTCACAAGACCGAACTCCTGACCGGCATGGCGGAGCCAGACTAGCCAGGATTCGGCAAAACTACGGGCGATATATAAGTCGAACGTGGCAGCATCCCGGCAGTGAATGATGGTGGTGGCGCTACCGACCGGCGCCTGGGCGAATGCTCCTGGCGGAAATGCGCTTTCCCTAAGATCAATTCGGCACCCGGTGCTCAACAAATCCCTAGCCGCTTCGCCTTCCAAACGGAGGCGGGAACGCGTTGACGATACATTGATCGCATGGAAACCCACCGCTTGCTCCATCTGGATGCCAAACCCAGCTTCATCCTCATGGATAGCCAGCCAGTTATCTGGGCCGAGGCGCAAGATTATCAGCGCATCGTCCCCGCCTGCAGAACGGGAGTCCGTCGGCAATGCCGTCCCAAGCGCCGCCTTAGCTTTCGCCATGAAATCCGCGCTGGCCGCGTCGCCCCGGATCGCTGCTTGCCCGGCTGCGGGTCGCGCATAGGCGACCAGATCGCCCGCTGGTCGCTCGCTCGCTAGAGCCGCAAAGCCGTGGAGCCGAGCGGCAGATGGTCCAAAATCAACCACGGAGCCGCTCCCCTTCTGGATCAATCATAATAGAGTCTGCCACTTTAGCCGCCGCCGCCATGCCCATAATCGGCGAGACCACATGGACCGTTTGCCCATGCAGCGCCCGGCCATCCCACAATAGCGCCAACGCGACCATGCGCTTCAACTCACTGCTGTAGGCATAGGATGTAACGTGCCCAAGCGCTGGGCGCGGTTGGTCGCCGAGCGCTTCCGCCGTCACCTGCGCGCCTTGCGGGAAGGCCGCCGCCGGGTCTTCAGCGATCAGACCGACGAGCTGCTTCCGGCCATCTTCCTGCAATGCGGGGAAGTCGAGCGCGCGGACGCCAATTGCATCCTTCTTGCGGGACGCCATGCGGCCAAGGCCAAGATCATCCGGCGTCGTGCGGCCATCGGCTTCTGCATGGGTGACATGGCCTTTTTCAATTCTGAGCGCGCCCATGGCTTCGGTTCCGTAAGGCGTCAATCCATGGGTCTCGCCGATGGTAATCATATGGCCCCAAACATGGCCGCCCCAATCGGCTGGCACGTTGATTTCATAGGACAACTCGCCGGAATAGCTCATCCGCATCACGCGGACCGGCACGCCTGCGATCTCCGTACCCGCGAGGCGCATCATCGGCAGACCTTCGTTCGAAACATCAAGGCCGGGCGCAATCGCCGCCAGATAATCCCGCGCTTTCGGTCCGGCGATGGCGGCGGCAAACCATTCCTCGGATACCGGCGTTGCGTAGGCTTCCAGCTCCGGCCAGAGCACTTGCAGCGCATGCTCGATATGCTGATAGACCGCGCCCGCGCCGCCTGTCGTGCAAGTCAGGTGAAAACGGTCATCTGCTAGGCGGAATACGACGCCGTCATCGAAGATCCGGCCATCTTCCCGCAGCATCAGGCCATAGCGGCCGCGGCCCGGCTTGATCGTGCTCATGGTATTGCAATAGAGCCGGTCCATCAGCGTGGCGGCGTCCGGCCCGGCGACGTCAATTTTGCCCAGCGTCGAGACATCGACGATGCCGACGCCTGTGCGGACCGCCAAGGCCTCGGCGCGATAGGCTTCGCCCAAGGTGGCGCCGTTGGCCGGATAATATTGCGGGCGCCGCCATAGCCCCGCATCAATGAATACGGCGTTCTGGCTAGCATGCCATGTGTCAGCCGCACTCCGGCGGATCGCATGGCCGACTTCGCCCAAATGGCCGCCGGCGACAGAGCCAAATGTGATCGGCGTTGCAGGCGGGCGGAACGTCGTCAACCCCGTTTTGGCGATTTCCTTGCCCGTGGCCGCCGCTAAAAGCGCCAAGCCGATGGGTCCGGCGATCTTGCCTTGATCGGTGCCCATGCCAAGGGTCGTATAGCGCTTCACATGCTCGATCGAGTGGTAGCCCTCACGCGCCGCCAAGGCGATATCTTTATCCGCCACATCATTCTGCAGATCGACGAACCGAATGCCCCCCGTGACATTCGGCAATTCCCATGGATGGGGTGCGGCGGCTTCGCTTGCAGGCCTCTCTTGCAACGCTTCGCCTTTCCCTGCCGCGACTCCATCTGCAATTGCGCTCGCAACATCAAACACGCCGCGCGCGCCGCCGATGGAAACATTCGCGCCGTTCGGGGCGCCAGGCGCAAAGGAACCAAGGCCTTCATCCCAGACCAGCGCGCCCTTGGATTGCGCATGCAGCTGCAGGTTTGGCCCAAATCCGCCAGAGATGAAAATCGAGTCTGCCGGGATGGTTTCCTGCTTCGTCGGCGCACCCCCGGCGATCCGCCAAATCTCAGCGCCGGTGACGCGATTGCCGCCCTTCGCGCGCGCGACCATAGCGCCTGCAACCACTTTGCCGCCCGCCGCAGCAAAAGCGCCAGCAGCCTCGCCAGGATCAGACCTAAGATCTATCACGCCACGGATATCTGCGCCCGCAGCTTTCAAAGCGTCCGCGAGCGTATATAGGCTGTCGTCGCCACCAAACAGAACGGGCGCTTTACCCGCCAGAACGCCATACCGGCGCAAATACCCAAGCGCTGCGCTCGCTAGCATCACGCCCGGGCGGTCGTTGTTTGCGAACAGCATGGGGCGTTCGATAGCGCCGGTTGCGATGATGACGCGGCCAGCCCGCACCTCCCAGAAGCGTTCGGTTGGCGCGGTGTTTGACGAATGATCCCGGTCACGCACCCGTTCTGAGAGCGTCAGCAGTTCATGTTCGTAATACCCGGCAACCGTCGTCGAGGTCATCAGCCGAACATTCGGCATCGCCTCCAACCGAGCCCGCGTCTCTTCCAGCCATTGCCGGTGCGGGCCTTCCGCCATGCTATGGGCGCCGCCGCCAAAGCTCGGCCGCGCATGGGCCAGGATGACGGATTGACCGCTCTCCGCCGCCGCTTCCGCAGCCGCCAAACCAGCAGGCCCGCCGCCCGCGATCAGCACGTCGCAATGGGCGTTCCGGCGTGCATACTGCTCAGTATCTCGCTGCCTTGGCGGCGGCCCAAGGCCAGCCATGCGGCGGATATATTTCTCATAGGTCATCCAGCGGGACGCTGGCCACATGAAGGTCTTGTAGTAGAAACCCGCAGGCAGAACGGCCTTTACCTTATCCAGCAGCCCAAACACATCGTATTTCAGCGATGGCCAGCGGTTTTGTGACGAGACCTGCATCCCAGGTTTCGCCGGGATCATTGTGGCGCGCGCGTTCGGCGTGAGCGTCGCGCCAGAGCCAAGCGTCAGCAGCGCATTCGGCTCCTCGGCGCCCAGCCCGAAGATGCCGCGCGGGCGATGCAGCTTGAAACTCCGCCCGACCAGCGTTTCACCGGACGCCAGCAAGGCGGAAGCGATGGTATCGCCTGGATAAAACGGGATTTCCCGACCGTCAAACGTGAACATCTCGACCCGACTGCGGTCAATCAGCCATCCGCCGGCGTCGGCGCGGTTGGGTTGGCGCGCGCTCATTCAGCCCCATCCTTCGTATAAGAAACATCGCCCAACGCATGGGTGACGGTATCGCGCTCAACCGTTAGCCAGCTATGGCATCCGGCGGCGTGCAGCCAAAGTTCCCGGTGTGCGCCTTTCGGATTGTCACGGATATAGATGTAGTCCGTCCATTCAGCATCAGCCGCCGCAGGATCAGGCCGCTTCACATTCGCGTCCCCACCATAAACAAATTCTGTTTCCGGCCGCGGCCCGCAATGGGGGCATGGTATGAGTATCATGATCGTCGTTCCACTCGCAGGTCAAACGCCGCTACTAGGATACTCTCCAAGACGCCGACTAAATTCTGATGGACTTCAAAATTCCAGAACCGGATTACCCGGTAGCCATAGCTTTCGAGAACCTGTGTTCGCCGCGCATCTTTTGCGAGGCCAGCGCCATTGTGCTGACTGCCGTCCAGTTCGACGATTAGCTTACATTCAGCACACAGGAAATCAGCAATGAAGCGCCCAACAGGCCGCTGTCGCACGAATTTCAATCCGCCTAGGCCGCGATTTCTGAGGACATGCCATAGCATGCGTTCGGAGTCAGTCTGGTTGCCACGAAGATTACGGGTATTGGCTATCGTCTTGCGCGCTTGTTTCCTTCGCAACCGAGAGGCGGCGTCTGTGAGGGTCCCCTCGCCCCCGCGAGGGGGAGAGGGAACAGGGTGAGGGGGCGAGCCAGCGGATCGCAGGCAATCTTGAGAGCGATGAAGCGCCTGTTCCGGCAGAAGCGTCTTGTGGCCTTTGTGCAGGCGCCCACCCTCACCCTGTTCCCTCTCCCTCCTCTGGAGGGCGAGGGGACCCTCACCCAGGCCGCGTTTCGCAGGTTTAGACCTAGCCACCTCAGTGCGCTTTCGCATAAGGGCCGGCGCCCTTTTCGTCGATCACCGCGCTCCGCCCGAAGCGTTCCAACGTGAACGCGGCGTTCAGTTCGTGGGGCTCGTCATGGGCGATTGTGTGGGCGAAGCACCAGCCGGAGCCTGGGGTGGCTTTGAAGCCGCCGTAGCACCAGCCGCCGTCCAGATAGAGACCCTGCACCGGGGTTTTGCCGATGATCGGGCTGCCGTCCATGGTCATATCCATAACGCCGGCCCATTGGCGCATCCATTTCAGGCGGCTGATATTCGGGAACATCTCGACTGCCGCTTCGGTCACTTCCTCAATATTATGGATCGCGCCGCGCTGGCTGTAGGAATTATGGCCATCCAGCCCGCCGCCCAGCAGCACCTCGCCCTTATCAGTTTGGGAGATGTAGAAGTGCAGCGCCCCGGTAGAAACAACAACGTCCAGGAACGGCTTCACGGGCTCTGAGACAAACGCTTGCAGCAAATGGCTCTCGATGGGCAAGCGAATATCCGCCATTTCCATCACATGGCCAGAATGCCCGGCGACAGCCACACCCGCTTTCGGCGTTTCGATGTATCCCCGCGATGTTTCAACGCCTTGCAGCGCCCCATCAGGACCGCGCCGGAAGCCCGTGACTTCGCAGTTCTGCAGGATGTCAACGCCCAAGCTATCGGCACCGCGCGCGAAACCCCATGCCACCGCGTCATGACGCGCAACGCCACCGCGCGGTTGGCTCAGCGCACAAAGGATCGGCCAACGCATGGACCCATCCCGGCCGAGATTGATATCTGGCACACGACGCTTCAGCTCATCAGCAGACAGGAACTCGGCGTCGATGCCGTTCAGGCGCATCGCATTGTAGCGCCGCATATTCGCCTCGACCTCGCCCGGCGTGTGGCAAGTGTTGATGACACTCCGCTGGCTGAACATCACATTGAAATTGAGATCAGCCGACAAGCCTTCCCAGAGTTTCAACGAATGCTCATAGAAATGCGCGTTCGGCTCCAGCAGGTAATTGGAGCGTACGATGGTGGTGTTGCGGCCCGTATTACCGCCGCCGATCCACCCGCGTTCCAGAACGGCGATATTCTTCATGCCGTGCAGCTTGGCGAGATAATAGGCGGTCGCGAGACCATGCCCGCCGCCGCCGATCACGACCGCATCATAGCGCGCCTTCGGTTCTGGATGCCGGATCGCCGGTTCCCAATTTTTATGACCAGAAAGCGCGTTCTTCGCGAGGCTTAGAAATGAATAGCGACCGACGCCCATGGCGATCAGGCTTGCTTCACGGCGCCGGCGGCTTCCAGCCGCTCGACTTCAGCAGCATCAAAGCCCCAAGCGACCAAAGTATCCCGCGTATGTTGACCCGGCGCAGAAGCGCCCATGGCGACCGAAGTCGGCGTTCCAGAGAAGCGCGGCGCCGGCGCTGGCTGCTTGTAGCCATCAACTTCAACAAAGCTTTTGCGCGCGACGTTATGGGGGTGTTCCATGGCTTCAGACATGGTGAGCACGGCGCCGAAGCACACATCCGAGTCTTCCATCAGATCAACCCATTCCTGACGGGTTTTCGTTTTGAAGACTTTCGCCAGTATTTCACGGTTGGCCGGCCATTTATCCCGGTCCAACTGCGGATGCAGATCATCATCCGACAGGCCGGTTTTCTGCTTCAGAAGTTCATAGAACTGCGGCTCGATTGAGCCGATGGAGATATGGCGGTTATCACTGGTCTCAAACACGCCATAGTAATGGGCGCCGCCGTCCAGGCGGTTATATCCGCGTTGGTCTTCCTTCCAGAGGCCTGCCGCCAACGCACCATACATGCCCATCATCAGCGAGGCCGAACCCTCGACCATAGAGGTATCGACAACCTGGCCTTTGCCCGTGTTCTTCGCCGAGATATAGGCCGCCAACACGCCCATCGCCAGATAGAGCGAGCCGCCGCCGAAGTCGCCGACGAGGTTCAAAGGCGGCGTCGGCGGGCCATCCACCGGACCGATGCAGGAGAGCGCGCCAGAGAGCGAGATGTAGTTGATGTCATGGCCTGCCGTATGAGAAATCGGGCCTGTTTGCCCCCACCCCGTCATCCGCCCGACGACGAGCGCCGGGTTCCGGGCCATTAGCACATCTGGGCCGAGGCCAAGGCGTTCCAGAACGCCCGGGCGGAAGCCTTCGATAACAATATCGGCGGATTCACACATCTTCAGCGCTGTCTCGACGCCTTCTGGATTTTTCAGATCGAGCGCGATATTTGGGCGACCGCGCGTCAAGTTATTGAACATATCCGGGATCGCGCCCGGCTTACCGACACTGCCCGCGCGATCAACACGGACAACGCTCGCGCCCATATCGGCCAGCAGCATGCAGCTATGCGGCCCCGGCCCAATGCCAGCGAATTCAACAATTTTAACACCTTCAAGCGGACCCATGGCGCGCAATGCTCCCTAGCGGATAATGGTTTCTGAAGGTAGGATAGCTGCGCTTCGCCCGGATTGGAAACGCCTTATGGAACAGACTGCCCAGCCCTTCGCAGGAATGCGCGTGATCGACTTCACCCGCGTCGTCTCCGGCCCCTATGCGACATCCCAATTGGCGATGCTTGGGGCGGATGTCATTAAGATCGAGAGCCCGGGTCCCGGTGATGAAGCGCGGCAGATGTCTACGGATGCCGCCTGGGCTGCATCTAATATGGCGCCGATGTATATGGCCTGCGGCATGAACAAGCGCTCCGTTGCGCTTGATCTGAAAAACCCCGCCGCTCAAGCTGCTGTCGCCAAGTTGATCGAAGGCGCCGATGTGGTCGTTGAGAATTTCCGCCCGGGCGTGATCGCCAGACTAGGTCTCGGCTATGAGGCTATGCGTGAGGCCAATCCAAATATCGTGTGGTGCGCGATTTCAGGGTTCGGGCAAACAGGTCCGCGTAAGGGCGCCTCCGCCTATGACGCGCGGCTGCAAGCTATGTCCGGCCTGATGTCGATCACCGGCCATCCAGAAAACGGCCCGACACGGGCAGGGTTCGCAGCTGTGGATACTGTAACAGGCATGGCGGCGGCCTTCGGCATTGCCGCCGCTCTCAGCCAGCGGGCGGTAACGGGCAAAGGCCAGTATATCGACGTCGCAATGCTGGACGCGATCCTCTCATCCATGGCGCCCACAGTCGCGGAATGGACAGTGGGCGGCATGGTTCCTGGCCTTTGCGGCAATCAGGGCACATCGGGGCGGCCAACGGCGAACCTGTTCCGGTGCAAAGGCGGATACTTGATGCTGGCCGCTAATAATGATCGCCAATATAAGGCGCTGGCGGAAACCCTCGGCGCAGACGCCATGCTGACAGACCCGCGCTTTGCCGATTGGGATGCGCGCCGCGCCAATGTCGAGGACCTGCGGGTCGCAATAGAATCTGCATTGGCCGTGGCAGACGGCGAGGCCTGGGAAGCGAAGCTCGACCCCGCCGGCGTCCCGGTATCTCGTGTCCGCGATATGCAAAGCATCACGGCAGACCCGCAAGTGGCGCATCGTGGCTTGTTGCATGAATTTTCGGCAGAGGCGGGCGGCCTTGATCGCCCTTACAGTCTAATCGGCGCGCCTTTCCAATTCGCCAACGGAGGTCCTGCGATTACGACGCCACCGCCAAATGTGGGCCAACACACGCAAGACGTCCTAAGTGAGCTTGGATTAAGCGACGCCGAAATCAGAGAGGCCGCTGGCTAATCCAGCAGAAGCGCATTCACCTCATCCGCCGCTTCATAGGCCGCCCAGTGGCCAACGCCTGGAATGATCGTGAAGCTTTCGCAATTAGGCAACGCCTCAAAAAATGCTTGGCGTTCCGGCAAAAACTGGCCGGCGGTTGCATCCTTCCCACCCCAAATGCCGCGCACAGGGATCGTCAGTGTGGCAAGCGCCTTGGCTAAACTATCGCCGCGGGGAATGGCGCCGCTGCGGGAACGGGCGCGGCGGGTATTCTGCTGTTGCAGCTCCAGCGCCAGATCATCAATGCGGCTCGGATCGCCAAACATGATCACGCCGAGATTTTGTTTATGGACGTCTTGGATTTCCGCTGCCGTCATACTTCGGTTCGGTTTGGCCATAGCGCCACGCTTATCTAACGGCAGGCCAAGCGCGTTGGAGCCGATGATGGTGAACCGGTCAATCCGCTCCTCCAGCAACAGCGCCGCCTGCCCGCCGACAATGCCGCCAAAGGAGAAGCCCGCCAGGTGAAACCGCTTGCCCGCTGGCAAAGCTTGGTCAATCGCAGACGCCATGATGGCGCCCATCGATGCAGCGGATATCGGCTCCGGCGGCTGATCGCTTTCACCCATGCCGGGCAAATCTAGCGCCAGCACCTGATAGCGTTCTGACAACGGGCCGATGTTCCGCACCCAGTGGGACCAGGCGCCGAAGCTTCCATGGCTCAACACGATTGCGGGCGCAGATGGGTCGCCCCATAGGCGGCATACGGTTTTCCCGTGGGCGTGGGCGGTTTCTATCCGCGTGGATGCGGCGTCTAGATCAGTCAATAATGTCATGGTTTGAAGCTTAGCCGAGGCGTCAGCCAAACGAAATCCGGCAGGATGTGCAGTGTCGAGGCGGCAATAAACGCCGCTTTTTCCGCTGGCCCGGCAGATTCTGCAGGCAAATTCTGCCTGGTAGGCATAACGCGTCCTTAACGCGGGCCGCAGAATCCGCAGAAACCTTGGGTTCCTTGAGTTATCCCGGCAAATGGCGCCGCCTTTGCTAGGCAGTAAGCGCCTGCGGAAGCTTTTGCTTCAACACAGGTGGGGTCCAAACGCCTGACAAGCATATGGCCCCCTGCGGCATGAAGCCCAAAAACACTCCAGGATGGAGAATTCGA
>JAYNYG010000057.1:0-20930 GCA_038102935.1 Alphaproteobacteria bacterium | reverse complement strand
TCAGGCGCGCTCTATAACCAAGCCCGACTGTCCGGTGAAATAGGGGCAACTCCAATGCCGGACACGCCCAAGATGACCGATGCGCAGTGGGAAGCGCTCGATATGCTCGCTGCCGTCGCCAGTGAGTTAGCCTATGCCATGATGCTGAAACCGGGCGATATCCAGCTCATCAACAGCCACATCACTTACCACGCGCGCGCTGCATTCCAGGATGATCACGCAGCAGGCCATTCGAGATTGCTGCATCGGCTTTGGCTCACAATGCCGAACAGCCGCGCTCTGCCCCAGGATCACGCGGTGCTCTGGAAGAATGTCGCCGCTGGCGCTCCGCGTGGCGGCATTGCAGCATCTTAATCAGGCGCTTTGTCGGCCCCTACGCTGACCGAGACACTGGCTGATAGAGCCTGCCCGGCGCCCAATGCAGCAAAGTCGCGTTCAAAGCCTCAACGGCAGCTGGGTCAGCGCCTTCATGGGAGATTGCTTGCCAGTCCGCATAGGCTTGCTCCGTCTCCCATTCACCAAGCACGTGGTATTCAAGTGGTTCCGTGACGCTGCGTACCAGCTCAGCCATTATGAAGCCGTCGATGGCGGACGGACGGTCCAACATGCGGCAAGCCGCGAATGCGGCCTCGAACGCATCCGCCATCCCGGGCTTCACCTGGAACCGGATGATGCTTCTAAAGCTCATAGCGATTGGCCTTTATCACCCATAGCCCGGGAAATTCCGGAGCAGATGTGCAGCGCCATTTTCATAGTTGATTGACGGCGCCTCTCCGAATATCCGTTCCTTAGAACCGCCATATAGCGCTCGATCCTTGGCCAATGGCGCGAGCCGGGTCGCGTGCTCGATTGCTAAGCCAAGGAGTCCATCCTGCGGGGCTGTCGCCCGCACGAACCCAGCCGCCTCAGCCTCTGGCCCCGTCCATCGCCGAGCGAGTTGCACCGTATCAAAGAAGGCGCTGCCGGACATTTTGTGCCGGAACAACGCGAGCTCTTCATCAGGAATTTTAAAGCCGATCTGAATTTCATTTGCGCAAAGATACCCCCGGTCCGCCCGCATCACCCGCATATCGTGGCAGAGCGCCAACATGAACCCAGCGCCAAAGCCGTGTCCGTTCACGGCAGCAACAGTCGGCACAGGGAATGTGATCAACCGCGCCATCAGCGCCATAAATTCAAATGGGAACACAGCCTTATCCCCGCCTTCGCCATCCCCCTCGCCGAGCCGCCAATCTATGTCCAGACCATTGGAAAAAAACTTTGCATCCGCAGATGCCGTCACTAAAGCAGCAGGCCCATCCGACGCCTCGACCTCATCCAGCCGCGCATCGAAAGCGCGCGCGAAATTGGTATTCCAGCGGTTTTCACCGGCATTCATGGTGAGAACGAACACATCGCCCTGGCGTTCAAGATCGATCAATTGGGCCTCCTGATGGCTTGGTATGGATTTAGCTGGGGTTTCTGCCTTGCACTCTATCCATCTGCCCAAGCGCCGTCACGGATAGACTGCAGGTAGACCTTGCCAAAACAACCCCACGCACGACCTATTGCTGAATGCCATACCCTTCGACAAGGAAAGCTATATGTCCGCCAAGAAAGTGCTCGTATTTGCTGGCAGCGCCCGCAAAGGCTCCGTCAACAAAAAATGCGCCGCCGTCGCCGCTGAAAAAGCGAAGGCTGCTGGCGCCGACGTTACTCTGATTGACCTCGCTGATTTCCCCGCTCCCGTATATGACGGCGACATCGAAGCAAATGATGGCCTGCCAAAAACCATGCAGGACTTAAAGGCGTTAATCGCTGGCAGTGATGGCCTGCTGATCGTAACGCCAGAATATAATGGCTGCCCGCCGCCATTGCTGATCAACGTGTTCGCCTGGACGTCCCGCCCTGAAGGCGATAACGCATCCTGCGCGGCATATGCTGGAAAGCGCGTTGCGATAGCGGCTGCCTCGCCTGGCGGATTGGGCGGCGTCCGTGTGATCCCGCGGTTGCGGGATGCGTTGGCGGAACTCACCGCCGTTCCTATCCCCGGCTTTGCGACATTGCCAGGCGCATTTCAGGCGTTTGACGACGATGGCGGCCTGAAGGATGAGAAGGCTGGCGGCATGCTGGACGGTCTTGTCGCGCGGCTCGTCGCGGCGATCTAGACCGTTCGCGCCCGGACCTCATCACCCGTGCTTCCAACAAGCTGGTGATAGAGTTCGGGATCAGTATCACCCTCCGTGCCGAAGACCAGGACGCGCGAGTGCGGCGTTAGCCCAAGACTTTGGCGCGCCGCATTATCGCCTGCCACTGTCTCTAAAGCGGCCAGGCCAGCGACAGCGGACTCACCTGCTACGATACTTGGGTCGCCACCCTCACCCGCTGCGAGGCGCCGCATTACTTTCACGGCCTCTGCATCCGACACAGCGACGACAGCATCTGCGGTATCCCGCAAGATATCCCAAGCCAGCAGGGATATTTCGCCGCAAGCCAGCCCGGCCATCAACGTGTCGAGATCGCCGTGCACAGCCGTAGGCGCGCCTGCCCTGGTGCTTTCAAGCCAGCAGGCTGATAGATCGGGGTCCGCCAGAATAATCTTAGGCCTGCTGCGCCCATAACGCCGCTTACAGTATGCGGCGACGGCGGCGGCCATGCCGCCGACACCCGTTTGTAGAAAGACATGCGTCGGCGGCGCATCCATTGCGTCCAGAGCTTCCGCCGCCATCAATTCATAGCCTTGCATTACGTCCTTCGGTACATCGGTGTAGCCTGGATAGGATGTGTCTGAGACGACAAACCAGCCATTCCGCTCTGCCGCTTCCTGGGCGTCGCGGACGCTGTCGTCGTAATTACCTGCCGTGCGCGTGACATGCGCGCCGAATGCCTCAATAGCCGCCTTACGGCCTTCGCTAACTGTCGCGTGGACGAATATCTCGCACGCACAGCCGAACGTCCTGGCGCCCCAAGAGACAGAGCGACCATGATTGCCGTCCGTGGCGCAGCAGACAGTGATTGCAGAAACAACTGCGGAATGATCGCCGTTCAAGATAGATGCGATTGAGGGCTCTCGACCTCCCTGACGCTTTGCAATTTCCCGCATCAACAATCGAGCGACGGCATAGGCCCCGCCGAGCGCCTTAAAACTGCCAAGCCCGAAGCGCGCGCTCTCATCCTTATAATGAACAGCCGCAACACCAGACGCCTTTGCCCGTGCATTCAGAGAATGCAGCGGCGTTGGCGCGTAGTCAGGCCACGCGGAAATCGTGTCTCTCGCCTCTGCGAATGCTTCATCATTCAGGATCGAAGCTTGAACCGGACCATATTCAGAACCTGCATTAGCCAAAGGGTTCAGCAGGATTTCGCCTTTGCTGGAAGAAGCAGCCTCAGACATCAAAAATCCCAGTGAATAAGCGGCGCGCCCTGGATTGGCGACTGGAATGCAAAAATGCCGTCATGAGAGAGCGAGCCCATATACACTGTCTTCAAATCCGGCCCGCCAAATCCGATACTGGCGATATTGCGGAGGGTCTGTCTGCTGCCAATTTCGATCATATCCCGCACCGGCTCACCGCGTTCGAAAGCTGCGTTTAACGCTAAAAGCGCGTCTTTATCGGCATCCTCAATCACCATGCTCTGCCTGCCATTCCGATCAACATGAATGATGCGATTGCTGGCGACGCTAACAATCAATATGCCGCCCTCTGCATCAAACGTGAAGCCATCGGGGAATGTGCCGGGCGGATACTCCGCCACTGTTTCGCGTGGGCCAAGAGATCCGTCTTCACTGATGGCGTAGCGCGCGGTTGATTGGCCGATGGTCTCGTTCACATAAAGCCATTCGCCCGCAGGGTCGACGATGGCTTCATTGGTGAATGCAATTCCGTCCGCCACGATCCGGGCAACGCCCTTGTCGAATACGGCGACAAACCCATCGCTAGCACCCTTCTTGAACGCAGGATGACGGGGCACAGCGAGCGTTGATACAGATATCCAAATGCGGCCTTTGGCATCTAAGCCAACGAAATTCACTGGCGGCAGTGGAACGCCATCTGCTTCGGCGATTAATTGGCTGGCCTGACCGTCCGGCTTGATCCGCCACACACCGCTGCTATCCGCCAAATTCGCGGCCAGAACATCGCGATCTGGCATAAGCGCGATACCGTTCGGCATGAAATCATCGGGCGCGCCTATCGCCTTAATGAACTGGCTTTCGCCATTCGACTTAACGATGTTGTAGCCGCCCCGGCTGTCCGAACAGAAAAGATCGCCGGACTTTGTCGCCAGAACGCATTCCGGACGCTGCATGCCTTGGCCGATAGTCGAGATGTCATCGAGAGTGAGAGCAAACATTTACGGCCCTTAGATCGTTAGGATTAGGCTTTCAATTCCGGCGGCGGGGTGGCGGCGCGCGCGCCCATCTGGAGCGCAGCCTCCCGCCCGCCATATCCAGCGATCATTTCCGCCTGATCTTCGAGCGCCTGTGCACTGGTCGCCTCAGGATCGCAGATCTCATGGAGCATGGCTGAAAGCGCATCCAGCTTCGCTTGATGCTGTGGATCTTGCGCCAGATTGGTCAATTCCTCTGGGTCGTTCGCCAGGTCAAAAAGTTCAGGCTCAAAGCCCACATAATGAATGAGTTTCCAGTCTCCTTGGCGCAGCATGAAGGCGCCTGATACAGCGCCTGCGGCGTGGTACTCGCTGAAGACCGCACGATCCGCATCCGCCGCGCCATCCGCGATTCGATAGAGCGACGCGCCCGGTCCAGCATTCTCAAACGGCAGGCCAAAGTGGTCCGGGATTGTCGCCGAGATATCAAGCAAGCTCACCGGCGTATCGCAGACAGACGCCGCCTGCCCAGGTCGCGCGACGATCAACGGGACTGCCGCTGATTCTTCATACATGTTGGACTTCCCCCACAGGCCACGCGCGCCAACGTTATCGCCATGGTCTGAGGAATAAATCACGGTCGTGTCGTCACTGAATCCAGCGCTATCCAGTGCACCGACAATCTGGCCGATATTGTGGTCCAGCCAGGTGCAAAGGCCGTAATAAGCCGACATCGCCGCCAATCGTTCTTCGGAACTTTCAAACAAGGACTCGCTATCGGCGAACGCATTTTGCTTCTCGACCCAGGGATGGCGTTCAAAGCCATCGTCAGGGCGCCGCTTCACCGGCGGTAGGCTCTCCGGCGGATATAGATTGTAGAACTCGTCTGGCACGACCAGCGGGAAGTGTGGCGCTACGAGACCGACATAGAGGCACCAAGGATCGCTGGACCCTGCTCGCTCACCCAACCACTCCGTCGTACTGGCGACGACGGCAGCGTCATATTCCGTGTATTTGCTATCCCCGGGACCTATGTAGTCGCCGAGCATGCGACCCGGCATGGCGATCCGTTGATTTTCCTCCCGAATCGAGGCCCAGACCATGCCGACCCCGCCTGCGACCATCATCGGGATGTGTTCAGTATCAAACCCGGCTGGGTCTTCCTCGGCGCGGTAATGCAGCTTGCCTATGCTCTCCACTGGCACGCCCGCATTCTGCAGAACATGGCCCCAGCCTGGAATCTGCCCGGCATAAGGCATGGCGTTGTCCCAGAGCCGTGTCTGGTGCGGATAAAGCCCTGTGGCGAAGCTGGCCCTGGCGGGCACGCAGATCGGCGAAGGCGTGTAGGCGTTGGTGAACCGCGTGCCCCTGGCGGCAAGCGCATCAAAATGTGGTGTCTGAACAAACGGGTGTCCGGCGCAGCCCATGGCGCGCGCCTGATGCTCGTCGGAAAGGATGACCAACAGGTTCTGCTTCATGGGCTTGTCTCGCTGCTAGATTGGGAAGGTCTTCTGCCTATAGCGGTTTTCGCTGCAGCCCGCGTCGCACCATAGCGGCAATCGTAATCGCAGTCAGCGCCCAGAAAACCCAGGTGATCGGGCTGCGGAATAGGATCGTGCCGCTACCGCCAGACATCAGCATCGCTTGGCGGAAATTGTCCTCCAGCAGCGGCCCGAGAATGAAGGCGATCAGGAAGGGTGCAGGCGGAATGCCCGTCCGCAACATGAAATATCCAAGCAGCCCCATCGCGAACATCACGCCGATATCGAACACATTGTTGTTCACCGCGTAAACGCCATAGACGCAAAGGATGAACACAGTCGACAACAGCACCGGCCTTGGGATTTCGGCGATATACCGGAACAACCGGATCGCCACATTGCCGATGCCCATCAGCAGGATGGAGCTGATGATGAGGCCCAGAAACAGCGCGTAAATGATATCGGCATTTGCGATGAACATCATCGGGCCAGGCTGCAGGCCGTGGATCATTAAGGCGCCGATAATAATAGCCGTAATGACGTCCCCCGGCACACCAAGCGCCAAAAGCGGGATGAGCGTGGCGCCGCAAACACCATTATTGCCTGCTTCTGAAGCTGCAACGCCTTCAATCTCGCCCTTGCCGAAATTTTCTTTGTTCTTGGAATTCCGCCGCGCCTCGCTATACGAGAGAAAGGCTGCTGGCGCAGCGCCAATGCCCGGAATGCTGCCCAGAATCACGCCGATAAACCCACCGCGCACAATCGATTTGAAGCAGCGCTTATATTCCGCGAATGAGAGATGCCGCCCGCCGAGCGAACGTACAGAGCCCTTCTTTTCGCGCGGGTCCCAGATGTAAGCCAGGATTTCAGGGATGGCGAAGAGGCCGATCAGGACAGCGATAAAGTTCAGGCCCCCCATCAGGTTCGGGTCATTCAGATTGAAGCGGTTGGTGCCATAGACCAGATCAAGCCCAACGGTCGCCAGCAATAGGCCAAGCACAGCAGAAATCAGCCCGAGCACAAGGTTTTTACCCGAAAGGCCTGCGATAATCGTCAGCGAAAATAAGATCAGCGTGAAGAATTCAGGCGGCCCGAAACTCAGCGCGAAGGACGCCAACCAGCCGGCGAACAGGATAAGCGCCAAGTTAGACATCAAATCCGCTGAGCACGATGCATAAAGCGCCATCGAAAGCGCTTTCCCGGCCTCGCCCTTTTCCGCCATCGGATAGCCATCCAGCACTGTAGCGCTGGACGCGGGCGTGCCAGGCGTCTTGATCAGGATTGCGGGAATGGAGCCACCAAAGATGCCGCCTTTGTATACGCCGAGCAGCAACAGAATTCCCGTGATCGGTTGTAGGGCGAAGGTGAATGGCAGGGTCAGTGCGACAGCCATCGTCGCGGACATGCCAGGGATCGCGCCAGCGACAACACCAACGACGATGCCGATAAACAGCGCGAGAAAGCTTTCCAGGTTGGCGACAAGCGGCCAAGCCGCTGCAAGATTATCGATTACGCTCATGGCAGCCTAATGAACTCGCCCTGCGGGACCGCAACGCCTGCGGCATGATTAAAGAAAACGTAGAGCGCCAGGGGCAACACGATCGCGACGATCAGCGACATCACAGGGCGCGAGGATTTTACAAGCAGCGATATCGCGCCGAAACACAGCATCGCCGTCCATACTAAGCCCAAAATTGGGGTCACATATACCAGCGCGAC
Organism: Alphaproteobacteria bacterium; assembly: GCA_038102935.1. GTDB lineage: Bacteria > Pseudomonadota > Alphaproteobacteria > Bin95 > Bin95 > VMCJ01. Next base: position 13,422 of record JAYNYG010000057.1, on the reverse strand, counting down.
CATAAGCGCCGTGCCTGCAGCCAACCTAAGCCATCCGCCAGGCGGCGCCGGGCCATCCTCAGAGGCGTCTTCGTCATCAACAGCAGCCCTTGGCGCAAAAAACTGGAGCAGCATCAAAAGCGCGCCAAGCCCAATGATCAGCCAACTAATGATGGTCGGCCAGAAAGTCGGCGCTAGAACGATCTTCTGCACGTTGCTAGGGCTGGTCACGGCATAGGGGATCGCGACGAGCAAGATGAACGCGCCGAAGCCTATGAAAACAAGGCCTAACGCAGATATTCTAGGGTGTTGCATATGTCGAAATTCCAGGCGGTAAGGCCTTAGAAGGACGGGGCAAGAACGGGGCCGCAGACGCCAATGAACTGACGGCTACGGCCCCTGGACTTCAGGTCGGATCAGCCTTCAATCCGCATGCCAAGATCATCAACCAGCTTACGGAAAATCGTATACTGATCGACGATGAAGGTCTGCGATTCTTCTGGGTTCATCAATCGGATGACAGAGCCGCGCGCCGTCATCTTGTCGAGGAAGCCCTTATCGGTCGTAGCCTGGGCCATGTAGTTGCGCCATTTGGCGGCGACTTCATCCGGCAGACCTTTTGGGCCGGCAATACCAGTCCAGCCGACCAGTTTGTGCAGGTTCGGCTTGCCAAGATCAGCAGCCGTCGGCGCATCAAAGCCAACCACTGGTTCGGCTGTCGTGACCATCAGCGGGCGGAGCTGCTTATTCTTCACGAAGCTCGCGAGCGCTGAGGGATTGGTGCAGATGAAAGTGGACGTGCCGGCAAGTACTGCCGTCGCAGCCGCCCCGCCGCCTTTCAACGGAATGTGGATCGCGTCTTTCAGCGGGTCTTGCACGCCGAACTCACGCAGCACCATCGCGCCCGCAAGATGCAGCAGTGAACCGACGCCAGCAGAGCTATAGCTGATCTTGCCGGGGTTCGCCGCGACTGCCGCCACAAGATCGCCCATGGACTTAATGTCAGAATCATACTTCCCGGCGCAAGCCACTGGGTTAATTTCATAAATACCAACAAAGCGGAAGTCATCCAGCGTGTATGGCAGCGTTGCTTTCATAGCCGGGTTCACGGAATGTGAGCCGACCCGCGCGAACAGCATCGTGTAGCCATCAGCCTTGGCGTTCTTGACGGAAACAGAACCCGTCGCACCGCCAGCGCCTGTGCGATTAACCATCAGGATGGGCTTCGGCACGACTTTACCCAGCGGCGCCGCGATGGTGCGGCCAGAAATATCTGTAGCGCCCCCTGGGCCATAAGGAATGACCATCGTAACCGGGCGTTCTGGATATTCGGCCTGAGCGGCGGTAGCGCCAATCGATAGCGCGCCGAGTGCGGCTGCGCCCATCGTCAAAGACCGTAAGAATTTCGCTGTATGCGTCGTTCAACTTCTCCCGTTTAAAAGACTTTTCCGCTCAGGTTCATGCCGAAGATCATATGCATTTCCGGCAATTCCTGAACTTGGCGATACGGTGGACGCTGGGCGGCGGCAATGCAAGCAACATCTGAATTTCTGGCTCTGTCCAATCTTGCCGCCTTGCTGCACAATTCCGATATTGCGCAGATAATTAGAGGCCTAAATGAAGCTCGATTCCGAAGAACAAGCAATGCTCAGTGGCGAACTCGGGCCGGCCCGAAAATGGGCGCTGGAGCACCAAATCCAACTCGGCCGTATGTTTGATGCGGCAGATATGGTTCCTGTCAGCCAGGCCCACATGATGGCTGACCCGGAATCCTTAGGCGAGGCAGGGGTCGCTTTTATGGAGGGTTTCGCCGCCATGGACGCCGCGGACCGCCGGGTCGCTATTCCCATGATCACAGACCCGCGTGGCGTCGATCTCTCCTATTATGACCCGCTTGGACAGACTGAAGAGATGGCGAACTTGGAGCGCCGCTTTATCGCCGCCTGCCAGTCGCTTGGCATCATCATGACGGACACGTGCATCAATTATCAGACGATCATGCCCCCGGTGCTTGGCGACCATGTGGCCTACGGCGACACGGGCGTTGTGATCTATTCCAACAGCGTCTGCGGCGCGCGGTCGAACTTTGAAGGTGGTCCCTCCGCCTTAGCGGCTGGGCTGACGGGCCGCACGCCGCGTTATGGCCTACATCTGGACGTCCACCGCAAGGCGACGCGCCGCTTCCGCATTACCTCTCAACCCCAAGGGCTGACGGATTGGGGCGTCCTTGGCGCGGTCATTGGGCGGAAATCCGGGTCTTATTGGGAAGTTCCAGTGATCGAAGGCGTCGAGAACATCCCAACCTCCGACGAGATGAAGCATATGGGGGCGGCGATGGCGAGTTATGGCTCAACCCCGCTGTTTCATATGGTTGGCGTCACGCCGGAATGCCGAACATTGGGCGATGTTGATGGCGAGGGGCTGGCTGTTGAAGCGATTACAGACAGTGATCTTGATGCGCTGCGTCAATCCTTCGGCGCCAAGGGCGAGACCGTTGACGTTGTGGTGTTCGCTGCACCGCAGCTTTCATTGGTCGAAATGCAAACCGTCGCAGACCTCTGCCGTGGTCGGCAAAAGCATGGCGACACCGCGTTTCTGGTCTGCACCGCCGCCAGCGTTTACGGCGATGCGCAACGCATAGGGTTCAATCAGGCGATTGAGGATTTTGGCGGCAAGGTGCTGCAAGGCACATGCTTCTATCAGCAATACGCCCGCGAAATCGGCGAGGCGAATGGCTGGACGCGCCTTCTTTCTAACTCCGCCAAGATCGTGAACATTCTTGGCGGCTATGGCTACGCCCCTGCCCTTGCCTCAATGGAAGACTGTATAGACGCCGCTGTCGCGGGGAGGATTGTTTGATGCCACGCACGCTGAAATGCCATGTCGGGATTGGCCCGGACGTCACCGGTGAAGCGCTAGTGGCAGACGACAATTTCTCCGCCCGCTATGACCTCGACCGCATCAAGGGCATTTTCTCCCGCCCGCAACATGCCCTTGCTGGTCAATCATACCAGGACAAAATTCTGGTGCTAAATACGGCTAAGGGCGGCGTCGCCTCTGCATGGATGCTGAATGAAATGAGCGCCCGTGGGATCACACCCAAAGCCTTTCTATTCAACCAAGCCAACACAATTCTGGCGCAAGGCGCTGCACTAGCGAAAATGGCGATGTGCGACCGGTTTGAAGATGGAGACGTAACAACACTGATCCATACCGGTGATACCGTGACAGTGAGACCATCTGAGGGCATCGTGCTTGTTTCGTAATAGATGTCGCGCAAGAGCCTCCCAAACGTTCAGAGATCCATTCGATGCATAGAACCATACCTCGCGTGATTGCCTGCATTTGCCTCGCTGCGCTTGCTGTCGGATGCACGAAATCTGCCAATCCGCCGAAACCGCAGGACCGTGTCTACCTCAGTTCAGATCCAGTCATTCCTTTGACAGGATCGCCGCAGGCAAAGACGATCGCGACACTGGATCGACTAAATCTTCGACGCGGACGAGAGCTCACGCTTGTGTCGGGTCGCGAGGCGACCGTTTTTGGCCTGCGCTTTGTCGTCGATGAGAAAAAGCCAGAAGAAATCTTTCCCATGCTGGTTCTTGTTGTCCCCAGCTTGCCGAAAGATATGAAATCCATGACAGATCAGGAGATCGCTATAATGGAGCGCGACCTGGACCAGATTTGCCTTGATTACGGGCAGGGACTGGTGGACGCCACCCGCGTGATCTTTCCGGATAAACAGGTCAATTACTTTACGGGCAGATTTCGGGACAAACACCTGCCGGACGATGGATTTCAACTTGTCCAACGGTATGGCGCTGTATTCCTGGCCGACGACCCAACATGCGATTCCCGCCTTGGCGACGATAAGGTGGCGGCGTGAACATTCTATCGCTAGAAAGCCTCGCCGCAGCAGCTGATGCCGGCGACATCGACACAGTCATCCTGGCTCAGGTGGATATGCAGGGGCGGATGATGGGGAAGCGGCTGCATGTGCGGCATTTCCTTGAATCCGGCTACAAAGAGAGCCATTCCTGCAACTACCTGCTCGCCGCTGATCTTGAAATGGAGCCGGTGCCAGGGTTCGAAACCACGAGCTGGGAACGGGGGTATGGCGATTACGTCATGCGCCCGGATCTTAGCACCTTGCGGCCGGCCCCTTGGCTGCCCGGGACTGCGCTCGTGCTGGCGGACATTCTGGATCACCATGGTCATGCGCCGATCTCAGTTTCTCCCCGCGCGATCCTTCAGCGCCAAGTCGCCCGACTCGCAGATATGGGCCTCGCTGCCAAAATGGCGTCTGAGCTCGAGTTCTTTCTGTTCAAGGAAAGCTTTGAGGACGCGGAGGTCGGCAGTTACCGCTCACTGACGCCGATCAGTCCCTACAATGAGGACTACCACATCTTCCAAACCACAAAGGAAGAGGGCGTCCTCCGCGCTATCCGCAATGGGCTCTACGAAGCGGGAATTCCTGTCGAAAGCACCAAGGGCGAGGCCGCCGCCGGACAGGGCGAGCTGAATATTCGCTACGGCGCGCCTGTCGAGACGGCGGACTATCACACCATCGCCAAGAACGCCTCAAAGGAAATCGCCTGGGCTCAAGGTCGGGCGCTGACGTTTATGGCTAAGTGGAACTATGCGGCGTCCGGATCGTCCTGCCATGTGCATCAGTCGCTTTGGTCCGTCGATGGGACTGAGGCGCGGTTTCATGATCCAGATGGCCCTTACGGCATGTCGCGGATGATGCAGCAATTCTTGGCTGGGCAGTTGAAGCATGCGGCTGAATTCACGTATTTCCTGGCGCCAAATATCAATTCCTACAAGCGCTTCCAGGCCCAGACCTTCGCGCCGACCAAAGCCGTATGGTCCAGCGATAACCGCACAGCGGGCTATCGCATTTGTGGCGCGGATAGCCCTTCAGTCCGAGTAGAATGCCGGGTTGGCGGTGCGGATCTGAACCCTTACTTAGCCTTCGCCGCCCTACTGGCTGCAGGCATCGCTGGGATCGAGAATGAGTTGAACTTAGAGCCAGAAGCGAAAGGCGACGCCTATGCCGATACAGGCGGTCGCGCCATCCCGCCAACACTCCGCGCTGCAACTGAAGCGCTGAACGGATCGGCCATGCTTCGCGCCGCCCTCGGCGATGACGTTGTTGACCATTACGTTCATGCAGCGGAATGGGAGCAGATCGAATATGATCGCCGCATCACTGATTGGGAAATCGCTCGCGGATTTGAACGGAGCTAACACATGCCAGATGCCGCCATGCCGAACGCCATCACGTCCCTTGAAGCGCTAGAGGCGCTTTATGGAACGCCGAGCGAAAAGGCGATCACTAAAGAGATCGACTATATTTCGCCAGAATATCAGGCGTTTGTAGAAGCCTCCCCCTTCGTCATCCTGTCGACGGTAGCGCCAGAAGGCACAGACGCCTCCCCCCGCGGCGACCCAGCAGGTTTCGTGCGCGTGCTGGATGAAAAAACCGTGCTGCTGCCTGACCGCAACGGCAATAACCGCACAGACAGCCTACGCAACGTCGTCCGCGACCCGCGGGTGTCTCTGCTTTTCCTGGTGCCGGGCGTTGGCGAAACCCTGCGCATCAACGGCAAGGCGGAGGTGCGCGTTGACCCAGACTTGCTGGCCTCCTTCGAGTTCCAAGGCAAGCTGCCCCGCAGCGTGCTCAAAGTCACAGCGGAGCGTGTGTATTTCCAATGCCAAAAGGCGCTACACCGCTCCAAGCTATGGGACCCAGCGTCCCTGCCAGATAAGCGCCCAGTGCCGACAGCCGGCCAAATCCTGAAAGCGCTTGATACATCCTTCGACGCTGCAACCTATGACGCCGGTTACCCGGCCCATATGAAGCGGACGATTTATTAAGGCCGGGCTTCATCACTCCCAAACGGCAGAAATGGGGACTTCAAAATCCACTCAGGCGTCTATCTCAGCAGCAACACTCAACGCGAAGGGCGAAACCCAGACATTTGCCCGACGGCGCAGGGACCACAGCTGCGCGCCAAGTTCTAGCTGAAGCGCCTTGAGGTGATGCAGTGTGGGCTCTACTTTAGAAAATCAAACAGCTGGCAGGGAGTCCGTAACTCGTACTGTCAGATTTCCATTCTTTGCGGGAGCTGGAAATGTCGCCTGAGCTAGATGTAGTGATCGTCGGCGCCGGAGTAGCGGGCCTTTATCAGATATATAAAATCCGGAAGATGGGATTGCGGGTGAAATGCCTGGAGACTGCGCCAAAAATTGGCGGAACTTGGTATTGGAACCGCTATCCCGGCGCCAGATTTGATTCTGAAAGTTGGACATATGGATATTCTTTCTCCCAAGAATTATTGGATGAATGGAACTGGACTGAAGACTTTGCGCCGCAGCCAGAAACAGAGAAATATTTGAATTTTGTGGCAGATAAATTCGATCTCAAATCATGCATAGAATTCAACACCAAGGTTTCTTCGGCTAAATACGACGAAATTCATGATTTTTGGATCATAAAAACGGAAAATGGCGAAACATATACATCGAAATTTTTTGTTCCCGCTGTAGGGATTCTGTCGGCTGCTGTGATGCCTAATATTCCTGGCGTCAGCGCATTCAAAGGCACCGCATATCATACTCACAAATGGCCGCAGAATGATATAGATTTGGCTGGAAAAAGGGTTGGAATTATCGGAACCGGCGCGACGGCCGTTCAAATCATCCCCGAGATCGCCAAAATCGCTGGTGAACTCACAGTCTTTCAAAGAACGCCCAATTGGTGCACGCCGCTGCATAATAAGAAAATATCGCATGAGAGAATGCAGGAAATAAAATCGAATTATGGCGAAATATTAGAATTATGTACGCAAACGCCAGGTTGCTATATACACTCCGCCGACCCCAGAACGACATTTGACGTTACGGAGCAAGAGAGACTTGAATTCTGGGAGAAATTGTACGCCGAGCCAGGATTTGGCATTTGGCAAGGAAATTTCAGCGACGTGCTGACGGACCGCGCCGCTAACGCGCTTATGAGCGAATTTCTGGCCGAAAAGATTAGAGGGCGCGTCAATGACCCGGCGGTAGCTGAAAGGCTTATACCCAAGGATCATGGCTTTGGGACCCGAAGGGTGCCTCAAGAAACTGGATACTATGAGACGTTTAATCGAGATAATGTTCATTTGATCGATATAAACGAGGATCCCATAAAGGAAATAACTGAGAGCGGCGTCCGAACAGAAACTTCGGAAATTCCTTTCGATGTTTTAATCTATGCGACTGGATTTGACGCCATCACTGGCGCCTTTGAGCGCATTGATATTGAAGGCTTGGGCGGAAAGAAATTGCGTGAGCTTTGGCAGGACGGGCCAGTCACCTATCTGGGCGTCTTGGTTGCAGATTTCCCAAACATGTTCATTTGCATGGGGCCGCATTCCGGGCTTGGCAACTACACCCGAACAGCTGAATACAGTGTGGAATGGGTTTCAGACCTCATCGAGTATGTGGTCGAAAACCAAAAATCTCGGGTCGACACCACTGAGATCGGCATGGATGAATGGACCAGCCATGTGATGTCCCTAGGGGAAGGACTTCTGGCGAATGAAATTGGGTCGTGGATGACTGGCGTTAATAGAAATTTGGCCGAGAAACAGAAGCCAAAAATTATGCGATATAGCGGCGGACACCCGGCTTATCGGGAATTCTGCGACAAAGTAAAAGAAGACGGCTATCGCAATATAATTTGCACTTAGGAATTTCGTCCGGCGAATAGTTTGAACAATGTGGTCCCTCGGATCGCCTATCAAAGCAGTTGATCAACTTTGTGAATAGCTTGGAGCAAAGGCGATGCTTAGACTTTCTGGGAAGACCGCGCTTGTTACCGGAGCGCAGCAAGGCATAGGCGCTGCAATTGTGCGGAAGTTCGCTGCTGAAGGCTCCAATGTCGTCATTAACTGGCTGGACGATCAAACGGCGGCGGAAGCGCTTGCGGCTGAATTGTCGGGTATAGAGACGCGGCTGGTCCGAGGCGATGTCTCTAAGCCAACAGATATCGAGCATATGATGAAGGCGGCCGACGATCTGGGCGGCATTGATATCCTTGTGAATAACGCCGCTATCTTCCCGCGCGTGAAGTTCCTGCAGATGACCACAGACGACTGGGATGGGTTGATGAACATCAACCTGCGCGGCGCCTTCCTTGCGAGTCAGGCCGCCTGCAAGCGAATGGTGGAGACAGGACGCCAGGGCGCTATCGTTAACCTATCGTCAGCAGCGGCGTTCCGAGGCTCGCCTCGCGGTGTCCATTATGTCACCGCGAAAGCAGGCATTGTCGGGTTAACGCGGGCCGTTAGTCAGGAGATGGCAGGCAGCGGCATCCGTTGCAACGCGATTGCTCCCGGAATTACTGACACGGCCCAACCACGCTATGGCTTGAGTGAGGCGGAAATTGCGGACGCGTTTCAGAATTTACCGCTTTCCGGTGTTGTTGAGCCATCTGACATCGCAGACACGGCGGCGTTCCTCGCATCAGACCAGGCACGCAAGATTACGGGCCAGACTGTCCATGTGAACGCTGGCGGCTATTTTTGGTGAGCGGCGCCTCAATCCAAGACACTCCTGGTTATCACCGCTAGCATAAGGAGAAACATGGTTTCGGGCCGAAAGCGTCATGCAGATAGGTCACCGTCAACACTTGCCTAGTCCGAACAACGTTCGTTCAATATTGGACGGCTACCCACCCATATTCGGAGCACTCATATGAAATTCGGCATGCATCTCGGCATTCGTGATCCGGCGGCGGAGCCTGACAGTCTGACGGAAATCGTCCGCGCTGCCGAAGATATGGGCTTTGATTATTTAGGGTTTAGCGACCATGTGGTGATCGCAGATGCGGTCGACAGCGTTTATCCCTATACGGCAGACGGAAAGTGGTTTGCTGAGCATAGCGGCGAGTGTTTGGAGCAGATCTCTACGATCTGCTTTGCCGCCGCCGTCACGTCACGCATCCGATTGCTGACATCTGTCATGGTGCTGCCGCACCGTCCGGCGCTGCTCGCCGCCAAAATGCTGACAACGGCGGATGTTCTATCTAACGGCCGACTGACTGTCGGCGCAGGCGTTGGTTGGATGGCGGAAGAGATTGCGTTGCTCGACGGGCCGGATTTCGCCAAGCGCGGCAAGGCGGCAGATGAAATGATATCTGGCTTCAAAGAACTATGGACGGCGCCGAGGCCGCAACAGTCTGGCGACCATATATCGTTTGACGGCGTCTTATTCGCGCCCAAGCCCGCACAGAAACCGCACCCGCCGATATGGATTGGCGGCGAAAGCGCCCCTGCCCGCCGTCGGGCCGGACGGATCGGCGATGGCTGGTATCCCGTCTGCAACAACCCCAAGGCGCCATTCGATACGCCTGAACGCTACGCCGCTGGACTGGCTGATGTTCACGCCGCAGCGGCCGCCGCAGGGCGGGATGGAAACACGCTGGCGACAGGTCTCTACGTCATCTGGCACACGCTGGAAGACGCGGTGCTCAATGACGTCGGGGAGCGGAAATGCTTCACCGGATCACCCGGCGACATTGAACGCGATATTGCAGCCTTCGAGGCGGCTGGACTTCAGAACCTGGTGATTGGATTCGAAGCGCCAACCGCCAGCGAAGTCATCCGGCGGATGTCAGCCTTTGCCGCCGTAGCAATCAAAGGCTGACTTCTGCATTAAAGGAGAAACGCTTCAGTGCGAATGGCGCGGCATGTTCTTGGCGGTGCCGCGATATTTCACAGCTTCTTCAATCACGCCGCCTTCAGAGAGATGGCCAACGCTGGAGCGGTAGATTTCTTGCCATGGCGTCTGGCTTTCAGGGATCGCTGGGCCGGGCTCTGCGCGGCGGCGCTCCAGTTCAGCGTCGTCGATCATGATGTCGATGCTGCGCTTATTCAGATCAACCCGCAGCATGTCCCCAATCCGCAACAGCGCCAATCCGCCGCCTGCCGCTGATTCCGGGCTGCCATTCAAGATAGACGGGCTACCGGATGTGCCACTCTGCCGACCATCGCCAATGCATGGCAGCGAGCGAATGCCTGCCTTAATCAAGGCGTCGGAGGGCTGCATATTTACAACCTCTGCCGAGCCCGGATAGCCAATCGGCCCTGATCCGCGCATCACCAGAATGCAGGTTTCATCCATATTGAGATCGGGGTTGTTGATGTTGTCGTGATAATCCTCTGGCCCTTCGAACAGGATCACCCGGCCTTCAAATGCGTTCTCATCGCCCGGCTTGGAGAGGAAGCGATCACGGAAATCCTTGCTGATCACAGACGTCTTCATGATGGCGCTATCGAACAGGTTGCCTTTCATATTGAGGAACCCGGCTTCCGCCACTAGTGGATCGGCGAACGGTCGGATCACATCTGTATCTGCTATCTCAACACCGCCGCAATTCTCGCCCATGGTCTTGCCATTGACGGTCATGGCGCTTTCGTTAATGCGGCCTTGCTGCATCAATTGATTGACGACTGCGGGCACGCCGCCGGCCCGAAAATAGCCTTCGCCCAGATATTCGCCCGCAGGCTGACAATTGACCAGCAGCGGCAGGTCGTAGCCATGATCTTCCCAATCTTGGATCGAAAGCTCGACGCCAGCATGGCGCGCAATCGCGTTTAGATGGATCGGACAGTTGGTCGAGCCGCCGATGGCCGTATTCACAGCAACGGCGTTCAGGAAGGCGTCGCGTGTCAGGATTTTGGAGGGCGTCAGCTCTTCCCAGACCATATCAACGATCCGGCGGCCGGTATTGTACGCCGCATGCCCGCGCTCCTTATAGGGTGCTGGGATCGCCGCGCTGCCAGGCAACGCCATGCCAAGCGCTTCAGCGAGCGAGTTGGTCGAGAGCGCTGTTCCCATTGTGTTGCAATGCCCAGGCGAACGCGCGGAGGCAGCCACCATTTCGATGAACTCTTCCCATTCAATTTCACCAGCAGCATGCCGCTCGCGCGCTTCCCAGAGAATGGTGCCGGACCCAGCGAGCCTGCCCTTCCAATGGCCATCCAGCATCGGACCGCCAGACATCATGATTGCCGGAATATCCACGGTCGCCGCGGCCATCAGCAAAAACGGCGTGACCTTATCGCAGCCGCCCGTCAGCACGACGCCATCAATCGGATAGCCTTGCAGAATTTCGACCAGCCCCAGATACGCCAAGTTCCGATCCAGTGCGGCTGTTGGGCGCTTGCCAGATTCTTGGATCGGGTGCGTTGGGAACACGAATGGAATGCCGCCCATATCGCGGATGCCGTCCCGAATGCGCGGCTCCAGCGTCATATGGATGCGATTGCAAGGCGATAGATCAGAACCGGTTTGCGCGATGCCGATCATCGGCTTGCCAGATTGCAGCTCTTCGCGCGTCACGCCCCAGTTCATGTAACGCTCGATATAAAGCGCCGTCATGCCTGGATCGCTTGGGTCATCGAACCAGCGTTGCGAGCGGAGACGGGGATCGAGCTTACGGCCATCGCCATTCGCGGCAGACATGGGGCAATTCCTTTTTGAATCAGTTCGAATCGCAGAATTACACGCTGGCCTAAGCGGCGCCTAGTGCCGCCGAAACACCAATTCGGCCTTGGTATGACGCGATTTTAGCAAATTGCAGCGCGAATTAAGGGATCGTTCAATCTGATCCGTGAATGTGTTCACTGTATTCGAAAAGGACACAAGTCATGGCTCTCGCAACAGCCTCACTTCAAACTGACCTAGACGACGGCGCCATCCAAGCCAGTCCGAAGGTTTTCAGCCTAGGAAATCGAGCAGTCACCCCTGCCCGGCGCATTGTGCGCCTAGAGCAGCTTGAGGGCCAGGTCTCGCAATTGCTTGACCGTGCGCATATCGCAGTCGTCTACGGCGGCGACAAGTCAGCGCCCGGCGCCGTAATCCGCCAGTCTGTTAATGCCCGTTCCTGGAAGAGATACCGGAGCGTCGCTGAAGACATCGCCGAATCCTTGGAGCGCCAAGGCGCGCGGAAGGTCACTTTGCTGGCCGATGATATGCGGCTCGGCGAACGCCTCCGCCAAGAAAACGTCGATATGGTGTGGTTGAACACGGGCGGCGTTCAAGGACGCAACCCAATGTCCCATGCGGCGGTAATGCTGGAAATGATGGGTGTGCCGTATCTCGGCCACGATCCGCTGATGTCCGGCATTCTGGATAGCAAATACATCTTCAAGCAGAACGTCTCATATTTAGGGCTGCCGACTGCGGCCTTCACTGTTTGGAACCCTGCTGCAAGCGGCAGCCTGGATCCACGGGAAGATCGGCGCTTCAAGCGGGCCTTCGGCGCCTTCAATGGTCCATTCATTGTAAAGCCTGTATCTGGCCGCGCCTCCCTTCATGTTCATGTGGTCGATGAGGCCGCTGATTTGGCTGACGCCATTGATGCCGTCTATAGCGCTACCGAAAGCGATGTTCTGATTGAGACGTTTCTTTCGGGCCGTGAATTCTGCATCGCAGTCGGCGGTCCTGTCGTTAGCCGGATGACCTGCCTTGACCGCTATGAAGCGCCGTTTGCGTTTTCCGCAGCAGAACGTGTTCTTGGCGATGATGAGCGTATCTTCACGTCCATGGACCAGCGCCCGATCACAGGCGACCGCATTTCGGTTCTGAAAGCTGACAATGACGGACAGGTCATCAATGAACTGAAAGAGATCGCGCAGTCCGTCTACGAGGACATGCAGCTCGAATCCGTCATACGCCTTGATATCCGCGCCAACGCTGAAGGCAGGCTTTTCATCCTTGAAGCTAACCCAAAGCCGGACCTCGCGGCGCCCAGAGCCGAGAAAACCAGCATTATCTGTACCGGCCTTCCGAATGAAGGCATGGCCTATGACGACCTGATCCGCTCCATGTTCGCGGACCGCGTCGACCTCCTGTTCTGCAAACGCCGGGGCGCTGCAACCGCTCTCGACGGCCTGCTTGACTGATCAGAGCAGCAGGACCGGGAACCCGCATCATGGGCAGTAGGCCAAGATCAATTGCAGGCTTCGTCGCCAACGCTGTCACTATGGCGTTTGTGGCAGGGGTTGCGTTGATTCTACTGATGTACGTTGGGTACGGCGAAGCGACACGCACCCTGCAGCAGTTCCAGGTTGAGAAGCTGCCTTCGCAGGGCCGCTACCTGCAATCCACGATGAACGACTTCCTGCAGCCTGGTCACCCGATCAAACAGTTCGTGGGCTTTAACGCTAAAAGCGGAAACATTCTTGCGTCTGATCAAACGATTGGCGCCATTGCTGAATATGACAATGCCAGTCGGCCCGTTTTCACAAACGGTCCTTTAGGTGGAGATCTTCTTCCTGGCGTAATCTCCACAAGCACGACGGAGGCTCACGACGGCTTCCAGGTGCGCGCCAACGACAACATTTTCCAAGTCTTGTTGCCGCTGAATAACCGCTTCGAGCAATGGTCAGC
>JAYNYG010000056.1:0-21137 GCA_038102935.1 Alphaproteobacteria bacterium | reverse complement strand
ACGGGATAAATACTATCCCTAGGGGTGGACCACTTCAGGGGGGCTGCTCCACTTTTAATTGCGGTAGTTCCGAAGGATGCCGACAGCTTGCATACATGTATCATGATCGGCGTGGCGTTCGACTCAATCGGGTCTTTGCAGCACAATTAGGCATTAGGCGATGTAAAATTGAGCCAGATGACGCTTGCCGTATGCACCAAGCCGGTCTTCTTGAAGTTACCAACCGGGCTGCCGCAATAGAAATATATGAGGCGCTTTGCGCAAAAGGAACGCCATATGCATGTTTGTTTGCCTTTCGGCAATTGAATAATTCTAATACGTTAGCTGAAAAATTTCGTGCACTGTCTATTTTGCAGGATCAGTGTAATGATGGGGCATTCGCCTTTTGTGAAACTAAGGCGCTTATCTCAGCTGCTCTTCCTACGGGCTCTAACCGGAATCGTATTCGCGACATACCCAATGCTGTAAAGTACGCCAAGAAGGGGTGTGCAGGTGGATATGCGCAAAGTTGTAATCTGTTAGTTAAGATTGCGAAGTACGTGCCAGATAGCAAGATCGATGGTGAAGAGGTTCTTGGGTGGCTGAGTTCAGCTTGCTTCGGAAGAAACATGCGCTTAGCTGGAAAAGCATGTTTAGCTGCTTCCGACCTTGAAAAGGCAGGATGGATTGGTCATTCGCTAAGGCTTAACTTTCTCCATAGAGCATGTGCAATTGGCAATAGGTCTGGTTGTTTTTGGGCGGAGCGCGTTGCTGCAAATCCACCTGGGACTTTTAACAAATAATCGAGTTGCTAAGTCAATATGCTGTAGCTAATTGGAACTCATTCAGCCCGCTCCCCCCTGCAGCATCAACCTGTACAAATACCGCGTCTCCGTCATGTCGTAGTCCCCGTTCGCCTTGTGCAGCAAGTTTCGGTTGTCCCACATGACGAGGTCGCCCTCTTGCCATTTATGGCGGTATTGGTGCTGGGGTTTGATAGCGTGTTGTAGCAGGCGGTCTAGCAACGGCAGCGCCTCGGCGTTTTCCATCCCTAGCAGCCGTTCTATGCGGATGGGGTTGATGTAGAGGGCGCGGCGGGCGGTTTCGGGGTGGGTGCGGACGAGGGGGTGGATGACGGAGGGGGCGACCTCGCTTTTGCGTTGGTCTGTTAGGCCCACCAACTTTCGCTCGCTGTGGCTGGATTGGTAAACGTGTTCGGCCTGGACGCCTTCTATGCGCGCGCGGGTTTCGGCGTCCAGGGTTTCATAGGCGAGGCCCATGTTGACGAATTGGGTGTCGCCGCCGGTGCTTGGCAGTTGGACGGCATGCAGGATCGTCGCTTTGGGCGGTTCGGGGGCGTTGGAATGGTCCGTGTGATAGCCCTCGCCCGGGATATAGCGACGGCCATCCGGGAATTTATCCTGGTTGGAGAGATAGTGGATTTCCGGGCAATCGGGCAACTGGAAGCGCGTATTGTGCTGGCGGAACGGTTCCCCGAACAGCTTCGCCGCCGCCAGCAACTGATGCGGGTTGAGCGACTGCCCGCGCACGACCAGCACTGATTTGTCCAAAAACGCCTGATACATCACTTTGACCAATGCATCGGGCACGGGCTGCGTGAGATCAACGCCCTCAACAGCGACGCCTGTGTGGTCCGAAAGTGGCGTGAACGTGATATCCATGTTTATGGCCTCACTTCTTCCGGTTCAGGAATGCGGTCATTAGCTTGTTCGGCTCGTCGCTTTTGTAGCTTTGGACATAGGCCTGGATGCCAGCGCGGGCGCCGTCTGTGACGGACATGCGGTCCCAATCCATGATAAGGCGCTTTTGGATGCGGATGGCGTTTGGGCCGCCTGCCATCAGCGACGCAATCCACTGGTCCACAACGCCGTCCATTTCTGACCGCTCAACAAGCCGGTTCAGGAAGCCAATGCGGTAGGCCTCATCCGCGTCTATATGATCCCCCGTCAGCACCAGTTCTGTCGCCTTGCCCCAGCCGATCAGCCTGGGAAGGGCGGAGGCTTCCATGCCGGAGGGGATGCCGAACCTGACTTCCGGCATGCCGAACTTGGCGCCCTGAACGCCGACGCGCATATCGGCACAGGCCGCAATCTCAAAGCCGGAGCCGAAGCAATAGCCATTGATCCGCGCAATCACCGGCACCGGGAATTGGCGGACGGCGTCGCAAACCCGGTGTGTTTTTGTGGAAGAAGCTTCGGCTTGGTCCAGATTGAAGTCCTTCATTTCCGCCAAATTGGTGCCGCCGACGAAGCTTTGCTCGCCCGCGCCCGTGATGACGAGCGCCCGCAAGCTTTCGTCATGCTTGATGGAGGTCATCAGCTCAATGAACAGCTCCTTGCCGCCAAGGCCAAGCGCGTTCCGCTTCGCTGGGTTATTGAAGGTAATGCGCGCGACGCGGCCATCCTCGCCGTGGTCGTCATAGTCCAGCAGGACGAGCGGTTCGGTCATGATTTAAGCCTCCTGGTCTTGCAGATATGCGCCCTGTTTGGCGAGATGGCTACGGATATCCGCTGGCGCTACATCCTTCGGCGCAAGGCCGCCCTGCACACTGAGCGCCGCAGCGACGCCTGCCGCATGGCCCGTCAGCCAGCATTGCGGGATTTCGCGCATGAAGGAATGCACCGGCGCATCGGTTGATATATGTCGACCCGCGACCAGTAGATTATTCGTGCGGGCCGGCAGCAGCGCGCCATACGGCACGGACACGGTCGGGTGGTTCGGCGTAAGGCTCGGGCTAACGCCAATCTCATCCGCTAGCACTTGGCCGGAGCGGCTTTCCTTGACCGTCATCTGACCGAGGCCCGTCATGCGGCGACTGTGGCGGGCGCCAAGCTGGGGCGCCGTTAGCATGATCCAGGCGTTTTCAAACCCTGGCGCGTTCTGGCGGTAGAAGTTCAGGAGATCGACGATGGATTGGCGGGAGAGCAGTTCCAACTGTGTGAGGTCGTCAACCTTCAGCACGTCAAACCCAGCGAAGCGCGGCCCCATGAAGATCGTCACGTCGTCGCGCCAGCCGGGGAAGGGGATGGTGAAATGTTTCACCGCCTCCCGTCCCGCTTTCATGAACGCTTTGAAACCCGCTTCGTCGCCTTTGCGGAAGGCGAGCCACGGCTTCATATCAACGCCCGCCAGGAGCGAGGCCGTGTTGGCGCAATGATGGAAGGTGTCGTTGTCGATATCGCCCTGGTAATCCTCGCCAGCGCCCGCGAACATATCGCCATCGCCGGAAGCGTCGATCACGGTTTTAGCGCGGATGGCCATGCGGCCCTGCTTCGATTCCAGGATCGCGCCAGTGACGGCCCCGTCCTCCACCAAGGGCGCGGTCACCCAAGTGTGCAGCAGCAGTTCAACGCCAGCCTCCTGCACCATGGAGAGAGACGCCAGCTTCAGCCATTCAGGATCAATCATCGGCGCCCAGGTGACGGCGCCATGATGGGCAGACGCCCGCGGCGCCCATTCGGATACTAGCGCCTCGTCACGCGATCCCCAGATACTGCGGTCCGGGCCGCTCAAAGCGCCGGGGGGCAGGCGGTCCAGCAGTTCTTCGGCCAAGCCACGGATCACGTGCTTGCCGTCCCAATCGGACATCCGGTCAATCCAGCAGACGAGGCCGCCAGTCGATAGCCCGCCCAGGTGATTGTACCGCTCCGCCAGGATCACATCCGCGCCGACGCGGGCGGCGGCGATGGCGGCTGTCGTGCCCGCAGGCCCGCCGCCGACCACCAGCACATCCGTCGTCGCGAAGATCGGAACTTCGCGGACAGGTTCACGCACGGTGCCGAGCGCTGCGCGGTCCGGGCGTTTGGCGTTCCGGCCCGCATCAAATACGCCAGCCTTGGCGACCCGTTCCTCTTCCTCGATGGACATTGCCTGCTCACCCTAAATCGTTGCCGCGTAAGCTTGGCGCGGTCAGGCTTACAGGACAAGCGGCGGCATTGCTGGTAACGTTGGTGCTTCACCAACCCCATTCAGTGAGGCGATGATGGCGAAAATTCATCTTATCAGCTCCTACACTTGACCCTGGGTGCAGCGGGCCGTGATTGCCCTCCGCGCTAAGTCTGTCGAGTTTGAAACGACCTATGTGAACCTCCGCGAGAAGCCGGATTGGTTCCTCGAAATGTCCCCCCATGGCAAAGTGCCTGTGCTGCAAGTGGGCGATGAAATTCTGTTCGAATCCAACGCTATTGCAGAATATCTTGATGAGACGGTTGAGCCTAAAATGCACCCGGCAGACCCGATCACCCGCGCCCGCCACCGCGCTTGGACGGATTTCGTGCCGGACTTCTCAAGCGGTCTTTCCGGCGTCTATTACGCCAAGACCAAGGAAGCATCTGAGGCCGCGATGCCCATGGCCCATAAGCGCTTGGAACGCATTTCCTACGCTTTGGAAAACCATGCGGAGCCAGGGCCGTATTTCGGCGGGGACAAACTTTGCCTCGTCGATTGCGCCTACACGCCGTTCTTCCAACGCTTCTTGATGGCGGATGAACTGCTCAACACCAAGCTGCTGGATCAGTATCCAACAGTGAACGCCTGGGCGGAGGCGCTGATGGCGCATCCGGCTGTCGATGGTTCGGTGGCGGATGTCTTCCCGGCAGAGTTCGACGCCAATATGCGTCGCCGTGGAACCTATGCCGCGACACTCATGCAGCAAGCGGCGGAATAGCTGCGGGCTCAGATAAAGCCGACCGCGTGCCCGCCATCCAGGCCGAGCACCTGGCCGGTGATATAGGCAGACGCATCTGAGGCCAGGAAGATGATTGGACCATCCAAGTCCTCTTCCTGGCCAAGGCGCCGCATAGGCACCCTGGCCATCAGCGCTTTGCCGGGCGGTGTGGACCAATATTCGCGATTCATGTCTGTTTCGATATAGCCGGGCGCCAGCGCGTTGACCCGAACGCCAAGCTTCGCCAGTTCAGCCGCCATTTCCTTTGTGACCATATCCAGCCCCGCTTTGGCGGCGTTATAAGCGATCACGCCGGGATTGGTGCGTTGACCTAGGATCGACGAGATATTGATGATCGATCCGCCTTGTTCATGTGCGGCCATGGCGTTGGCGGATGCTTGTGCGACCAGCCAAGCGCCCGTCAGGTTGACGGCGATGACGGGGTCCCAGTCTGTGGCTTGATCGACATCTAGCAGCCGTGTCGTCTTCGCGATGCCGGAATTGTTGACCACGGCGCGGAGTGGGCCGTAAGCCTCCTCCGCCTGGGCGATGCCTGCTTTGACGCTCGCTTGGTCCGTTACATCCATGACGATTGGCGTGGCCTCGCCGCCCGCCGCCTTGATGCTCTCCGCGACCTCAATCAGGAGCGTCTCATCCCGCGCGCAAAGGGCGACATTGGCGCCGGCATTGGCGAGAGCGGTCGCGAAACGGCGGCCAAGGCCGCGTGATGCGCCGGTAACAAGCGTGCAGCGGCCATCAAGGCGGAACAGGGGAGCGTCAGTCATGGTGATCTATTCTGCTTCCAAGGGAGCGACGAAGGGCACGCCAGGCACCGCGATGCCGTTCGGGCGACCGCTAGCGGTTTGGCCCTCATATGCCACCGTCATCCAATCCGGCAAAGGCGGTCCATCGGCGCAGGCGAGCCAAAGGCGCAACAGGTGCCGACGGTCTTTCTCATCGGGCCAGTCCTCGTAAGCGGTGCGGCTGTGATAAATGCCGTGGTTGCACACAAGTTGGATATCGCCCGGTTCGAATGTCATATCCAAATGCACATCTCGCTCAGCGGCGATGCTGTCCACGAGATCAAGCGCCTCGATCTGCTTCTCGGTCAGTTGCGGCGCGCCGGGCAAATCTTGGCCTTTTCGGATAGCGCTCCGCACATAATGCGAGATCACGCGCCCTTCATACGGCATGAACACCGGCACTTCAGCCCAGGGCATCTTGCCTTCCGGGATTTCGCCCCAGCGTGTGCGGTAAAACGGCTGCATCAGCACTGGCATTAGGTCCGCCCTGCGCTTCAGCACTTCGTTGTAAACTGTCGTGGAACTGACGACGGATGAAAGGCCGCCCGATTGCGCTGTCTTCAAACAAAGCAGCCCGACGATATCGCTTGAATCGGTGTGATAGGGCAGGCGGGCGTTCGTCTGATATCCGCGCGTCGCCGCATCGGAATAATCGAGGCCCAGGTTCTTCACATGGCCCAGCACATGGCCCTTGCCGTTCTGCGAACACGGAGCGCCCATATGTGCGCCGAGGCCCCAGAAGGCGATGGCTGCCTGGCGTGTCGTCCATTGATCGAGAGGCAGGCCGCGCAGAAGGAATATGCCTGGGCCATGCAGCACATGTTCTTTAATCGGCCCGAGCTTCTCCTGAATGAGCGGAAGGGGGAACGCAGCGGCGTCGATTTCCAGTATTTCTAGGCCTTTTGCTTCTACATTTGCGACCGCTGCCTCGATCTCTGCGACTTCAGCCGCAGACCAGTGGTGCGTCCATGCATCCGTGTTGGCAGCCAAATCTTTGCCGTACCAGACTTGCGGCGTCGAAACCGGCGTTGCGGTGATGGGGTGTGCGCCATCCATGGGATTGCTCCTTGCATGCAGTTGTTGCTTGCTTGCTTTGGCGGCTATCCTTAAGCCCAACTGAGCATTCGTCAAACATCCCTTGAGCCGGAGCTATAAGAACCAATGTCCGATTCCGCCCCCGTGAACACCATCAGCGGCCGCAACGCCTTCATCCACACGCTGCTGAATGAGGGCATATCCCGCATGTTCGGCAATCCTGGAACCACAGAACTGCCGATCATGCATGCGCTCGCGGACTACCCAGAGATGGGTTACGTGCTGGCGATGCAGGAATCCGTCGTGATCGGCATCGCGGATGGTTTCAGCCGGGCCTCCGGGGAATTGGTGGCGTGTAATGTTCATGTGGCGCCGGGGCTGGGTAACGCCATGGGCGCGATCTATACGTCCAAGATCGCAGGCACGCCCATGATCGTCACTGCTGGCCAGCAGGAACAGGGCCACGGACTGACAGAACCATTGCTTTACGATCCGCTCGTCCCAATCGCTCAGTCTCAAGTTAAATGGGCGACAGAGGTAAACCGTATTGAGGATCTGCCGCGTATTTTGCATCGCGCCGCTAAAATCGCCACGACGCCGCCAACGGGGCCGGTTTTCGTTTCGCTGCCGGGCGACATCTTGAATGAATTTGCGGCCATTGACCTGGGCGCCGCCACACGCGTCGAAGCAAAGGCGCGGCCAAATGATGACGCTTTGGACGCGCTTGCAAGCGCCATTCTTTCTGCCAAGAACCCATTGATCGTTGCAGGCCATGAAATCGTCGCATCTGATGCGTTCGAGGAAGCCGCCGCATTTGCCGATGCGCTGGGCGCACCCGTCTATCAGCAATCCATCATCGACGGCGCGCATTTTCCGACGGACCACCCTGCCTATATGGGCGTGCTGACGCGGAGCCAACCGGTCGTTCGCAAGAAGCTTGAGCCCTATGACATGATGATTTGTGTGGGGTCGGACGTGCTCAAAATGTCCGTTTACAGCACCACTGAGCCGATGCCAGAGGGTATGCGTGTTATCCAAATCGGCCAGCGTGATTGGGAGATGGGTAAGAATTACGCGACCGAAATGGCCGTCCGAGCTGACGTCAACGAGACGCTGAAGGTGCTGACGCCGCTGCTCAAATCAAAGGGCGGGCAGGCGCTGGCTGATAACGCCGCCAAGTGCATCGCCAGCCTCGCAAGCGAGAACTGGACTGCGAAGAAAGCCGCCAAAGTTGCCGAAACAACACCGAAGCGTGATGCTTCGCCGATCAATCCAGATTGGTTGGTGATGCGAATGGTCGAATTGCTGCCAGAGAACGCTATCGTCGTCGACGAAGGCATCACGACCGCTGGATCACTGCCGGATTTCATGCCCTATACCGACCGCTACAGCTATTTCGGCAATACCTCCGGCGGCATCGGCTGGGGCATCGCGGCGGAGGTTGGCGTGCAAGTGGAGCATCCCACGCGGCAGGTAATTGGGCTCATCGGCGACGGCAGCTCAATGTATGCCATCCAGGCGCTTTGGTCCGCAGCGAACCTTAAGCAGCAAACGGTGTTCATCATCGCCAATAACCAGGGCTATAGCGTGTTGAAGCAGCGCATGAAGCTGTTCCATGACAATGATGCGCCCATTGCCATGGATTTCATTGACCCGCCGCTTGATTGTGTCGCCATGGCCAAGGGCTTCGGCGTTTCTGGCGAGCGGGCGGCGGATGCCGACGCATTCGAAGCGGCGTTCGCCCGCGCGCTTGCCCACGATGGACCGTATGTCATCGAGGCTATGGTTTAGGGCTTTTAGGGAGGGATTGAGATGCAGAACGTCCTGGATTTCAGCGGCAAGCGGGTACTGGTCACCGGCGGATCCAACGGGATAGGCAATGGCATCGCCTGCGCATTCCGGGATGCGGGCGCCGTTGTGCTCGCCACCGGTACTAAGGCGCGGGAGGCCTATGATACCGATCTTGAAGGCATGGAATTCGCCGAAGTGGACCTTGGCTCGGACGAGGCCGTTCAAGCGCTTGCGCACCAGGCCGGGCCGGTCGATGTGCTGGTCAACAACGCTGGCATGATCGCCTATAAGCGCCGTGAGTTTGAGACAGAAACCTTCCGCCAGGTGTTGGATGTCAATCTGACGGCGGCCATGACGCTTTCCAATCTGCTGCGGCCCGGCCTTGGCGCCGTTGACGGCTCGATCATCAATATCTCATCGCTAACTGGCTTCTTCGCCTCCAGCGGCAATCCCGCTTATGGCGCCAGCAAAGCCGCCATGATGCAGCTCACCAAAACCCTCGCTGTGGCTTGGGCGGAGGACGGCATCCGGGTGAATTGCATCGCCCCCGGCTGGATCGCCACCAAGATGACCGAGGTCTCCCAGAACCGGGAAGCCATCAACGACGAAATCCTCCGCCGCACGCCGCTCAAGCGTTGGGGGCAACCGGCTGATATCGCAGGCGTCACGATGTTCCTGGCATCGCCCATGGCGGCTTATGTTACAGGCGAGATCATTAGCGTTGATGGCGGGTTCTCCTGCTCGATATGAGGGGCAATAACCCTGTTTGGCAGCCATTCATGCATTCAGTGCAAAGCTGCGTTGCCGGCCTTGTAGCCGAGCGTCTCTGGCGCCACATAGCTTGTAACAATTCAAAACAAGCTATGGAGACTGGCGATGTTGGAGAAAATTCCGTTTGAAAGCCTTGGGGCGGCGGATTTTGGCTGGCTGAAGGCGAAGCATCATTTCAGCTTCGGACGCTATATCGACCGGAACCGGATGGGCGTCGGCGCGCTCCGGGTCTGGAATGATGATGAGATTGACGCTGGCGCCGGGTTTGATCCGCATCCGCACAAGGATATGGAGATCGTGACCTATGTGCGCGAAGGCGCCATCACGCACCGCGATAGCCTCGGCAATGAAGGCCGCACAGGCGCTGGCGATGTGCAGGTCATGTCCGCCGGGGATGGCATCACTCATAGCGAGTATAATCTGGAAGCTGAGCTGACGCGGCTGTTTCAGATTTGGTTCGTGCCGCGGACTGGCGGCGGCGCGCCTTGGTGGGAAGCGCGCAAGTTTCCGCCGCGTGAGGCAGGGCAGGGGTTTTTGCCGCTGGCGTCTGGGTATGACGAGCACATCAACGCCGGAGCCATCGCGATCAATAGCGATGCGGCGTTGTTGGCAGCGGCGTTGGATGCAGGTGATGCAGCATCTTACGCGTTGCAACGAGGCGAAAAGGCGTATTTGGTGGTCGCCAAGGGCGCTGTCGCTGTCAACGGCGAAACCCTTGGCGAGCGCGACGCATTGCAGATTTCAAACGAAGCTTCGCTCGTTGTAGTGGCGGACGCCGATGCTGAAATCCTGCTTGCGGTGCTCAGCTAGCTGACTGCTCAAGCAAGAACGCCCGGAGCATTTGATTGAACCGTTCCGGGTGTTCCAGCGACGAAAGATGATGCGCCGGGGTTAGCCATTCCAGGCGTGAATTTGGGATAAGGCGCGCCATCTTTTCGGTGACTTCACGCGGCGCGCCTGGATCTTCCGGCGTGCCGATCACAAGCGTCGGCGCCGTGATCTCTGGCAGGCGCGGCGTGGTGCCAAGCATGCACATGGCGGCGGAGGCGGCGTCGAAGGCCTCCGGCGTGAAGGCGCTAATCGCCTTCTCCATATAGAGATAGCCTGGGATTTGGCGCTTCGCCGCATCCGCCGTAAACCAGCGCTCCATCAGCGGGCCTTTGATTGCGTCGATGCCGCCATCAAGCGCCTGCTGCGCGCGATCACGCCACATTGCGACCTGCGGTTCCGTGTATTCGCATGTTGTGTTCACCAGAATTAACGACGCGACGCGTTCCGGATAGGCCAGAGTAAACGTCTGGGCAATTTGCCCGCCAAGCGACACGCCGCAGAAATGCACTGCACCGATGCCGAGCGCGTCTAGCAGGTTCAACACATCCGCCGCCATCATTTCCAGTGAGTAAGGGCCGGGCGGCGCATCACTGCCGCCATGGCCGCGCGCATCGAACCGCAGAACGCGGAAGCCTTCAAGCGCAGGGAGATGCTCTTGCCAGTATCCAAGGCTTGAGGCGAAACAATGGTGCAGGCATACCACCGGCGCGCCCTCAGGCCCCGTAATTTCATAATTCATGGCGATATCGCCAGCTGTAATTCGGTTCGTCGACATTAGGGGCGTCCTTCTGCAAGAAGTGTGGCAAGGCGGGCTGCATCTTCTGCAACGCCATAAATGATGCCGCTTTTGCGCTTCGGCGCCCAGTTCAGGCCCATGCAGTAAAGGCCCGGAACGGTTGTGGCGCCCAATGCATCGGTTTTTGGATAGCCAAAATCATCGAGCGGTAGCGGTGCGACCCAGGAGAAATCGTAGCGAAATCCAGTCGCCCAGATAATGCAGGCAATACCTTCTGAACTCAGGTCAAGCCTGCTCGGGCCTATAGGCTGCGCCGCGCCCGGAACAGGTTCACCGTCAAAGTCTGATGGCGCTGGCTCCGGCGCTGAGACCCCGTTTGCGGTGATGTAGGTATCGACGCTGCGGAAGAATGTCGCCGCGAAGGCGTCTGCCCGCGCCATGCTGGCTGAAAGGCTGTCTTCCAGCGTTAAGCTCGCGCCGTCGGCGCCAGCAATCCGCCCGATCAGCTGTACGCCATCCGCAACAAGTGTGTGCAGTGATAGCGTGTGGCCGCCACGTGCGCCGGAGAGGTGTGGATCGCCGCGAAAGCGGTGGGCGGGGTCGTCCAACATGTCTGGGGTTCTGTCCAGAAGCCCCATATCTTTCTGCCAATCGATGCAATCCCGCCCGCGATAGTGACGGGGCAGGCGGCCCGTATCGCCGACTGCAAGCACTGTTTTACGCCCCGCCCGGTTCAATTCCTCAGCGATCTGGCAGCCCGATTGCCCGGACCCGACAACTAATATTGCACCCGGCGCGAGCCTCTCTGGCGATCGGTATTCTGCTACATGAATTTGCTGGATGCGCCGGACAACAGACGTTGCGAAATCCGGCATGCGTGGATGTTGATGCGTGGCGCAGGCTAGAACGACGCGGCGCGCTTCCATTTGGCCGTCACTTGTTTCCAGGCGGAAGCCGCCATCAATCTCATCGACGTGCGAAACGTCGACGCCGGTTCTAACCGGCGCATTGAAGGATTTGGCCCAGGCTTCCAGGTGTTCGACGAAATCATCCCGGTCCATGAACCCGTTTGGGTCATCGCCAGCGTATTCAGCGCCGGGCAAGGTGATTGACCAATTTGGCGTGACAAGACAAAACGAGTCCCAGCGGTCTTCCCGCCATGCGCGCCCGATCTCGCCTCTCTCCAATATGACGTGATCGACGCCGCGCTCGGTCAAGCAATAGCTAAGGCCAAGGCCTGCCTGTCCTGCGCCAATGATGACGATGTCCCGCACGGGGTAGGCGCTCAGCCCTCGGATGCGAATTGCACCACGTCGAGCGGCGGCGGCGCGATGCCGGCATGGGACAGCATATGGTGCGTTTGGCCGCGATGGTGGATTTGGTGCTGGAACAGGTTCGTCAAGCAATTGCGCAATGGCAGGCTGAAATATTCGCCCGTCTCCACGGTGTCGAAGGATAGCGTGCCGTCTAATTCTGCCGGATCAAGCGCCTCCGCGTACTGCACGTACCATACATCCTGAGAGGCATGGGCTTCGCGGAGTTCGGCAAAGTCGGTGTACAGAATTTCGTCTAATGTTTTAAAAGTCGTGGGTTTTTTCTCTAACCGTTCGCGATAGATGAGGTCTGAAAGGAGGATGTGGTTTAACGTGCCCATGATTGATTTAAAGAACCCGCGACGGTCCTCCGCCAATGCTTCAGCTGAAAGCTCTGATGCGGCGGCATAGAGGCGTTTATTAGCCCAAGCGTTGTAGCGGGCGGCAGTTGGCAAATCGACGAGCATTGGATGGGTTCTCCTGTTATGGGCGCTTTCAGGCGGTGCCGAATTGGCGGTTGCCTGCGTCTCCGAGGCCCGGCAAAATATAGCCTTTGTCATTGAGGGATGCATCGACAGCGACGACGCACACCGGCACATCGGGATGCGCCGCTTCTAGAGCAGCAATGCCCTCTGGGGCTGCGAGCAAGGCTGCGAACCGCACGGATGCAGCACCTGCGTCTTTCATATGCGTAACAGCGGCAATGGCTGAGCCTGCCGTCGCCAGCATCGGATCGACGACGATAACCATCCGCTCAGCCATATCTTCCGGCGTGTTCAGGTAATAGCGCACAGGCTCAAGCGTCTCATGATCTCTGTAGAGGCCGATATGGGCGACGCGGGCCGCCGGAATGGCGTCCAGCATGCCATCCACCAGTCCGAGGCCAGCGCGGAGAATAGGCGCAATGCAGAGCTTCTTGCCTGCGATCACAGGCGCAGCCATCGGGCCCATCGGCGTGGTGATGGCGCGTTCTGTCATCGGCAAGTCGCGGGTGGCCTCATAGGCAAGTAGCGCGCCGACCTCACGCAACAGACGGCGGAATTCCTGCGTCGCCGTGGCTTGGTCCCGCATCAACGTGAGTTTATGCAGCGCCAGCGGGTGGTCGATAATGTGTGCCAATGCGGCGGCTTAGGCGAATGCACGGGCAATGGCGGCGCCCGTTTCCTGCTGCGCCGTCACAGCATCGTCAACATCCGGCGCCATACCGAAGAATGCGTGGATCATGCCGCCATAGTTTGAATGAATGCAGGGGACGCCGGCGGCTTGCAGCGCTTCAGCATAGGCTGCGCCCTCGTCGTGCAGCACATCACATTCGGCGGTGATGACAAATGCGCGGGCGAGCCCGGTCAAGCTCTCGGCCTTGATTGGCGACGCGCGCCAGTCCTCTGCATCCGCCGCAGATTTCAAATAGTGCTTCTGGAACCACTTCATTGCGTCTGCAGTGAGGATTCCGTAGCCCACGCCATACCGGCGATAGCTGTCTGAGGAAAGCGTGTAGTCAGCCACAGGGTAGATCAACGCCTGAAATTTGAGCTTAGGCGTCCCCGCGTCCCGGGCCATAATTGCAACGACGGCGGCGAGATTTGCGCCTGCGCTGTCTCCTGCGACGGCCAGGTCTGCTGGATCAACGCCAAACTCGGGCGCGGCCTCAGCCATCCATTCTAAGGCCGCCCATGAATCGTCGACAGCAGCGGGGAATGGGTCTTCCGGTCCCATGCGGTAGTCGACAGATAGAATAAGCGCACCGCTGTAATGCGTTAAGTTCCGTGCGACCCGGTCATGGGTTTCAAGGCTGCCAATCACGTGGCCGCCGCCGTGATAGTAGACAACTGCGCCCTTGGGTTTGCCGCCAAGCGGCCAATAGATGCGCACCGGGATATCGCCGGCGGGGCCAGGAATTGTGCGGTCTTCGGACTTTTCGATAGGTAACGGCTCACCGCCGCGCGCTTTAGACATGGCGGCCATCTGCTCGCGCGCATCTTCTGGAGACAGGCTCTCGATGGCTGGAATATCCGCTTTTGCCAGCGCCTCTAGCGCTTTGGCGATTTGGGGATGGACGGGCATGGGCTAGCTCTTTCTAAACAACGGGCACGCGCATGGCGGCGAGGGCGGCAGGCGTGATGACTTTGACATCTAGCGGGACGCGCCAGCGTTCCGTCTGGCGGATTTCTGGGCACTCGGCAGCTTGTTTCTCCCCATCGAGCAGAAAGCCGTCATACCCGTTCGTCATCACGTCATTGCATTTCTGCACATAGACAGGGAAGCCGCCGATATACGGCATGAAAACACGCGGCGCGCCCGGAATATTCGCGCCGACATACCAGGATGAACAGGTGGAGCGAAGCGAGATTTCAGAGACTTCGTTGACGTGATCAACCCAATCATCTTCAGCTTCCAGGACGGGTTCAATGGTCTCGGCGCCGATGTCAGCCATATGGGCGATGCAGTCCGCCATCCAGTCTACATGCTGTTCGATAGATTGGATCATTTGGGCCAAAACTGAGGGGCTGCCGGGGCCGGTGATCATGAAGAAGTTCGGGAAGCCGACAGTCGATAGGCCAAGATAAGTGCGGGCGCCGGCCGCCCATTTATCCTTCAGCGTTTGTCCATTCCGGCCTTGGATATCAATCCGGTCGAAAGAGCCCGTCATGGCCGCGAACCCGGTCGCGCATACAATGGCGTCAACCTCATGTTCTTCGCCATTCGCGACGACGCCTTTGGCGGTGAAGCGTTCAATTGGGCGCTTGGAAACATCCACCAATTTCACATGGGGCAGATTGTAAGTCTCGAAATAGCCGGTATCAACGCAAAGCCGTTTGCAGCCAAATACGTTGGTTGGACAGAGCAGATCTGCTGTCTCGGGGTCATCGACCACTGCGCGGATCTTTTCGCGCGCGAACTCCGCCACTGTGTCGTTGGCTTCTTTTTCGAACAAAAGATCGCCGAATGCGCCGAGGAAGGGCAGGCCGCCACGCTTCCAGGCCTCTTCGTAGGCTGTGCGGCGGTCTTCGGGCGAGGCTGCCAGCGCGGACTGCATATTGAACGGGAAGTAAAACCCTGTCGGCATCGCGCGGGCCTTGGCGCGAAGGTCTGGATAGTTGGCTTTGACGTCTGCCGCTTTCGCGGGATCAACGGCCTCATTCCATGCGGGCACGGAATATGTGGCCGTCCGCTGAAACACTGTGAGCGCGTTGGCTTGGGCCGCAATCAGCGGGATCGATTGGATTGCGGATGACCCGGTGCCGATAACGGCGACGCGCTTGCCGGTGAAATCTACGCCTTCATGGGGCCATTCGCCGGTGTGGTAGATCGGGCCGCTAAAGTCATCCATGCCTTCAAACGGCGGCTTGTTTGCGGCAGAAAGGCAGCCGACGGCCATGATGCAGAACCGCGCCTCGACCCGGTCGCCCTGGTCTGTCGTGACCGTCCATTGGTTGCGGTCTTCATCAAAGTGAGCGGACTGAACGCGGGTGTTGAACTTGATGTCGCGGCGAAGGTCCAGCCGGTCTGCAACATGCTTGGCGTAGGAAAGGATTTCAGGCTGCGGCGCGTATTTTTCTGTCCAGTTCCATTCCTGGTCCAAGTCCTCAGAAAAGGAATAGGAATACTGCATGCTTTCGATGTCGCAGCGCGCGCCCGGATAGCGGTTCCAATACCAAGTGCCGCCAACATCATCGCCCGCTTCAAACACCTGCGCGTTGAAACCCAGCTTCCGCAACGTGTGCAGCATATACATGCCGCCAAAGCCCGCGCCCACAATAACGGCGTCAATTATTCCGCCATTCCGCCCTGCCGCCGCATCCATCGCTGGCCGCTCCTTCAAACCTGTACGTTCCTGATTCCCAATCGTTCCAAAGCCTGGGCCAAAAAGCAACCAGCCCAAACGCAAAAACGCCCGGACGGTTGGAGCCGTCCGGGCGCTTTCAGTCGTCGTATCAGCCGGTCTTACTGGAAGAGCGGCAGGTACTTTTTAGCTTCCGCCATGACCTTCTTGTACGCAGCTTCGGAAGCCGCAGCGTCCAAGTAGACGATGTCTTCGCCGAGTTTGCCGATCAAGCGCTTAACGGACTTTGTGTTGAGCAGTTCGCCCATTTTCTTGCCCATGGCTTCGACCTGCGCGTCCGGCGTGTCCGGGTGCATGGCGACGAAGCGGGGAGGATTGAACGGCGTCAGGCCAAGGGTTTTAGCGTTCGGCACATCGCCCATCGCTGCGATGGCTTTCTTGTTGTAGTCGAGGTCAGAAGCATTCACGACGATTGCGTTCTTGTCTGCAAGACCGACAGCAGTGGACGTTGTGACGTTCACCATGGTGATGTGACCGCCAAGATAGTCGTTCACAGCTTTACCCGTGCCGGAATATGGCACCAGGATCACGCGCTTTTCGAGACCGAGCTGCGCCAGAAGGCTTGCGGGTCCGAGCAGTTGGGTCATCGTGCCGCCGATGGTCAGCTTCTTGTTGCTGTCATCTTTGAGGTATTCGACCAAGCCAGCCCAGGTGCTGTATGGCTTGCCTTTAGGCGCTACCAGCGTTGGCTTCATAACGGAATAATATGCAGCGATACGGACGTTTTCCGGATCATAAGGCGGGTTCTTTTCCATCAGCGCTGCCATAACTGGCGTTGGGCTGGCGAGCAGGATGGAGTGGCCGTCAGCCTTTTGGTCCATCATATATTTCCAACCGATGGTGCCGCCAGCGCCGCCGCGGTTCTGAACGTGCATGCCGTGGCCGAACACATCAAAGCCGACAGAGGACATAACGCGCGCCCAGCGGTCTGTGCCGCCGCCTGCGCCGAATGGCACGATGGTTTTGATGGTGCCGCTTGGATAATGGCCGTCCGCAATTGCCGGGGTTGCGAGCGCCAGGCTGGCGCCCATGGCCGCGAGGGCCGTCAGTTTCATAAGCTTCATGGGATGTCTCCTTGTTCCCTGGTTTAGTGTGACCGGCGCTATTCTTGCTATTCGCCGGCGGTCGTCATGCGTGGTCGTAGCTTAAGAGTTCGATTTGGCTTCCGCTTCCGCCGCCTCTGCATCATCTGCAATCTCTGTCATGCGCTCAGCGATGCGCATGCGGGTAGAGATATACGTCAACACGACAACGGCAATTGCGAGGCCAATGGCGAGTGGGCTGCTCATCAGCGTCGCAATCCAGTCGCCTTCATTGATGAGGAGCCCACGACGGAGGTTTTCTTCCGCTTGCGGGGCCAGCAGGAAGGTGATGATCAGCGGCGCTTCCGGAATGCGGAAGGTGCGCATGAACAATCCGACAATGCCGAACACCAGCATCACCAGCACATCCCACTCGTTGTTGGCGTAGGAATAAGCGCCGATGACAGCCATGCCCATGACGATGGGCACGAGCACCTGCGGCGGCAGCTCGCCAAGCTTGGCGTAGAGGAACGCGAACATGCGCCCAATGCCAAGATTGAAGATGTTACCAAGCAGCAGGATGATGAACAGCGAGTAGATGATCGTCGGGAAAAGCTCGAACATGCGGGGGCCAGGGGTGGCGCCCTGCAACATGAGCGCTGCGCCGATCAGGGCGGCGACGGCGCTGCCCGGAATGCCGAAGGCCAGCAGCGGCACGAGGGTCGGGCCGACCGTTGCGTTATTCCCAGCTTCCGCCGCCGCAACGCCTTCGATCTTGCCGGTGCCGATTTTTTTCTCAGGCGAGGCCTGTTTGGCGATGCCATAAGAAAGGAACGCGCCAACCGTTGAGCCGAGGCCTGGCAGCATGCCAACGAACGTCCCGACGCCAAGGCCGATAGACATTTCCTTCCAGCAGGACAGGTATTCCTTGAACGACAAACCTTCGCCGCCCATGGAAAACAGACCCTTCATCGTTCCGCCAAGGCGCTTTACTTTCTGTTTGACCGTCGACATCTCGACGATCTTTTCCAGCATTGCGCCCATGGCGAAAATGCCGACGACGAGCGGGATCAGGTGAATGCCTTCACCGAGCCACCAAAGGTCAAACGTGTTGCGGGGAACGGAGCTGACAGGGTCTGCGCCAATGGTGCCGATGAACAAGCCCATTGCGGCGCTCAACATGCCTTTGGCGAAGTGAGAGCCGGAGAGGGCGCCCAGTAGGCAAACGGCCAGCACCATCAGCCAGAAGCGTTCAGACGGGCCGAACTGCAAGGCGACCAGCGCCAACAGTGGCGCGATCAGAATGGTGATGACGTCAGACAGGAAATCCGCCGTAACAGAGGCATAGAGCGCAATCAGCAAGGCTTTTTTGCCTTTGCCGCGCGTCATTAGCTTATGGCCGTCAAATACGGTTGCGGCCGCTTCCGACGTTCCTGGCGTCGCGAAGCTAATCGCCGATATCGACCCGCCGTAAATCGCGCCTTTATATAGGCCAATCAGCAGGCCAAGCGCCGCCGCCTGGTCCATGGTGAAGGTCAACGGCAGCATCAAAGCGATGCCTGTTGTCGCCGTCAGGCCCGGCATAGCGCCGACGCCAACGCCGATGGTCACGCCAATGGCGATCCACATCAGCGTCTGCCATGTGAAAACGAGCGCAATCGCGTCGTATAGGGCGTCTACATTAATCATACTGGCGCAGTCCCAAGAATATGGCCGACGACGCTCTGCGGCAGATTAATGCCGATCAGCAGGAACAGGCCGAAAATTACGCAGCTTACGATAGCGCCAGCGGCGATCGCGGAGGTCAGCGGGCGAACGCCCAGCATCGCCATGCCGAATGTCAGAAACACCACAGTCCAGATCAGGAAATCGCCAGTGAACGGGATCACATCAATGATCGCGCGCAGCCATTCCTGGGAGAAATGTGCGTCCCAAGCGAGTATGTAGTAGATCAGCATCGTGAACAGACCGAAGAAGGCGCGGATCCAATGGTTGGGCTGCATCTTCGCCATTTCAGGCGTCGCCTGGTCTTTTTGCTTGCCGATCAGCGTGAAGCCAACGCAAACCAGCATCACGAACGTACTGACGATCGTGAAGAAGCCCAGCCGGAACCCGTCCCGTTGCTGCTGGTAAACCCAATCCTGACTTAACAGATAGCCAAGCAAGATAAGGATCGCGACGACAAGACATGCCGCCACACCCTGATTTGTCCTTAGCCATCCGACAGAGCGGTCTGATGACGCCATGCCGAAACTCTCCCTGACGCGGACCGCTTATTGAAGTGCGGCCTCGCTTGTGTGACGGTTAATTTTGCATGACTCCGCCTGTGAGGCAACGTCAAAGGAGCGCGACAAATATGATCCTACAACAATCGACTTGGGCCGAAGTTGAAGCCTATCTGGCGCGGTCTAAAGGCGTCATCGTACCGATTGGATCGACGGAGCAGCACGGGCCGAATGGCCCCATTGGCACAGACGCAATTTGCCCGGAAGTCGTGGCGCTCGGCGTTGAGACGGCAGAGGATGTGTTGGTCGCGCCAACCTTGGCTTACGGCATGGCGCAGCATCACCTGGCCTTTCCTGGAACGATCAGCCTAAAACCGGCGACTTTGTTGCTGATGTTGAAAGATGTGATCAGCTCACTCGCCCGCCATGGGTTCGAGCGGATTTACTTTCTGAACGGCCACGGCGGCAATATTGCAACCGTCACGGCTGCATTCTCAGAAATTTATGCTGAACAGGGCGCCGCTGCGCCGCGGCTCAAGCTGCACAACTGGTTTCTTGGGCCCCGCGTCCGCAAGCTTTCAAAGGAGCTTTATGGCGATTCTGAAGGCAGTCATGCGACACCATCTGAAATCTCCCTGGCCTGGCATGCGTGGCCTCAAGCGGTGAAGGACGTTGAAATTACACCAAAGATCGCCCCACGCGGCGCTATTAGAGACGCTGAAGATTATCGCCGCCAGTTTCCAGACGGTCGGATTGGCTCTGATCCCAGTTTGTCGTCGTTGGAGCACGGCGCGCGCATCTTTGATGCCTCTGTAAAGGACGTCCGGGAGAATTACGCGGCATTCATGCGCGAAAATTGATTGATACAATTTACAGGAAATGCTTGACGTTTAACTACATGTTAGCGTCATCTGGCTACCGTCGCTCCAAAGATTTCATGTTGGGAAGACGTCCATGCGGTTTGCAAATGTCAGCAAGTTAGAAGCTACCGAAAGCGAGCGCCGTCAGGCCGCTGCCGCGTCCGCTATAGCGGATGCACGGAAGGCCTTAGTTGAATGGGCGGATGAAGCCTTGACCACAGGGGCTGCACGGTCTGCTGAGCTTGAAGGGCCGAAGTTCGCTGCAGCCAAGGAAGATGTCCATTCCCTGTTCCATGATTTGAAGGGCGCTGGCGGTGGGGTCGGCCTCAATCTTCTGTCCAGAATCGGGGCGAATGGCGCAGATTTCGTGCGTTCGCTTGAAGCTCCCGCGCCCGGCGTGGCCCGGGTCGCCGCTGCTCATTTCGCAGCTGCCAAAGGTGTGCTCAGTGCAGGCGTAGAAGGCGATGGCGGCGCTGCCGGCGACGCGCTGATCGCGAAGTTGCAGGCGGCGCAGGCGCAGCTTTAGGCTTTCGCGGCTTAATTCCGGCGGGCTCTATCACCAGATGGCAGAATGATCTATTCCGGGTGGTGATTAAACAGCCGGAATGGAGCAATCCGCTATGAAACCAGAGATTTTTGCCGACGGCTTTACCAATGTCACGTTCCGTAACGGCATGGTTCGTATTGAGCTTGGCAGCCTGCCGACAGCAGGTGAAGGCGATATGCAGGCCTCACTTGAAAGCCACCACAAGCTGATCGTTACACCGCAAGGTTTCCTAAGCGGCCTTGCCATGATGCAAGACCTTGCCCGCCGGTTGGCGGATGCAGGCGTTATTCGGCGCGCAGAAGCTGAAGGTCAAGTAAACGCCGAGGCAGCGCCGCTGCCTGCAGATGACAAGCTTTAATAATCGATTTGGTTAACTGTGACATCAGTCACTCGCTATTACCGCCTCCATAGCCACATATGAACCAGGCGAGGGCGGCAGCCAAGAAGGTTCCAAGTCATCGCCGAACGGCAGGCAATCGTTGCGCCATACCGCCGGTCCAGCAAGATCTCCGCCTCCCGCTGGATGGCATGACAGTGTAGGTCAACCGATTGCTGGGGCTCGGAGCGCAGGATGCGCCCGGGCCTCATGCCGTTCTAGCGACGCCAGCGTCTCCATAGCATATGGCATTGTACAGTCTATGTGTCCATCATCAAATCATTTGGGATCAGATTGGGATCGTTTTAACGGAGGAT
>JAYNYG010000055.1:0-21285 GCA_038102935.1 Alphaproteobacteria bacterium | reverse complement strand
AATCCTCCTCTAAATCATACCCTCAGTCTGTCCCATGTGCCCTGACGCCGGACACCAAACGTACTACGCCGGGGGAAACCTATACGACTTCGCCGCCAGACGCCAATTCACTCTGATCGCCAAGAGACCATAGGACGCATCGTTTCAATGGGCCTGCTGGAGGCTTCTACGTTTAGCGTGACGCCTGTCACAAATATGGGCTAAGTTTGATTATTGATCCGAGTTGCACAGGAGGGGGCGATGTTGCACGCGGAACAGATCAAGCTAGGCCATCGCCTGCTTGGTTATATCGACGCCAATACCAGCACTGCAGCCGCATCGCTGTACCAAAATCCGGTCAGCGACTATACCTGCCCGCAGCAAGCGGCGCAGGAGCATTCGAAGCTTTTCCGGCAACGCCCCCTTTGCTTGGCTGCGAGCGCGCAATTGCCGGGGCCGAACACATTTCTGGCGCATGACCTGCTCGACGTTCCCATCCTGATGACGCGTGACGGAACGGGCGCAGTTCGGGCATTCCTGAACGTATGCCGCCATCGCGGCGCACGTGTCGCCGAGGGCTGCGGCGCGGCGAACCGGTTCATTTGCCCTTATCACGCCTGGACCTATCGCGCAGACGGTCGCCTGGCTGCCCGTCCAGAAGACGCCGCCTTCGATGGTATGGACAAGGCAGCGCACGGACTTACAGAACTGCCTTGCGCCGAACTGCATGGCCTGATCTTTGTGCAACCGACGCCCGGCAGCGAACCAATTGATATTAACGTGACCTTGCAGGGGCTCGCGTCAGAGGTTGGGAATTACGACCTCGCTGGCTACACGCATTTCAAGACGTATGATTCGGAATGGAACTTAAACTGGAAGCTCGGGATCGATACTTTCCTTGAATCCTACCACTTCGGCACATTGCACAAACAGTCGATCCACCCGATCTTGCACGGCAATGTCGGCGCGTTTGATGCATTCGGCGAGAACCTGCGCCTGCTATTCGCCCGCCGCAGCATCGCCGCCCTGAAGGATGCGCCAGAAGCCGAATGGGACCTGCCAAAGCACCTCGCCAGCGTGTATATTCTGTTTCCAAACACCGTACTCGTGCGACAGGGCGAGCATGTAGAGTTGTGGCACGCATTCCCAAGAGGTGTTGACGCTGTGCAATTCAGAGTGACAATTTTGATCCCGGAACCGCCCGCCAACGAAGCGGCGGAAGCGCATTGGGATAAGAATTTGGCGCTTTTGTTGAAAACGGTCGAAGAAGAGGATTTTCCTGTGGGTGAAGGCATCCAGCAAAGTTTCAGGTCCGGCGCGCAGGAGCACATCACCTTCGGTCGGAATGAACCAGCGCTTCACCATTTCCATCGTACCGTCAGGAAGGCCTTAGATATGCCCCTAGCTGCCGGAGACCAGCATCGATGACACGGCCAAACCCTCGCGTAAGGCTTTTGGAGCCGGAAAATTGGCCCGCCAAAATGCAGAAGGCGGCAGACGGCAAGCTTGGCGCGCTGAATGTCATGAAGGCGTTGATGCACCAACCGGACCTATTCCGACGCTAGTCTGTGTTTGCGAACCATTTTCTGTTCAAATCCACGCTGCCCGTCCGCACCCGTGAACTGCTGATCCTCCGCGTCGCTTGGCGTACGGATTGCGAATACGAGTGGAGCCAACACCTGAAAATGTCCGCCGCATCCTGCGGTTTTGGGCCAAAAGAGTTCGGCGCGATCATCCACGGACCGGAGACAACTTTTTGGACGGTGGAGGAACAAACACTTCTCCGCACGGTCGACGCCATTGTCGAAGGGCCAATGATGACCGATCGGCTTTGGGGCAAACTCACAGATTTCTGGTCAACATCTGAAATCCTCGACATCCTGGCGATGATCGGCAACTACGTCATGCTGGCGATGGCGCTGAACACGTTGCGCGTGCCGCCAGACTCTGGTTATCCAGAGTTCAATGAGCGCACGCCGCCGCGCTCAAAACCGAAGATGCAATTCTTATCGCCGGCCCATCCGCAAGGCGAACCGCGGGTTTTGCCAACGAATGGCGTCCATCTTTCGCCAAAGGACTCGGAGCTTCTAACAAAAGCGCGTGGACCATTTGCGAGCGTCAACATCATAGATACGCTCGCGCATAATCCTGACTTGCTGCGGCGCTGGATGCCCTTCTTCAATCATTGCCTGCACAAGCAAACGCTTGATCCACGCGCTAGAGAGCTTGTTATTCTGCGCACCGGCTGGCTTGCAGGCTCCGCCTATGAATGGTCCC
The DNA here is from genome assembly GCA_038102935.1 of Alphaproteobacteria bacterium. Lineage (GTDB taxonomy): Bacteria > Pseudomonadota > Alphaproteobacteria > Bin95 > Bin95 > VMCJ01. The sequence continues at coordinate 19,029 of JAYNYG010000055.1, read as the reverse complement.
AGCATGTGCCCATTGCAATGGAGCGCGGCGTGAAACCTGCTGAAATCAACGCCATTCCCGAAGGACCGGAGCATGAACGATGGCACGGCGCCGATCGGGCGCTGCTGGAAGCCGTCGATGGCCTGATGACCAACTTCGCTATGTCGGATGCAGAGTGGCAGCGCGTCGCCCGGAACCTCATGCCATCAACGATCCTGGATTTGATCTTCACTGTTGGCCAGTATCGGCTAGTAGCTGGCCTGCTGCATGGCTTCAATGTGCAGCTGGACAGCTACATCCGTTTCCCGCCTTCAGTCGAGTAGGCAGCCTATCCCTGCGGCGGCGGATGTTCTGCCGCCCAGTGACGTGCGATCTCTACTCTGGGCGCGATCCAGACTTGTGGCTTGGTCTGAACGTAATCCAGAAAACGCTTGAGCCCAGCAGCCCGCGCCGGCTGCCCGACGATGCGCATATGTAGGCCGACATTCATCATCTTCGGCTCTGTCAGGCCTTCATCATAGAGAATGTCGAAGGCGTCCCGAAGGAACTCAAAGAACTCGCCGCTGGTCGCCATATTGCCGCGCGTGAGCTGCCCATCATTGTTCGCGAGGCCGTAAGGCACAACCAGGTGGTCCTGGCCATTCACCTTCTTCCAATATGGCAAATCATCATTGTATGCATCTGAATCATATAGAAACCCGCCATGCTCTACGACCAGTTTTCGGGTACTCTCGCTTGGTCCATAGCGGCAGTACCAACCATCCGGCTTCTTACCGAGCGTTTGCTCCAGCGATTTGACGGCGCGGGCAATATGCTCGCGCTCTTCTTCCTCAGAAAGCTTGAAATGCTCGATCCAGCGCCAACCGTGGCAACATACATCCAGCCCCGCCTCCCGGATCGCCGCAGCCGCAGGCGGGTTCCGCTCAATCGCCATGGCGCAGGCGAAGACGGTGTAGGGAATTTTGCGCTCCTGGAACATGCGATGGATGCGCCAGAAACCGACACGCGCGCCATATTCAAACATGCTTTCGGCCGCGAGATCACGCCGATCTAGGGGCACTGGGGATGCGGGCGAGTCCGTATGGCCAACTTCCGTTTTGCCATCGCCGTCAAGCTGGTTCGGCTCAGACCCTTCCTCAAAATTCAGCACGAAATTGAGCGCCAACCTGGCTTTGCCCGGCCAATTTGGGTTCGGCGGGTTGCCGCCGTAGCCAACGAAATCGCGCGCAAGATGGTCCATATTTTCTGCTCCAAATCGGGGATATTGCACTATCATATGCTGCACCCTGCCCTTGCGAAACGCCAGCGTTACACCACACAATCCGCCGCCCCGATCCAGGAGATTGATACTATGCGTCTAGGCGTATTTTCGATGCCGCTGCACCGCCCTGAAAAGCCCTATGCGCTCGCGTTGCAGGAGGACCGAGAGATGGTGCTTCTGGCCGATAAGCTTGGCTATGGCGAGGTCTGGATCGGCGAGCATTTCACCTCCAAAGTCGAGCAAATTCCGTCTGCCATGCTCTTTCTGGCGACGCTGATTTCCGAAACCGAACAGATCAAGTTCGGCACTGGCGTCGTTAACTTGCCGCATCACCATCCAGGCATCGTCGCCGGTGAAGCCGCGATGTTCGATCAGCTTTCCGGCGGGCGATTGATGCTTGGCGTTGGACCGGGCGGGTTGATCTCGGACGCGGAGTTTTTCGGCGAAAGTGACATGGGCGCCCGCAATCGCGTGGCGCTTGAATACGTGGAAGCGATCCAGGCGCTTTGGGCGGCAGACGGGCCGTTTGAAATGACCGTCAACGGCATGACGCTCACCAATCACGCGACACACTGGCCGCGCCATGGCCTCGGCGCGATCCCGAAGCCGCTGCAGGAACCGCATCCGCCAATCGCGATGGCCATGGTCTCGGCCCGCTCTGGCGCTGCATTCGTCTGCGCCGAGCGGGATTTCCTGCCGATTTCCGCCAATTTCGTCTCGGAGGATGATGTCATCGCGCAGTGGCAGACATATGAGGATGCGTGCGCGAAGGCTGGCAAACCAGCGAACCCGGATGTTTGGCGTCTTGCCCGCAATATTCTGGTGACGGAGACTGATCAGGAGGCCCAGGACATCATCGACGACCCGGACGGCGATTTCGCCTTCTATTTCCGCTATCTTCGCTCGCTCCGGCAGATGGATGACTTGGCCGAGATGCGGGATGAGCCGGATGAAGCGATGAACGCACGGCTAGATGTGGCGCAGGCGATCCAGGATTGTGTGATCGCGGGCAGCGCAGAGACCGTGCTCGCACGCCTCATAGACCTAGCCGACCGAACTGGCCCATTCGGAACCTTGCTGATGGCTGGTCAGGATTGGGACGAAACAGGCCGCTGGCCAACTTCCATGCGCCGCTTGGCGGAGGAAGTTGAGCCTAAACTCGCCCAGCATGTTGAAAGCTTGAAGGGTTAGACGCACATAGCCCGCGCTGCCGCTGCAATTCGCTTGCGGTCTGGAAATACGTGATCTTCCAGTGTCGGGCTGTATGGGATTGGCGCATCCAGCGCGCACACGCGGGCGACGGGCGCTTTGAGTGCGCGGAACGTGGCCGCGTCCTCTACAGCCAGGGTCGCGATTTCAGCAGCGGCGCTTGCTGTCGGCGGCGCTTCATCGGCGACGACCAAGCGCCCGGTCTTCTGCACTGATGCTCGGATGGTCTCGGTATCTAGAGGCGCCAGTGAGCGCGGATCAATCACCTCCGCCGAAATACCTTCCGTCGCCAAGGTTTCCGCCGCCGCCAAGGCTTCGTGGACGGCCCATGCGAGCGCGACAATGGATACATCGCTGCCTATGCGCTTGATATCCGCTTTGCCAAACGGGATCGCGATATCACCGTCCGGCACCTCGCCTTTCGTGCTGGCAATCCGCCCGGCTTCAAAGAAGATGACAGGGTTATTGTCCCGTATCGCTGTCTTGATCAGACCTTTGGCGTCTGCAGGCGTGGATGGCAGAACCATCTTCAGTCCAGCCAGGTTCATAAACATCGAATACGGGCTTTGGGAGTGCTGGGCCGCTCGTCGAGTGCCGCCGCCAACTGTGGTCCTGAACACCATCGGGAACGTCGTCTGCCCGCCAAACATGTAGTGGATTTTGGCGGCTTGATTGACGATCTGGTCCATGGCGACGAAGCAGAACGTGACTAAGCGCCAGTCAACAATAGGCCGATATCCAGCCCCTGCAGCGCCAATAGCCATGCCGGTTAGCGCACTCTCAGTAATCGGCGTCTGCTTAACGCGGAGGTCGCCAAACTCTTTGACCAAAGGCCCAGGCGCATCGGTCGACATGTGGAAGATTTTCGGGTCAACGCGCATTTCCTCGGCGATGCCTTGGATGATGGCGGCGGTATAGGTCATCTCAGCCATAATACGCTCCTATTCCGCAAACACATCGTCGAGCGCGGACTCGAGCGTTGGGAAGGGGCTCGCCTCCGCGAAGGCGACGGCGGCATGGATGGACGCCATAACTTCCTGCTCTATCCCCGCTAGTTCATCATCATCTAACTGGCCTTGCTGATCCTTCAGGCGCCGAACCAGTAAGTCGATTGGATCGCGCGCCATCCACGCTTTGATTTCATCGGCCGGGCGGGCGTCAGGCTGGTCAGCGCGTTCAGTGTGGCGGCGATGACGGTAGGTCTTGGCCTCAATCAACGTCGGCCCCTCGCCCGCCCGCGCACGGGCGACAGCGGTTTCGGCAGCTGCATGCACGGCTTCGACATCATTGCCATCAACGATGACGCCCGGAATGCCATAGCCTGCAGCGCGGGCTGCTACATCCGGCGTCGCAACGCTATCCGTTGCACGCGTATTCACCGCCCAAAGATTATTCTCACAGACGTAAACCATCGGCAGCTTCCAGGCCGCCGCGATATTAATCGATTCATGGAACGGCCCGGCGTTGGACGCGCCATCGCCAAAGAATCCAACCGCAACGCCGCCTGCGCCGTCCATCTGGGCGGCCAAGCCAGCGCCCGTGATGATCGATATTCCGCCCGCGACAATGCCATTAGCGCCAAGCATGCCAATGCCAAAATCGGCGATATGCATGGAACCGCCCTTGCCTTTGCAGTAGCCGTCCTGGCGGCCATACAGCTCCGCCATCATGCGGTTCAGGTCCGCGCCTTTCGCGATGCAATGGCCGTGGCCGCGATGGGTGGAGATGATTTGATCCCCCTCCCGCAGCGCCTCACACACACCGACCGCAACCGCTTCTTCGCCGATATAAGCATGGACGACGCCATAGATATCGCCCGCAAGGAAGCCTTCGGACGCGCGTTCTTCAAACCGCCGGATCGTCAGCATCTGTCGCAGCATACGTCGCAGCTTATCAGGGGGAAGAATGGACATATCGGCGGCTCCTGGCGCTTGGGCTATGCTGAAGCATAGAAGCCTGCGCTGCAGTCACACAAGGAAGCCAAACAATGCCTGAAGCCCCAACTATTCCGCCCGAGGCTGCAACGCTCTCCATCACATTTTTCTATTACCGCGACCTGTCACGTGCGATGGCGTTCTATGAAACCGTGCTTGGTTTCCCGCTTGTGATCGATCAAGGTTGGTCGAAAATCTATCGCGCCGCCGGGACGGGCCATATTGGCCTCGTTGATGAAAGCCGAGGGTCGCACAGGGCGGCGGAGACAAAGCCGGTTCAATTCTGCATTCGCGTGCCCGATTTGGACGCTTGGCACGCCTGGATCAGCACGCAGGCAGTGGATGCTCTATCAGAACCCCGTACCAACGACCCAATCGGCATCCGGGCCTTCGTTTTCAACGATCCAGAAGGCTATCAGATTGAGGTGCAGTCAGCGTTGAGGCCTGGCGCCTAAGCGGCAAGGCTACGCACCTCGACTGGCGTCGGCACGGCCAGCCGAAACGCCATTCACGTGAACACCCACAAGGGCAATCAAGAATGCGAGAAACGATAGAGTTGCGCGCAAGTGATTAGCCTGGATCCATGTGTCCCTCGTCTCAGCCCAATTGGCTGGCGGGGATGATGGCGACCAGAGCGCCATCGCCTCATTGATTGGCACATTGACTTCAATTGTGATCCCAAACGCCGCTCCGTAAAGGCCAAGCGCGATGATCCAGATCAGGTTTTGTTTGGTGAATACGAGCGCCAGCCCGCAAAATAGCAGAGGTCCGAAAAAAGCTAGGAAGAACACCCCATTCCGGACCGCAAGATTGATCTCCTGCATTGCCGGGATGAATACGACAGCGTCCACCGCAGCCAGCCCTGGCATCGTCGGGTTTGAGAACGCAAAGAAGAACCCGGCCATGATCCCGAGAGATCCCGCAGCAAGAAATGCAGCGGCTTGACCAGTCAGGCGCCTGAATGCGCCCGGGCGAGGTTCAACTTCATCAAATGGGTCGTCATCAAGCGCCGTCTTCATTTGATAGATATGGGCATTTCCGCATTTTCATACAAGCGCAACATGAACTTCTCATGGCCGCTATTCTCTACAGAAAGTTTGATCGTAATGTACTCCCAACGCGCGCCCATGCCGCCAAAAATACGGTAATCGCTGTCTTCGAGAAAACTGCCTTCACTTAGCTGTTCAATGTGGCTGATATTGATGAGCGATAACCGCGCGACATCCGTGGCGCCATTTACAATCGAGTAATAAATCACCGTGTCTTTCGTCAGGATGGCGCCTTCTTCGAAGTCGTCGAAATCCCAAAACGCATAAAAATAGTCGACCTTCTCACCTTCATGAAGGATCTTTCCATCGCGCAGTCTCTTGATTTGCCTGTCTGGCAAGTCATCACCTGTAACCACACCGAATGGTGGAACATACCCCACCAAGGGCGCGACATAGAAAGCGATACCACCGGATAGAAACAGCCCCACGACGACCACCCCAGCGATCATCGCGATCCGCAGGCCAGCCCCTGCCGACTTAGCTGGCTCCACCCCTTTTGGGATACTGCCATATTGGTTTTCTGAAGCCTGGCTCGAACACAAACACCAATACAAAACCACGAAAATTCCCAGTCCCGTAAGGCAGATGAGGCACCACCAGCCAGACTTCCCGATATCGTGCAGTCGGCGCACAGTTACGGCGGTTGAAGGCAGCAGCGACAAACCAAATGTGGCAGTCTCGGCCCAGCCGAAGAACTCAGTGTAGTGCTCAAACGGCACGCCCGCGATCACTGAATCAACATACCAAGCGATACCGTAGATACAGTTTAGAAAGAGCGTGAACCACCAGAATTCAGACCGCGAAGCCCTGCCGGAAAACGTCGCGAACTTCAAAAGGCATATTATATTCGCTTCAACGAAACCCATGCAGCGCCCGACCTTTAATCAACCATAATGTGGTGAGGCGATGATATACTTCCGGCAATGCTACGCAAGGACAAGAAACGTTACGGCGCGTTATGCATCCATAACCGCCATATCTCTGTCCGGCTTCCGCTCATTCCACCGTCACAGATTTCGCCAAATTCCTAGGCTGATCCACATCCGTGCCCTTTGCCACCGCCGCATGATAAGCCAGCAGTTGGATGGGGGCGGAGTAGAGGATGGGGGCGATGAACGGGTCGCAGGCGGGCATTTCGATGGTTTCTGTGGCGTATTTTCCGGCCTCGGCGATGCCTTCTGCGTCTGAAATCAGGATGGCTTTCCCGCCGCGCGCGACAACCTGCTGCAAGTTGCTCGCTGTCTTTTCAAAGAGATTGTCATACGGCGCCACGAAGACGACCGGAACCGCCTCATCAATCAACGCGATGGGGCCGTGCTTCATTTCGCCAGCGGCATAGCCCTCGGCGTGAATGTAGGAGATTTCCTTGAGCTTGAGCGCGCCTTCCATGGCGATTGGATAGGCGGAACCGCGACCGAGATACAATACATCTCGCGCCTCGCAAAGCTTGATCGCTACGTCGCGAATATGGCTTTCAGCCGCAAGCACCTGGGCCATAAGCGCCGGAACTTCGATGAGCGCATGGGTCAGTGCGGCTGCACGGGCGCCGTCTATCGATTGCCGCTCTGTCGCGGTTTGGATCGCAAGTGCGGCCAGAACCGTTAGCTGTGTCGTGAATGCCTTGGTGGACGCAACGCCGATCTCTGGACCTGCCAAGGTTTGCAGCACGCCGTCGCTTTCGCGCGCAATGGCGCTCTCCGGCACATTGACGACGGAGAGGATCATTTGCTCCTGTCGTTTGGCGTAGCGGAGCGCTTCCAGCGTATCGATGGTTTCGCCAGATTGGGAAACGCAGATCATTGCGCCATCTTTTGGCAGCGGCGCTTCGCGGTAGCGGAATTCGGATGCGATATCGACATCCATCGGCACGCGCGCGACTTGCTCCATCCAATACTTGGCGACGAGGCAGGCATAGAACGCTGTGCCGCATGCCGTCGCGGTAAATCGCGATACATCGGCCAGGTTGATGGGCAACTCCGGCAGCTGCACAGAATGCGTGGTGTGGCTATACAGCGCCCGCAATGTGTCGCCGATCACGGTTGGCTGCTCATGGATTTCCTTTTCCATGAAGTGCCGGTGATTGCCCTTGCCGATCATCGCGCCGGAAAGTGCGGAATGCTTCACCTCACGGGCGACAACTGTGCCCTCACGATCCATGATCGTCGCCTGATCGCCTTCGATGACGACCCAATCGCCTTCCTCTAAATAGGATAGCTTCTGCGTCAATGGCGCGAGCGCCAGCGCGTCAGAGCCCAGATACTTCTCACCGTCGCCATATCCAAGCGCCAAGGGGCTGCCTTGGCGCGCGCCAATCATCAGATCATGGCGGCCACGGAAGATCACAGCCAGCGCAAAGGCCCCGACAATACGACCAAGCGCCTTGTGGGTGGCCTCCTTTGGCTCCAAGCCAAGCGCTTCCATGTGATGCGTCACGAGCTTGGCGAAGACTTCCGTATCGGTATCTGTTTCGAACACGGCGCCCTGCGCCGCCAGCTCTTCGCGCAGGTCCTCAAAATTCTCGATGATGCCGTTGTGGACGACAGCGACCTGATCCGTCGCATGGGGATGCGCATTGCGTTCGCTTGGCGCGCCATGTGTCGCCCAACGCGTATGGCCAATGCCGATCACGCCTTCGAGCGGTTCTTTGTCCACCAAATCCGCCAAGTTGACGAGCTTGCCCTCAGCACGGCGGCGGCCGATATGGCCATTCACTAGCGTGGCGATACCGGCGGAATCATATCCCCGGTATTCCAAGCGCTTCAGGCCATCAACCAGCAACGGGGCGACCGGGTTCTTGCCGACAATTCCAATGATGCCGCACATCAGCGGATACTCCTGAATATCAAGATTTCTTGGCGGCCGCTTTGGCCTTGGATTTCTGCGAGCGGAAGGCTTTCGCCCACCCGTCGCGCTTTGTGTGATCGCCCCTGGTCAACGCCAGCGCATCGGCTGGCACATCGCGGGCGACTGTACTGCCAGCGCCGACAATCGCGCCCGCGCCAATTTTCACCGGCGCCACGAGTGCAGAGTTTGAACCGATGAAGGCGCCGTCGCCGATCTCTGTTTTGTATTTGAAGAAGCCGTCATAATTGCAAGTGATCGTGCCTGCCCCGATATTCGCGCCCGCGCCCACATGCGCGTCGCCGATATAGGACAGATGGTTGGCTTTAGCCCCGGCTTCTAAGGTCGCAGCCTTCACTTCCACAAAATTACCAACCTTGGCGCCCTCCCCGATATCAGCGCCAGGGCGGAGGCGTGCATACGGGCCGATCACGGCGCCAGACGCAACGACGGCGCCTTCAATATGGCTGAAAGCGCGGATATGCGCGCCGCTGAGGATCTTCGCGCCAGGGCCGAACACGACATTTGGCTCAATGATCACATCTTGGCCGATCTCAGTGTCGTGACTGAGGAACACCGTCTCCGGCGCTATCAGCGTCGCGCCTGCAGTCATGGCGGCGGCGCGTTTTCGGCGTTGGAACTCGGCCTCGGCCTGAGCCAAGTCCGATCTGTCGTTGACACCCAAAAGCTCGCTTTCCAGTCCTTCGACGACCGCTGCCGACCCGCCTGCCGCCCTGGCAAGCGCCACGATATCCGTCAGATAATACTCGCCCTTGGCATTGTCATTGCCGACCTTCCGCAGAAGATCAAAAAGCATGGCGCCGTCGACCAGCATCACGCCGGAATTACAGAGCGGCGCAGCCCGCTCTTCAGCATTCGCATCCTTAAACTCAACGATCCTGTCGAGCGCGCCATCTGGACCCGTAATCAGGCGGCCATAGGCGTTCTCACCCGCAGGCCGCATGCCCAGCACGACGACCGCAGGCGCATCCTCAGCCCGGCGACGATCCAACATGGCTTGCAGCGTTTCCTGGCGAATCAGCGGGGTGTCGCCAAACAGGATGAAGACGTCGCCCGCCAACCCCTCGAACAAATCTGCCGCTGCGAGCGCCGCATGGGCCGTGCCGAGCGCTTCCTGCTGAATAGCCGTTGGAACAGGCGCGACGGCCTTGGCGACGTTCTCAAAGCCTGGCGCCACGACAACGGCGACCCTGGCGGCATCAACAGCCTCCACCACATCAACAACATGGCTGACCATTGGCTGGCCGCCGACGGCATGGAGCACTTTTGGCAGCGCCGAGCGCATACGCGTGCCCATGCCCGCGCCCAGAATGATCGCGCCGACGCCCATGGCCTGCGAATTGGGATTATCAGTCAAGTATCGTCCCCGCCCCCGGAATCGCCCTGCAATATACAGGGTTTGCCGTTTAATAAGAGAGTATTGAACCACATGCGCCTTTATATCAGCCTACTGGAATTGTATCGAAGAGGCGGCAATCACATTTGATGCGGTTTTGGCGGCTTAATAAGGCGAAACTATGAAAAACTCTACCGACACGCGCTCAGCCGATTTGCCGCCACTTAGAGCCGTCATTTTTGATCTGGACGGCACCTTAAGCGAAAGCGCGCCTGCGATCGCCCGCGGCCTCGCTGCCACATGGCGGAGTCTCGGCCGTCCGGAGCCATCGCTTGCAGCCGTCCGCGCCATGATCGGCGACGGCCCAGGGCCGCTTGTCGAGCGGGCGCGCGCAGCCGCTGACCTGCCAGATGATGCAGCCGCCACACGGGAAGAAACGGCGCTCTTCCTGGATTTTTATGCGCGTGAGGGCCATGGCGGCGATCCGTTTCCTGGCGCATTGGATGTCTTGGCCGCGCTGGCGGCATTGGGCCTCAAACTGGCTGTATGCACCAATAAGCCACAAATCGCTGCCGAAAAGCTCCTACGAGGGCTTGGGTTCTGGGACTACCTAGAAGGCGTGGTGGGCGGCGATGCCGTCACTGACCGGAAGCCACACCCAGCACATGTTGAAGCAGCGCTCGCATTGGTAGGCGATATCCCGCCAGAAGCCGCCATACTCGTCGGCGATGGGCCCCAGGATATCGGATCTGGCGAAGCTGCTGGCCTCGACGTAATCGTGGCCGCTTATGGATATGGCGGCGTCGCTGAAGCCCGGCCAGATTTAGCCGCGATCCAAGACATCAAGGAACTGCCCGACGTTCTAGAACGTTTGAGATCACTGCCGGGCTAATTCCACACTGGCGAAACCGTCTATAAAGGGCCACGTTATATCTTAGTGCGCTGATCCGATTCCCCGCGCCCATGATTTGGAGGCTATCCCATGCGAAAGTTCGCCGCCCTCGCCGCCTGTGCCGCAGCACTTACCTTTGCCGCACCTGCATCATCCATGGACATGGATGATTTAGCGACGTTTAAAGCGAAAAATGACTGCAGCAAATGTGACCTAAAACGCGCATCGATCAGCCGTGGTCAGCATGTCGGCGCCAATCTCTCCCGCGCGAGGCTCCGGGATATTGACGCCAAAGAGGTCAATATGCGGGACGCCAATCTCTCTCGCTCTGACATGCGCCGGGCTGATTTTGAGAAGGCGGATCTCAGCGGCGCTAATATGTCCCGCGCTAATGCCGCCGGGGCTGATTTTGAGAAAGCCAATCTCTCTAAAGCGAACTTCTCCCAGGCCGACTTAGCCGAAGCCGATATGGAAAAAGCTGATCTAACGGGCGCCAACCTCAGTGGCTCGATCATGACCAACGTTCTAGCGAAGCGCGCCACCCTTGTCGGCGCCAATATGTCGAAAGCTGATATGGAGCGCATCAGGCTTGAACGTGCGGACTTAAAAGCAGTCGGCATGCAGCGCGCCAACCTGAAATACGCGGACCTCGAGCGCGCCAATCTCAGAAACGCCGATATGAAAGACGCCAATATGGAAGGCGCTCGCCTAACCCGCGCAGATTTCACCGGCGCATCCTTGCAGGACGCCCGCTTTGACGACGCCTTGATCCGGCTTGCCAATTTCTCCGGCGCGGACCTGACCGACGCCAGCGGACTGGATCAGGACATGCTGAATTCAGCCTGCGGGGACGCAAAAACCAAACTGCCGAGCGGTTACAAAATCCCGATGTGCGCGAAGTAGGTCGTGTCGTCCGCCACCGTCCGCAGAGCGCTTGCTAAATTCCCACGGGTCGAAGCCACCCATGCGCCGACGCCTATTGAGCATTTGCCGAGACTTGGCGGCGCACATGGGCTCGATCTCTGGGTAAAGCGTGACGATTGCACGGGCATCGCCTTTGGCGGCAACAAAGTGCGGCAGTTGGAGTTCTATATCGGCGCGGCTCAGGCCAAGGGCGCCGACACACTGCTAATCACCAGCGCCGTTCAATCCAATTTCATGCGCACGGCGGCTGCCATGGGGCGGCGCTACGGCATGGATTGTCATATCCAGCTTGAAGACCGGGTGCCCGATACGAGCGCGCTATATCAGACTAACGGCAATGTCTTACTGGACAAGCTGTTTGGCGCGACCTTCCATACCTATCCCGAAGGCGAGGATGAGGCTGGCGCAGACGCCTCTGTCGCAGCGATTGCGGACGGCCTCAGGGCGGAAGGCAAAACGCCCTATGTTATCCCACTTGGCGCCGACAGCCCGCCAACGGGAGCGCTTGGCTATGTTGCGGCGGCGCTGGAATTGATCGAGGCGGGCCTGCCGCCATTTGATGAAATCATCGTCAGCTCCGGCAGCGCGCTAACGCATTCCGGCATTCTGTTAGGCCTACGCGCGCTTGGCGATAGGACGTCTGTTTACGGAATTTGTGTGAGAAGGAATGCTAAGGCTCAGTCCCAGCGGGTCACGAAGCGGACAGCAGACCTCGCCGCATTAATGGGCTTGGATGTGCAGGTTCCAGACACGGACGTGCGGTTGTTCGACGGCGTTCTGGCGCCTGGATACGGTCAGCTAAACGACCACGTCCGCTCCGCTATCAAACAAACGGCGGAGATGGAGGGCTTGTTGCTTGATCCGGTCTATACCGGCAAGGCGATGGCCGGCGCTCTAGCGCTGGTGAAAGCTGGGGAGTTAAGCGGGAAACGCGTGCTCTTCTGGCACACTGGCGGGACGCCAGCCTTGTTTGCCTATGCAGACCAATTGGTTTGACCGCGGGTCACACTTTCAAATTAATGATGCTGCCGCGCGGAAGGTTCGGGTTCGGCGGCGGTAGCGGTTAATCCGCTTTCGGCGAGGCCTGAACGGCGCGAGCATGCAATTGCTCTTGCTGGAACGAATTGGGCGCCGGGTTCCTTGTTGTAATGGGCGCTACTGGCTCAGCGGGCTTGTTCGCCGGGCGATTGGGTTGGGCGCGATCGAGGCCCATGCCTCCAATCACCTGAGTAAGATTTCCACCGCTTATTTGCATCGAATGTCCTAACTGAAATTGCTGCTAAGATTCTAATCCCGGCAGTATCAGGCATTCGCCCTAAACATAGTCTAAATGCGAACGATCACAGCGGATTAAGACTAGTTTAACTGCGCTCGAAGGCGCTGGCGGAGGACGTCGATGGGTTGATTCGGGCCGGCACCGGGGTTGAAGTGCCAGTAGGTCCAGCCATTGCATGCAGCGGCGCCTTGAACGGCGGCGCCAACTTGGTGAATGGAACCGCGATGATTGCCTTCGCGTCCGCTCACAATCAGGCTGCCATCGGCATGGACACGGGCGGCGTTGCGGCCCGCTGGATCGGTTAGAACATCGCCGACATTCAACAGCCCGCGCTCGACAACCCAACCGAATGGAATGCGCTTCTCGGCGCGCTTAGAAGGCGCTTCGGTCACCTCATCATCATTGGCGGGCGTCACTTTGCGGATGCGTTCTTTGGCGATCTTTGCATAGCCTTCATCTTGCTCAATACCGATCCAATGCCGGCGGAGGCGTTTCGCGACAGCGCCAGTCGTGCCGGAGCCGAAGAATGGGTCCAGAATAACGTCCCCAGGTTTGGTCGACGCCATGATGACACGCGCGAGTAAGGCTTCTGGTTTCTGGGTTGGGTGCGCCTTCTTGCCGTCGATCTTAAGACGTTCACCGCCCGAGCAGATCGGCAAAGTCCAGTCGCTTCGCATCTGCAGGCCATCATTCAAGGATTTCATTCCGTCATAATTGAAATAGTGGCGGCTGCTTTTGCTGCGTGAGCACCAGATCAGCGTTTCGTGGGCGTTGGTGAAACGGCGGCCACGGAAGTTCGGCATCGGGTTGGTTTTATTCCAGATGATATCGTTCAACATCCAGAACCCAAGGTCTTGCAGCGTTGAGCCGACCCGGAAGATGTTGTGATAGGCGCCAATGGTCCAGAGCGTGCCGTCCGGTTTCAGGATACGGCGGGCTTCTGTCAGCCAGGCTCGGCTGAATTTATCGTAGGCTTCAAAACTCTCGAACTGATCCCAATCATCATCAACAGCATCGACGACGCTATCGTTCGGACGGCGAAGATCGCCGGAGAGTTGGAGATTGTATGGTGGGTCGGCGAAGATCACGTCTACCGAACCGTCCGGCAGAGTCTTCATCTGCTCAATGCAATCGCCGATTAAAATTTTGTCCAACACGTCGCCGCCCCTCTGGAATGAAGGGGTCAACTTATCCACAAGCAGACTCGCGTCAAGAATCTTTTTGAGTCAGCAGCTTGGAGACGGGAGTGAATGTTCTACGATGATGAATCGTTACCCCTAACGAATACAACCCAGTTTTATGCGCCGCCACGCCATATCCTGCGTTTCGCTCCCAACCATACCCAGGATGTTGAATTGCGAGCGTGGCCATATGCCGGTCCCGCGCGACCTTTGCAAATATTGCTGCGGCAGCGATTGAAGCCGAAATTCCGTCCCCTTTGACCACAGATTGCGCGTCACAGGACAGTTTCGGCGGCTGGTTTCCGTCTATGAGCGCCAATCCGATAGGGGTTTCGATTTGGATTTGCAGCGCGTTGACGGCGCGCTGCATGGCAAGTTTCGTGGCGCCCAGAATATTGAATTCCTCAATCTCCCGAACGGTCGCTTCAGCGAGCGCCACCGTTGCGTATTTTGAGATTTCAGGCGCCAGCGCCTCACGCTTCTTCTTTGAGAGCGCCTTCGAATCTGCAAGCGCGTTCAAGAATTCTGGTGGCGCAGATTGTTCAAACAAAAGCGCCGCGCAGGCATAGACAGGTCCGGCCCAAGGCCCGCGACCGACCTCATCGACGCCGATGACCGGCCCCTTCACCCCGTTGGCGCGGGCGGCAATTTCCAATGAGAAATCCGGCATACGGCCCCTCAGTAAGACATGCGGCCCCCGCGAGGGTCCCCTCCCCCATTTAAGGGAACGAGGGGACCATCACGCAGACCGTTTCATATCCTAAAGGCCTTATCGCCTACTCAGCCGCACGAGCTGCGCGCGGTGGCCAATTCACTTGGCGACGCATTTCCAGCTTCGCGATTTGCTGGCGGTGGACTTCATCCGGGCCGTCCGCAAAGCGGAGCGCGCGCATACGGCTCCACATGTAGGACAGCTTGAAAGCCTGGCTCATAGCGCCGCCGCCATGGGCCTGCATCGCGTTGTCGATGACCTGCAGCGCCATGTTCGGCGCCGCCACCTTGATCATCGCGATTTCCTGGCGGGCTTCTTTGTTGCCAACCGTGTCCATCATGTATGCAGCCTTCAGCGTGAGCAGGCGGCACATTTCAATGTTGATGCGGGCGTCCGCGACGCGTTCCAGGAAGTTATCGCGTTCTGCCAGAGGCTTGTTCCAGGTGACGCGCTGGGTTGCGCGCTCGCACATCATCTCCAGCGCGCGTTCAGCGACGCCGATGATGCGCATGCAGTGATGAATGCGCCCTGGCCCAAGCCGACCCTGCGCAATCTCAAAGCCCCTACCCTCGCCCAGAAGCATATTGGACGCTGGCACACGCACATTCTCGAATAGCACCTCGCCATGGCCATGCGGCGCATCATCGAAGCCCATGACATGCAACATGCGTTCAATTTTAATGCCCGGCGTATCGCGCGGGACCAAGATCATGGATTGCTGACGGTATGTCGGCGCCGACGGATCCGTCTTTCCCATGAGAATCAGGATCTTGCAGCGCGGATCGCCGATGCCGCTGGTCCACCATTTCCGACCGTTGATGACATATTCGTCGCCATCCCGCTCAATCCGGCATTCAATGTTGGTCGCATCAGATGAGGCGACTGCAGGCTCCGTCATGGCGAAGGCAGAGCGCATTTCGCCGTTCAGCAGCGGCTCCAGCCACTCCTTCTTATGCTCAGCGTTGCCGTAGCGCTCCAGCACTTCCATGTTGCCGGTATCAGGGGCCGAGCAGTTGAAGGCTTCCGGCGCCCAATGCACGCGGCCCATAATTTCACAAACCGGTGCGTATTCGAGGTTTGTGAGGCCGGCGCCATTCAGGCTTTCCGGTAGGAAGTAGTTCCAAAGGCCTTCATCCTTCGCCTTCTGTTTGACCTCTTCCAGGATCGGCACGACCTTCCAGCGGTTGTCCCCTTCTTCGAGCTGATCGTAGTATTTTTGCTCATTTGGCAGAACGTAACGGTCCATGAAGTCTTCAACGCGTGCGCAAACTTCCTTGGTTTGATCAGAATAGTCGAAATGCATGAGGGTCCCCTCCCGGGTGGTCTTTTTGATATGTGTGACCAAAGCTTAGACCGATGGCCTAGCGCGGGCCAAGCCCCGTTCAATCGGCACGGCAGAGCCACATGAGGTTGAGGCCATTTATCGCTTCAAATAGCGCCTGAAAATCCCGCAGAAATGCGTCTTCCGTGAGGCCAGCGTCAGCCTGTTGAATATCAAGCAAGATGTGAGCAAGTGAGGTAGCGCCATCGATACGGCGGAGGATGGCCGGAGCTCGGCGCGGCAGAATCCGCGTCAGCTTAACGCCAAGCGTATCCGCCACGATCTTGCCGCTACGCGCTGTTTTGGCCAACGCATCCTTCGTATATGGGTCGCGCAGCACCGGGATCCAGCCCAAATCATCCGGTTGCGCCGAAGCCGTGTCGGCGCGCGCCGCATCGGCCAGATAGGCGACATGGGTCGTCATGTTTCCAGCCAGGCGTTCAGCAAAGATGGCGCGATCGAGCAGCGGTAAGTTGGACGTCGCTGCAATAAGCTTTGGGTCTGTCAGATAAGCGGCGGGGTCATAGCGCGCAGGTTCGATGAAGGAGACAACGCCCAATCCGGCGCTCTCCGCCAGCGCCGCGAAGTCCTGAACGGTATATGCGCGGTCCCGGGCATGCAGCAGGAGGTCGTAAAACCCGGCCTCACCGCCATCAATATGGTCACGGACAAAGGGATTGCGCTTCAACCAATTGACGCCTGGCAGGTCGTTGAAAAGGCGCTGACCGACCGCCAGCCGGTCCGCTGGCGGCATATCCGGCGGCGCTAACGCCTCCGCCATCGCCTGCATGTCATAGACCCCACGCCGCCCGAGCGCACCATACACCATAACGCCCATGCCACCCTCAGGCTTCATCACCGCTTTGAGCGCAGCCAATCCAGTTTCCGGATCATCCAAATGATGCAGCACGCCGCAACAATCAATGTAGTCGAACCCGGCGCCAACGAACGCTTTCGCTTCTAGCAACGAGCCTTGAATGAAGCGAATATTGGTCAAATTCCGCGCAGCAGCCCGCGCCTCAGCCACGGCTTTTGACGCAGGCGATAAGTCGAGCCACACGACCTCGCCCTCGATCCCGCGCCAAGTCATCTGTTGCGCCAACTGGATCGCGCCATCGCCCGTACCGCCGCCCGCGACAAGCGCCCGGAATGGCGAGGGCAAGCGACCGGCAAACAGATAATGCTCCAGCTCCGCCAACCGGCTCGGCGAACCTTCGATCAACCGAGCAGCCTCGTCTCGAGGATCGCGTGCGGGATAGGGATAGGCCACATAATGGTCGGCGACGGCCTGATCCTGCAGCGATGGGGGTTCATTGTCTGGCACGCGCGCATCGCCTCTTCCGTTAACGCACCGATGGGATAAGCTTTCCGCCAAAATTGGACAATAGGGATGGCTTCGATGGCTGAGACGTTCGATTATGTAATCGTTGGCGCAGGCTCTGCAGGATGTGTGTTAGCGAACCGGCTGTCAGAAGACCCAAAGACATCTGTGCTGCTGCTAGAAGCAGGCGGGCCGGATAAGAATTTCTGGATCCATGCGCCAATCGGCTTTGGCAAACTGATGAATGATCCGCGCCTGAATTGGATGTTCGAAACCGACCCCGACCCAGCAACAGGCGACCGCAAAATCCCGATCCCGCGCGGCAAGGTGCTTGGCGGCTCATCCTCCATCAACGGTATGCTGTATGTGCGCGGCCAGGCCCGGGACTACGACGGCTGGGGCCAGCTCGGCAATCGCGGATGGAGCTTTCAGGACGTCCTGCCCTATTTCAAGAAATCAGAGAATTTTTATGGCGATGCGGATGAGTTTCGCGGCAAGGGCGGGCCGCTCAACGTCGCGCCGCCGAATGAGGAACACCCGCTGGCCGATGTTTTCTTGCAGGCCTGCAGTGAGGCTGGGCACATAATCAATCCAGACTATAACGGCGCCGACCAGGAAGGTTGGGCCTATTCTCAATCGACCATCGCGTCCGGAAAGCGCCATAGCACCGCCACCGCATTTTTGGACCCGGCGCGGGGCCGCCCCAATCTGAAGATCGCCGTCAACGCGATGACAGAATTCGTCTTGATGGACGGCAAGCGCGCGACGGGCATTCGCTACCGCCAGAATGGCGCGATGACCGAAGCGATGGCGGGGCAAGCTGTGATCCTAGCGGCGGGCGCTGTTCAATCGCCGCAATTGCTGGAACTCTCCGGCATTGGGGACCCGGATGTGCTGCAAGCTGCAGGCGTTGAGGTAAAGCATGAACTGAGGGGCGTCGGCGCAAATTATCAGGACCACTACGCCTGCCGGATCAATTGGCGCGCGAAAAACATCGCCAGCATGAATGAGCGCAGCCATGGCCTCAAAAAAGTATGGGAAGGCCTGAAATTCATTACGGCGAAACAGGGCTTGCTGACCAACACGGCGGCCACGGTCATGGGCTTTGCCCGTACACGGCCTGAATTCGAGACGCCAGACGTCCAATTCTTCATGACGCCCGCAAGCTTTAAAAGCGCCGCAGACCGCGTGCTTGATACGGAACCCGGATTCACCATCGGCCCGACGCAGCTCCGCCCAGACAGCCGTGGCACGATCCACATCCAAAGCCCGGATGCGTCGACAGCGCCTTCAATTCGGCCGAACCTGCTATCCGTGAAGAGCGATTGCGACGCTTTTATCGCCGCCGTCAAAATCGCGCGGAATATCGCGGCGCAGCCAGCGCTTGCCCCATACATCTCCTTCGAGATGAGCCCTGGGCCTGATTGCGCGACTGACGGCGAGATATTGGACTATGTCCGCCGCACCGGCATGACAATCTATCACCCTGTCGGCACTGCCAAGATGGGGCCAAATTCCGACCCTACAGCCGTGGTGGACGACCGGCTGCGCGTGCATGGCGTCGATGGATTGCGGGTCGTTGATGCATCAATCATGCCGCTGCTGGCCTCTGGCAACACGAATGCGCCTGTGATCATGATCGCCGAAAAGGCGGCTGATATGATCAAGGAAGATGCAGCATAGCTGGCTCAGGCGCGCTTACTAATCTCCATAGACTGTTGTCCGGCGTCAGGGCACATGGGACAGACTGAGGGTATGATTTAGAGGAGGAT